>CAVKDR010000014.1:0-43148 GCA_963655125.1 Bulleidia sp.
GCCACGGCTTCGGCCTGTTTGGCGGCATCGGGTTTGCCCTGGCGGTCGAAACCGGTGGCAAAGCCTACCTGTTCCAGCCCACTTTCGGCCCAGCTGCCCAGCAGCGAATCCACTTTGATAGAATTAACAGCGCTGGAGCCTGCGCCCTGATAGCGCGGGGTCTCGGCAAAGTCGCCGATAACGGCCACCTTGGTGCCCGCCGCCAGCGGCAGCAGGCTGTCCTCGTTTTTCAGCAGTACAATGCTCTCGGCGGCGGCACGGCGGGCCAGCGCATGGTGGGCATCGGCATCAAAGCTGCGGCTGTGGTTCTGCACGGCGGCGTGGGTGTCGTAAATCAGCGTCAGCAGTTCGTCCAGGCGGGCATCCACATCGGCTTCGGTAATTTTGCCGGACTTGACAGCGGCCAGCAGTTCCCGCACGGCATCGCCGCCGGGAGCAGGCATTTCCAGCGTGGAGCCGTTCTTTACGCCCAGCGCATGGTCGTTGGAACCGCCCCAGTCGGTGACGACTGCGCCGGTAAAGCCCCAATCCTTGCGCAGGATGTCCTGCAGCAGGTGGGCGTTCTCGTTGGCGTAGGTGCCATTTACCAGATTGTAGCTGGACATGATGGTCTTGGGCGCAGCTTCCTTCACTACGATCTCAAAGCCGGTCAAATACAACTCGCGCAAGGTTCGCTCGTCCACTACAGAATCCGATGCCATGCGGCGCAGTTCCTGCGAGTTTACCGCAAAATGCTTGGGGCAGGCGGAGATGCCGTTGGATTGGATGCCCCGCACGTACCCAGCGGCCATCTTGCCCGCCAGATAAGGATCCTCGGAGAAATACTCGAAGTCGCGCCCACACAGCGGGCTGCGTTTGATGTTCAGGCCCGGGCCCAGCAGCACGGCAACTTCCTGCGCGGCTGCTTCCTCGCCCATAGCTTTGCCCACTTCCTCGCCAAGGGCAGGGTCCCAGCTGCAGGCCACGGTAACAGCCGTGGGAAAGCAGGTTGCCGGCACACTGGGGTTCAGCCCCAGATGGTCCGCCGCCCCGGCCTGCTTGCGCACACCGTTGGGGCCATCGGACAACGTGATAGACGGCACCCCAGCCTTGGGCATGGCGCGCGTGGTAAACACAGTCCCGCCCGAAAGCAGAGCGCATTTTTGTTCAAGCGTTAAAGCTTGCAGTTGTTTCTTTTGCATAAGGTGGTTCCTTTTCTAAAAACAGCCTTGCGGCCCACCGCACAACCGCGCAAAGTCGGCGGCGATGGACCGCAGGGCAGCTGCACAGCTTACAAATTACGCTTTACTGTGCCTTTTTCTTTTTGTAGCTTTTGAAGGTGAGCACTTCCAGCACGACCAGCAGCACAGCCAGCAGCACATCGACCACGATCATAGCGGTACGCCAGATGGGGGTGGTCACGGTGTTGGCGGGGTCGTAAACGCGGGAGTTGACCACGGTGTACATGATGTTCTTGCAAGCCTGACGCATCGCCTTGATGCTGGTAGCACTGGTGGTGTCGGTCAGGTGGTTGGTAGCGACATCGTAGTTCTTCAGCATCAGGTCGCAGCCGTTGCGGATGGCGATGTCGGAATCCATGTAGTCAGTGAAGTGGAAACCATCGGTGATGACCATACCACGGAAGCCCCACTCGCCGCGCAGCACACCGTTCAGCAGTGCATCGCAGGCACCGGCCCACTGGTTGCCAACGTAGTTCCAGCTGGACATGACAGCCTTGCAGCCGCCGACCTTAGCGCTGATCTCGAAGGGACGCAGGTAGATCTCGCGGATGGCCTGCTCGTCAGCCCAGGTGCAGAGCATCTCGCTCTGGTTGATCTGCTGATCGTTCAGGGCAAAGTGCTTCATGTAAGCGTAAACGCCGTAGCTCTGGGCACCGGCAATGGAGCTGGCACCGATGTAACCGGCCAGGACGCTGTCCTCGGAGTAGTACTCGAAGTTACGGCCGTCGAAAGCGGAGCGGTGGCCGTTCATAGCAGGGGCGTACCAGCCGGTGACGTTCATCTCGCTGGCCATGCGGCCGATGCTCTCGCCGTAGCGGCGGGCCAGGTCGGTGTTGAAGGTAGAAGCGATGATGATCTCAGAGGGGAAGCCGATGGAAGAAACACCGGTGAAGTTGTTGTTGATGGCAGCGGGGCCGTCGCAGTCGATGGTAGCGTACTTGTCAACGCTGGCCTCGGCCTTGGTCTGGTAGCCGCCCAGGGCGATCAGGTCGTCCATCTCGGTAACGGTCATCTGGTCCAGCAGGGTCTCCCAGCGCTCGTCATCGTAGTCAGCACCGCGCAGGTCAGCCAGCTTCAGGCCGTTGTCGGCACCGGTAACGGGCATCTCATCGTTGGGGTCGTTGTGATCTTCGGGGTTCCAGTTGTGGTCGTTGTACAGGGTGTTCATGCTTTCCTCGGACATGGTGTAGTCAGAGGGAGCAGCAACAGCCTCGGCATAGTTAGCAAAATGGTCAGCGCGGGACAGGGTGACCAGCTTGTCATCGGCAAAGTCAAACTTGGTGGTAGCAGCCTCGGCATCGGTGCTGCGGGGGTTGGACTCGTCATAGACGATGGTGGAAGCAACGTTGTAGGTCTTGGAATCCAGCACAGTGTGGGAATCCTCGTTGACGCTGATGATGTAGTCGCCTTCCTCCAGGACGTAGCAGCCCTTGTCCTTGCTGTCAAAGCTGGCCATGTCCTCGGTATTGAAGGTCAGGGTCAGAGTCTGGGAAGCGCCCGGCTCGATGGAATCGGTCTTGCCGAAGGTAACGAGGTTGGCGGAAGCCTTCTCGATGCCGCCATCGGTGTACGGCGGGTTGAAGTAGACCTGGACAGCGTCCTTACCGGCTACGCTGCCGGTGTTGGTGACGGTGACATTCAGGGTGATGGTGCCGTCAGCCTCGGTCATGGAGTCGATCTTCTGGGTGAAGGTGGTGTAGGACAGGCCGTGGCCGAAGGGATACTGCACGGTCTTGTCGTAGTCGATCAGGCCCTCGGCGGCGGCAGTCTCGTAGAACTTGTAGCCAACGTAGATGCCCTCGACATAGTTGACGAAGTGCGGAGGAACCAGAGCGGGGTCGCCGCCAAACAGGCTGGCGGACTCGTAACCAACGGAATCAGCGTTGGTGTAGGCGAAAGCGCCGATGTTGTTGAAGTAAGGAGCGGCGGTCAGGTCATAGACGAAGGTGTCAGCGGAGTGGCCGGAGGGGTTGACCTCACCGGCAACGATCTCGCCCAGGGCGTTGAAGCCGGTCTGGCCGGTGCCGGGGCACCAGATGACGCTCTTGATCTGGGGATGCTCGTCCACAAAGCCCAGTTCCAGGGTGTTGGCGGCGTTGTAAACCAGCACAACGTTGTCGAAGTTCTGGCAGACCAGGTCGACCATGTCGCGCTCGGTCTTGCTCAGGGACAGGTAATGCTGGCCGTCCTCGAAGTCCTTGTACTCGGTGGAGTTATCGGTGTAGTTGACGGTGCTCATGTCGGTGGGCAGGTCAGCAAACTCACCGCCAACACGGCTGATGACGATCATGGCAGTGTCGGAGAAAGCCTTAGCGTTGTCGATCAGCTCCTGGGTGTAGCTGGCGGCGGTGGGCTCGGGCAGGGTCCAGTTGTGGTCGCTGTAGCCCAGGGCCGGACGCTCGGCGCAGTAAGCGGTGTAGAAATCGCTCAGTTCGGTGTTGGTGTTGATGCCAGCGTTGTGCAGGCCATCCAGCAGGCTGACGGTGGGACGGTCGGCGGAGATAGCGCCGGCACCGGTGCCGCCGTAGACGGGGCCGACAGAAGCCCAGCCAAAGACGTTCAGGTTGCTGCCGGAAGCAAGGGGCAGCTCGCTGTCATCGTTCTGCAGCAGGACGATGCCTTCCTCGGCGATCTCGGTGCATAGGGCGTTGGCCTCGTCACTGGATTCCTCGGTGATGGTGCCGTTGCCGGTGACCAGGTCGAGCATAGTGCTCATGGGGCCAAAGGCAACCAGGTTGAGCATGATGCCGAAAGCCAGCAGCACGGCCAGGCCGGACTGGGCGCGCACCATGAATTTGGTGGATTTTGCCAGTTTCTTGTTGACCGCCATAGCGATCAGCACGAGGATGGCGGCGACAACCACAACGCCAAAGAAGATAAGCTGCGGGATGCAGTTATTAACCACATCGGCAACGTCATCCAGGTTGACGCCCATGTTTGCCAGGGTAAGAAGCAGGGTGTTCATTGTTTTCCTCCTCAATGTATTTTCACCGTTTTTGTAGAAGTACGGTGTTGAACTGATACTATGTTACCATAGCGTTAAGGTTTTGTTTCAAAAAATGCACAAACTGCCGTTTTTGCGGCATAATCTGTAAAAGTTGCAAAAGTGTATCAAAATTTGATGTGGATGTTGCACAAAGCAAGACGGCCCCTATTTGTGCATGTTGCTATAGCAGCAAAAAAGGGAGAGGTACGGGACCTCTCCCCTATTGCAACCCAAATGACTCCCTTGTGTAAAGGGAGCTGTCAGCCGATAGGCTGACTGAGGGATTGTAACCTTACGAGGGCAGGTCGATGTATAGGCAAAGCCACAATCCCCCACCGCCTGTCGGCGGAGCCCCCTTTGCACAAGGGAGCCTTTAGGCTCTGCTTACTTCTGCGGTAGCAGCACCCTTAGCGTAAACCACTCATTCTCCCAATGCAGGGTCAACGTGCCGCCGTGGGCTTCGGCGGCGGCGCGGACGCTTTTCAGGTCATAGCCGCCGTGAGCGCTGCGCAGGGGCAGGCCGTCGGGGCCAAGTTCCACGGGCTGGGCACAGTAGTTCTCGAACCGCAGCATCACAAAGCCGTTCTGCGCGTAGATGGCTACCCGGATCAGCTTCTTCTCCGGGTCCGGCTCGGCGGCCAGGCTCTCGGTGGCATTGTCCAGCGCAATGCCCACGATGGTGCAGATCTCGCCGGTGGAAAGGAAATCCAACAGCTTGCCATCGGCTACGCAGGTCATATTGATTCCGTGCTGCTGGCAGTACAGGCTTTTGGCGGTCAGCAGCGTGTCCAATACCGGGTTGCCGGTCTTGTTCTCGGCTTCGTAGCGGCGGATGTCACTTTCCATGGCGGCCAGCGCGGCATCCTGCTTGGCCTGGTCGCGCTCGGCACGGATGGTGGCGATCTGCACCTTTAATTCATGGTAGCGCCGGTTGATAAGTTTGATGTTCTCCTTGCTTTGGCGGTACTGCTCGTACTGGCGGCGCAGCACATCGTCCATGGCGGAAAGTTCGCTGTGCAGGGCGCTTTCCCGCAGCTGCTCGTGCTGGACGGTCAGAATCAGCACACCCGCCAGATCCACCAGCGTACGGATGTAGCGGATACTCATCGTAGCTTCGCTGTTATTGACAAAACTTAAGTTGCTGACCGCAAAAACCGTAATAGCCATAATGACCGCCATCAGCATGCCCAGCGGTGTGATGTGCAGCTTGGCGGGTTGGTTGCTGCGGTGTTTTTCCATCCAGTACACGGCGGTAAACAGCGCGCCGTACACAAGGATAAGCAGCAGCACGGCCAGTGGGTCACGCCCGCTGCGCTGGGGCCACAGGGCACAATGCAGCTGCCACTCCACGCTGGCGGCCAATTCGGCCAAAATAAACGCCCGGGCGCAGTAATATCCGGCTTCCAGTGGGGTGGTCTCGCAGTTGCGCCACAAAAACAGGTACATCGAGACGATTGCGCACATCATGCAGGGAATCCACAGCACCAGCGGCACCGAGCCGGTCAGCTGCATAAACACCGCCAGCCCTGCCATCCAAATCAGGCTGTTGACGATGCTGTGCTTGGCAGAATAGCGCGGCGGCAGCTGCTGGGCATATAATAAGGTAGCCATACACTCGGCCAAAGCGGTGTACAGGCGCGGCATATCCAGGACGGCGGTCATACGCCCTCACCCCCGATATAGTCGGCCAGTGCGGCCAGAAACGCCTTGCGCCGCGGGCGGCTGATTTGCAGCGTATGCGGGCCGACCTGTACCTCGCTTTGCTGTACGCCGCGCACCTGGGCCAGGTTGACCAGATACCCGCTGTTGCAGCGGGCAAAGGGACGGTTTGCCAGCTTTTCCTCAAAGGCTTTCAGCGCGCCGGGGGCGGTAAAGTCGCCGTCCTCGGTGTAAAAGCAGACTTTATGACCATCGCTTTCCATATAATAGATAGCGGCGGTGTCCAGGCGGCGCATACCGCCATCCACCGGGACCGCCAGGTAATGCCGCGCCCGCCGGGCCAGCTGGTTGACCGCCTTTTGCAGCTGCTGGGAAAAGGCAAAGTACGGCACGGGCTTGAGCACGTAATCCAGCGCGCCGACCGAGTACCCCTTGATGGCATACTGCGCCATGTTGGTGATGAAAATCAACAGTACATCGTCATCCAGTGCGCGGATGCGCTGGGCGGTCTCCATGCCGTTCAGGCGCTTCATCTCCACATCCAAAAAGATGATGTCAAACGCCGGGCGGTAGTTTTCCAGGATCTCATCGCCATCGGTAAAGCAGGTCACCTCAAACTCGGTGCCGTACTGGCGGGTGTAGCGGCGCACAAAGTCGGTCAACTGGTCGCGTACGGCGGCTTCGTCCTCGACAATGGCAATCTTTATCATAATGGTTCCCCTGTTCCGTTGCATAATAATTAAAACAAGTATAGCACAGCTTTGGGGGCGGCGCAATATTTTGGCGGGGCGGGGATTTTTCGGCAAAATATGCTTGCAATTTTGACCGGTATCCTGTATACTATGGGCAAGGTAAAAGGGAGTAAGGGACGCGGATCGCCGCGCCGTATCGCTTCGTCACCACGGGTTGCAAAGCCCCGGGGCATACTGTGAACACTGAGACTTTTGCCGCAGTTTTTTCTGCGGCAGGGGTCTCTATTTTTATACCCTGCCGCCCAGGATCTGGGAGGTACTGTATGCAGATCTTACAAACTTTTGCCGGGTTGTTTTCAAACTTCGGCAACCTCACCTGGCAGATGGTGGTCATGTGGGCAATCGGCGGGCTGCTGATTTATTTAGCCATTGCCAAAAAGATGGAGCCGAGCCTGCTGCTGCCCATGGGCTTTGGTGCAATCTTGGTCAACCTGCCTTTGTCCGGTGCAGTGACCCAGGGCGACACGGTAGGGCCGATCTCCGCGCTGTTTGAGGCAGGCATGTCCAACGAATTGTTCCCCCTGCTGCTGTTTATTGGCATCGGCGCAATGATCGACTTTGGCCCGCTGCTGGAAAAGCCCTGGCTGATGCTGTTTGGCGCGGCGGCGCAGTTTGGCATTTTTGTCACGCTGGTGCTGGCAGGGCTGTTCTTTGATCTGCCCGATGCGGCATCCATTGCGGTCATCGGCGCGGCTGACGGGCCGACCGCTATCTTTGTGGCGAACAGCCTGGGCAGCAAGTACCTGGGGGCGATCATGGTGGCGGCCTACAGCTATATGGCGCTGGTACCCATTGTGCAGCCGCCGGTCATCCGCCTGTGTACCACCAAAAAAGAGCGGCTGATCCGCATGCCCTATAAAAAAGGAAGCGTGAGCAAGACCACGAAGATCTTGTTCCCCATTGTGGTCACGGTGCTGGCGGGGTTGGTGGCCCCGGCCAGTGTGGCGCTGGTGGGCTTTTTGATGTTCGGCAATCTGCTGCGGGAGTGCGGTGTGCTGAATGCCCTGTCCGAAACCGCGCAGAATGTGCTGGCAAACCTTATCACGATCGTACTAGGCCTGACGGTGGCCGGGCAGATGACAGCGGACAAATTTGTGCAGCCGGATACCCTGCTGATTCTGGCGCTGGGTCTGGTGGCCTTTGTGTTTGACACCGTGGGCGGTGTGCTGTTTGCCAAACTGCTGAACCTGTTTTTGCCCGAGGGCAAGAAAATCAACCCCATGATCGGTGCGGCGGGCATTTCCGCTTTCCCGATGAGCGGCCGCGTGGTCAACCAGATGGGCCTGGCCGAGGACAACCAAAACTTTTTGCTGATGTATTCCATCAGCGTGAATGTTTCGGGCCAGATCGCATCGGTCATCGCGGGCGGCCTGATTTTGACCCTGATGAACGGGTACGTATAAGGAGGTACGGTTATGTCGTTTGCATTATTGCCCACCACGCTGACCATGCTGTGCGCCGGGATGGCGGGAATCTTTCTCGTCCTGGGTGTGCTGGTGCTGGGGGTGTATCTGCTGAATAAGCTGTTTAAATAATCGAGTAATCAAAGGTGTTTCCGCTTAGCGGGTGTTCTTTCATCGGAAAATATGGTATACTCAGCTTAACGTAGCGAATCGGAATTTGAGGAGGTAGCTATGGCTTTTGATTTTAAGAAGGAATATAAAGAGTTTTATATGCCTAAAAATAAACCAGAGATTGTAACTGTTCCTGAGGCAAATTATATTGCAGTCAGAGGAAAAGGCAATCCAAACGAAGAAGGCGGGGCATATCAGCAAGCAATTAGTGTTTTATATGCTATTGCATATACCTTAAGAATGAGTTACAAAACGGATTACAAAATTGACGTTTTTTTGAATATGTAGTTCCGCCACTTGAAGGATTCTGGTGGCAGGATAACATAGATGGTATAGACTACTCGGATAAAGATTCATTTAATTGGATTTCAGTTATCCGTCTGCCAGAATTTATAAGTCAAAAAGACTTTGAATGGGCAGTTGAAACAGCAACCAAAAAGAAAAAAACAGATTGTTCATCGGCAGAGTTTTTGACTATTGATGAGGGATTGTGTGTTCAAATAATGCACTTAGGAGCATTTGATGATGAACCTGCAACCGTTGCGCTTATGGATACATATTTGAAGCAGAATGGATATGTTAATGATATGAATATGGAAAGATTACACCATGAAATATATCTGTCTGATGCAAGAAAGGTTGCTCCAGAAAAATGGAAAACGGTTATTAGACATCCCATAAAACGTATTTAGATAAATTCCAGTTTGCCGTGCTCATTTCCACAAACAAAAACCAGAACTGTACAGCTGATTCAGCCAACAGTTCTGGTTTTCTTGTTATCCGTTTAAAATGCGGTTTTATGGGGCTTGTGCCTTACAGGGAAATCCCTTTTACAGTTTCCAGCCTTCGGCCTGTTTGCGGCCGCCGACAAACGCGGCGTAGATGCCGGGCTGGTCGATCAGATCCTCATGCTTGCCCTGCTGCACGATGCGGCCATGGTCCACGACCAGAATTTGGTCGGCGTGGCGCACCGTCTTTAAGCGGTGGGCGATCATGATGATGGTCTTATCGCGGGTCAGGGCTTCGATGGCCTTTTGCAGGCGGTCCTCGTTTTCGGGGTCAACGTTGGCGGTAGCCTCGTCCAGGATGACGATGGGGGCATCTTTCAGCATGGCGCGGGCAATGCTGATGCGCTGCTTTTCGCCGCCGGAGAGAGACGCGCCGCCCTCGCCAATGACGGTGTTGTAGCCATCGGGCAGGGCCTCGATGAAGTCATCGCAGCAGGCCTTTTTGGCGGCGGCCACCACCTGCTCGTGGGTGGCATCGGGGCAGCCGAACTTGATGTTGTTCTCAATCGAAGCGGCGAACAGGTAGACGTTCTGGAATACCATGCTGATCTGGTCCATCAGCGATTCCAGCGTGTAGTCCCGCACGTCCACGCCGCCGATCTTCACGCTGCCGCTGTCCACATCCCAGAAGCGGGCAATCAGGTTGCACAGCGTTGTCTTGCCGGAGCCGGAGGGGCCGATCACAGCGGTGGTGGATTTATCCGGCAGGGTCACGGTGATGTCGTGCAAGATCTGCTTGTTCTCGTAGGAAAAGTCTACATGATTGAACACGATATCGTGCTTTTCCGGGGAGACTGCCTTGCCCTGCTCGTCCATCTGGGGCATTTTCTCGGTCTCGACTGTGCGGTCAATGCTGGCAGCGGCCAGGCGCAGCATGGAAACGCCCATGCCAAACGCCTTGATCTGGTTGAACACCATAAAGGACATAACAACGACCATTAACGCGTTAGCCAGCGTCATGGTGCCGCCCATCCACAGCAGGATGGCCGCCAGCATCATAGCCACGCTGGCAAGCTGCAGCACGGCCTCCTCGGCCATGGTGTAGGGGGTCATGACCTGCTCCACTTCCAGGTTGGCGCGGCGGTTTTCCTCCACGGCGGTTTGCAGCTTTTTGTCGCCGCGGCCGGTGAGGTTGAAGGACTTGATGACGCTCATGCCCTGCACATTTTCCAGCACGGCTTCGATGAGAGCGGTCTGGGACTTCTGGGTGTCAGCGGCGATGACGGCGGACTTTTTCTCCATGGCCGAGACAACGCCCAGGTAGACCAGAATGCCCGCCAGTACGATAAGGCCGATGCGCCAGTCAAACACCAGAACGACCACAGTAAACACGGCGGTGGTGATAAGCCCGCCCAGGATGTTGACCAGCACCATGGGCACCATCATTTCAATGTTGCTGACAACGGTGGTGCATACACCGGAAAGCTGGCCCAGGCTGTTCTCGTTGAAAAAGCCCATGGGTACGCTTTTTAAGCGGTCGGCAATGGCGATGCGGCGGTCGGCCGCCATAAAGTAACCGGCGTGGGTCTGCAAAGCTTTGGATTTGCTGGACGTAACGGCCCCGCCGAAGATGCTGATAAGTACCAGCACCAGCGCGGCCCAGGCGATGCCGCCCGAAGTGCTGCCGCTGGTCAGCCCCAGCACAACGAGGTAGATCGCGCCGACCTGGCACATCTGCAGCAGCGCGTTCAGCACACTGACGGCCACGGATTTGTTGATGTTGCCGACTTCTTTGCCGGAGAATTTCCAAATTTTACGGAATGCTTCGATCATTCTGCGTCACCCTCCTTTGTACCCGTATGGGCCTGCCACATTTCGCGATACAACGTGCTGTTTGCCAGCAGTTGGGCGTGGGTGCCCTGGGCAGCAATGCGGCCGTCCTGCACCACGGCAATGTTGGCGGCACCGGTGATGGTGGACAGGCGGTGGGCGATGACGATGACCGTCTTATCCTTGACCAGGTTGTTGACGGCCTGCTGGATGATGGCTTCGTTCTCGGGGTCAATGTACGCAGTGGCCTCATCCAGGATGATGACAGGGGCATCTTTCAGCATGGCGCGGGCAATGGCAATGCGCTGGCGTTCGCCGCCGGAAAGGTGTGCGCCGCCGCCACCTACGCGGGTATCATAGCCGTGCTCCAACTCGCCGATGAAACTGTCGCAGCCTGCGGCGTGGGCGGCAGCTTCCACCTCGGCATCGGCAGCGCCCAGGCGGCCCATGCGGATGTTTTCCCGCACGGTATCGTCAAACAGGTAGTTGTCCTGGCTAACGTAAGCGGCCTGCTCGTACAGCTGGGTCAGCGGAATGGACTTGAGATCGTGGCCGCCCATGGTGATGGTGCCGGTCTTGACATCCCAGAAGCCTGCCGCCAACTTGGCCAGCGTGGACTTGCCGGAGCCGGAGGGGCCGACCAGTGCGGTCATCTTACCTGCAGGGATGCGCAGGCTGACATCGTGCAGGATTTCCTTGTCGTCATGGTAGCCGAAAGAAACATGCTCCAGGGCGATATCGTGGTTGGCAAAGCTGACCGGCTTGTCGCCGTGGGCCTGCTCCTCGCCCTTTAAAATTTCATCGATCTGGCCCACCGTGGTGCCGACAACCGCCAGCGTATCCACAAAGTTGAACGCGGCCACGATGGGGGCAGCCATGCCCAGCGCCAGGATGATGACGGTCAAAAACGTGGCGGCGGACAGGCTGCCGTGCAGGTAGAACACCCAGCCCAGGGGCAGGATGGTCAGCATCTGCGCCGGGAAGAACGCGTAGGCCATAGCCATGCCCAGCTGGCTTTTCTTCATCCAGTTTACGTAATACTGTGCGTTGTAACGAACTTTATCAATCAGGCGGGCGTAGGACTTGCTGCCCTGGTTGAACGCCTTGATGACCTCGATGCCGTTGATGTACTCGATGATGGTGCTGCTCATCTCATTGGTGGCCTGCACCGCACCGGCGTAGTCCTTACCGTAGCCGCCCATAACGGTCATCATAAAGAAGAACGCGATGGGGAAAACCACCAGGCTCAGCAGCGCCAGCCGCCAATCCAGCACAAACAGGTACAAGATCGTCAGCACCGGGGCGGCGATGTTGGCGGTCATCTCGGGGAAAAGGTGGGCCAGCGTGGTTTCCATGCCGTCCACCTGGTCCACAATGATCTGCTTCAGCTTGCCGCTGGAAGTGTCCATCACGGTGCCAAGGGGCAGTTTGGGCAGTTTTGCCAGCAGCATCTGGCGGATGGTCTTTAAAATGTTGTAGGTTCCTTTGTGGGAAAGGGACAGGGCGCTGTTGTACAGCACCGTGCGCAGCAAAAAGCCGCACAGCGCCGTGATGAGCCACGGCGTGTAGGCGGAAAGCGCCTGCTCCCCTGCCAGCAGCAAAACAATGATCTTTGCCGCCGCAAAGTAAGGCACCATGCCGCAGACCGAGCCGATGACCGCCAGCACAACGGCGGAGATCAGCTTGCCGTGCTCCGGCTTACCCAGTTCCCAGATGCGCCCGACCGGGCTTTGTTCTTTCATTGGGGTTCCTCCTGTAAATTAGCATATCCTAACTTTCGACTTTATGGAAAGGCTGCCGTTGCCAGCAGCCTGCCATACAAATTATTGCCCCAGTTGGGGGAAAATCGCCGCAAAGCCGGTGTGGTGGTACCGGCCCAGCAGGTCGATGTAGCGCCGGGCCTCCTCGCGGTCCATGCCGTGGCGCACCACCTCAAACAGTCCCTCAAAGTACGCAGTGGTCACGATGTGCAGCACCGTTTCGGTCATCGTACCGCCCATCTGCTCCGGGCAGCCGATGGCCTCCATGTACTTGTAGGTGTATTCCACTTCCACCTGCACCATCCTGTCCACAAAATTGTGGAACTTTGTGCCGTAAGAGGCATCCAGCAGCAGGCGGAACTCGTCCAGATGGTCGTACATATAATCCACCAGGGATTCCATGCCGTCCAGGGCGTAGTCGTTCAGTTCGGTCTCCTGCGCGCGGCTGTCCTTTTGGTGGAACTGCTCCTGGATCGCCACGAACCGCTCCATCATGCCGTTGACTACCGGCTCCACGATGGCACTGAACAGCCCCTCCTTGCCCTGGAAGCGGACGTAGATGGAGTTGGTGCTGGTGCCTGCTGCAGCGGCGATGGTGCGCAGCGAGGCATCGGTGTAGCCGTTTGCTAAAAATTCTTGCTTGGCACAGGCCAAGATCTTTTCGGAAACGCCTTCGATCTGTTTTGCCATTCTATCTGCTCCAATCCATAACGTCGTTTCATAACGATGTTATGATTATAGAACGGGCAACAAAATCTGTCAAGGCTTTTCCTGTGCAGCTGCCAGCCTGTACCAAAAATGCCGCAGCATTTCGCCTGCTGCGGCACAAATTTTAGCAGATAGAACGTGATTCCACAAGGACTGTTCCGGCAAAAGCTATCCAAACGGACATGGATTTTAGCCAGCCAGGGTCTCGGTGCAGAACAGTTCGATGCAGTTGTCGATCATGGTCTGGTCGCAGTCGGTGGCAATGCCGGAAGCCAGCCAGTAAGCATACTGGCCTGCATCGTACTGGCCCAGGGCCTCGGCATCAGAGCCATAGCGGAACTCGATGTGATAGGTCTCGGCGCTGGTGTCCGGGGCAAAGTAGAAGTAGGTGAACTCGCCGGAGTCGGCATCATCGCTCTCGAACTCGTACAGGCCGCGGATGGGTTCCACGCCAATGTAGTGGTAGATGTGGCTGAACAGTTCGTTGCCGTCAGCATCGGTGCCGGAGATGGTGGAGGTGGCACCGTCCACGGTCAGGGTGACCAGGTCCTGAGTGAAGCCGCAGAAGTAGGCACCGCCGCCGTTGGCGTAAGCGGCCACAGCATCCTCGCCGTAGACTTCGCCGGTGACCATCGAGGACAGCTTCTCGTAAGCAGCCGCGGCGTTGTCCTCGCCCACCAGGGCGGCGGCATCGTCCAGCCAGTTCTGGGTCTGGTCATCGGCCAGAACAACGGGCCACAGTTCCTGATAGCTGCCGGTCAAGTCGTTCAGCAGCTGGGCGGCAGCGGCGCTCTCATCAGCTTCGTCAGCGGCTTCTTCCTCAGAGGATGCGGGTTCTTCTTCTGTTTCTGGGGCAGCCTCCGAGCTGACGGTGCTCTCGGCTTCGGATGCGAGGGCGGACTCGGCCGCAGAACTGGCGGCACTGCCGCAGCCGGCCAGCAGGGAAACGGACAGGGCCAGCGCAGCGGCTGCACCCACGGCTTTTTTCATCAAACGCATAGGGAAAGTTCCTCCTGAAAAATAAAATCTGTGTCACAGTTAGCTTTCGCTAATCGCGACACAGATTGTACTGGATGTTTACTTTTCACGCAAGAACCGAACAGACAAAATCTACCCGAAAAGACAGGCTTTCCGATATTTTGTTGGGGTCACACCCGCAATTTCCCGAAAAGCCGAAGAAAATTTGTTGGGGTTCTCGTACCCCACCTGGTGGGCAATCTCGGCCACCGAGGCTTTGCTTTCCGCCAGCAGCTTTTGCGCAGTCTGCAAGCGGTAGGCTTTCAAATAGGCGTAGACGGAACTGCCGTACACGCCCTTGAAGCAGGTTTTCAAGGCAGTGGGCGAAAGATCTACGGCGGCGGCCAGTTCCTCGATCGTATGGTGGGCGGTCAGGTCGCGGGTCATCATCTCGGCCACCAGCTTGGCGCACTCGACCTGGTGCTGGTTGTAGTAGTCGGTCTGCTGCACCTCGGTCCGGGTGTCCAGCTTGGATAAAAACAGCAGGAGTTCGAGAATTTTCAAGCGGAAGTAGCCTGCGTCCTTAGGCGGATACCCGGCGTAGAGCTCCGAGAAGATATGCTCAATGGCCGCGTTGCTGCGCAAAATGCAGCAGCGGTTGGCCGTGCAGATATAGCTGCGGATGCGGTCCAGGTCGATGCCGAACCAGGTCATTCCCTGCCGCATTTCGGGCGTGAGGGCATCCAGATCCAGCAGCACCGTAATGCCGTGGTAGTGCCGCAGCGGGAAGCAGGAGGCCGATTTTTTGCGTGTACCGGCGCTGACGGCGAAATCCCCCGCCGCCAGGTAGCAGCAGCTATTCTCCCCAAAGGTACACTCGTACCGGCCTACGCGGCAGTGGTTGATCTCGATGACATTCTGCGCCGCCGTCTGGTTCTGGTTGCAGGAGGCCAGGTGCATATCGTTATAGCAAAGCTCTGCCCCGGCAAAGACCTGGCAGACCGTCACCCGGCCGGTGCCGGTTTCGTTGGCAATGTCAAACACCTGCACAGTCTTGTTCGAAGCCGCCGTGGGCTGCATGGTGCCGTAAAAAGGTTGGAGCATGGTAGTTTCCGCCTTTTGGGTTAGTTATTTGCAACCACTGTACCACAGGAACCGCCAAAATGCAAACTTTTCTGCGCGGCAAGGCCCCCGGCAGGCCCCGTGCGGCTTGACAAGGCGGCGCGGCACGGCTACAATAAAGCCAGAGAAATTCATATTATAGTAAAGCGGCTGCCGTAAAGGCGGCATTTTTGCAAGGCGTTGGTTAGCGCTTTCTAACTTTCGGCCGATTTCCGCAAAATGTCAAAAGAGAGGGGCTTCCCCATGAGAGAAACGATCAATCTGTCCGGTGTGCCGGAAACGATGCTGCAGACGGTCTACGCCCGCGCTAAGGAGACCAAGACCCGCGACGCGATCCATGACGACAAAGCCGTAGAACTGGTGGAAAAACTGCACTACGATTTTTCGCTGGCCGATAAGGATGCCGCCATGAGCAGCGGCGTGATTGCCCGCACCATCGTGCTGGACCACCTGGTGCAGCAGTACCTTACCGCCCACCCCGGCGCGGTGGTGGTCAACATTGCCTGCGGGCTGGACACCCGCTGCTACCGCATGCAGGGATACAGCCATTGGTATAATTTGGATTTGCCCGAAACCATCGATGTCCGCGCCCGCCTGCTGCCGGAGAATGGCACCATCTCCCAAATTGCCCAGTCTGCCATGGAGGATTGGGGCAGCAAAATTGCCGAGACCGATGCCCCAACGTTGGTCATCATCGAGGGGCTGACCATGTACCTGACCCAGGCCGATGTGCAGCAGATTTTTGCGGTAATTGCCAAACGGTTTGCCAAAGCCACCGTGTTTGTGGAGATCATGAACCCGGCAGTAGCCAAAAATATGAAAGAAAAATCCATCGAGGGCAGCCACGCTAAATTCACCTGGGGCATCAAAGACGGCAGCGCATTGCAAGCCCTGCTGCCCGGCTTTACCTGCACCGGCGAGCATAGCCTGGTGGAGGGCATGGCGGAGTTTATGCCTATCTACAAGGTGCTGGGTAAGATCCCGGTGGTACGCAATATTTCCAACAAAATCATCCTGATGGAAAAGGGCCATTAAGAAAGGCAGGCATGTACGATGCTGTTTACCACATTGGGGGATAAATCCAACCCTGCGGTGCTGTTTTTCCACGCCATGGGCGTGACCGGGACCAGCAGTGAGCCGGTCGCCAAAGCCCTGCAGGCGCATTATTTCTGCATCCTGCCGACTTCTACCGTCTACTGCCCTGGGCAGACCTACCAAAGCAAGCAGGATGAAGTACGGCAGGTCGAAGCCTTTCTAAAGAAGCAGGGCGTAACCAGGCTGGCACTGGTGGTGGCATCCTCCATCGGCGCTGATCTTGCCATGGAGTTTTTGACCACTACTTACCTGCCGGTGGAGCACGTATTTTTTGACGGCGGGCAGTTTGCGCAGATCGGCAAAGGCACCCGCCGCATCATGGTCCCGTTTTTGTACCTGGCTATCAAGAGCCTGTACTGGTCCAAGGGCGGCACCTTAAAGAAAATCATGTGGTGCGATGACGATGCCATCAAGCCCTACTTTATCGCCGCCGGCAAGGCGCTGACCTACGGCAACATGCGCCGCCAGATGGCCGACAGCCTGGAGGACAAGCCCTTTCCCGCCCTGCCGGAGGAACTCCAGCGCCGTACCTGGTTCGAGTTTGGCAGTGTGGAGGACCACCTGAAATACCGCGCGGCCGTGCAAAAAGCCTACCCCAACGGCCATTACCCCGTTTTTGAGGGCTGCAACCACATGCAGTACCAGATCCGCGACCCCCAGGGCTTTGCCGCCATGCTGACGAACATCATCGAGCAGAACGCCCTGCCGCCGCTGCCGTTTGTGAAAAACGCCTGATAAAGGAGATGCTTTGTGAAATATCATATCGAGAAAAATACCGTCCAGGAGACGCTGGTCATTCCGCTGTATGGGCGCAAAGTGTGTTCGGAACTGTACCCGAACCTGTTCCGGGACGAGACCGCTATCCGGCTGATGGACGAAATCGACTACGATTTTTCGGTCTTTGAGAAAAACTCCAACAGCATCATGCACCGGTTCGGCTTTTTGGAAGTCGCCATGCGCCAGACCGACCTGGCCTGGGAAGTGCGGGACTACCTAAAGGCGCACCCCCGCGCTGCTGTGGTCAACCTGGGCTGCGGGCTGGACGATACCGGCCGCAGCTGCGATAACGGCCAGTGCAAGATCTACAACCTTGATTTTCCCGATGTGATCGCTGTGCGCAACGAACTGCTGCCCGCCGGGGAGCGGGAGCAGAACATCGGCTGCAACCTGAACGATACCACCTGGTTTGCCAAAATCGATGCCAGCGAGGGTACCGTGTTTTTTGCCGCAGGTGTGTTCTATTATTTCCTGGCCGACCAGATGAAAGCACTGGTGCAGGCCATGGCGAAAACCTTCCCCGGTGGACGGCTGGTGTTCGATGCCGCGAACAAATCCGCTGTCAAACTGATGCTGAAAACCTGGATCAAGGATGCCGAAATTCAGGACGTAGGAGCTTACTTTGCGGTGGCCGATGCCAAGTGGGAACTTGGCCCCTGGTGCCCCGGCATGGGCGTATCCAGCCGTGGCTACATGCTGGGGTACAACAAACTGGATGACCCCGCTGTGAGCGGATTTTTCCGCTTCCTGGCCCGCGTGGGTGACGGCATGATGAAGATGCAGATCGTGCAGCTTAGCTTTTAACATGGTTTAACGCAAACCCACAAAATAGAACGTCCGGTAGTTCTTATCGCAAGAACCGCCGGGCGTTTTTTGTTTTAGTATGCGATTATTGGTTTAAAATTGCCACGATTTTATTAAAGTCCTCCTTGGCTTCCTTAAAAATGGGCAGCATGCAGTAGCAGTGGGTCATGCCGGGGCGGGCAAAGACGGTATAGAGCACACGGGCGGCCTTGCAGGCGGCCTCATACTCCGGCAGGGCACCGTACAGACATTCGTCCGCGCTGTAGAAAAAGTGGATATCCCCTACCCCGGTGTAATCCCCACGGGAGGGCGCGAGCATGTAGTCGGGCACATCGTCCTGGCCGTGGCGCATGAACTTATCCAGCTTATCAAAAAAGCGGCAGTCGATGGCCACATCCCGTGGGTTGATGGCTTCCATGCGGGCCTTTTCCTCCGCGTTCCAGGGCACCTCGCCGGGGGCCACGGCCACAATGTGCTTGGGCTGGGGCAGCGGCGCGCCCAGGGCGTTGTTGTGGGCGGCCATGCCCAGCGCCAGCGCGGCACCGGAAGAAAACCCGCAGGTGCTCACATTACCGCCGCCATACTGCTCGATCATCTCGCGGTAGCAGGCAAAGGCCATCTCGTAAGACTCGGTAATGCAGTGGTCGGTGCAAAGCGGATAGCACGGGAACCACACATCGCTGTTGGTTTCATAGCAGAGGTGGCGCAGCACCATGGCATCGCCCTCGTCCGGGCCGATGAGCATGCCGCCGCCAAAGAAAAACAGGATGGCGCGCTTGGCAGGCTTCTCGCTGGCCCGCACGATCAGGCAGGGATGGCCGCCGATCATCTTTTTCTCGTAGTGGGCCTTGTGGTCCTTGGGTATAAAGAAGCCCCGGCCGCGGTTCTGCTTTTCGACCTCTTTCAGCAGCTGATCCTCCGGCATGGCAAACATCTTTTTGACGCCCAGTACCTTATAAAGGGTACGGAACAGGACGGCACCGATACTCATGGTGGATTCCCTCTTTCGTTTCTATGACCCGTTCGCCCCTACATACTCTATAAGATAAAAGCACCTGCAAGCAGCAGCGGGTTAGTCTATCCTTATTGTGATAATCCGGCGCTGCGCTGTCAAGTTTTTGGCCGGGGTGATTTGCTATAAAAATTGAGTTAGTCGTTGCTATAGCAACCGACAACGGGGCGGTTCGTCATGTATACTATACGACAGTTTGTTGCAACTAACCGCCAGAATGTAACCCACCCAACGCAAAAGGAGTTCACACATGAGAAACCTTTCCCGCCAATCCATCCTGCGCGCTGTCGCTGCTGTCAGCGCCGCTGTGATGCTGACCGCCTGCGGTGCTTCCACCGCTGTTTCTTCTGCCGCCGCTTCTGAGGAAGCCGTCTCCGAGGCTGTTTCCGAAGCCGCCACCAGCGAGGAAGCCGCCGAGGCCGAGGACACCGGCACGCATACCGTCATTGACCATGGCGGCAACGAGGTCGAAGTCCCCAACCACATCACCCGCGTGGTTATCGACCAGATCCCCATCCTGTCCACCTACATGTCCTACTTCCAGGGCAGTGCCCCCTACATCGTGGGCTACTGCGGCTCTTTCAAGTCGGTCATCTCTGATACCGTGCTGAAGAACATCGCCCCCGAACTGATGGAATCCTCTGACACCGTTTACGCCCAGAGCGACCTGAACATTGAGGAGATCATGAAGCTGGAGCCGGACGTTATCCTGTACAACGCCGGTAACTCCGCCCATGCCGAGATCCTGCAGGCCAGCGGCATTCCCTCCATCGGCTTTGCCACCGTTGGCGCTTCTACCGAGGCTGACCCCCTGGAGCGCTACAAGGAATGGCTGAAGCTGCTGGGCGATGTCTTTGGTGAGCAGGGCAAGACCGATGATTTCATCGCCGCCGGTGATGCCATCGTGGCCGATGTGGAAGCCCGCATTGCGGAGATCCCCGAGGACGACCGCCCCAGCGCCATGATCCTGTGGAAGTACGCTGACGGTGTGCCCCAGATTTCCGGCCAGGGCACCTTTGGCACCTACTGGATGAAACACCTGGGCGTGACCGATGTTGCCCAGGAGGCTACCGGCTTTGCCCAGACCAGCATGGAGCAGGTCTACAGCTGGGATCCCGACATCCTGTTCCTGGACGGCCCCGGCCTGCAGCCCCTGCGCACCGAGGACGTGCTTACCGGCAATGTGGACGGCGCTGACTTCTCTACCCTGACCGCCGTGCAGAACGGCCGCGTGTACAACACCACCCTGGGCATGTGGAACTGGTTTACCCCCAACCCGGATGCCCCGCTGGTGCTGGCATGGCTGGCCTGCAAGACCTACCCCGATGCCTTTGCGGATTATCCGCTGGAAGATACCATTAAAGAGTACTACAAGACCTGGTACGGTTACGATGTGACCGATGCCGAGCTGGAGGAAATGCTGCTGTACTGATGAAGGACACTGTATGGATCAAAAAGGGGCGCTTTACGCCGCTGGCTGTGCTGCTGATGTTTCTGCTGCCCCTGGCTGTGGCACTTGTCTGCCTATGCTTCGGCCGCATGAACGTGCCGGTCAGCGAGGTTCTGCTGGCGTTCCGCGCTGCTTTTACCGGGGATGTTGCCAATGTGCAGAACTACTCCATCGTGATGAATCTGCGCCTGCCGCGCATCCTGATGGCTATTATCGTGGGCGCGGGCCTGACCTGCACCGGCAACACCTTTCAATCGCTGTTTTCCAACCCGCTTGCCACGCCGGATATTCTGGGCGTGACCAGCGGCACCTGCGTGGGTGCTATTTTAGCCATCATCCTTTCCTGCAGTATTCTGGAAACACAGCTGATCGCGCTGGCGTTCGGCCTGGCATCGGTGGTATTTACCTTAAAGATTGCCGGCAAAAACGATGGCCGCTCGATGGTCTACCTGGTGTTGGCCGGTACGATCGCCTCGTCCCTGTTCAACGCCATCGGCTCACTGCTGAAATACACCGCCGACCCCCAGGATAAGCTGCCGGAGATCACCTACTGGCTGATGGGCAGCTTTACCAGCGCCAGCTACCAGAAAATCTTGATCGGCTGCCCGCTGATTATCGTGGGCATCGTGGTCATCTACCTGCTGCGCTGGCGGCTGAACATTCTGTCCTTGAGTGATGACGAGGCCCGCGCCAGCGGCATCAACATCAAGCGGACCCACATGGTGTTTATCCTGGCCTCCACCCTCATTACCGCCTCGGCGGTATCCATGTGCGGCCAGGTGGGCTGGATCGGCCTGCTGATCCCCCACTGCGCCCGTATGCTGGTGGGCAGCAACAACCGCTATGTGGTGCCTGTCAGCCTGAGCCTGGGGGCCAGCTTTATGATTTTGATCGACACGCTTTCCCGCACCATCAGCATCATTGAGCTGCCGCTTTCTATCCTGACGGCTATCATCGGCGCGCCTGTATTTATCTCTCTGCTGAACAAAACAAGGAGCAATCTGCGATGATCCTCGAAGTGCAAAACGGCTGTTTCGGGTATCCCCATCAGCCTGCCATCCTCGATAATATCAATCTGACGCTGGACGAGGGGCATATCTTGGCTATCCTTGGCCCCAACGGCATTGGCAAGACGACACTGCTCAAGTGCATGATCGGCCTGCTGCCGTGGCAAAGCGGCAAGACCCTGCTGTACGGCCAGGACCTGCACACCATGAAAAGCAAGGATGTGTGGAGCACGATCTCCTACATTCCCCAGTCCCACGGGTTTGCATTCTCCTACACCGGGCTGGAAATGGTACTGCTGGGCCGCAGCGCCCATCTGGGACTGTTCCAGCAGCCGGGCAAAGAGGAAATCGAGATGGCGCAGGCCATGATGGCGCGGGTGGGCATCACCCACCTGGCCGACAAGGACTGCAACCGCATGAGCGGCGGCGAACTGCAGATGGTGCTGATCGCGCGGGCGCTGATCAACGATCCTAAGCTGATTATTTTGGATGAGCCTGAAACAGGGCTTGACTTCCACAACCAAATCCTTATACTGAATATGATAGAGCGCTTGGCCCACGAAGAAGGGATCAGCGCCATCATAAATACCCACTATCCTACCAATGCTATGAGTGTGGCAGACGAAGCCCTGATGCTGAACCGCAAGGGCAGCTCTTTCTACGGCCCGGCTGCTGACATCCTGAACGAGGAGAACATCTCCTACTCGTTCGATGTGCAGGTGATCGTGGATGAGTTGAAGTATGAGGGCCGCTCGATCCGCAGCATTGTACCCGTGGCCCTGCGAGGAGACGCTGTATGAACAACACCCCCTTTACTATTGCGCAGATGCGCCCCATCCGGGAGGCTATGACCATCTCCCGCCCGGCCCGCCTGGGCGCGGAAGTGCCCGTGACCTGGTTCTCGATGGGCGCTGGCACCTCCATCACCCCGGAAAGCTATGACTGCACGACCCTGTACCTGGGGGCCGAAGGCAGCGGATGCTTTGTGCTGGGTACACAGGCCCGCCAGGTGCCCCTTGCCCCCGGCGAACTGCTGGTACTGCCCCCCAAGACGCTGTGCGGCACCCTGGCCGACAGCAACGGCACCGGCATGATCTACACCGAAATTATTTTAAAAAAGGAGCAATTTACCATGAACAACATCATCAAAGCAGGCCAGCCCACCGCCCTGAAAGACCTGATCTCCTATGAGGAAGGCAGCATCGCCAACCTGGACATCGTGCATGCTGACAACATGAAGTTTGTGCTGATGGCCTTTGACGAGGGCACCGGCCTGACCCCGCACCGCGCCCCCGGCAACGCCATCCTGACCGCCCTGGAGGGCAAGGCCATCATCGGCTACGAGGGCAAAGACTACGAGTTGAACGCTGGCGAAAGCTTCCGTTTTGACAAGAACGGCCTGCACAGCGTCACCCCGCAGGGCAAGTTCAAGATGAGCCTGCTGCTGGTCATCGAATAAGGTTATTCAGATAACAAATCCCCCGCCCGGGAGTTTCTCGGGCGGGGGATTTTGTGTTATAGCGTTTCCTGTAGAGGTCGATGCTTGCATCGACCCGCGGGCGGATGCGAGCATCCGCCCCTACAATAGGTCAGGCAAGTTTTCAGCAATAATACAGGAACGACCGTAGTCTGCACCAGGCGGTTTCGTCCCAGTCGTTGTCGAGGGACAGATTGAACAGCGGGGCTTGGCAGGCATCGTGCAGGCCGCGCATTTCCAAGATCATGGCGGAGTTCCCGTACCGCGGGGCCAGCGTCAGCACGGCGTTGGCAGTTTGGGCAAGCTGTACAGCCTTGGCGTAGCGATAGCGGCCATTGCCGCCGGCAAAATTCGGCAGGGCGGCATCCGCTGCGGGGGCCAGTGCTTCGGGCTGCGGGGCAAAGGCACTATGGGCACCCAGTTCGGTGCCAATCGTCTGCATCTCCCGGGCCATGGCATCCAGCCAGGCGGCCTGCGGCTGGTTGGCATCCAGATTGTCCTGCCAAAGGAACCACAGCGCCTCGCTCAAGGGCGCACGAAGGATCTGCTCCCCCTCCCCTTCCAGCACGGCCAGCACACCGCTGTCCAGCGCCGTCAGGCAAAGGGGCGTACCCACAGCGGCCAGGCGGCGGCCCGCGGCGGGCATAGCGCCAATCTCTTTGGCTGCGGTGTGCAGTTGCTCCCAGGTGGGCACATTCTGCCAGCGGTCCCGCAGGGCCGGGCGGGCAGCAGCGGGGGCAGCATACAGCAGGTCGCCCGCCAGCAGCGCGCGGAAAAGGGCATCCTTGTCCATGGCCTGTCCGGGCAGGGTTTCCAGCATGGGGCTGACCAGCACAGCATCCGTCATGCTGCGGCGGTCCAGCAGGGCGCGGATGACCCGCGCATACTGGCCGTCTGCCTCGGCCCCCTGATTCTGGGGGATGAGGAACTGCGCGGGTGCACTGCTTTCCTCCCGCTGGGCCAGCACACTGCCCAGCAGTGCCGGGAACGGCAGATACTCCTTGGCGCTGGTCTCGGCCCGGCCCAGGGAGAGAGCGTGGTCATCCAGCGGCGGCAGGGCGCGGGCATCGATGCCCTGGGCGCGGTAGTAAGCGGCCAAAAACGGCGTGTACTCGCCCAGATACGGCAGGTACAGCGGCACAGCGCTGGCAGGCGTACGCGGGATGCGGCAGGGGCGCAGTGCAACCTGCCGGATGTCGAAATCTTTCGGCAATTCCACGGCAGGGCGCTGTTTCAAGCTGTTCAAGAACGCTTCAATGCGGGTGATGACACCTACGTTGGAGAAATGCTCGTCCACCTCGATCTGCAAATAGGGCTTGTCCCCCATCTCATGCTTAAAGAGATGCGCCAGCATGGTGTCCGGGCCGCAGCCGTGGTTGGTCAGATAGACAGCGTACAGGTTGGGATGGTGGGCAATCAGCTTGGCACCCGAAAGGATGTGCTGGCCGAACGGGTAATACAGGTTATCGTACTCGCCGGAAATATCCAGGGAGTGGCCGGGCAGGTGGCTTAAGGTGATGACCTTATACCCGCGCTCCAGCAGCAGTTCCGGGATGCCCATGTTCAAAATGGGGTCGGACACGCCGTAGTTGCGGGTGATGAGCACCAGCACCTTATCGGTGGGCTTTACTGTAGCCAGCAGCGCCTTGCCCTGCTTTTCCACAGCCGCCGTATGGCGGCGCACCGCCATGGCACCGCTGAGCAGCGCCTTGGCGCAGAGCGGTTTGGGAATGCCCAGAATCTTGCCCAGGCCCACCATGGCGCTTGCCATGGATTCCTGGCCGAAGTCCAGGTCAAACACCGGGCTTAGCAACGTGATGCCCTTGGATTCGATGTCCAGTGCCTTGGCTACCGATACCGCCGCCGTCTGCATATACACACAGCCGTAGTTGTGCTTGACGCGGCTGGTCTCGTGTTTCATTGTGTGGATGCGCGGCAGGAAGATGTAATCGACCTTCTGGTCGATCAACTGCTGCATGTGGCCGTAGATCAGCTTGACGGGATAGCAGGTCTCGCCCTGGGCGGCCTGTTGGGAAAGGCGGATGGTCTCCTCGCTGGTGGGCGGGGTCAGCACCACGTTGAAGCCCAGCGAGGTGAAGAAGGCGTTTGCCATCGGGAAGAATTTATGGATCATCAGCACAAAGGGCACACCCACCGTCTTTTTGCGGGGGTCGCGCCTGCCGGTGTAGCCATCCAGCAGCAGTTGGTCGGCCTGGCGGTAAAAGTCGATGTTGCGCTGGATCTCGGCACTGCGGCGGTCATCCTCCTGCTGGGCGGGGCTGTCAAAGCCCACAAAGCGGCTGGGGGCATCGCCCACTTCCTCCTGCGCCAGCAGGGCGGCACCGTAAGCGCCGCTGATGGAGAAGCAGGGGCTTACCTGCACCCGATCGCCGCAGGCAGACTGGAACGCCGCCACAATGCCGGGGTTGTAGGCCACACCGCCCTGCAAAACGATGTGCTGCCCCACCGGCTTGGAGCCGACCACCTTGTGCAGGTAATTATGCACGATGGAATGGCACAAGCCTGCGGCAATCTCCGCCTGGGAGATGCCCTCGGCCGCAGCAGAGGCGATGGCGGTCTCGATAAAGACGGTGCAGCGCTCGCCCAGTGCGGCGGGGTGGGCGGCGCTCAGGGCCAGGGGGCCAAACTCCGCCAGCGGGATATCCATGCGGGCAGCCTGCTCCTCCACAAAAGAGCCTGTACCGGCGGCGCAGATCTTGTTCATCTGGAAATCAACGACCTCGCCGTTTTTCAGGCTGATGTACTTGCTGTCCTGCCCGCCGATCTCAAACACGGTGTCCACTTCGGGCACCCAGTGGGCTGCGCCTTTGGCCTGGGCAGTGATCTCGTCCCGCACAGCGTCCGCGCCAATGCGCTTGCCGACCCGCTCGCGGCCGGAGCCGGTGACACCCACGGCGGTGAACTGCACCGCGCCAAAGCGCTGGCGGATGCTGGTAAGGCCCTTGCGGACAGCACCCTCGGGGTCACCTGCCGTGCGCAGATATTGGAAGTCTACCAGTTCGCCCTCCGGCCCGACCAATACCAGGTCGGTGCTGGTGGAGCCGATGTCAATGCCCAGGGCACAGCCGCCTGCGGGGATCACGCCGGTGGCCTGCGGCTCCTGCAAATTTGTGCCGGGGCGCAGCACCAGCGGCGGCAGGCTGCCCACGGTGCGGTGGGCAGTTAAGCCGTTGTCCAGCAGCGCCAGCAGGGCGGGCAGTGTGTAACTACCGCTGGCCTTGGCGGCAGCACCAAGGGCGGCTTCATACCGGGCGTTTTCGGGGACGATCAGCTCATTTTCGGCAAGATCGAACACCTCCCGGATGGCACGGCTGACACCGATGTTGCAGGTAACGCCGCCGCAGAAAGCCACCGGCTTGCACACCGGCAGGCGGCGCACAATGGTAGCCTTGTAGTTGCGGATCATCGCATAGCACAGGCCCAGCAGGATGTCCGGCGTGGAGACACCCTCCTGCTGGCGGTGGATGATGTCAGTCTTGGCAAAAACGGCGCAGCGGCCCGAAAGGCGCGGTACACTCTGTGCCTGGGCGACCAGCGCGGAGTAATCTTCCAGCTTGCAGCCCACGCGGGACATCTGATCCTCAAAGAACGAGCCGGTGCCGCCCGCGCAGTGCTCGTTGACGGCAAACTGGGGCACAGCATCCTGCAGGCCGGTGATGAACCGTGCGCCCTGGCTGCCGATCTCAATGACTGAGCCTGCGCCCGGCACCATGCGGCGCACACCCTCGACAATGGCGGGAATGTCGTCCAGCTGGGGCAGGTCGGGGCAGTGCATCAGCAGTGCCTCGGCGTTGCTGCCGGTCACACAGAGGGAAAGAGGTTCGGTTTCACGCAGGCCCAACCCATCCAGGCCCCGGCGCAGGCTGACCAGCGGGCGGCCATGGTGGGGCTGCATCCACTGGCTTTGCACAGTGCCGTTTTGCAAAGCCACGATCTTGACCGTGGAAGTGCCCAAATCAATGCCAAGAGAGATCATTCTGTTGCTCCTTTAATAACTGCCCAACCCTGCGGTATGTAGGGTTTGACATTTGTTGCTATATTATTTATAATAGGTATGCCCAATTAGCAAAAGCTAACTGTAGTTTAGCATAACTAACCCATGAAAGTCCGTTGTTATAGCAACAAAATGGAAGTTTCCCGAAAAATGAAAGAGTATTATCCGATTTTGCAAAAATGCGGCATGTTCAGCGGCATCCAGCCCCGCCGCTATCAGGACGTGCTGGAATGTCTGAACGCCCACGTATCCACCTACCCCCGCAGCGCCTGCCTGGTCGAACTGGGCGAGCAGAGCCACAACACCGGCGTGGTGCTGGACGGCACGATGGAAGAATTTCTGTACGATGAAAACGGCAACCAGGTCAACATCTGCCGCTTTGGGCAGGGGCAGGTGTTTGGGGCCGAGCTTGCCTGCACCGGCTGGAAAACCAGCCCCGTCTGCCTGCAGGCCAGCACCGACTGCACTGTGATGCTGCTGGATTTCAGCGCCCTGATGTCCCCCACCACGCTGACCTGCCCCTGCCGCATGCAGGTGACGGCCAACTTGATGCAGGACATGGCACAGCAGCTATTATTTTTCAACACGAAGGTGCGCATCCTGGCCCAGAAACGCCTGCGCGACCGGCTGAAAATTTACCTGCAAACCCTGACACCCGATGAAAAAGGCTGCTACGACCTGCCCTACAACCGCACCGAACTGGCGGATTTCCTCTGCGTGGACCGCAGTGCCCTTTCCCGCGAGTTGTGCCGTATGCGGGATGAGGGTCTGCTGCAATTTTCCGGCTCTAAAATCCAATGGATGAGCACCGACTTTTAACTACAAACGCCTGCCGCGGCTTGCCCGCAGCGGGGGTTTTGCTTATTGAAAAAGCAGCGATTCTCCGCTATAATAAAAGCAGAAATTTTATGATAACGGCAGGAGGTTTTTCACGATGGAATACACCAAGTTAGGCCATACCGATATAACCATTTCCAAGGTCTGTGTCGGCTGCATGAGCTTTGGCAAGGCAGGCACGATGCACGACTGGACGCTGGACGAAGCAGCCACCGAGGGCGTGGTCAAGCATGCGCTGGACCTGGGCATCAACTTTTTTGACACCGCCAACGGCTACTCGGCCGGTACCAGCGAGGAATATCTGGGCAAGGCGCTGAAGAACAACGTCAGCCGTGATAAAGTTGTGATTGCCTCCAAGGTATACTTCAACCCGGGCCGCCTGTCCCGTGCGGCCATCCAGCGGGAGATCGATGGCACACTGCGGCGGCTGGGCACCGATTATCTGGACCTGTACATCATCCACCGCTTTGACTACGAGACCCCCATCGAAGAAACGATGGAAGCCCTGAATGATCTGGTCAAGGCGGGCAAAGTGCGGGCGCTGGGGGCTTCGGCCATGTATGGCTACCAGTTCTACAACATGCAGCTTTGTGCCCGGGACCACGGCTGGGCGCAGTTCCAGGCCATGGAGAACCATTATAACCTGCTTTACCGCGAGGACGAGCGAGAGATGATTCCCATTTGCAAGCAGATGGGCGTGACCCTGATGCCCTACAGCCCGCTGGCGGCGGGCCACCTGTGCCGCCCCACCTGGAACAGCGATACCCTGCGCAGCCGCACCGACCGCGTGGCCCGTGGCAAGTATGACCGCACCGAGGAGCAGGACATGCAGATCGTACAGCGGGTACACACTCTGGCCGAGAAGTACGATGTGCAGATGCAGGAAATTGCCCTGGCCTGGATGTGGGCCAAAGGCGTAGCCTCCCCCATCGTGGGCGCTACCAAGGCCAAGTACCTGGACGATGCCGCCGGGGCGCTGACTGTACAGCTGACCGCTGAGGATATCGCCCTGCTGGAAGAACCCTACCTGCCCCACCGCATTGTAGGTGCCATCGACCACAACCCCGCCGATGGCGTGATGCTGCTGGACGAGAAGAAGTAAATTTGTAGTATATATAAAAAGGAGATGGCCTTTGTTTGGGGGCCATCTCCTTTTTTGCCCGGATTTTTAACAGAAAGCGGGCTGATTTGTAAACGTTGGTTGGTGGATATTTGCCCCCTGCCCTGCTATGATGATGTTAAAAATTGTGGCAAAGGTGGGTTATGTATGAGAAAGTACTACCTGGACAACCTGCGCACCCTGACGGTGCTGCTGGTGGTGCGCAAATTGGAGCACGGGCGGCTGGCGGACCTTGGCCGCAGCTGGGGTGTTCCGGTGCTGCTGGCGCTGGGCGCGGCGGTCTGGCTGGCAGCCCAGGTGCTTAACACGCCGGTAGTTGTAGTGTACCGCTTTGGCATTTACGGCTTTGTGTTTTTGCTGGGGTACTATGTGTTTTCCCATGAGGAAGTGACCGACCGGCTTTCACAGGCCGCTGTTCCGCTGCTGGTTCTTGCGGCGGCGCTGGGCGGCTGGGGGTTGTATGCGGCATTTTCCCGTGTGCCGGTGCGGAATTTCTGGATCACTTCGGTAAGTTTTTGGATGTCCAGCGGTTTGGAGAGGTGGTCGTTCATACCGGCGGACAGGCTCTTTTGGCGGTCATCGTCAAAAGCATTGGCAGTCATGGCTAAAATGGGGACGGTCTCGGCATCCGGCTTGCCGCAGTGGCGGATGGCGCGGGTCGCTGCGTAGCCGTCCATCTCCGGCATCAGGATATCCAGAAGCACCACATCAAAATAGTGGGGCGGCCGCTCGATAAACCGTGCAAAGGCTTCGCCGCCATCGGCAGTTTCCTCTACAAGGGCACCGGCTTCTTGCAGGATAAAGGCGGCAATCTCCCGGTTCAGTTCATCGTCCTCCGCCAGCAGGATGTGCATGCCCCGCAGGCTGCCCTTGGGCTTTTGGGGGGCTTCTTTTACAGGCATCTGCTCGGCGATGGTAAAGGGGAGCGTCACATAAACGGTCGTGCCAACGTTCACTTTGCTGTCAATGCGGATCGTGCCGTGCATACGTTCCAGCAGTGTTTTTACGATGGCCCTGCCCAGCCCGGTACCCATGCTGATGCCTTGGGGCAGCGCGTCCGCCTGCACATAGGGCTTGAAAATTTCCTGCAAGAAATCCTGATCCATGCCAACGCCGGTGTCGCAGATCGTGATGTGCAGCGCCGCCTCGTTTGCCGAAGTTACTTTTTCTTCCAGTGAGCAGAACACTGTGCCGTGCTGGCGGTTGTACTTGATAGCATTGGTCAAGCCGTTTACCGAGGATGACATTGCCCAGCTGATGGACGAACTGCTGGCCCGCATCCCCCAGCCGGACAAATATCTGCCGCTGAAAACCAGCGAGGGCGAACTGCGCCTTGGCTACAAAAACATTCTGTATGCCGAGCATTTCGCCCATGTCATTTACATCCACACCACGGCGGGCAAAACGCTGACCACGCGCCAGCCGTTCAAAACGTTCATCGAACCATTGAAAAGTGATCCGCGCTTTTTCGTCTGCGGCCGGGGTGTGATTGTGAATAACGACCAAGATGCAAACAAGCCAATATATATATATATATATATATTGGGGTCGTTTTGGGCAAAACGACCATTTTCGACATTTTCAGTCAAAATATATGGCATTTTATCCGGTTCTGTGATAAAATAAATGTACTTATAAGGGGGAGTTTTTCAACTGTGCTTTATAAGCGCATAACTGCCTGCGCAGCGATGCACCTTTGAAGAAAGGAGGACAAAAATCATGAACAAGTTCAAGAAGCTCGTTGCGGTGCTGGTCAGCGTCGTGATGGCTTGTGTTTTTGCTACCGGTGTGTTTGCAGACTCTGTTAATGACCTGAACACGGACAAGGCCAAACTGATTGAGTACCTGAATTCCAAAGGTGTTACGGGTATGAATGATGTTGTCAATGCACTGACTGCTGATAAACTTGCTGTTCTTCGCGCCAATCGTGCAACCTTGACCACTGAACTCGACAAGGTTAAGGCTGCCGTTTCTGCTGCCAAGAGTGCCGATGAAGCACAGAAAGCTGTGGACGCTGCTATGAATGAAACCAGTGGAATTCTTTCACAGGCTAACATTACGGTCACGGCCACCGTTTCTGTTTCTGCCGGCGAGATCAAGGCCATTCCGAAAGCGGTAACCAAGGATGCCGATGGTAATGAGGTCAGCGGTATCGCCACGGTCACCATTCCGCTTAGCTCTAACACGAAGTCGGACAGTGGCAATAGCAACAAGAACAATGCCGCCGCTGGTTCTGACAGCGAGACAATCTCTGCTGCCTCCAACCCCATCACTGCTTCTTCTTCGGCTGTCATCAAGGCTACTGGCGATAACAGCATGATGGTGATTTCCACCGTTGTGCTGGCTGTTGTCGGCATCCTGGGCATGGCTGCACGGAAAGAGCAGGGTCTGGCACTGTAAGCGCGTAATACGCCTGGGCTGTTACAGCCCAACGGGTAGGGCTTTTGTCCTGCCCGTTTTACTAGTTATCCTTGGTATGCAAAAAGTTTTGCACCAATTTACGATAGATTTGTCAATTGAATTTTAGATAGAGGGGGTCATCTATTGCCACCACGAAAAAAGCAGCCCTTTGTACAAACAAGTCCGCTTGCGTACATTGTCGTACCGCTCATCTTGTCCTGCATTACCGTACTCTGCCTTGGTTTATTAAGCTACCGCTTTCTATATCCTTATCGGACCATGTTAGGCTGGTTTTTCAGCAACACGACTGCTTCACAGCCGCAGGATCTGATGGAACAGGCGGGCGTTCTGATGAACGGCGGCTCGGTCGAAGCGGACAGCACGGTCGAGACGATTCCGTTCAGTTCCATCACGTACCCTGCGGAGGGTGACCGCTATGCGGAAATTTCTGTTTCCGGCACGAACGTAAACGCCCCTGTCTACTACGGCGACAGCAATAAGATTTTGAACCAGGGCGTTGGTACTTATAAGGACAGCGGCGGTGTCGGCATTCCCGGCGAAGGAAAAACCATTCTGCTGGCGGGGCACAATAACACTTTCTTTAACGATTTGCAGCATGCAGAGGAAGGTGCTACGGTAACGATCACCACACACTATGGCGTATACACATATGAAATTACCGAAACAAAAATCCTGGATTATCAGGACACCTCTGCCTATGATTTTTCCCGCCAGGATGAGAATCTGATTTTGTATACCTGCTATCCCTTTGATGCTATGGGCTTTACGCCTAACCGCTTTTTTGTATATGCAAGCTATGTCTCCGGTCCCGAGTTGGACAAGAGCAAGTAAGGGGGACAACTTTTGGAAAACAAAAAACATGTTTGTCACTGCAACGCAGGTTGGGCCTTGCTCCTGTCCTGGTTATCTACGGTTTTGTTGGTGGTTTTAGCGTTCCTGTTATTGCTGCAATCCACCGTATGTAATGCTTCTTTTATGAAGGCACAGGTCAGCCGCAGCAGCTTTGCAGATTATGCGTACAGCTATTTGTACGATAACTTTGTCAGCTATGGCGCATCGACCGGTTTTAATGCCGATGTGATCACTTCTACCCTTTCGCGGGAGCAGATCATTGCCGATATGGAGCAAAACGTTACCGATCTCTATAAAGGTGATACAGCTGTTTATAGCCGTGACGGATTCCGTGACCAGCTGAATGATGTTCTGCTCGCCGATCTTACCAGCCGGAATGTTACCATTACCGATGAAACAAAAGAAGCGGTGCATATCGTTGCCGATGCCTGCCGACTGGATTATGCCAACTATGTGGCAATTCCTTTGGCAAGCCAGCTGTATACCGTTATCACAAAGATCGAGCGGCTGCTGCTGCCCGGCATTGTGGGCACGGCGGTGCTGTGTGCTGCGGCGCTGTTCCTGATGATCCGCCTGGCGGGCGGTTCGCGGTTTGGCGTACGCTGCCTGACCTTTACGTTCCTTGCCAGTGCCCTGCTCTGCACCCTGGGGGCAATGGTGCTGTATCCGCTTTTGGGGCTGGATAACTTTTCCTTGGAACCGGCTTCCATCCGTGCCCTTGTGCTGACCTATCTGCAGAATATGTTCGGCAGCCTGGGGATCTTTGCCGCTATCTATGCACTGATTGCCCTGATCCTGTTAGCCCTCATGTTTACAGCGCACCACCAGTTAAAACGCCACTATAAACAAAACACTTAAGGAGGACCCAACTCGTGGAAAACGAAGAATACGATACCATAGACCTGCTGGAAGTACTGAATGCGGTACGGCAGCATATTGCTGTGCTGATTTTGTGCACACTAGCCACCGCGATTGCCGGTTTTGCAATCACGTATTTCCTGATTACCCCGCAGTACGAGTCCTCCGCTTTGATGATCGTCAATACCCGTCAGGACACGACCTCCGCCGTCACCAGCGACCAGATCAACTCGGCAACCAAGCTGGTTTCCACCTACAGCATCATTATTAAAAGCGATACGGTGCTGCAGCAGGTCATCAACGACCTGGGGTTGAGCCTGAGCTACGGCGATCTGAAAAACCGCGTGACGGTATCCGCTGTGGATGACACCCAGGTCATGAAGATCACTGTCCGCAGCAACAACCCCGAATGGGCCCGCCAGGTCTGTGATGATATCACGGTCGTTTCGCCGGATGTAATTCTGGAAGCGGTCGAGGCCGGTTCGGTCAAGGTGATCTCCCCGGCTTCCTACTCGGACGTGCCTGTATCCCCCAACGTCAAAAAGAACACGATGCTGGGTGCTATGGTGGGCCTGGTGCTCTGCCTGGGCGTGATCCTGCTGCAGGTTATTCTGGACAACAAGATCAACACCGAAGAAGATGTCGCCAAGTATCTGGATATGACGGTCGTTGGTGTGATCCCGGTTTTTGAGGGAGGCAAAAAGAAATGAGTGCAAAGACAAACAAGAAGTCCGCTTCCCATCGCAATCTGTTCCTGGTCGGCAAGGATGCACCGTTTTCTTTCGTAGAAGCGTATAAATCCCTGCGTACCAATCTTGAGTTCCTTTCCACCGCCAGCAACTGCAAAACGATTCTGATCACCTCCTCGGTTTCCGAGGAGGGCAAAAGCAACGTGGCCGTCAACCTGGCTATGACGCTGGCCGCTTCCAACAAGCGTGTTGTGCTGGTGGACTGCGACATGCGTAAGAGTTCGATCTCCCGTTGCATGCACATTTCCCGCAGCCAGGCGGGCTTGAGCAACGTGATTTCCTCCCGCGATATCTCCACCCTGGCTGATGCCCTGGTGCGGATGAAAGACTACAACGGCATCACGGTGCTGCCCGTTGGCACTACGCCCCCCAACCCGGCCGAACTGCTCTCGATGCCGATCGTGGAGGATGTTTTTTCCGCCCTGCAGCGCACCTTTGACTATGTAATCATCGATACGCCGCCTGTTTCTGTTGTTACGGATGCTGCCGTTATCAGCCGCGTGGCCGATGGTGTGCTGCTGGTCGTCCGCCCCGGCGTTACCACTATTCAGGGGGCCCAGCTGAGCAAGAAAAACCTGGAAGCCGTCAACGCCCACATCCTGGGCGTTGTGATGAACGGCTACAACGCAAAGAAAGCCGGCCGTAAGGATGGGTATTCCTACGCCTACTCCTACGGCTACTATGACAATCGTGATACTGGTGATAAATGAGCCAAAATCTGGTAGACCTGCATTGCCACATTTTGCCGGGCATCGATGATGGTGCCAAAAATCTGGATGTATCCATGGCGCTTTTGCGCAAAGAGGTCCAGGACGGTGTGGCGGGCATTGTATTTACCCCGCACTTCCATTATGAGCGTATCTCGGTAGAGGATTTTGCCGTAAAGCGCCGCGCCGCGTTTTTACAGGTAGCCAAGGCTGCCAAGGAGACCGGCCTGCCGCTGGCGGCAAAGATGGGCGCGGAAGTGTACTTTACAACGGCTCTGCCCAGTCTTGACCTAAGCGTGCTGGCTTTTGCCGAATCAAACTACATTCTCATCGAATTCCCCACAACCTGCCATCCCGCAGGCATTGACGAAACGCTGTACGCCGTACGCCGGCGCGGCTACACGCCAATTTTGGCCCATGTGGAGCGCTACCCCTTTGTGACAGAGGATCCAACCCTGCTGTACAACTGGGTCAGCGAGGGCTGCTTGGCGCAGATCAACGCCAGCGGCCTGATCCGGGAGGGCCGCACCGCCCACTGGCTGCAAAAGCTGCTGGAATGGAATCTGGTACACCTGCTTTGCACCGACTGCCACTCGATGGACACCCGCCCGCCAAACCTGGCGGCAGGCTACAGCAAGCTGCCCGTGCCCGTTGCCCGCCGTCTGCGCCGCAACGGTATTGAGGTGTACCTGGGCAATGAGCTTGTGCCCCCGGAGCCTACCAAGCCCCAGTACCGCTTTGGCCGCTGGGTGTAACTGCCTACTACAAACAAATCCCCCTGCTGAAATTCAGCGGGGGGATTTTGCATGTTCTGCAATTATTGCAGTTGTTCTTCCACTTCTGCGCGGGTGGGCATCGAGCGGATGGCACCGCGGCGGGTAGTGACCAGCCGGGCGGCAGCGCTGGCAAAGGTAATCATCTCGGCCAGCTGGGCTTCGGTCAGGTTATCCAGCCCGTGGTTCAGCACGTAGGCCAGCACACATCCGCAGTAGGTGTCCCCTGCCCCGGTGGTCTCGATGACCTTGCCGCGGCCAACACTGGGGCGCTGGACCCGCAGGTCTTTGTAGTAGGAGACACTGCCCTCGGGGCCCAGGGTGACGTTGAACAGCTTGATATTAAGGTACCGCTGGCGCAGGAACTGCTTGGCAATGGCCGGCCCGTGCTCATCGCGGGCGCGCAGGCTGACGGTTGCCGCCAGGTTGCCGCCTGCAGAGTCACCGCAGACGCAGAGACGGGCAGGGTCGCCGCCGTACGCGGCACAGTGCTGGGAGGCCCAGACCACCGTGTTATAGCAGTCGTTGAAGCCCTTGGGGAACTTGTTTTCCGGGGCCAGGCGGTAATCCGGGGCAATGACCAGCACATTGCCGTAGCTGGCAAAGTAGCGGTGGACAGAGTCGTACACATCCACGTTGTTCATCGTCCAGCCGCCGCCGTGGAAGAACACCATCGTCTTGTAAGGTCCCTCTCCTTCCGGCTTGTAGATGCGCACCGGCAGCTGGTAGCCATCAGAATCGATGAACAGGTTCTCGATCTTAATGCGCATCAGCCGCGGGAAGCAGAAGGTGTACTTCCACTCCTGGGTCAAGCGGGCAATGGTCTCAAAGTTCTGGCGGATGCGGGACTCGGTGGGGTGCTCGAAATCAAAGGGAGCGCCCACGTCAGAGCCTACATCGATGATGGCATCGGGCGCAGCCTCGCCATATTCCGGCTCTAAAAATTTACGGTAATAATCAGCCATGGGAAGGCCTCCTTTTCTATAACACAGCAATCAGTGCAGATATTTTTTCAGGGTTGCGCGCACGGCACCGGGACCGGCGATCTCCTCTTTAAAGAATGCTTCGATCTTCTGGGCCACACCGGCTTCGTACAGGTCGCTGCCGAAGATTTCCTTGTTGGAGAGCACACCGTGCAGCTGGTCGGTCAGGCTGTCAGGTTCGCCCAGCTTGACCTGGCTGACGACATCGTGCAGTTCCTGGGCCAGCGGGTCGGGGGCCAGCGTAAAGGGCTTGCCCTCATCATCGATGGCGTAGAAGTAGCGCAGCCAGCCGGCCAGCGCCAGAGGGATGGCCTCCAGGTTAGCAGCCGTGCCGTACTCCTGCACGTAGGAGCGGATGGTCTCGCCGAAGCGGACACCCACGCCCTGGGAGGAGTCGGTGCAGATGCGGGCGGTGGTGTCGCCCAGGTACTTGTTGGACATGCGCTCGTTGATGACCTCGTCCAGGAACGCCTTGGGCGAGAAGATCTTGGGGTCGACGACGCGGGGCAGGCCCTCGCCGTAACCTACATTGTGGGCCAGCACTTTCAGTTCGGGGTCATCCATCAGGTCGGCGAAATACTCGTATCCCAGCAGCATGCCGTAGGGGGCCAGCGCCGTGTGGATGGGGTTCAAGCAGGCCGTGACTTTCATACGCTCCGATTTATTGACGGTATCGCGGTCGGTCATGTAAACACCGCCCTTTTCCAGCGGCGGACGGCCGTTGGGGAAGCTGTCCTCAATTACGAGGTACTGCGGGCCCTCGGCGTTGACAAAGGGGGCAATGTAGGTGCTCTTGGAGGTAACGATAATGTCCTGCCCCTCCACGCCGTCCTTGGTCAAGATTTCGCCCACAAAGTCCGCCGGACGCGGGGTGATCTTATCGATCATCGACCACGGGAACGAAACTTTCGTCTCATCCTGCAGCCAGGCCAGGAAATCCTCTCCCACGAAGCCGCGCTTCTTCCACTCCTGGGCCATCGTCAGCACCGAGGTACGCAGCAGCGAGCCGTTGTGGGAGCAGTTGTCCATCGAGGACAGGGTGATGGGCGTACCGCCCGCCTGGTAACGTTCCAGCAGCATGGCCGCTACGACTGCCATCGCGCCGGTGGGGGCAGCGGGGCCGTTTTCGATGTCTGCCTGCACATAGCCCAGGTAGCTGCCATCGGTCTTGCGCAGGCCGTAGCCTTTCTCGGTGATGGTAAAGGAGACCATCTGCAGGCTGGGGGCGCGGAAGATCTCTTTCAGCCGTGCCCAGCTGGCGGCATCATCGCTTTTTGCCTTGACGCGCTCGGCCAGCGAGCCGATGACCCGCTTGTCCATGCTGCCATCCTTGTGCAGGGTGACACCCAGGCAAAGGTTATCGTGGGGGCATAAATTTTGTCCACAATGTCAAAGTCGAAGGTCTCAGCGCAGGTAATGCCGGTGTCCATCAACCCCTGGGCGATCAGATCATCGGCAATGCTGCCCAAAAAGATGCGGAAGATGTTGCCGATGCCAAAATGTACCCAGCGGGGTGCTTCGTGCGTTTTCTTTTGCAGGGCTGCTACATCGTAGGCCGGCAGTGCAATACCGGCAGCGGCCCATGCCTGCTTGTCCTGCAGGCCGGTCAAAGTCAGTTTCATGCTCGTTTCGCCTCCCGAGATTCTTCCAGTTTCTTTTTCTTCATGTTGTTGCGGCGGCTCATCTGGTACACGTCATAGCCGATGGCTGCCAGCAGGATCACGCCGCGCACGACGTACTGGTAGTAGATGTTGATACCGGCCAGCTGCATGCCGTTGGTCAGCAGGGCGATGCAGAGGATACCGGCGAACACACCGGAAAGTTTGCCTTCGCCGCCGCGCATCGAAACACCGCCCAGAAAGATACCGGTCATAACCGTGAATTCGGTGCCGACACCCATGGTAGAAACGGCGGAGCCCAGGCGACCGATCAGCAGGATCACGCCGATGAACACGCCCTCGATGGCGGCGATCATGTAGCGCATCTTGTTGATGTTGATACCGGCCAGGCGGGCAGCCTCCGGGTTGCCGCCCAAAGCGTAAACGTTGCGGCCAAAGTAGGTCTTGTTAAGCACAAAGCTCATAATGAGGAACAGTACGACCATCAGGATGACCGACACGGGGATGATGCCAAAGAGGTACTTCTGGCCCCAGAATTTGAAGCTGTCAGGCAGGTTGTTGATGGTTTTGGATTCCGAGATGATGTAGGTAGCACCCTGGAAGATCGTCATCGTAGCGATGGTCACGACCAGCAGCTGCAGGTTCAGCTTGATGGAGAGCCCGGTGTTCAGCAGCTCAATGGCCACGGTAATGACGATCATCAGGATAATGACCAGCCAGGAGGGCAGGCCCACATCTACCAGCAGCTTAGCGCCAACCACGCCCATGGTGGACATGACGTAGCCAACGGACAGGTCCATGCCGCTGCTCATCATAACAAAGGTGATGCCGATGGAAGCGATCAGCAGGTAGGCATTCTGGGAGAGCAGGTTCATGATGTTGCGCAGGCTGAAGAAGTTCTCCGAGAAGATGCCGAAGAATACCACCAGGATCAGCAGGACAAACCACGCGACATTATCGCTGATGAGTTTGCCGATGTCAAATTTCTTTTTGTTCATTGTCTGTTTCCTCTCTTAGTTGGACGAGGCCAGTTCCATAACGGCCACCTGGCTGAACTGATCCTTGGTAAGTTCACCGGCCACGGAGCCTTCGTTCATGACCACGATACGGTCGCTCATGCCCAGCAGTTCTTCCATATCGGAAGATATCATCAGGATGGAGATGCCCTGTTTGGTCAGGTCATTCATCAGGCGGTAGATTTCCTGCTTGGCGGCGACATCAATGCCGCGGGTGGGTTCGTCAAAGATGATGATGCGGGTCTCGGTAGCCAGCACCTTGCCGATAACGACCTTTTGCTGGTTGCCGCCGGAAAGGTTCTTGACCAGCTGGTGCGGGCTGGGGGTGGCGATGCGCATCTCCTGGATGTACTTTTTGCTGATACTATCCACAGCGGCATCATCCACTACGCCATGCTTGGAGATCCTGCGCAGGCTCTGGACCACGATGTTCCAGTCGATGGGGAAATCGATAAAGACACCCTCGGTCTTGCGATCTTCGGGGATGAGGCCGACACCCATGTCGATGGCTTTATCGGGTGCAGTAAACTTGACCGGCTTGCCGAAAACTTTCATCTCGCCGCGCTCAATGGGCACGGCACCGTAGATCATCTTAGCAAGTTCGGTACGGCCGCAGCCGACCAGACCGCCCAGGCCCAAAATTTCGCCCTTGTGCAGCTGCAGGCTGACATCCACATCACCGTTGCCGTAGACGTGGTTCAGTTCCAGCACTACCTCATCCGAGGGGGGCGCAGCGCTCGGGGTATGTCTCGTTCAACTCACGGCCGACCATCAGCTTGATAAGCTTGTGGCGGTCCAGCTGGTCGATGGGCAGGGTGTCGATGGTGTGGCCGTCACGCATGACGGTGACGGAATCGCAGATCTCGAACAATTCGTCCAGACGATGGGAAACGTAGACGATAGCCAGGCCTTCCTTTTTCAAGGCGCGGACGATCTCGAACATCACTTCTGTTTCCGAGACGGACAGCGAAGCACTTGGCTCGTCCATGAACAGGACCTTGACCTCTTTGGAGATGGATTTAGCGATCTCCACCAGCTGCATCTGCGCGGTGGAGAGGGAGCCGACCAGCGCTTTCGGGTTGATGTTCACGCCGAAGCGGTCGAAGATCTCCTTTGCCTTGCGGTTCATCTCCTTGAAATCAGGGGTATATTTGCCGCCGATATGCTCACCCAGGAAGATATTTTCCGCAACGGTCATCGAGGGGATGAGGTTGAACTCCTGATAGATGACCGAGATACCGTTGTTATTGGCGGTCGTGGGATCCATCGAGGTATATTCTTTTCCGTCCAGGATGATCTTGCCTTCGTCAAACTGGATCGCACCGGCAATGGACTTGATGATGGTGGACTTGCCTGCACCATTTTCACCGATCAGGCCGCGGATCTCGCCGGGTTCTATCTCAAAGCTGACATTGTCCAGCGCGATGACACCGGGATATCTTTTGGTCACATTTTCCACTTTCAGGATAGACAAGATATCACCGTCCTTTCTCCTATTTATAGGTTACTGCGTACTTCTCTTACCCAATGCCCGCAGGCAGAGGGCTTGCTCCGCCTGCGGGACAGGTAAGATATTTATCGTTGTAGATCACTCGAGGATGTACTTGGCGTACTCGTCCATGTTGTTGACATCGATCTTCTCGATGGGCTGGTACAGGATCTTGCCATCGACCAGGTCGGAAGTGTCATATTCCTTGGCAGCGCACTGATACAGCAGTTTGCCGGCATCCAGGTTGGTGGTAACGATGCCGCGCAGGCAGCTTTCGTTGTCGGCAGATTTGCCCAACAGTTCGTAAGAAGTGGTGGAATGGTCAACGGTGAAGATGCCGATCTTGCTGGTGTCGAGGTTCAGAACGTCCTTGTTCTTCTCGATGGTTTCTTCGGCGATGGTTGCCTGGTTATCGGTGAAGCAGAGGATGGCGTTGATGTCGGGGTGCTTCTGGAGCAGGATCTCAACGTTCTGGGCAGTTTCGGTAGCGAAGTTGGCAATACCGCAGTCGTAGCTTTCTACCACGGTCGCCTTGGAGTTGTAATCGGCCATCTCGTTAAAGACATCGCAGCGCTCGGCGAACTGCTCGGTAGCCCACAGGCCCAGGACACCGCACTTGACGCTGCCATCGGCGGCATCAGGGAAAGTGGTATCGATCCAGTCGGAAACCATCTCGTCAACGCCCTGGCCCAGGTCGTGCATCGAAACGCTGATGCCGACATCGAAGCTGTCGCGGTCATCAGGGATCTGGTCAATGATAACAACGTAGATACCTGCATCGCGGGCCTTCTTCATCGAGTCTGCGCAGACCTGCGGGTCAACGGGGTAAACACAGATGGCATCAACGCCCATCGTGACCAGGTTGTCGATGTTCATGACCTGGGTGTTGGCATCGCTGTCAGCCGACAGGGTGATGAGTTCTACGTCAGGGTTCTCGTTGCAGGCGTTCTCAACTTCCTTCATCAGCTTCATGCAGAACTCGGTGTTGCTGGTGCCCATCGAAAGGCCGATGCGATACTTCTCGCCGGTGCTTGCCTCTGCGCTGGCAGAGGTGCTTTCTGCCGTAGAGGCGGCTGCGCTGCTGCCGGACCCGCCGGAACAGGCTGTCATTGAAACGGCCATGCCAAATGCCAAAACGGCTGCGGCTGCTTTTTTCCAGATGTGCTTTTTCATGTTGTTTTCTCCTTTTGTTTTGTGGTGTGGTTGCGGTTTGTATTTTGTGGGGCTTCTCCGTCCCCTTTGGTACTTGGGTGAGCTGTTACTTCTTTAACATGTTTGCTTTATTACTTTTGTAAATGTCTTTTGTGTTTGTGCCTTAAGAATAACCCCGCAATCGGGAATTGTCAACTGTTTAGAAGCGTTTTCTACATAAAGCAACAATCTTGGCAAGTGCTTTTGTGCAGTTTGATGTACAAATGACGCAAAAACGCCACCGCAGCAAAGCCGCGATGGCGTTTGGGGATGTATTCAGCTTTCGTATTCGTCCAAAAAATGGCGGATGGAGTAAAGCGCCGCGCCCTGGGCGGCGGGGTAATCGGTAGCATACTCAAAGGCGATGGATCGGTCCGAGATGTTGAAATCGCTTTGAGTGCGGATTTTTTCCTTTAAGGTCAGCAGGTTCTGATCTCGCATATAGCGGCGCAGCAGGCCGCCGATGATGATATCCACGTCCATGACCATCAGCACATTGTGCAGCAGCAGGGCCAGGTAGTCCAAGTATTCATCCCACACGGTGGCGGCCTCGGGGTCGTCCTTGCGCAAGCGCTCGAAGAATTCTTCGGTGGGCAGGCCGGACATCTTTTTCAGGCCGTAGGCGCTGCAATAACTCTCGGCGCAGCCATACTGTCCGCAATAGCACTTGCGGCCGCCGCGCACCAGCTTCATGTGTTCCAGCAGCTGTCCCCTGCCGTGGTTGCCACGGTACAAGTTGCCCTGGATGATGGACGCACTGCCCAGGTAGTTGTTTAAAAAGACGTAGCAGGAGTCCCGCAGGTCGGGGCGGTGGAAGCTCTCGGCAAAGGCGGCGGATTCACTGTCGTGCATCAGGATGCAGGGGCGGCCGATGTAACTGCCCAGCATGTCCGAGGACAGCGCCCAGTTGTTCAGGATGCGGCCATAGAGCATCTTGTGGTGTGCATAGTCCGGGATGCCCTGAACGGCCACCACAATGCCCAGCAGCTTTTCGTCCGGGTAGCCGGTGCCGTCCACAAAATCAGCGATGAAACGCCCGATCTTGCGAAAATAGGTTTCCTCGTTGGTGTATTTTTCTTCCAGCTTGGCGCAGGAGAGCGTTTTGCCGTACAGGTCCAACAGCACCGCAACCACATGCTCGTGCAGAATTTCCACGCCCACAGCCACACGGGCATCGGCGGTACACTGCAGCACGGTCGCCTTGCGGCCGCCGGTGGACTCGTACAAACCGGCGGTGTGGACCATGCCTTCTTCCAGCAATTCTTTCAAGTTCTGGTTGACGGTGGGCAGACTCTGCCCCAGCGAGTAGGCAAGTTCCTGCTTGGAGCACTCTTTCTGCTGGTAAATGTAGCGATAGGTGTTGCGCTTATTGACTTTTCGGATTTCTGGCGTTGATGCCATAACGACCCCCGGCCTTTTACAAATGTGTTTTTTGAAACTGGATTATATACACGATACAACTTTGATGCTTTTTTGTCAAGCAGAATTTTTGTTTTTCCCCGCAACGCAAAAGCGCCCTACCCCTTGCGGGATAAGGCGCTTTGTTTAAAAGAGAAGTCGGCATCTACCTATTTTCACAGGCCGTCTCCAGCCAACTATC
>CAVKDR010000015.1:0-72258 GCA_963655125.1 Bulleidia sp.
ACGCACGGTGGTGTGAGAGGTCGGCTCTCTACTTAGGAGAGCCTCCTACTCGATTGTGTAAAAATACGGATTATGGGAAAGGCTGCAGCAATTGTATGATGGTTAAGGAGGGGTCAAGACCCCTCCCTACAGAGCCAGCGTAAAAGGAATGTAGGGGCGCACAGTGTGCGCCCGCGTGATTTGGTGGCGGCAGTAGTTTTGCGGGCGAGCAATGCTCGCCCCTACAAAGTGCTCACACAAAATTCACCGCTAAAATTACAAAATCCCCAGGCCGGTCAGCAGGGTTTTCAGGCCGATCAGGATCAACACGATGCCGCCGATACGCTCGGAGGGGGCGCGGTACTTATCGCCAAACAGGGCACCTACGCGCACACCAATGGCAGACAGCAGGCAGGTGATGCAGCCGATCAGGCCGGCGGCGGGCAGGATATTGACCTGCATAGCGGCAAAGCTGACACCGACAGCGAAAGCATCGATACTGGTGGCAACAGCCAGCGGCAGCATCGCTTTGGCGGAGTAGTCATCGTCCAGCTTTTCATCGCCGCCAAAGCTTTCCCGCACCATGTTGACACCGATGATGGCCAGCAGCACAAAGGCGACCCAGGGGCCGAAACGGGTCAGGATGGCGGCAAAGCGGTCGCCCAGGAAGAAGCCCAGCGTGGGCATCAAGAACTGGAAGCCGCCAAACCACAGCCCGCAGGTCATGGCGTGGGCAAAGCTGACCTTGTGGACCGAAAGGCCCTTGCAGATCGAAACGGCAAAAGCGTCCATGGAAAGGCTGATGGCGATCAGGATCAGGTCAAATAATGTCATGGGTATTCCTCCGTTTTTTGTAAGGGCACAAAAAAAGACCTATCTGTCCTGCGCAAAAGGCGCTGAACAGATAAGTCTCGTCGTTTAAAGTTAAGCCAGGGGCAAGCCCCATTATGTTGGCAGAACTGCACCGCGCGGCTGCTCCACCGCCTGGGTGCTGACTACTCCCTTATGTTGTCTTTGTAGTGTACCATGGAAAAGAAACTTTGTCAATACGTTAGAAATAGCTAATTTTTGCGTAGGGCGCAGCGCCCCTTGCACAATCTGTCGGTTTGGGGTAAAATAGGATGGATTTAATATAGTAATCGGGGGATACCTATGCAATACAAAGTTCTGGCGCTGGATCTGGACGGTACACTGACAAACAGCGAGAAAATCATCACGCCCCGCACCAAGGCCGCCTTGCTGGAAGCTGCGGCCCGCGGCGTTTGCATCGTGCTGGCCAGCGGCCGCCCTACGGTCGGCATTGAGCCGCTGGCGCGGGAACTGGAACTGCAAAAGTACGGCGGCTGCATTTTAAGCTACAACGGCGGTAAGATCATCGACTGCAAGACCGGCCACACGCTGGTACAGCATGCGTTCCCGCCGGATCTGATCGAGCCGGTGTGCACCTTCTCCCGCTACTGGAACGTGGTGCCCCTGACCTACGATGCCCACGGCATCATCACCGAGGATGCTTCCAGCCCCTATGTGCAGGAGGAAGCCCGCATCAATAAGATCCCGGTGTGCCAGGTGGAAAACCTGCCTGCTACCGTGAATTATCCCATCAACAAGCTGCTGCTGACCGGCGACCCCGTGGATATGCCCCACGTGGAAGAACTGATGCAGCAGGAGTTTGCCGGCAAGCTGTCCATCTGCCGCAGCCAGCCTTTCTTTATCGAGACGATGCCGCTGGGCGTGGGCAAGGATACCTCGCTGGAGATGCTGCTGCGCGCCAAGGGCCTGACAGCCGCCAACCTGATGGCCTGCGGCGATGGCTGGAACGACCTGCCGATGATCCGCTACGCCGGCCTGGGTGTGGCGATGGGCAACGCCCAGGCCCCCGTAAAGGCGGCGGCCGACTACCAGACTGCCGACAACGACCACGACGGCGTGGGCTTGGCAGTGGAAAAATTTATCTTGAGCGAGGAGAACTGACCTGTGAACCTGATCGTTTTTGACCTCGAATGGAATATCGGGTATCAGCCCAAAACGTTTTTATACCACGGCACCGAGCTGACGCTGCGGGGCGAGATCATCCAGATCGGCGCGGTGCGCATCAATGACCGCGGCGATGTGCTGGATACCTTTGAAGTGAACCTGCGCCCGCGCATCTTCCGCAAGCTGCAGCACCACATTGCCAAAGTGACCGGCCTGAGCCAGGGCGACCTGGATGCCGGGCTGCCGATGAAAGAGGGCCTGCAGAAGTTCCTGGACTGGGCCGGCCCGGATGCCGAACTGGCCGAGTGGGGCCTGGATGATGTGCCCGTGCTGAAGCAGAATTTGTTCCTGGTGGGCCTGGATGAAAACTGGCCGGACCGCTGGTACGACTTGCAGCGCATCTTTTTGCAGGCCTACCCCCGCAAGGAGGGGGAGGGCCTGACGCTGGAAAGCGTGGTCGACCGGCTGGGCATCCCCAAGGAGGAGCCGTTCCATAACGCGTTGGATGACGCGCTGTACACCACCAAAGTCTGCCGCAAGCTGCCGCTGGCCGAGGGATTGGCGACCTATCCAACCGAGGAAGAACTGCTGCGTGAAGCCCTGCTGGGCACCGAGCCGAACCCCGCCGCAAGGGACATCCGCCTGTTTATGAACCGGATGGAGCATGACGACTACCGCAATGTGCCGGAACTGACCGAGGCCGCCTGCCCGGAGTGCGGCGCACCGCTGGCACCCGATGAAGTTTGGCTCAAGCGGGGCAACACCGGCTACTACACCCGCTGCACCTGCCCCTACTGCGGGGCATGGTATCTGCGGTTCAAATTGAGCCGCCGTGATGGCCTGCATTGGAGTTTTGCCCGCTGCACCGAGCCCGCTACCCCCGAGGCGGATGCCAAGTGGGACAAGCAGAAAGCCGCTTTGCTGGAACGCATGAAGCGCAAGGCGGGCAAAGAATCATTATAAAAGAAACACACCCCCGTACGGCCAGAACGGCTGCGCGGGGGTGTGTTTTGTAAAAATGCAAAAATTAGTAGGTGATGATAATACCCTGGTCCTGGGCATAGAAGCTGCACAGGCCGCTGCAGGGCACAATGCGCACGGGGGCTTCGGGCCATTTGGCAAGGATGCCGTGCTCCAGCAGGCGGGCGGCGGTCTGGTTGCCGCACTCACTGATGAGCACCGGATGCACACCATCGTAGCCGTCCTCGTCCATCTGCTCCAAGATCTTCGCCAGTACGCGGGTCTCGCCACGGGTCTTGAAGTAGAAGTCGATCTTGCCCTCCGGGGTGCGGCGGCCCAGCACACGCATGTTCAGGCGGCCCGCAATAAAGCCCACCACCTTGCTGACACGGCCGTTCTTGGCCAGGTTGTCAAAGCTTGCCAGGGCGAACAGGATGTGGGTGCTCTCGGCGAACTTTTCCAGGGCAAAGCAGATATCCTCGAAAGTCTGGTTCTCGCCGATCAGCTTATTGGCCAGCTCGGCCGCACCGGCCAGTGCGCCGGAGCAGCTTAAGGTGTCCAGAATGAAAATTTTCTTTTCGGGGTGTTCTTCCAACACCATCGTCCGGGCGGCCACGGCGGCGTTGTAGCTGCCGGAAAGATTGCTGCTGATGGTCAGCGCAATGCAGTTGTCAGCCTGCAAAAAATATTCGGCCCATTCTTCCGGGCTGGGGCAGGCGGTGGTGCTGGCCCCGTTGTAGTCGGTCATGGCCTGCAGCATCTGGGGCACATTCAGGGTGGCCAGGTCCACATATTCCCGCTCGCCCACACGGACCTTGAACGGTACAAGGGCAAACTGCACCCCGGCACTGGGGTGCTCCAACTCCCGGATCTCGCAGGAGCTGTCTGATACGATCATCCACGACATAGGGCAAAAGCCTCCGTTTCTGTGGCTTGGGCAGCACCGTACAATCCCGCCGGACGGCGTAAGCACCGCCTAGGCGGCTGCGGCATGTAGAATTGTGCGGTATTGCCCTTATTCTTTCTATGTATCATTATAAAAGGTACAGGCGGTTCCGTCAAGTAAGTTCTGCGCCGTATGCGAGAGGGGCGGCAGAACAGCTTCGGAATTTTCACCGAAAAAACCTCTGGATTTTAGTGGATTTTTTTAAACTGACCCTGTATAATGATAAGTATATATCTAAGTGTAAGGGGGCACAGCTGTATGCCGCAAAATGGTCTGCCGACTGTAACTGCCATCATCGTGGCGGCGGGGGCTTCCCGCCGTATGGGCTTTGATAAGCTTAGCTACCGCCTGCCGGATGGACGCACCGTATTGGAGACAAGCTGTGCCCTGTTTGCCGCCCACCCGGCGGTGGACGAGCTGGTATTGGTGGCGGGCGGCAACCGCCCCCAGTGCGAGGCCATCGCCGCGGTCTGCCCCAAGCCCTGTACCGTGGTGCAGGGCGGCGCGACCCGTGCCGACAGCGTACGCAGCGGCCTGGCAGCCGCCAAGGGCCGGTTGGTAGCCATCCACGATGCGGCCCGCCCCTTTGCCAGCGAGGAAGTCATCACCCAGGCTTTGCAGGCTGCCGCCCAAACCGGCGCAGCGGCCCCGGCGGTGCCCGTAAAGGACACCATCAAGGTGGCGGACAAGGACGGTAAAGTCATCACCACGCCGGACCGCGCCACACTCTATGCCGTGCAGACACCCCAGTGCTTTGACCGGGCGCTGTACCTGCAGGCGCTGGAAGCCGTCAGCGGCGAAAAAGCAAGCCTGGTCACCGATGACTGCAGCCTGTTTGAACTGGCGGGCCTGTCTGTTACGCTAACGGCAGGGGACTACGCCAACCTGAAAATCACCACCAAAGAGGATCTACAAAAGGAGAATACCATGCGTATTGGTCACGGATATGATGTACACCGCTTAGTCGAGGACCGCAAACTGATCCTGGGCGGGGTAGAAGTCCCCTACGAGAAAGGCCTGCTGGGCCACTCGGATGCCGATGTGCTGCTGCATGCGGTGATGGATGCCGTACTGGGCGCGGCCGCCCTGGGCGATATCGGCCAGCATTTCCCCGATACCGACCCCGCCTACAAGGGGGCCGATTCCCTGGCGCTGACCCGTGAGGTGGCTAAAATCATCGCTACCCACGGTTATAAGGTGGGCAACATCGATGCCACGATTTTGTGCCAGCGGCCCAAGCTGGCCCCCCATATCCCGGCGATGCGCAAGAATATTGCCGATGCTTTCGGCCTGCCGCTGGACGCGGTGAGCGTGAAAGCCACCACCGAGGAGCACCTCGGCTTTACCGGCGAGGGGCTGGGCATTGCGGCCCACGCTGTCGCCCTGATCGAGTGAACGTAACCAACCAGTAAGGAAAGGACAGGACTTTACCCATGCTGCAAAACCAGACGTTATCCGCTATCATCAGCAGCCTGCGGGCGTTCGATCTGTTTTCAGACACGCTCGACATCCTGATCATTTCCTTTGTGTTTTACCAGCTCATCCAGTTTGCCCGCAAATCCCGGGCGGGCCAGCTGGTCAAGGGCATTGCACTGCTGATCTTATTCTACGGCTTCGCGGTGCTGCTGGACCTGCGCACCGTTACCTGGGTGCTGAACAACGTGGTTACGGTGGCCTTTACGGCGGCGGTGGTCATCTTCCAGCCGGAACTGCGCCGTGCACTGGAGCGCATGGGCCAGACCACCGTTTGGGCTAACCGGCTGTTTGGCAGCCGCCGCACCGATCCTTCGCTGCGCGGCGTGTGGCAGAGCGCGGTGGTCGCCATCTGCGATGCGGCTGAGCAGCTTTCCGACACCCGCACCGGTGCCCTGATGGTGCTGGAGCGCCGCAACAATCTGGACGAGATCATCCGCACCGGTACACCGATGCATGCGGACGTTATCCCCGAAATGCTGGGCACCATATTTTACGAGGGCACACCCCTGCACGATGGCGCGGTCGTCATCCGGGACGGTGTCATCGTGGCGGCAGGCTGTGTGCTGCCCCTTTCCAACAACCTGGATATGGGCAAGGACATGGGCACCCGCCACCGCGCGGGCCTGGGCATGAGCGAAAACTCCGATGCCATCGTGGTGGTCGTGTCCGAGGAGACCGGCATTATCTCGATGGCGAAAAACGGTGTGCTGATCCGCCGCCTGGACCGCCAGAACCTTTTTAACCTTTTGCAGGAGGAGATCGTCCCGCCCGAGGAGACCGAGGAGGACAACGAATCCATGCTGAAAAAACTGCTGCGCAAAGGAGGGAACGCACCCCATGCCAAAGCCGAATAATGCACCCCAGGGGCGCAAATCCCTGCTGGATAACCGCGTAGCGTCCATTTTGCTGGCGCTGGCCTGCGGCCTGGCTACCTGGCTGGTCGTTACTATTTACATCGACCCCCAGGGCAGCACCACCATCCGGGATGTGCCCATCAACTACGCCAACTCCGCCACCACCTACACCAACCAGGGCCTGGACATTGTGGAGCGGCCCGATATCAGCGGCGTGACCGTGCGGGTCGAGGGCAACATCACCAACATTGGCAAGATGACCAGCTCCGACATCATGGTCTACCCCAGCTATTCCGGTGTCAGCGGCGCGGGCAAAGTCACCCTGCGCCTGCAGGCCCGCGTGACCAACACCACCGACTATTCCGGCAACATCAAGTGTACGGTGGAAAAGCCCTACGATACGATCGATGTCGTTTTTGATGAAGTCAGCGAAAAGACCGTGCCGGTCACGGTGGATGCCTCGGCAGTTTCCATCGCCGATGGCTATATGCTGAACAAGACCTCCGCCGTGCCTGCCGAGATCACGCTGCGCGGCCCCACCAGTGAACTGAATCAGATCAGCCAGGTGGTGGCCCCGGTGTTGAGCGATGATGCCCTGGCTGACACCACTACCACGCCCTCCACGCTGGAAATGCGGGACGAGAACGGCAACACCATCACCCCGCAGTACACCACAATGGACAGTGATTCCGCCAACGTTACGCTGACGATCTACCAGGTGCGCGAACTGCCGCTGGAAGTGGACTTCATCGGTGTGCCCAACGGCTTTGATACCAGCAGCCTGCACTACACCTTGAGCCAGCAGAAGCTGCGGGTGGCAGGCCCGGCCCGCACCGTCAGCGCCCTGGAAAGCCTGACCGTCACCGACTTTGACCTGGCCCGCGAGTTTGAGATGGACCGCGACTACCAGCGCCTGATCGAGCTGCCCGCCAGTGTAGTTTCGCTGGACGGCGTGACCAATGTGACGCTCAGCTTCGATACCACGGACATGGCCTCCACCACGTTGAACATCTCCAACATCCGGCTGGTCAACGTGCCCAGCAACTATGATATGGAGATCTTGTCCAGCCTGGTCAGCGGCGTGGAACTCTACGGCCCGAAGGATGAAATCGAGGAACTGTCTGCCGACAGCGTTGTAGCACAGATCGACTGCCAGAGCATCAGCCTGACGGTGGGCCAGCAGACCATCCCGGTCACGATTCAGATCCCGTCCTCCACCCGCATCTTCGCCACCGGCAGCTATACCGTCCAGTGCGAAGTCACGGCGAAATAAAAAACGAAAAGAAAATTTTGCCCTGTAGGGGCGAACAGTGTTCGCCCGCGGAACCTTGCGCAGTTGCGAAACTGCACGGGTGCGCACCGTATACCGAACATGCCCCTACAAGGCAAATCCTAATAGGCGACTTTTCACAGAGGTTATCTATGCTATTAGTCCGCAATATCCGCCTGCCGCTTAGCTGTCCTGACCCGGATGCCGAGGCGGCGGCCCAGGCTTTGCACATCCTGCGGGTGCCCGCCCATAAGGCGGCCCGCTGCGGGGTGGCAAAATTATCGGTAGATGCCCGGCACGGCAAGCCCGTGCTGGTCTATACCATGGCGATCACGCTCAAGGACGAGGGTGAGGAATCGGCATACGCCGGGGCCTCGCCCTGCGTCTGTTTCACCCAGCCCGCCCGGTTTTCTTTCCCGGTGGGCGATACAGCGTTAAAAACGCGCCCGGTGGTGGTGGGTCTTGGCCCGGCGGGTCTGTTTGCCGCCCTGCTGCTGGCCCGCAACGGGTTCCGCCCGCTGGTGCTGGAACGCGGCCCCGAACTGGACGAGCGCGTGAAGGCTGTGGAGCATTTTGAAAAGACCGGCGAGTTGAACCTGAACGCCAACATCCAGTTTGGCGAGGGCGGCGCGGGTACTTTCTCCGATGGCAAGCTGACCACCCGCGTAGGCGACCCGCTCTGCGCCTTTGTGACCGATGCCTTTTTGCAGCACGGTGCCCCGGCGGACATCGCCTGGCGGCAAAAGCCCCATGTGGGCACGGATTTGCTGCGCGGCATCATCCGCAGCATCCGGCAGGAAATTATAACCTTAGGCGGTGAGGTGCGGTTCAACACCGCCCTCACCGGCCTGAAGATCGAAAACGGCGCCCTGTCGGGCATCGAGACTACGGCGGGCGATTTTGCCTGCGAGCAGCTGATTCTGGCGGTCGGCCATAGCGCGCGCGACACCTTTGCCATGCTGCATGGCCTGGGGCTGCCGCTGGAATGCAAGCCGTTCTCGGTGGGTTTCCGGGCGGAGCATCTGCAAACCGAGATCGACAAGAGCCTCTACCATGCCGCCGCCGGTCACCCGGTGCTGCCGGTGGGCGAGTACCAACTCAGCCAGCACGTCAGCGGCGGGCGGTGCGTGTATACGTTCTGCATGTGCCCCGGTGGTTCGGTTTGCGCCGCCGCCAGCGAGGAAAACGCCGTGGTCACCAACGGCATGAGCCTGCATGCCCGCAACGGCAAAAACGCCAACGCGGCGGTGGTGGTAAGCGTGGATGGCCGCGACTTTGACAATGACCCCGCCAAGGCCGTAGCGTTCCAGCGCCGGCTGGAACAGGCTGCTTACCGCGCGGGCGGCGGGGGATACCTGGCCCCGGCCGAGACCGTGGGCAGCTTTTTGGCCGGGCGCGGCCAGCTGGAACTGGGCGCTGTGCAGCCCACCTATCCCCGCGGCGTAACGCCCGCTGACCTGGGCGCGCTGCTGCCCGATGAGTTGAGCGGTGCCCTGCGGGAGGGCCTGACCGCCTTTGGCCGCAAGCTGGCCGCCTACCGCGCCCCCGATGCTGTGCTGACGGGCCTGGAAACCCGCACCAGCAGCCCCGTGCGTTTGGTGCGCGACAAGGAAACGCTGGTGTGCGAAGCCCTGCCGGGGCTCTACCCCTGCGGCGAGGGCGCAGGCTACGCCGGCGGCATCATGACCGCCGCCGTGGACGGTGTGCGCTGTGCCGCCGAGTTGATGAAGAAATATAAGCCGTGTGAGTGATGTACCGCACCGAACGAGGATTGTCTCCATTTTGTAGGGGTCGATGCTCGCATCCGCCCCTACAACCGCAAAGATAAACGGGATTAAGGAAACAGGATGCCTGATAACAACAAAAACAACTACGATTACGACCTGGGCGATATGATCGACTCTGCGGTGCAGTTCGGCACCCAGGTCGGCTCCTCGGTGTTGGGCAGCATTGCCGAAGCGCTGGAACAGGCCGGGGATGCCATGAACCGCACCGCCGCCCAGCCGGACAGCTTTTCCGCCTGGAAGCGCCGTTTGGAGCGCAAATGGAAAAACGGCGGCCAGTCGGTGGGAGTGGTTCTTACGGCGGTGGGCTGGACTTTTACCGGCTGCTTTGGCATCACAGCGCTGGTCATGTGTATTCTGACCGCCGTTGGTGCGGGACCGCTGGGCCTGACGGCTGATGAATTCATGGCTATCCCGATCTTGGCGGGCACATTCACTCCGGTCACGCTTGGCTTTCTCTTTATGGCCATCGTGGGCATGAAAAAGCTCAGCTACTTTGGCCGTCTGCGCAAGCTGCTGCGCGCCGCCAACGATTGGACCTGCGATCTGCCGTCGCTGGCCCGCAAGGCGCAGATCAAGCAGGAAAAAGCCTACGACACGGTGGCGAAAGCCGTTGCCAACGGTGATCTGCCCAACGCCGCCATCAGCGATGATTACAGCACCCTCTATCTCGATGATACCCTCTGCCCGGCCAGCACCCCGGCCCCGCAGGCGGCACCCGCGCAAACCTTGACGGATGCCGAGCAACTCCACCGTGACGGCGTGGATTTTTTGAATTATTTAAAAATCTGCCACGGCAAGCTGGGTGCCCAGACGGACGAGGAACTGACCCGGATGCAGAAAACCTGCGCGTCCATCCTGGGTTTTGTGCATAACCACCCCGAACAGCTGCCTCGGGGGCGCCGCTTCCGGGAGTATTACCTGCCTACCACCCGCAAGCTGCTGGATACGGCCCAGGGGCTAGGGGAGAGCGACACCGCCAACGCCGCCGAGATCCGGCGCGACATCACCGCCATCCTGCACACGCTGAACGAGGCTTACACCAAACTGTACGACACCCTGCTGCAGGATGTGAGCATGGATGTTTCCACCGAGATCGACACCCTGGAAGCCATGCTGCGGCGGGACGGCCTGACCCACGATTTTGATGCGGATTTTAAGGTAAAGTAAAAGATAAAAGGAGAACCCGTTTATGAACTATCCCGCCTGGCAGATCAAAACCGCAGACCCCGCCGCCGAACAGGTGCTGGCCGGGGCCGGGTGCGGTGCGCTGCTGCGCCGGGTACTGGCCGCCCGCGGCTGTACCGACCCGGCCGAAGTGCAGGCCCTGCTGGGGGCTGGTGCCGAACTTTCGGACCCGTTCCTGCTGCGGGATATGGACAAAGCCGTGGCCCGCATCGAGCAGGCCGTGGAAAACGAGGAGACCATCGTTATTTATGGCGACTATGACGTGGACGGCATCTCCGCCACCGCCATTTTGTACGAATGTTTAAGCAGCATGGGCGCGCACGTGCGCTGCAAGCTGCCCACCCGTGGCACCGGCTACGGCCTGACCCGCCCGGCGCTGGAAAGCCTGGCCGAAAAAGGTTTTAAGCTGGTAGTCACCGTGGATAACGGCATTTCGGCCATCGAGGAAGCCGCCTGTGCCAAGGAATTGGGGCTGGACCTCATCGTGACCGATCACCATCTGCCGGGCGAGACTCTGCCTGATGCTGTTGCCGTGGTCGACCCCAAGCGGGCCGATGACGAAAGCCCGTTTAAAGACCTGTGCGGTGCGGGCGTGGCGTTTAAACTCTGCGCCGCGCTGGAGGGCTGCGAGCCTGCGGACCTTTTGGAAATGTACGGTGAACTGGTGGCCCTGGGCACTGTGGCCGATGTGATGCCGCTGGTGGGGGAGAACCGCACCCTCGTGCGGGAGGGCCTGGCCCTGCTGCAGGACACGATGCGCCCCGGCCTGCAGGCGCTGATGGAAAACGCCGGGGTCGCGGGCAAGCCCGTTACCGCCGATACCGTCAGCTACAGCCTGGCCCCGCGCCTGAACGCGGCAGGCCGCATGGACAATGCGGCGGTTGCATTAAAGTTGCTGCTTTGCACCGATGAAGCCCAGGCCGCCGGTATTGCCGCCCGCCTGGCCGAGATCAACACCGAGCGCCAGCAGACCGAGCAGGAAGTTTTTGCCGCCGCCCAGAAAACGCTGGATGCAGACCCCGCCCGCCAGCGGGACCGGGTGCTGGTGGTTTCCGGCGAGGGCTGGCACCCCGGTGTCATTGGCATCGTGGCCGCGCGGCTGATGGAAAAGTACAACCGCCCCGCCATTGTCATCTCGCTGCAAAATGGCGAGGGACGCGGCAGTGGCCGTGCGCCGGACCCGTTCGACCTGCACGGTGCGCTGGCTGGCTGCGCCCAATACCTGACCCGCTTTGGCGGGCATGCGGCGGCCGCCGGTGTGGAAATTGAGGAAGAAAAGCTGCCCGCTTTCCGCCAGGCCATCAACACCTGGGCAGCCGAGCATGCGCCGCGCCCCGGTGCGCCGGAACTGAACCTGGACGCGGCGGTGCAGCTCTCTGAACTGACGCTGCCCAACGTGCAGGAACTTTCCCGCCTGGCACCCTTTGGCCGGGAAAATCCCATGCCGGTGCTGTTGGTCTGTGATGCCATGGTCGATGGCATCTGGCCCATGGGCGCAGAGGGCCGCCATACCCGTGTGCGGCTGCGCCAGGGAAATGACACCGTGTTTGCTTCGATCTTTGGCGTAGCACCGTCCGCATTTGCCTACCCGGTGGGCGCGGCGGTGGAAGCGGCGCTGGAAGTTTCGATCTTTACCGGGCGCAGCGGGCCGATGGTTTCGGCCCATATGCGGGCCATCCGCCCCGCAGGGTTGGGCAATTTGCCCAGTGAGCAGGCCGCCTGGTTTGAAGCGTTCCGCACCGGCGGTACGCTGGAACCGGCCCGCGCTGCCGCGCTGCTGCCCGACCGCGCCGACACCGTGATGCTGTATAAGCGCATCCGGGGCGGGCAGGTGGCATCGGGCGATTTGCAGCCGGTGTTTGCTGCCCAGGGGCCGGAGAACACCGGCAAGACCCTGACCAGTTTGGCCGCCCTGCACGAACTGGGGTTGATCCAGGAGCAGAACGGCCACTGGCTGCCCGTGCCGGTAACCACCAAGCAGGACCTTGCCAGCGCACCGATTTTGCAAAAGTTGGCGGCTGTTGTGAAATGACTTCTCAACGGCCCCCTCTGGGAGGGGGCTCCCGCGAAGCGGGTGGGGGAGAGAGCCTTCGTGAAGCGGGCAGTAAAGGTACGCTCTCTCCCTCCGTCTGCGCTACGCGCAGCCACCTCCCTCACAGAGGGAGGCAAAGTGGAAAATATATTTTAAAGGGGAATCTCATATGGAAAACACCCAAACCTGTGATGTGAAAATGCCCATCACCTATGAGGACTTAAAGCAGTCGCTGATCGACAGCGGCCGCCCCTATGATTTTGACATGATCGACCGTGCCTACGCATTGGCCGAAAAAGCCCACGGCGGCCAGCGCCGCCGCAGCGGCGAGCCGTATATCTGCCATCCGCTGTCGGTGGCATCCATCCTGGTAGAACTGGGCATGGACAGCGAGAGCATCGCCGCCGCCCTGATGCACGATGTGGCCGAGGATACCCCCGTTACCGTGGCCGAGATCAAGCAGAAATTCGGCCCGGATGTGGCCCTGCTGGTGGACGGCGTTACCAAACTGACCCAGATCAAATTCTCCAACGTGGAGGACCGCCAGGCCGAAAACCTGCGCAAGATGCTGCTGGCCATGAGCCAGGATGTCCGCGTGATGATTATCAAATTGTGCGACCGGCTGCACAATATGCGCACCGGTGATGCCTGGCCGGAGCAGAAGCGCCGCGATAAGGCCCTGGAAACAATGGAGGTCTATGCCCCCATCGCCCACCGTCTGGGCATCAGCAATATCAAAGAGGAATTGGAGGACCGCAGCCTGCACTACCTGGACCCCGTGGGCTACGAGACCATCCGCGATCTGCTGAACAAGCATGGAGATGAATTCCTGCACACGGTCTGCCACACCATTGCCAAGCATCTGGCGGAAAACGGCATCCAGAAAGCCACCATCCGCCACCGCGTCAAGAGCATCTACGGCATCTACCGCAAGATGTACATGCAGAATAAGGACTTCGAGGAGATCTACGACATCTACGCCGTGCGCATCATCCTGGAGAATGTGTCGGAGTGTTATAACGCGCTGGGCCTGATCCACGATATGTATCATCCGCTGCCCAACCGCTTTAAAGATTACATCTCTACGCCAAAACCAAACGGCTACCAAAGCCTGCACACCACGGTCATCGGCCGCGAGGCCATCCCCTTTGAGGTGCAGATCCGCACCTGGGATATGGACCGCATGGCTGAGTACGGCATCGCCGCCCACTGGAAGTACAAGGCGGGCATCACCAACGGCAGCAGCGATAAGCTGGACGAGCGCCTGGCCTGGGTGCGCCAGCTGCTGGAAAGCCAGCGCTCCAGCGCTGATGCCACCGACCTGCTCAGCGACATCAAGAGCGACCTGCTGCCGGAGGAAGTGTTCGCCTTCACCCCGCGGGGCGATGTCATCAACCTGCCCGCCGGTGCCACCGCCATCGACTTTGCCTACGCCATTCACTCCGCCGTTGGCAACCGTATGATCGGCGCGAAGGTCAACAACCGCATCGTGCCCATCGACCATAAGGTCCAGACCGGCGAGATCATCGAGATCATCACCGGCCCCGAAAACCGCGGCCCCAGCCGCGACTGGCTGAACATTGTCAAAACCAGCGAGGCCAAGAACAAGATCCGCAACTGGTTCAAAAAAGAACGCAGGGAAGAAAATATCGAGGAGGGCCGTGACGCGCTGGAACGCGAACTGCGCCGCAACCTCATGTCGATGACCGATGAGCAGCACGAGACCTTTATGGAAGCGCTGGCCCGCCGCAACCGCTGCAATTCGGTGGATGAGATGTATGCGGCCATCGGCTACGGCGGCTTGCAGATCAGCCGCATGCTGCCCAAACTGAAAGAGGAGTACACCAAACTCAAGGCCACCGAAGTCAAGCCCGTGACCGTGGACATCAAGCGGATGCACTCCACCGATGGTGTCGTGGTCGAGGGCATCGACAACTGCCCCATCAAGTTTGCCAAGTGCTGCTCGCCGCTGCCCGGCGATGAGATCATCGGTTTTGTCACCCGTGGCTTCGGCGTGTCCATCCACAAGCGGGACTGTGCCAACGTGCGGGAAAGCATGCGCCAGGGCGAGAACGCCGACCGCTGGGTGAATGCCTACTGGGCTGATGATGCCAAGGAAAACTACAAAGCTACGCTGGATCTGCTGTGCATGGACCGCGCCAATCTGCTTTCGGACGTGGCGCTGGCCTTGGGCGATATGCGGGTGCCCATCTACTCGCTGACTGCCCGCTCGGCCGAGCAGGGCCGCGCCCGCATGAGCGTGACCGTGGGCATTACCAACACCGAACACCTGAACAGCGTGGTCGCCCGCCTGAAAAAGGTCAAGGACGTTGTCAGCGTGAACCGCAACTGATTTTTATAAAAGGAGCAAAATCTCATGCGAGCAGTCATTCAGCGTGTGACCCGTGCCAGTGTGGTCGTCAACGGCGGCGAACCCCGGCCCATCGGCCCCGGCCTGGTGATCTTACTGGGTGTGCGGGATACCGATGATATTGCCATCGTGCCCAAACTGGCCGAGAAATGCGCGCACCTGCGCATTTTCGAGGACGAGGACGGCAAGCTGAACCGCAGCGCGGTGGAACTGGGCTACTCGGCTCTGGTCGTGTCCAACTTTACGCTCTACGGCGATACCTCCCGCGGCAAACGCCCCAGTTTTATCCATGCCGCCAAGGGGGATCTGGCTGTGCCGTGCTACGAAAAATTTTTGGACGAAATGGCCCACCAGGGCTTAAAAGAAGTCCAGCACGGGGAGTTTGGCGCGGACATGAAGATCGACCTTGTCAACGATGGCCCCGTGACCATCGTTATCGATACCGATGAGTGGAAGAAGTGAGGGATAGCGTATGAAAATCCAGCACATCCACGGCCTGCCGCCGCTGTACACCAACACGTTTTTGATCACCACCGACGCCGGGCACGGCATCCTCATCGACGCCGCCGCCGCGCCGGAAACCTACCTTGATGCCTTACAGGCCGAGAACGCCGCCCTGACCCATATCCTGTTGACGCACGGCCACTATGACCACGTCGGCGCGGTGGCCGCACTGAAGCAGGCCACCGGCTGCACCGTTTATATGGACCCCGTGGATGCCGTCGGCACCCAGCTGCTGCCGTTGAAAGCGGAGCAGATCGACGAGAACTGGCCCGCCAGCAACGAACTGGTAATCGACGGCCTGACGTTTAAAATCTACCACACCCCCGGCCATACCCAGGGCAGTGTGGTGCTCAGCCTTGGCAACCTGCTTTTCAGCGGTGATACGCTGTTTGCCGGTTCCTGCGGGCGTACCGATATGCCCGGCGGCAGCATGCGCCAGATGCAGGAAAGCCTGTCCCTGCTGGCAAACCTGCCCCTTGGCGATGATACCCAGGTCCTGCCGGGGCACGAGAACTTCTCCACCCTCGGACAGGAGCGCCGCACCAACCCCTACATGGACGGCGGCTGGGCTTACTGAGCCTTACCCAAAGCAAAAGAAAATTGACTGAACAGGAGGTGGATCTATGCAGATCATTTTACGCGGCCCCGCCGCCGGCTACGAAGCCGAACACACGGCCCGTATCTTTTTCCCCGGTGCCGAAAAGGCGGAAAACCTGCCGGAACCGGAGGATTTCGTCCTGGCGGAAAGCCACGAAATGACTGACCTGATCTTAGTGCGCAAGGACGGCCGCCTCTATTGGCGCACCGACCTGCGCAGCCCTGAAGCTGACCCGGAATATGCCCTGTGCAAGCTGGAATTCGGCCTGCTGAAGGACCTTACCGGCATCGACCCGCCCTGGGGCATGATGACCGGTGTGCGCCCGGTGCGCATCATCCACGACCTGCGCGCGGCGGGGGAGAGCGAGAAAGCCGTTGCCGAAAAGTTCCTCGGCCACTTCGCCTGTACGCCGGAAAAATTCAAGCTGGCGCTGGGCATTGCCGATTTGCAGCGCCCCGTGCTGGACGGCGCTGACCCGATGGATTGCAGCGTCTACGCGGGCATCCCGTTCTGTCCCACCCGGTGCAGCTATTGCAGCTTTGTCTCCCGCACGGTGGGGGACAAGGCCACCCGCGCCCTGGTGCAGCCCTACGTGGATAAGCTGTGCGAAGAATTGACTGCCATCCGCGAGACCGCTGACCGCTGCGGGCTGCGCATCCGCACCTTCTACATCGGCGGCGGCACCCCCACGGCGCTTTCGGCCGCCCAGCTGGAACAGCTGATGCGCCATATTGCCAATACCTTTGATCTGGCTGCACTGGACGAATACACGGTGGAAGCAGGCCGCCCGGACTGCACCGATGTCGAAAAACTGCGTGTCATCAAACAGTATGGCGCGACCCGCATCTCCATCAACCCGCAGACTTTCTCCGATGAAGTGCTGCGCAACATTGGCCGCCGCCATACCGCCCAGGACATCATCGACTGCTTTGCCGCCGCCCGCGCGGCCGGACACACCAACATCAACATGGACCTCATCGCGGGCCTGCCCGGCGATACGGTGGAGGGTTTCACCGCCAGCCTGCGCCAGGCCATTGCCCTGGACCCGGAGAACATCACCGTGCATACCCTGACGCTGAAACGCGCCAGCAACCTGGTGGTGGAACACCGCGCCGCTGCATACGATGATGTATCTGCCATGCTGGAAAGCTGCCACGAACTGGCCGATGCCGGCTACCGTCCCTACTACATGTACCGCCAGAAAGGCACCCTGCAAAACCTCGAAAACATCGGCTGGGCCAAGCCCGGCTATGAGTGCCTGTATAACATTTACATTATGGAAGAAATTCACACGATCCTGTCCGCCGGTGCGGGCGGCTCTACCAAGTTGGTCATCCCCAGCCAGCGCCGCGGCAAGATCGAGCGTATCTTCAACTTTAAGTATCCCACCGAATATATTGACCGCTTTGAGGAGATTCTCGCCCGCAAGCAGGGCGTGGAGGACTTTTATGCGCGCTGCACAACAACGTAAACGTTTCGTCAGCCGGGAGCTGATCGCCCTGGCCGCCAACCAGCCCCAGGCTTTTGCCGCCTACAGTGAGGGGCAGTACCGTGCCCAGATCGAGGCCATTGCCGAGGAAGTGCTGTCCAGCGGGCGGCATATCGTCATGCTGACCGGCCCCTCTGCTGCCGGTAAGACCACCTCGGCCCACAAAATTGCCGATGCCATCGCCGCCCGGGGCCGCCGCAGTGCGGTGGTCAGCCTGGACGATTTCTATGTCGGCGCGGGCCGCTACCCCAAGCACCCGGACGGCACCGATGACTACGAGAGTTTAGGCTCACTGGACCTGCCGGTTTTGCAGGACTGCCTGGCAAAACTGCATACCACCGGTGTCTGCGAAGCGCCGATCTTTGACTTTAAAATTCAGCAGCCCAACGGCACCCAGACCATCGACTGCCGGGACGGCGTGGTCATCATCGAGGGTCTGCATGCTTTGAACCCTGCCTTGACCGAGCGACTGCCCGCCGATGCGGCCCTGTGCCTGTACGCAGGCCTGCGGGAGGAATACGCCGCCCCCGATGGCAGCCGCTGCTTGGCTACCCGGGATATCCGCCTGGCCCGCCGCCTGGTGCGGGACTGCCTGTTCCGCGGCCACGGCGCTGCCTTTACGCTGGGGCTGTGGGGCAAAGTCTGCGCGGGCGAGGACCAGTACATCAAGCCCTTTAAACCCCGCGCCGACCTGCTGCTGGACACCACCCATACCTACGAGATCTGCCTGTGGCATGCCCTGCTGGACACCATGCCGCCGGACGAGGACCTGACCACCGCCCAGCGCCGCCAGTTTGACGCGCTGCGGGCGCGGTTTGCGGCTTTCCCGCCGCTGGACACCGCCCTGGTTCCGGCGGACAGCATGCTGCGGGAGTTTATTGGCGCATAATTCACGGAAAATATACATTTGCGCGTTGCAAACCGCGTAGGAATCGGCTATAATAAGGCTACAAAGCGCGCGATGGAGCAGAAACGCGCAGGGTTATAGAAAGAGGTGTTTTCTATGTTTGAACTCGATATTGATATGCTGAAAGAGCAGGGCATCCAGCTCTTTGACACTGCCAAAAAGACCGCCCAGGACATTGCCGGCAAGGGCAAGAACCAGCTTGAACTGCTGAACCAGCAGGCACGTCTGTCCAAGGCACAGCGCCAGCTGGGCGCGCTGGTCTACAGCCTGCACAAGGCTGGCGAGGAGAACCAGCCGCTGGTCGATAAATACATCGATGCTGTGGCCGAGGTGGAAAAGACCATCGAGGAACTGAAAGCCAACATGACCCCCGAGGAGTGCGCCGCCTGCGAGCCTGAGGAGGAGGAGTTCGTTGTGGACGAACCCGCTGCCCCGGCCGAGGAAGCCCCCGCAGAGGAAGCTGCCGAGGACGAGATCGAGGAAGAACCCATCAAGCTGCGCGGCGAGACCAAGATCTGCCCCGTCTGCAAGGCTGAAGTGGACGGCGATGCGCTGTTCTGCAACCACTGCGGTGCCCAGCTTTAAGGGCAACACCACATAATTCACGCCTAACGGCTTAAGCACCGCTCCGACGGCTGCGGTACGCCATCTGCGTTGCAAAAATGCTCGGTAATACACAAAGTATTACCTGCGCTTTTCGCTTAGCAGCTGGCATACCTCGCTCGTCGTATCGGCACTTAGAATTATGCGGTGGTGCCCAAAGTTTACAATTGGCAAACCGAACGCAATAACGTAAAAATTTTAATGCCTGCGGGCGGCGCTGGTAACACGGCACCGCCCGCAAGGCTTGACAAATCCTGATTTGGGAGTAAAATGTTACAAGCTGCGCGGCAGCGTAACAAACCATGCCTATGAACGCCTACCCGCAAAAAGAGCATTATACCGCCGATGACCTGCTGGCGATCCTCGCGATCCTGCGTGACCCGGAAAACGGCTGCCCCTGGGATAAGGTGCAGACCCATACATCCATCCGCATGAATTTCCTGGAGGAAGCCTACGAGGCCGTGGATGCCATCGACCTGGATGACCCCGAACTGCTGTGCGAGGAACTGGGCGATGTGCTGATGCAGGTGGGCTTCCACACCCAGATCGAGCAGGAAGCAGGCCGCTTTACCTGGCAGCAGGTCTGCGATGGTGTCTGCCGCAAGCTGATCGACCGCCATCCGCATATTTTTGGCGGCGATACCAGCATAAAAGACTGGGATGCGCTCAAGAATAAGGAAAAGGGCCGTGTGACCCTGCAGGACGACCTGGACAGTGTGCCCAAAGCCCTGCCCGCCTTGATGCGCGCCGCCAAGCTGCAAAAGCGGGCGGCCCGCGCCGGGGTAACGGTCACTGCCGACCCGGCGGAACTGGAGACCCTGGCCCGCCAGGTAGAAGCAGGGGACAATGCCGAGGCTGCCCTGGGTGCGCTGCTGTTTAAAACCGCCGCCCTGGCCCGCCAGGCTGGCCTTGACCCTGAGCAGGCGCTGCAAAAGGCCAACGCCGCCTTTACCGCAGCCCCGCACCAACTGTAAGACAAGAAGCATAGCAGGACCGGGCATGCCCCGCGTTCGCAGATGCTTTTTGCTGATAAATTTTTGGAGGTACAAACCATGACGAAAGTTGAACTGATCGCTGCTGTTGCAGAAAAAGCAAATCTGACCAAGAAGGATGCCGAGGCTGCTGTCAACGGCGCTCTCGATGTCATCACCGAGTCCCTGAAGGGCGGCGACAAGGTCACCCTGGTTGGCTTTGGCACTTTCGAGGTCCGCGAGCGCCCCGAGCGTAAGGGCCGCAACCCCCAGACCGGCGCTGAGATCACCATCGAGGCATCCAAGCTGCCCGCATTCAAGGCTGGCAAGGCCCTGAAGGACGCTGTTCAGTAAGCAGTTACCACGTTCTGCACCCCGTCGCTTCGGCACGGGGTGCATTTTTAATAGGAGGAAAACCCCATGCGTTTGGATAAATACTTAAAGGTCAGCCGCCTGATCAAGCGGCGCACCCTGGCTAACGAGGTCGCCGATGCCGGCCGCGTGATGGTCAATGATAAGCCCGCCAAGGCCAGCTATGCCGTCAAAGTCGGCGATGTGATCGAGATCACGTTCGGCAACCGTCCCGTCAAAGTGCGGGTGCTGGCTGTTGAGGAGCCGAAAGGCAAGGACGTGGCCCGCGAACTGTTTGAGGTCATCGAGTAATATTTCTGCCCGGTCCCGCATATCTTATAGGGAATTTGCACTTTAGGAAATTACCGTGCGGGAGGGAAACATGCCCATGCAGGAGACCAGGCAGGAAAGCAAGACCGTACCGCTGCGCCAGCCCGCCGCCCCAGCGGGCCCGGTGCAAACTGCGGACACACCCCGCAGCCACAGCCTGGCGCTGAAAGACCGCAGCCGTTTGGCGCTGACCGGCGTTACCCGCATCATCAGCTGTGACGAGAACGCTGCCGTGCTGGAAACGCCGCTGGGCAACCTGACGGTGGGCGGCCAGGGCCTGCAGGTCAGCGAACTTTCGGTAGCCAGCGGCCAGGTGCAGCTTTCCGGCAAGATCGAATATCTGCAGTATGCCGAGAACCGCCAGTCCGGTGGCAGTCTGCTGGCAAGGCTTTTCCGCTGATGGCTGCCGCGCCCGCCGCTGCGGCTGTCTGGGCGGATGTGCTGTGGTGCTTAGGGCTGGGGTGCCTGCTGTGGGCCGTGCGGGATGGCGCGGAACTGCTGGTGGGCCGTGGCCCGGTGCGCTGCTTTGTGCTGGACCTGCTGGCCTTTACGGCGGCTGCGGTGCTGCTGGTGGGTTTTTCGGCCGGGGTCAGTGCTGCCGGGCTGGCCCGCTGGTATATGGCGGCGGGGCTGACTGCCGGGGCGATTGCCTGGCAAAAGGCCATCGTGCCGCCGCTGCATGCCTTGGCCGCATTTGCCCTGCGGCTGCTGCTGGCCCCGGCCCGCTGGGGGCAGCGGCATATCGCCGCCCCGCTGCGCAAAGCCCTGCGCGCCCGTCTGGCAGCGCTGAAAAAACGCTGCTGCGCCTGCCGCCCACGGAAAAAAGCGAGAAAATCAAAAAAATCTGGAAAAAACCAGTTGCAAAAGAAGTCGAAGATATTATATAATTAGTCCATACGTAAGCTATAGTATGGATTCGTGCGGGAAGGAGGCGGTCTTGAAGATGAAAAAGCGGAAAGGACTGCTTCCCGGCTGGCTGGTGCCCCTTGCGTTTGTGGCACTTTGCGGCTACCTGTTTTTCCTGCTGATCCAGTACCAGGTGTCTGTCGCCTCCAAACAGCAGGAACTGCAAAGCCTGCAGGATCAGCTTACAGCCCAGGAAACCACCAACGCCGAGTTGTCCAGCACACTGGACCAGGGCGACAGCGCCATTATTGAGCGCTACGCCCGCGAGCAGGGCTATGTGCGCCCGAACGAACGCGTGTTTGTGGACATCAGCGGCAAATAATTTTGTTTTAGCGGGGGCGCTTTGCGGCAACCCCTCTGAATATTCAGTCTAAAGAAAAAAGGGGTATCTGAGTTTGGCATTACAAGTTGGGGATATTGTCGAGGGGAAGGTCACCGGCATCAAGCCTTTCGGCGCATTTGTTTCTCTGCCCGAGGGCAAGACGGGTCTTGTCCACATTTCCGAGGTTTCGTATGAGTTCGTGCAGGATCTTTCTGCCGTGCTGAGCGATGGGCAGACTGTGCAGGTCAAGGTGCTTTCCATTGCGCCGGACGGTAAGATCGCGCTTTCCATCAAGCGTACACAGCCCGCGCCGGAGCGCGGCCCCCGCCCCCAGGGCGGCAACGGCGGCCAGCGCCCGAACCAGCCACGCCAGAAACGCGAGGAGAAGCCCCGTGTCTGGCAGCCCAAGCCCCAGGCACCCCAGGGTGAGATGAGCTTTGAGGATATGATGGCCCGCTACAAATCCCGCAGCGAGGAAAAGATCGCCGACCTCAAGCGCGTGACCGAAAACCATCGCGGGGGCTATTCCCGCCGCCGCGGCTGATTTTGGCCCACAATTAGTTTGAATAAAATGGGCTCTGCTCCGGCAGCAACAGCGCCGGGGTCAGGGCCTTTTTGTGAATTTTTATCTGTTTTACAACAACGAAAGGATCTCTATGCCTACACTGTATACCATGGTGGCACCGTGCTTTTTCGGTACCGAATCCACGCTGAACTTTGAGGTCAAGCGCCTGGGTGCCCAGAATATCCAGGTCACCGATGGCCGCGTGGCGTTCCAGGGCGGGGCCGACATCATCGCCGCCGCCAACCTGAACCTGCGCACCGCCGAGCGCGTCCTGCTGCTGCTGGCCACCTACAAGGCCACCACCTTTGATGAACTGTTCGATGGCTGCTACAACATCGCCTGGGAAGAACTGCTGCCCGCCGATGCTGCTTTCCCGGTCAAAGGCTCCAGCCTGTCCAGCCAGCTGTCCAGCGTACCTGCCTGCCAGAGCATCGTGAAAAAGGCCATCGTTAAGCGCCTGATGGCCGGCCACAAGACCAGCACCCTGCCGGAGAGCGGCGCACTGTACAAAGTCCGCTTTGCCCTGCGCAAGGACACCGTGGAAATTTACCTGGATACCTCCGGCGATGGCCTGCACAAGCGCGGCTACCGCAAAAACGCCACGCTGGCCCCCATCAAGGAGACACTGGCCGCCGCCATCGCTGACCTGGGCCGTGTGCGCCGGGACAGCCTGGTGCAGGACCCGTTCTGCGGCTCCGGCACCCTCATCATTGAGTCTGCCCAGAAAGCGCTGAACCTGGCCCCCGGTCTGCGCCGCCGCTTCGCTGCTGAGCATTTCGACTTTGTGCCCGCCTCCATCTGGGCCGAGCAGCGCCAGAAAGCCCTCTCCGAGGTGCGCACCGATGCCGCCTTTGAGGGCATCGGCTACGATATCGACCCCGCCGCTGTGGCCCTGGCTAACGCCAACGCCAAGCTGGCCGGTGTGGGGGAGCGCTGCCGCTTTGAGGTGGCCGATGTCAAGGACTTTACCGCCGCCGATGGTGCTACCGTGCTGACCAACCCGCCCTACGGCGAGCGCCTGGGCGATGCCAGCGAGGCTGCGTCCCTGGCAAAAACGCTGGGCCAGGTCTGGCAGCGCCACCCGGCGCAGGGCCTGTACGCCATCACTGCCGATGCTGACTTTGAGCAGCACTTTGGCAAAAAGGCCGCCCGCCGCCGCAAAATTTACAACGGCATGATCCCGTGCCAGCTGTATATGTATTTTGAGCAGCCCAAACGCGACAAGAGGTAAGCCTATGCAGGACCTGAAACTTGCGATTTTAATTGACGCGGACAACATCTCGCCCAAATACGTTAAGGTGATTTTGGACGAAGCAGCGTCTTTTGGCGTGGCCGCCTGCAAGCGTATTTACGGCGACTGGTCCGATGCGCGGCTGAAAAGCTGGAAGGATGCTTTGCTGAACAACTCCATCATCCCCATCCAGCAGTACAGCTACACCACCGGCAAAAATGCCACCGACTCGGCCATGATTATCGATGCCATGGACCTTTTGTACAGCGGCAACCTGGACGGGTTCTGCATCGTGTCCTCGGACAGTGACTTTACCCGCCTGGCCGCCCGCCTGCGGGAAGCGGGCAAGCTGGTCATCGGCATGGGGGAGAGCAAGGCCCTGGGCCCCTTCGTCAAAGCCTGCGACCAGTTCAAATATCTTGACCTGATTTTGGACCACGGCGAAGTGGACACCGCCCCGGCGGTGCCTGCCGCTGAAGCCGGTGCCCGTGCCGCCGCAGGGGACGACACCGCTATCAACCGCGAATCCATCGGCCGCATCATCGATGGTATGATCGATGAGATGGACGATGGCACCGGCTGGGTGCGCACCTCCCGCGTGGGTGACCAGCTCATCAAGCGCTACCCGGACTTTGACGTGCGCAACTTCGGCTCCAAGAGCCTGAACAAGTTCCTGGCATCCCTGCCGGAACTGGAAGTGGAAGAACGCATCCTGGCCAACGGCAACCCGATCCAGTTCGTCCACATGCGCCCGGCACCTGCCCCCAAAAAGCAGCCCCGCAAAACGGCAGCCAAACGCCGCACCACCCGTAAAAGCAAATAAAAACGGCCCCGGCTGGTTCATTTCAAAAAGAACCGGCCGGGGCTTTGCAGCAGCCTGGTATTGTGCCCGCAGGGTCACACGCCCTCCAGGTCAAAGGGCGGGGTGTATTCCTCCCGCGCACTGCTTTTTTCCTGCATGTAGCCGTCTGTCAAGCCCAGGCGCACCGCCTCGTCAATGACCTTGCGGTACTCGTAGGTCGTGATGCGCCGCCCTAAGTTGTGCTCAGCCGCCTTGTAAAACGGAGTGAACTGGCTCATCAGGCTGGGGATAAAGGGCACACCCTCCTCGTCCCGGATGCGGGCCAGCAATTGCAGTACGGCAAAGCTGTCATCGGTATGGCCGGGCAGGGCCAGGTGCCGCACGATAACGCCCTTTTGCAGGTAACCGTCCGCATCGTACACCGGCGCACCGGTCTGGCGCAGCATCTGCCGCAGGGCGGCTTCGGCCACAGCAGGGTAGTCCCGCGCGGCGGAAAGCTCCGCTGCCAGGTCCGGGCTGGCATACTTTACATCCGCCAGCCAGATATCCACATAGTCCGCCAGCGCCTTTACGGTCTCTACCGTCTCATACCCGCCGGTGTTGTAGACCACCGGCAGGGCAAAGCCCGCCGCCCGGGCGGCATCCAGCGCAGGCAGCACCCAGGGCAGGTATTGGGTGGCGGTGACCAGGTTCAGATTTTTCGCACCGCCCTTTTGCAGTTCCAGAAAAATTTCCGTCAGCCGTTCCACGGTGATTTCTTTGCCCACATCCCCCTGGCTGATGGGGTAGTTCTGGCAGTAGCAGCACCGCAGCGCACAGTTGGAGAAAAACACCGTGCCGCTGCCGGTGGCGGCGCTGGGGTCACCGCTTAAGCACGGTTCCTCCCAGTGGTGCAGGGCGGCGCGGGCTACCCGCAAAGTGCCATCGGCCCCGCAGAAACCCCGCTGCCCGTGGGCGCGGTCCGCCCCGCAGGCACGGGGGCAAAGGGTACAAGGATTCGGCAGCTGCATGGTTCCAACCTCTTTCACAACTTTTTTCCATTTGATTTTACCACAAACGCCTGAAATGTGGTATAATATTATATTACAATAACCTGAAAAGGAGTGTACGTTTATGTCTACCCCTCATAACCGCGCCGAAAAAGGCGATTTTGCCAAGACTGTTCTGATGCCCGGTGATCCGCTTCGCGCTAAGTTCATCGCCGAGACCTTTTTGGAGAACCCGCGCCTTGTCACCGATGTGCGCGGCATGTACGGCTTTACCGGCACCTACCAGGGCCGCCCCATCAGTGTGATGGGCAGCGGCATGGGCATGCCGTCCATTGGCATCTACTCTTACGAGCTGTTCAGCCAGTATGGTGTGGAGAACATCATCCGCATCGGCTCCGCCGGTTCCTACACCGACAAGGCCAAGCTGTTTGACGTGGTGCTGGCGACCGGCGCTTACTCCGAGAGCAACTACGCTGTGACCCAGAGCGGCGACACCGATGACATCCAGCAGCCCAGCGATGAGCTGAACGACGCCCTGCGCGCCAGCGCTGCCGCCCAGAACATCCCCCTGATCGAGGGCAACATCCATTCTTCTGACGTATTCTACCGCCAGCCCAGCGATGCCAAGCCCACCTACTGGGAAAAGTTGCGGGACGAAAAGGGCTGCCTGGCTGTGGAGATGGAGAGTTTTGCCCTGTTCCACAATGCCAAGGTGCTGGGCAAGCGGGCCGCCTGCCTGCTGACCATCTCGGACAGCTTTGTCTCGCCCGAGATCACCACCGCCGAACAGCGCCAGACCAGCTTTACCGAAATGATGAAGGTGGCCCTGGGCGTGGATGCTTATCTGGAGAAGTAAGATGGAAAAAGCAGAGATCCAAAGCCTGATCCGTGATGCTTTTGCAGCCCAAAAGTTTGCCTACGTGCCGTACTCCCGCTTCCATGTGGGCGCGGCGCTGCTGGGCAAAAACGGCACGGTCTACAAAGGCTGCAATATCGAGAACGCCGGTTACACCCCCACCAACTGCGCCGAGCGCACCGCTCTGTTCAAGGCGGTCAGCGAGGGTGAGCGGGAGTTTACCGCCATCGCCATTGTGGGCAGCAAAGTAGGGGAGAAGAACACCCTCGTCACCGGCCCCTGCGGTGTCTGCCGCCAGGCGTTGTTTGAGTTCGGCGGCCCCAGCCTGACCGTCATCATGGCCAAGAGCGAGGACGATTACATCGTGACCACCCTGGGCGAACTGCTGCCCTACGGCTTCGGCCCGGCGAACCTCGATTAAACCTAATTACTAAGGAGTTTCCCGAATCCCATGAAAAAATTCATTGCGCTGGTCCTGACCCTGGCACTGGCGGTAAGCCTGTGTGCCTGCAGCGGCAAGACCAACAGCCAGACGGTGACGTTTACGGTGCCGATGGACGACAGTACCTATACTTTTACGGCCCCGGCAGATGAGAACGGCGAACCGGCTACCCTGCCCGGCGGGGCGGCCATCGCCCTGGCGGCCGAGCAGACCAGCCTGGACGATGGTGCCGACACCCTGCTGTGGAAAGGCATCCAGACTTTTGCCGGCACCTACGGCTACACGGCCGAGAGCCACACCGCCGCCGATACCTCGGTAGAGGCCGCCGAAACCGCCCTGCGTGAGGCCGCCGAAAGCGGCGCGGCGCTGGTCATCTGCCGTGGCGAGGCCATGGCCCAGGCGCTGTTCAACATCCAGAACAACTACCCCGGCGTACACTACCTGCTGTTTGACGGCGAGCCCCACAACAGCAGCTACACCAACTACACCACCGAGTCCAACGTCCACTGTGTCCTGTTCCAGGAGGAGCAGGCCGGGTTCCTGGCAGGCTACGCCGCCGTGACGGACGGCTACACCCAGCTGGGCTTTATCGGAGCCGAGGAGATCCCCGGCGTGGTGCGGTACGCCACCGGCTTTTTGCAGGGGGCCGAGTATGCGGCCGAGCAGCAGGGCCTGACGGTCGACCTGTGCACCTGGTTCACCGGCACCTACAGCGCCAGCGATGACACCACCAACCGCATGCTGGATTGGTGCAACAGCGGTACCACGCTGCTGTTCGTCAACGGCGGCAACCTGATCGCCAGTGCGCTGGATGCCGCCAAGGAGACCACCAGCGGCAATGAGGTGCGCGTGATGGCCAGCGATTATGACCAGAACGATTCTTCGGACATCATCCTGGGCAGCGCCATCAAGTGCTATAATTCTGCTGTGCAGCAGGAGTTGTATGCCTTCTTCTCCGGCAATGCCACCTGGAGCCAGACCGAGGCGGGCCAAAGCGAAAAGGTGGGCTACACCACCGGTGCTGTGGCCCTGGCAGGCCCCCACTGGCGCTTTGCCGAGTTGAGCCAGCACGACTACGAACGCTTGTATACGCAGCTGCGCAACAGCGACCTGAAGGTGGATGCCTACGCCGACATGAACACCCTGCCCGACACCCCCAACGTGACGGTGGAGGAGCAAAACTGATGAAACAGCGCGAAAATTGCTTTTTGTAATGAAATTGTGATTTTTAATGCGTTGAAATACCCGCCAAAATGCGGTATACTGAACTTACTGCGGCAGGGAAAGCCCCTGCCCTGAAAAACCATTTTTGGTTCTATAACAAAAGGAGAGCTTACACCATGAAGAAGTTTATTTCTATGGCGATGGCCGGCTGCATGGCCCTCTCTCTGGCTGCCTGCGGCGGTTCTGCCGCCAGCACTGCCGAGAGCACTGCTACCAGCACCGAGGCTACCTCTGAGGCTGCTGCTTCCGGCAGCAAGACCGACGTTGCTTTCGTTACCGACGTTGGCAACATCGATGACCAGTCTTTCAACCAGTACACCTGGCAGGGTGTGCAGGACTTCTGCTCTGCAAACAGCCTGAACGCTAACTACTATCGTCCTACCGAGGACTCCGACGCTGCCCGTCTGGAGCAGATGGACAACGCTGTCAACGATGGCGCTAAGGCCATTGTCGTTGCCGGCTACCTGTTCGGTTCCTCCATCGCTGAGGCTCAGGCCAAGTACCCCGATGTTGAGTTCCTGGCTCTGGACGTTTCCACCGGCGACCTGGGCGACACTGCCCCCACCGAGAACACCGCTCTGATCACCTACAAAGAGGAGCAGGCCGGTTACCTGGCTGGCTACGCCGCTGTTTATGACGGCTACAAGGAGCTGGGCTTCCTGGGCGGCATGGCTGTTCCCGCTGTTATCCGTTACGGCTACGGCTTCGTGCAGGGCGCTGACGCTGCTGCCAAGGAACTGGGCGTTGACGATGTCAACATCAAGTACTGGTACTCCGGCGGCTTTGCTGCTACCGATGAGGTCAAGAACAAGATGGACGGCTGGTACTCTGAGGGTACCGAGGTTGTCTTTGCCTGCGGCGGCCCCGTCTGCCAGAGCTGCGATGCCGCTGCTCAGGCCAACGGCGGCAAGATGATCGGCGTTGACGTTGACCAGTCCGGCCAGTTCGACACCGTTATCACCTCCGCCATGAAGGGCCTGGCCGAGTCTGTGAACGAGGCTCTGACCGACTCCATGAACAATGGCTGGAAGTTCACCGAGGCTTACGCTGGCAAGGAGACCAAGCTGGGCGCTGCCGAGAACTGCGTTGGCCTGCCCATGGAGACCAGCAAGTTCAACAAGTTCACCCAGGAGCAGTACGACGCTATGTACGCTTCCATCGTTGACGGCACTCTGGCCATCGACGACAGCTTCGATACCGCTGTTACTCCTTCCGTCACCAACGTGACCGTGGACTACCAGGGCTAATTCATAACTGAATCATCCCACCGCCCCGTGCCTGACCGCACGGGGCGGTTTTTTGTTTTGACAAGTAAGAAGCTGATTTGTAGGGGTCGATGCTTGCATCGACCCGCGGGCGGATGCGAGCATCCGCCCCTACAGGCGCGGCCAGCGCCCCCGGCCGAAGTACACCCTCTCCAACTTTTTTCCGCTTTTTGCGCAGTTTCTCTTGTACATGGCGCGATTTTTTTATATAATATAGGTTAAGAAATTATGAAAATAGAAAGGGGCGTGTACCGATTGGCAGATAATTTCGTTATCGAGATGCTGCACATCACCAAGGAGTTCCCCGGTATCAAGGCCAACGACGATGTCACGCTGCAGCTGCGCAAAGGCGAGATCCATGCGCTGCTGGGCGAAAACGGCGCCGGTAAATCTACCCTGATGAGCGTACTGTTCGGTCTGTATCAGCCGGAAAAAGGCGTTATCAAGAAAAATGGCAAAGAGGTCAAGATCCAGAACCCCAATGACGCCAACGCACTTGGCATCGGCATGGTGCATCAGCACTTCAAATTGGTCGAATGCTTTACCGTTCTTGACAATATCATCCTGGGTGTCGAGGATACCCGCCATGGTTTCCTGCAGAAAGATGCGGCCCGTAAAAAGGTCATGCAGCTTAGTGAGAAGTACGGCCTGAAAGTCGACCCCGATGCGCTGGTCAGCGATATCTCCGTTGGTATGCAGCAGCGTGTTGAGATCCTGAAAATGCTGTACCGCGACAATGAGATCCTGATCTTCGATGAGCCTACGGCTGTTCTGACCCCGCAGGAGATCGATGAACTGATGGAGATCATGCGCGGCTTCAAGGCCGAGGGCAAGAGCATCCTGTTTATCACCCATAAGCTGAACGAGATCATGGCCGTTGCCGACCGCTGCACCGTCCTGCAGAAAGGCCGCGGTATCGGCACGGTGGATATTGCCAACACCACCAAAGAGGAACTGTCCCGCATGATGGTCGGCCGTGACGTGCAGTTTGCTGTTGACAAGGCCCCCTGCAAGCCGGGCAAGACCATCCTGGAAGTGGAGGGTCTTGTTGTGCCCAGCAAGGTGCATAAGAACAACGCCGTGCGCGGTGTGGACTTCCAGGTCAAGGCAGGGGAGATCGTCTGCGTGGCTGGTATCGAGGGCAACGGCCAGACCGAGCTGATCTACGGCCTGACCGGCCTTGAGAAAGTCACCGGCGGCACGATCAAACTCAACGGCAAGGACATCACCCACGCCCCCATCCGCGAGCGCTCCAAGGATGGCATGAGCCATATCCCGGAGGACCGCCACAAGCACGGCCTGGTGCTGGATTACACCGTGGCCGACAACATGGTATTGCAGCGCTACTGGCAGCCGGAGTTCCAGAACCACGGCTTCATCAAAAAGGGCGCTGTCATGGACTATGCCGAGCGCCTGATCAAACAGTATGACGTGCGCAGCGGCCAGGGTCCCATCACCATTGCCCGCAGCATGTCCGGCGGCAACCAGCAGAAAGCCATCATCGCCCGCGAGGTCGATAAGGATCCCGACCTGCTGGTCGCTGTTCAGCCCACCCGCGGCCTGGACGTTGGTGCCATCGAGTATATCCACAAGCAGATCGTGGCCGAGCGCGACAAGGGCAAGGCCGTTCTCCTCGTCAGCCTGGAGTTGGACGAGGTCATGAACTTGTCCGACCGCATCCTGGTCATGTACGAGGGCGAGATCGTGGGCGAGTTTGATCCCAAGACCACAACGGTTGAAGAATTGGGCCTGTACATGGCAGGTGCCAAAAAGCAAGGGGAGGCGAAAGCATGAGTAAAAAATCCAAACAGCCGCTTTTGCAGAACCCCGCCGTGGTAGGCGTTCTGGCAAGTCTGCTGTCCATCGTCATCGGCCTGGTGCTGGGCTTTGTGCTGCTGGTGGTGCTGAACCCCGGCGCATCGCTGGAAGGCATGAAAGCCATGATGACCACCGGCTTTGCCAGCATGGACAAGTTCGGCAAGGTATTGTATCAGGCAGCGCCGCTGATGATGTGCGGCCTGTCGGTCGGCTTTGCGTTTAAGACCGGCCTGTTCAACATTGGCGCACCCGGCCAGTACACCATGGGCTCGTTCTTCGCCCTGCTGTGCGCCATCCAGTTCCAGCTGCCCTGGTTCGTCTGCCTGCTGGCTGCGGGCATCGGCGGTGCCATCTGGGGCATCTTCCCCGGCCTGTTCAAGGCGTACTTCAACGTCAACGAGGTTATTACCTCCATCATGTTCAACTGGATCGGCATGTACCTCGTCAACTTGATTCTGGCGAACTCGCCCAATATGCTGGCTTCCGGCTGGGGCGCTTCCAACTCCGACCGTACCGCAGCGCTGTCTGCGGCCAACCCCGGTGCCATCCTGCCCAAGGGTCCGTTTGCCGGGCTGTTCGGCAACTCCAGCTGGATCAACATCGGCATCATCCTGTCCATCATCTTTGCGCTGATCGTCTGGGTCGTGCTGCAAAAGACCACTTTCGGCTATGAGCTGAAAGCCTGCGGTCTCAGCCGTGACGCTGCCCAGTACGCCGGCATCAACGCCAAGCGCAACATCGTGCTGTCCATGGTCATCGCGGGTGCGCTGTCCGGCATTGGCGGCGGCATCTACTACCTGGCCGGTACGGGTCAATACGTTATCGAAAAATCCATCCTGGGCATGGGCTTCAACGGTATCCCCGTTGCACTGCTGGCAAGTTCCAACCCGGTTGGCACCATCTTCTCGGCGCTGTTCATCAGCTATATCCAGGTGGGCGGCGCTGCCATGCAGCCTGCTTACTCCTCCGAGACGATCGACATCGTGATCGCGGTCATCATCTACCTGGCGGCTTTCGCCCTGCTGATGCGCGGCGTGATCGCCAAGGCTGTTGCGGGCCGTAAAGAGAAAGGGGGCGCTGCCAAATGATGATCGCTGCGAACATTATCAGCCTGACCGTCCTGTTTGCGGTGCCGCTGCTGCTGGTTGCCCTGGGCGGTATGTTCAGTGAGCATTCCGGCGTTATCAACATCGCGCTGGAAGGCATGATGATTATCGGCGCTCTGTTTGCCTGCTTCACCCTGCAGGCGTTCGACCAGAGCGGTTTCGGCCCCGCGCACCCGCAGCTGGCTATGCTGGTGGCTATCCTGGTGGCAGGCCTGACGGGCATGATCTTCTCGTTCTTCCTGGGCTTTGCTGCCATCAACCTGAAAGCTGACCAGACCATCGGCGGCACGGCGCTGAACCAGTTTGCTCCGGCGTTTGCGGTCGTTATGACCTGGGCTATCCAGGGCCAGGGCCTGACCACCATCGCCATCCCCAGCTGGGTGCGCATCACCCGTGAGACGTTCGGCCTTGCCCCGGTGGACGGCCCCAGTTTCTGGAACAACCTGATCTTCAAGTATTTCTACCTGACCACCCCGATTGCGGTTATCCTGTTCATCGTGGCCTATATCGTGATGTACAAGACCCGCTTTGGCCTGCGTCTGCGCGCCTGCGGCGAGCATCCCCAGGCAGCGGACTCTGTGGGCATCAATGTCTACAAGATGCGCTACGCGGGTGTGCTGATCTCCGGTTTCCTGGGCGGCATCGGCGGCCTGGCCTACACGGTGGCAGCCGGTTCCGGCTTCAACTCCGATGTTGGCGGCTACGGCTTCCTGGCGCTGGCGGTTATGATCTTCGGTAACTGGAAACCGTTCCCGATCCTGGCATCCTCGGTGTTCTTCGCGTTGTTCAAGGTCATTGCGGCTTACAGTTCGTCGCTGTCTTTCCTGCCGAAGTTCGAGGGCGTTAAGGAGATCTCCAACTTCTACCAGATGCTGCCGTATATCGTCACGATGATCGTGCTGATCTTCACCTCCAAGAACTCTCAGGCCCCCAAGGCCGAGGGCATCCCCTACGATAAGGGCAGCCGTTGACGGGAGCTATACGTTCTTTCTTTGCAAAGAAAGAACCAAAGAAACTCTAAACAAAATCAACAATAAAAGGCATGCAGTCGATTTGGCTGCATGCCTTTTTGTTGTTGCAACGCACACAAAAGGCCCCCTTGTGCAAAGGGGGCTGTCACCGAAGGTGACTGGGGGATTGTGAACCTGCCCATATATCGACTTTCCCTCACAAGGTTACAATCCCTCCGTCACGGCCTTGCCGTGCCACCTCCCTTTGCACAAGGGAGGCTTTGTTGCTGCCGCCATTTTATAGGCTGCTGTTAATCTGTAGGGGCGAACATTGTTCGCCCGCGGAATCTTGCGGCTGTTGCCAAATTCCTCGGGCGCACACTGTGCGCCCCTACACCTGTTTTGAATTTTAGATTACTTCTTCCGCTTCATCCAAAATACTTTAAACTTGCTATACCCGTTTAATTTATCTTCATCAAATTCCTCGGTCAAAATATACCGTTTGCGGGCACCGTCGAATTGCAGGGTTTTGCCGTCCTCCTGTACATCGGTCAAGTACCGGGGCAGGGCGGTCTGCTGGCTTTCAAATTCCGGTTCCCGGTCCCACTGCAGTTTGCCATCGGCATCGATGCCGTGCCCCCACACGCTGAACACCAGGCATGCGGCTTCGCCATAGCAGTACCGCTCAAACCGGATGCGGCCATCCAGATAAAACAACATACAATCGCGGAAATGCGTTTCCAACTCTTTCTCGTACCGGCATCCGCATCCGCGCCCGGCAAAATCCACGGCATTCCAGGCCATAAGTAAAGCCCTCCTTGGCGGTTTTCTTTACATTATACCGCACAAAAGAGGGCTTGGCAACAAAAGGTTTTCGGGGGCTTTACGCTTTTACGTCCCGTTCTTTTAAAAGTAAATAGGCTGTTACAAACATCGCGGCCAGCCAAAAGGCGCTGGCCGCCGCAAACTGTACGCCCTGCCCGGCCAGCACATCCTCGCTGCGGTTGGCGTTCATGCCCGCCTGCATCAGGCAGTAGGGCCAAAAGAGGGAATACCCCTTACTGCCCAGCAGCATGCCCACAATGCCGCCGATAATGGCAAGGAAGATCGGCACCGCAAAGCTGCGGATGACCATCGCCAACAGCAGCTGCGCCGCGATGACCGCCAGCGCACCCACCGTACCCCGCAGGCCAAACAGGATCAGTCCCACCGGGGGCCAGTCCGCAAAATGGGCAAACAGTTTGCCGCAGGCAACAAACAGCGTCAGTTCCCAGACCTGGGTAAACAGCGCCAGCTTAAACACCACGCAGAACTTGGCTAAAAACAGGTCCATCGGCGGCACCGGCGCGGCCATAATCAAATTCCAGTTATGGCCCATATGCTCCAGCCGCCACAGATACGCCGCGTACGCCGCTACCATGGCAGGGAAGAACAGCATCGAGTAAAACAGTGTGTGCTGGGTCCACAAGCTGTACCAGCGGTCGTGCAGGATTTCCAGGTTTTGCAGGTAGTTGAAGGTGCCGTAACTGGCCGAGATCAGCGGCATCACAAAAAACAGCACCCAAATCGGCGAGCGGTGCAGCTTACGGTTTTCGGCTGCAATACAGCGTTTCAGCATGGTTCATACCTCCTTATTGCGCATCACGCGCCAGCAAACGCCAAACAACAAGGCCGCCAGCCCAAACGTAAACACCAGCAGCCCCCAGCTGCAGGGCCGCGTACCGTAAATCACGGTGCGGCTGGCCTGGTCCCAGACTTTGACCTCGTAACTGCCCAGCGGCACAAAGTAGCCCCAGGGCACAAAATAGCTGGCAATTTGCGGCATAAAGGCCGAGAACAGCCCCAGCAGCGCGCCGATGATGCCCACGCACACGGCGGGCAGGGGATTGCTGAACCAAATTGCTAACAGCAGTTCCGAGAAGTAGAGCATGGCGCAGACCGTCAGTGTGCAGAGGTTGAGATACGCAAACTGCCCGGCGGGAAAGGCTTCCGTGTAGCCTTGCGTATGCCCCAAAACCACGAATACGGCGGCTTCCAGCGCGACCAGCAGCACGACCTCGCCCAAGCCAAACACCGCCTTGCCCAAAAACAAACTGCGGCGGCTTTGCAGGGTGTAAAGCAGTTTGGCTGTACAGCCTTTGGCTTCCACATCCCACAGGCGGCTGGCCAGCACGGCCATCAGCACCGGCAGCAAAATGGTGTTGATGACGGGCACGGCGTAAAACAGGGCACTGTAGGCGTTGGCCCGTTCGTCCGCCCCGGTGGGGGCGGTGCTGCCCAGCCATAAATAGGCAATGACCGCAAAGCCAAAACACAGCACCAGATTGTGGCGGCGGTGGGCTTTTTGCCATTCGGCATGCAGGGCTTGCAGCATCTCAGCCCACCTCCTTTGGCGTGGTCAGCGTCAGGAAAATTTCTTCCAGCGTCTTGGTGTGCTGGGTCAGCCCCACCACCCCGGCACCATTGTCGGCCAATGCCTGCACCAAACCAGCCAGCAGGTCATCCCGTAATGGCGGCAGGGCGATGGTGTTATCCTCTCCCACGGCGGCGGGCAGGCCGTTGGCCCGCAGCACCGGCAGGGCCTTGGCCGGGTGCAGCAGCCGCAGGGTCAGCGCGCCTTTGCTGTGGCGCTGCAGTTCGGTCAGCGGCCCCTCAAACAGCATCCGCCCATGGTCGATGATGCCCACCTGCTCCACCATCTGTTCCATCTCACCCAGCAGATGGCTGGAAATCAACACGGTAGCCCCGGTAGCGGCGGGCATTGTGCGGATCAGTTCCCGCATCTCCTGGATCCCGGCGGGGTCCAGGCCGTTGGTAGGTTCGTCCAAAATCAGCAGCTTAGGGCTGCCCAGCAGGGCCATGGCGATGCCCAGCCGCTGCTTCATGCCCAGGGAATACTGCCCCACCTTGCGGTGCTGGTCTTTGGTCAGCTGCACAATGTCCAGCACACGGGCAATGTCTTTGTGGGGGACACCTTTTAAATCGGCCACGATCTCCAAATTTTCCCGCGCGGTCAGGTGCAGATAGCCGGAGGGCGACTCGATCAAACTGCCGGTCTGCCGCAGCAGCGCTAAGCGGTTGGCATCGGTCATCTCCCGGCCCAGCAACCGCACGGTGCCGCCGGTAGGATGCACAAGGCCCAGCAGCATCTTCATCGTGGTGGATTTGCCCGCGCCGTTGGGGCCTAAAAAGCCGTAGACGCAGCCCTCCGGCACGGTCAGTGCCAGGTGATCCACCACCAGGTGGCTACCGTAGCGCTTGCACAGGGCATCGGTTTCAATTACGTTTTGCATAGGTACACGCTCCTTACTCGTATCTTAGGTACAAGCCCAGTATAAACGCCCGACCTTATCTGCCCCGTAAGCCCAGCTTAATTTTGCCTTAAGATTTGCCGTGAACGCTGGCGGTGGGGAGAGGGACGTGTATAATAGGTGTAGGAGTTGAGACTATGCAGACGATTTACGAAGCATCGATTTTATTGGTGGACGATAACCCCGACCTGCTGGCGCTGGTGGGGGACAGCCTGCGCACGGCGGGCTACACCTGCATCCGCGCCGCTGCCACCTGTGCCGAAGCCAGGGCACTGGTTGCCAAGGCTGCGCCGGAGTTGATGATTCTGGACATCAACCTGCCGGACGGGGACGGCTTTACACTATTGCGCCAGCTGCATGCCAAAGCCGATGTGCCCGCGCTGTTTCTCTCGGCCCGGGATGCGGACGCGGACCGCCTGTTGGGCCTGGGCCTTGGCGCGGATGATTACCTGACCAAGCCCTTTTTGATGCAGGAACTGCTGCTGCGGGTGCAGCGCATTTTGCAGCGTGCCTACCGGGCCGAACTGCGCCGCGCCGCCCCGGCGGGGCTGGTGCTGGGCACTTGCCGGGTGGATTTGGCCGATGCCGCCGTGTGCCGCCCCGATGGCGCGGCCCTGCCCTTGACCGCCACCGAACGTGCCCTTTTGCAAAAACTGGCCGACAACCGCGGGCACATCGTAACCTACGATGCCCTGTGCGAAGCTGTTTGGGGTGCGGACTATTACGGGTACGAGAACGCGCTGAACTACACATCCGCCACCTGCGGGAAAAGCTGGAAGAAAACGCCAGCCGCCCCCGGTGGCTGTTGACCGTGCGGGGCATTGGCTACAAGCTGGCAGGGGAGGAACCGCGATGAAAACTTTTGCGCGGCTCATCCGCCGCTATGTGCTGGCTACGGCGGGCATTATTTTGCTGGTGGTGGCGCTGCTGCTGGGGGTTACGGTCTACACCGGGCTGCGGTACGGGGATGCGTCAGACGGCATCCAAAGAGTGGGCACTCTGGCCGAAGCCCTGCACCCCACCGCCGATGGTTTGCAATGGGACACCGCCCACACCTCGGCCGAGTGGATGCAGGGCTACGCCTGGGCCATGGTGCTGGACGAGGACGGCAGCGTTATCTGGCGGCAAGACCTGCCCGCAGAGCTTGACCACCGCTACACGGCCAGCGAGATTGCCGTGTTCTCCCGCTGGTATCTGGCCGATTACCCCGTGCAGTGCTGGGCGGCGGATTATGGGCTGTTCGTGCTGGCGGATCCGGTGGGCAGCCAGTGGAAGTACAACATCACCACCCCGCAGGCCCGCATGGAAGCGGTAGTCGGTGGGCTGCTGCCCGTGGCGGCGCTGCTGCTGGCCGTGGTGCTGGGGTGCTGCCTGTGGTTCAGCTGGCGCGGGGCGCGGCACTTGCAAACGGTGGCCGATGGGCTGGACACGCTGGCCCAGGGCGGCGCGGTGCAACTGCCCACCACCGGCTTTGCCGGGGAACTGGCGGAAAAGCTGAACGAGACCGGCGAACAGCTGCGCCGCCGCAACGAGATCATCGCCCGGCGGGACACCGCCCGCACCGATTGGATCGCAGGTGTCAGCCATGATATCCGCACCCCGCTGGCGCTGATTTTAGGCTGGGGCGAACAGCTGCAACAGGACGAAGCCCTGCCTGCCGCTGCCCGCCGGAAAGCGGCCGGTATCTGCACCAAGAGCGAGAAGATACGCTCGCTGATTGGTGACCTCAACCTGACCAGCAAACTGCAATACGGTGCGCAGCCTTTGCGCCGTAAGGCTGTGGCGGTCGGTCCCTTTTTGCGCCGGTGTGCCGCCGAATTTTACGAAAGCCCCGCCGCAGGGGAAAGCACGGTGGAACTGGAACTGACCCCGGCGGCAGAGCACACAGCCGTGCAGGCGGACGAAGCCCTGCTGCTGCGAGCGATGGAAAATATTTTGCACAACGCTGTGGCCCATAACCCCGCGCCTGTGCATATCACCATCCGGGCTGATGCCGCGGACGGTATGCTGACTATCCGCATAACCGATGACGGCCTGGGCTGCCCGCCCGCCGTGCTGGCCGTACTGCAGACCGGCGAGGCAGGGGAGAATGCCCCGCATATCCTGGGCCTGCATGTGGTGGAGCAGATCCTAGCCGCCCACGGCGGCACCGCTGCTTTTGCGCAAAGCCTGCCCCACGGTGCCGCCGCCACCTTGACATTACCGCTGTAAACAAAACGCCCCCTGCCGGGATTTCCCCGGCAGGGGGCGCAGTGCTTATAAAATTACTTCATCAGGCCGCAGACCAGCTGGGCATAGGCCACAGGGTCCTCGATGGGCAGACCGGCGATCAGCAGAGCCTGGTCATACAGCAGTTCGGCGTACTGCTCGACTTTGGCGGTGTCGCCAGCCTCGTGGGCGGCTTTCAGCGCGGCAAACACGGTGTGGTTGGGGTTCAGTTCCAGCACCTTGGTGCTTTCCACATCGCCGGAACCGGGCATCTTGCGCAGGACTTTCTCCATCTCCATCGAGATGCCGCCCTCGCTGGACAGAGTAACGGGATGCTCCTGCAGGGTGGGGTTGACCTTGACTTCCTTGACCTTGCCGTTCAGGGCCTTCTTGATCTCCTCAAACAGGTCCTTGTTCTCGTTGGCGGTCTCCTCGGCGGCTTTCTTTTCCTCCTCGGTTTCAAGGCCCAGGTCACCGGCGTTGATGTTCTTGAACTCTTTCTCCTTGTAATCGTGCATCATCTGCAGGCAGAATTCATCCACATCCTCGGTACACAGCAGCAGGTCGAAGCCTTTGCTCAGTACCAGCTGGGCATTGGGCAGTTTGCCCAGGCGGTCGGTGTCGTCACCGGCAGCAAAGTAGATGCACTTCTGGCCCTCGGGCATCTTCTCGATGTACTCGTCCAACGTGACCATCTTCTGCTCCTTGGCAGAGTAGAACATCAGCAGGTCGCCCAGCAGGTCCTTGTGCATGCCGTAATCGCCGTAAACACCAAACTTGATCTGGCGGCCGAAGCTTTTCCAGAAAGTCTCGTACTTCTCGCGGTCGTTGACCAGCATCGCATGCAGTTCGTTCTTGATCTTCTTCTCGAGGCTGTTGCGGATCAGCTTCAGCTGGCTGTCTTTCTGCAGGGTCTCACGGCTGATGTTCAGGCTCAGATCCTCGCTGTCCACCACGCCCTTGATGAAGCTGAAGTAGTCCGGCAGCAGGTCGGCGCACTTCTCCATAATCATCACGCCGGAAGCATACAAGGCCAGGCCCTTTTCGTACTCCTTGGTGTAGTAGTCGTAGGGGGTGCGGCCGGGCACGAACAGCAGGGCCGTGTAGGTAGCAGTGCCCTCGGTGCGGCTGGTGATGACCCGCAGCGGGTCGGAGTAATCCATGAACTTGTTCTTGTAGAACTCGTTATAGTCCTCGTCCTTGACCTCGCTCTTAGCGCGCTTCCAGATGGGGACCATGCTGTTCAGGGTCTCCAGTTCGGTGTAGGTCTCGTACTCGGGCTTGTAGTCGTCACCGGCATCCTCCGGCTTCGGTTTCTGGCGGGATTTCTCGCGATACATCGTGATGGGGAAGCGGATGTAGTCGCTGTATTTCTTGACGAGGTTGACAATGGTGTAATCGTCCAGATACTCGCTGTAGTTCTCGGAGTCGGTGTCGTCTTTCAGCACCAGGATGATCTCGGTGCCGACATCGTCCTTGTCGGCCTCGGTGATGGTGTAGCCCTCCACACCCTTGGACTCCCACTTCCAGGCGGTGTCAGCGCCCTGGGCACGGGAGAGGACGGTAACTTTCTGGGCCACCATAAAGGCGGAGTAGAAGCCAACGCCGAACTGGCCGATGATGTCGATGTTATCGCTCTGGTTCTCGGTCTTGAAATCGAGGGAGCCGGACTTGGCGATGGTGCCCAGGTTCTTTTCCAGTTCTTCCTTGGTCATGCCGATGCCGTTATCGGTGATGGTCAGGGTGCGGGCTTCCTTATCGGGCTGGACGTGGATCTTCAGGTCGTCTTTCGTAATGCCGATGCTGGTGTCGGTCAGGCTCTTGAAATAGCGCTTGTCGCAGGCATCGGATGCATTGGAGATCAGCTCACGCAGGAAGATCTCGCGGTTGGTGTAGATGGAGTTGATCATCAAGTCCATCAGTTTTTTGCTTTCGGCTTTAAATTGGTGCATAGCCATAATGAAAGGACCTCGCTTTATTTATATGAAATTAGCACTCTTTTGATTTAACTGCTAATGCTAGTTTAGCACTCTTGCAAACAAACTGCAACCCCCTACAGCGGATTTAACAGAAATTTTAAAATCCTCTTTTCAAATGGGCAGATTTGCGGTATGCTTACATTATATAAGGCGAGAAAATAGCCATGTACACCCGCGGGGCGTCGGGGACGCCGCCCCCTACAAATAACCAGAAAGTTGATATTAGGCCCCGGAGGGGGCAATCGGAGAGGAGCGAAAAAGCGTGAAGAAAAACGCAGCACTCCTGCGTTTTTTAGCTTTTTTGCTACTCGACCACAACTTTGGGGTCCCTAGGGGCGAGCAGCCCCTAGGCCGGGCCTCCCGCGCTATCGGAAGTAGCGGGCACCTTTTCGGTTCCTTTTGGGTGTCCAAAAGGAACATCTAGTGGGAGAATCCCATTAAAACGAGTGAAGCGCCGCAGGGTGGCGCGAAACGAAAGCCGCAAACTTCAAATAACCAAAGAAAGAAGAATTGCTATGCAGTTATACACCCACACCCTCCCCAGTGGAGCAAAACTTACCGGTTACCTGCGGGACGAAACCACCGAGATGCCGACTTTCAACATCCGCCCGGCGATGCTGATTTTGCCCGGCGGCGGGTATGCCTATTGCAGTGCGCGGGAAGCGGATCCCATCGCCATGCAGTTTTTGCAGGCGGGCTACCAGACTTTTGTGCTGGAATACACCTGTGCCGCCACGCCGGAGCAGGCCCCGCTGCGCTGGCAGCCGTTGATCGATGCTGCCGGTGCCATTTTGCATCTGCGCCGCAACGCTGCCAAGCTGCGGCTGGATCCGTTCAAGATCGCGGTCTGCGGCTTCTCGGCAGGCGGGCACCTGGCGGCATCCACGGCCATTTTGTGGGATGCTGCGCCGGTGCAGAAAGCCCTGGGCATTACCGCCGAGGAAGCCCGCCCCGATGCTGTTGTGCTGGGCTACCCGGTCATCACGTCGGGCATCAAGACCCACAGCGGGTCCATCGCGAACCTGGCCGGGGACGATGCCGCCCTGCAGGCCACGTTCAGCCTGGAAAACCAGGTGCGCAGCGACCTGCCGCCGTTTTTCATCTGGCACACCGTGGCCGATCAGGCTGTGCCGGTGGAAAACTCGCTGATGCTGGCCAGCGCCCTGACCGAAAACCACGTGCCCTATGAGCTGCACCTTTTCACCCACGGCGGGCATGGGTCCAGCACCTGCACAAACGAGGTCAACACCCCCAACCGCCACAACGCCGCCTGGGTGCCCCTGTGTACCGACTGGCTGGCCGAGACCCTGAATTTTCATGTGTGATGGGAGAGAAAGTATATGAAGATCGCATTTTACCAGATGCGCCCCTTTGACGAGCAGGCGTATATTGAGCAGTTCAGCAAGGAATTTGGCATCGACTACGTGCTGATCCCCGGCGCACCCTGCCCGGAAAACCTGGACAAAGCCGTCGGCTGCGATGCCATCAGCCAGAACCCCTGCGAGATCCTGCCAGAGTACGTGGAAGCCTGGGCCAAGATGGGCGTAAAGTACCTGCTTTGCCGCAGCATCGGCTACGATCATCTGCCGCTGGAGACTGCTAAAAAGCTGGGCATGCGGGTGGCCCACAGCCACTACCCGCCCGAGGGCGTGGCAAACTATGCCATCATGCTGATGCTGATGTGTACCCGCAGGATGAACCAGACCATGCTGCGCGCCGCCGCCCAGGACTACACGCTGCCCGGCAAGATGGGTAAGGACCTGTCCAACTGCACGGTGGGTGTCATTGGCACCGGCAAGATCGGCCGCACCGTTATTGCCCATCTGCAGGGCTTTGGCTGCAAAATTCTGGCCTACGACCTGTACCAGAGTGACGAGGTGGCCCAAATGGCCGAGTACGTCCCGCTGGATGAACTGTATGCCCGCAGCGATGTCATCACCCTGCACACCAACGCCACCGCCGAGAACCACCACCTTATCAACGCCGACTCGCTGGCGAAGATGAAGGACGGTGTGCTGATCGTCAACACGGCCCGTGGTGCGCTGATCGATGAGGAAGCCCTGATCGCTGCGCTGGAAAGCGGCAAGGTCGGCGGTGCCGGGCTGGATGTGGTCGAGGAGGAGAATGACCTGGTCTACTTCAACCGCGCCGGTGCCGCGCTGCCCCACCGCACCATGAACATTTTGCGCAGCATGCCCAATGTCATCGTCAGCCCGCACAACGCCTTTTACACCGATGTGAACGTAGCCAGCATGGTGCGCAGCGGCTTTGAGGAGCTGGCCGACTTTGCCGCTGGCCGCCCCAACCCCTGCGAGGTGCAGCTGTGACCGTAGAACCGGGCCGCAGCGGCGAAAGCTGGGACAGCCTGCCGCGCCTTGCAGCAGGGGACAGCTTTACATTTGCCTGTGCCGGGTGCGGCGGCTGCTGCCGCGGACGGCGGGATTTAGTGCTGTCCGGGTATGATCTGTACCGCATCGCCCGGCGGCTGGGCCTGTCGCCCCGCATTGTGGCGGGGGCGTTTTGCAAAAGCTACCTGGCCCCGCAGACATTGCTGCCCGCCCTGCGCCTGACACCCGACCCCAAAACCGGCAACTGCCGCTTTTTTGAGGGCAGCGCTTGTGCCATCCATGCGGCGCGTCCGCTGGCCTGCGCACTGTACCCGCTGGGACAGAGCATTGACCCCGTGACGGCGAAGATCGAATATTACGTACAAACGCCGCTTTGCGGGGTGCGAACAGAGGATGGCCGTGTGCTGAACGACTACCTGACGGATGCCGCGATTCTGGACCGCGCGGGCATCGATGCCCGGTGGGCTGTGGTGTGTACCCGGCTGTCCGAGCGATTGCAGGCCGCTGCCGACCACCCGCATTTTGCCGCCGCCGTAAAACGTGTGGAGCGCGCGCTGTATTACGATTACGAACTGGGGGATGATTTTTACCCGCAGTTCCAACAAAATATCGAAATTTTGCAGCCGCTTTTGGATAAGCTGCTGGCATAAAAACCACCCCGGACCTTTTTGGTAAGGTTCGGGGTGGTTTTGTGTTTAGAGGAACATTGAATGGAAATAGAGGTGTAGGGGCGCACATTGTGCGCCCGTGCAGTTTGGCAGCAACGCGAGACTCCGCGGGCGAACACTGTTCGCCCCTACAGATAGGTTCCGCGTCAATCAGCAGAAGAAAAATCCGCCCGGCCGGCCGGTGCAGCAGCAGCTTAGCAGCTGGCAGAACATCATATACAGCCAGAAGGACAGGCAGAACCGCCCGGGGTTGCCGCTGGGCTGGGCGTAGGGCTGCTGGGACCCGGCGTAGCTCTGGCCGGGATTTTGCAGCTGGTCCAGCAGGTTTTGGTAGGCGTAGTTGTTGGGCTCCATGTTCACGGCGGTGCGGGCTTCGTCCCGGGCGCGGATGTTGTTGCCCAGGCCCTGGTTGGCCAGCGCGGCGTAGTAATGCCATTGGGCGGTGCGCTCGTTCTGGGCCATGCCGTTTAAGGTGTTCAGGGCTTCCTCATAAAATCCGCTGCGAATGTAGTTGGCCGCAGCGCGCAGTTCGGGGCTTTCCTGGCCGGTGGTGTAGGTCTGGCGCGCCCCGCCGGAGGTACTGTAATACCCAAACCCGAACGGTCCAAAGCCGAACCCGCCAGCGCCGCCGCCGAACGGGTTGCCGTATTGCTGGTTGTAGCCGCTTTGCTGGCTGTATCCCTGCTGGCTGTAGCCGCCCTGGGGATTGCCGTAATTTCCATAATTGGGGCCGCCGCCCTGCTTCATCCGCATGATCTCGCTGTAGGCGGCCTGTACCTCTTTAAAGTGCTCCTCGGCCGTGGGGTCGTTGGGGTGCAGGTCGGGGTGGTACAGTTTGCATTTCTGGCGGTAGGCTTTTTTGATGGTCTCATCATCGGCACCGGGGGTGATGCCCAAAACGCTGTACGGATCGGTCATTTCTGCTTCCCCTCTCTGTGCTTACGGATCGGCGCATACTTGCTCCACACGCCGGAATAAATGGTGTTGTACAATAGTTTCCCCTCCGGGGTCTCTTTTAATATGGGCAATAACGCAAACTGCTGGGCGCACAGCCCCATCTGCTGGGTCAGCAGGTCGTGGCAGCGGTCCTCAAATTCGGCAGGGGGCAGGGTGTCGTGCAGTTCCTGCAGTGCATTGAACTGCCCCTTACGGATGTCCTTGGGCAGGTCATCGTAGGCATCCATTAAATAAATGAACCCGCCCAACCCCCGGCCCATGGCCTGCAGGGTGGGGGCCCAGATGTCGTCCCGGCAGGCAAACACCGCGCCCAATAAATCGCCAAAGGCGCGGCATAAAGCATCCAGATCGTGGGAGCCTGCTTTTTCCAGCGCGTTCAGCGCCTCCAGCTGTGCCGTGATGGCCGCTGTCTGGTGGGGCCAGCGCTCTTGGATGGCGGGCAGGTATTGCTCCAGCTTTTGGGCCTGGCGCAGGCTGGCACGGCTGTGGTCGTCCTGCCAGTTGTCTAAAAAATTGTAGTACGCCAGCGCGATGCTCATGTCGGCGGCGTAGTCCAGAAATTCGTTGGCTGCGCGGGGCCGGGCCTTGATGGGGTGCGGCGCGCACCGCCCGGCGGAAAACTGGGTTTGCGGCTCATACAGGGCCGAGTGCAAAATGGCGATGAACGCTAAATCGTAACTTAAGGTAAGCTGGCCGGGCAGGCCGTACTTTTGGCCCAGTGTGCGGCACAGGCCGCAGTAATAGGCCTGGTAGCGGTCCAGCTCCGGTTTTGCCAGCCCTTTGTGGTAGATGGTAACATACCCGAACATGGTGCGTCAACTCTTTTTAATGAACTGGTTGTGGCACTTGGGGCAGGTGATGGAAATTTTGCCGCGCCCGCGGGGCACCCGCAGCTGCTGCCCGCACTGGGGGCAGCGGAAATAGCGGTATTGCTTGCGCTGCTTAAAGCGCAGGATGTACCGGTTGGCCCAGTCCACGACTTTGTTTTGCAGGGTGAGATATTTTAAATTCTCGCTGTATCGTTTGGAACGGTTGCGGCTGAGCACCCGGAAGTAGCTGTAAATGAGCAGCACCAGCCCCAGCCAGTACAGCACCGGGCTGACCCAGGCACCGATAATGACGAGGATAAAGGAAACGATGCACAAAAATCCGCCCAACTGGTCAAACCCATACCGCCCGGCCATAAACCGCTGAAACCAGCTTCTCATGTAAAAAACCACCTTTTGTATAGTCTACAGGCTATTATCCCACACAAATATTGGCAAATCGTGAACAGGAGGGGAAAAGAGTTTGAACAAATGGCTATAAACATTACATGAAGATGAAATTTAATCAGCTGTCCAACGAGCTTCAAAATCTTCTTTATCCATGGAAAGTCCAATATTCAGTTTCGTTAAAGCTTCCTTTCCAGCAGGATACATTTTTAAGGAACCAAGAAGCGTCCGAACAGCGTTCCGTATATCTTTCAAAGATGATTTTGATTTAATCCAGTTTTGCGGGACGAAGATTTTTCCACTGTCAGCAGCTTCTGCGGATGCATTGTCCATTGCCATATTTAGGACATTTCCAGCGGTATCTACAACATAATCTAGCAAGAGGCTTTCAGACATTTTTTGTAATGCAACAGATGGACTGGGGACAGAATCATTCATTTTATTAATTTCACAAAAAATGACTGAAATTGCGTAAAGCTGATGATAAGGTGCATAGGCTTTCATGGCTAAGAGAGTATCGTTTAAGTCCATAGGATTCTCTTTCGTCCAACGGGAATAGACCGCCGTAAACATTACATTTAGAGCCTGAATATTGGAGGGAGAATACTCGCGATGGAACAGTTGGTCGAAGTATTTATCAAATATTTTAGTTTCACTGTAAGAAATCGTTGGACGCTGTGAGTGCCATGCAATGAGCTGTTTTCCAAGATCGGTTAAATTGACAATCCGCGCAGAGTTATATCGAACGGTGTCAACCCACTCGCCTCGCTTTGTGATGAAATAGCCATCTGGATAGTACTGCTCATAAGCATGTTTCATTGAAAGAACGGATTTATCGTTGCTTCGCAAATCACGGGCCTTTACGGCGCTCTGGCTATTAGTAGATGTACTAATCCTATCGGCCTGCTCGGGAGTGGTGATTTCATAAAAACGGAATAAGATATATGCATCGGATGCATTTTTTACGGCTTCACTGGAACTATAAATAGTAGTAAGTGACTGACAGCCATTTACCACATTTAATTCTTTCACAGAAAGAATGTCGTTATGAATCGTCATCTGTGAACAGATAGCAGTAATTCCATTGTGCAGAAAGAAAAAATCTTGAGCATCTTTTTTGAGAGTTCTTGCAATACCTTTATTAACCTTATTGCCCGAGCCTAAAGATTGACGTACATTCTTTCGGAATAGGCTTCCATCTTTAATACCAGGAATTTTAGTACACTCTTTTAATGGCAGTGCAACAATAACAGCTTTAGTTCCGCCCATCGTTAATTCCATATATTTTCCGGATTCCAAATGAAATTCATAATTAATATAAGGACGGTTTTTGTTTAAAGCCTCATCATATTTAAATTTTAGGGTTTCGTTGTCAACAACCAGCAAATTGGCAGATAATGTATCATCGTCTGCTAACTCTTTTTGGAAAGCGACTAAATCCTTTTTTGCACTTTCTGTAAGAGCAGCAGTAGTGATAAGCTCAAAGCAGACCTCGTAGTCATCCTCTAAGGCTGTTGCCAATTCATTAATTTTGACTTGAAGCTTTTGATTAGCACCATCTTGAAGGCGCGCCAAATCTTTAATTTGCACCCAGGAAGCGAGAACCTCTCGTAATGGTTCAGCATCAATGGTGTCGCCGTTGTAAAATTTTCCCTGTATGATATAAGCTATATTCGCTTGATTATCAATATAGATTGCATCGATTTGTTTGTCGCCTGCTCCGTCGGTAATGCAATCTTTCGCTTCATATGTGTCAAGTTTATGAATGTTTCTTAAATACCAAGCAACAAACCGTTGGCCCTCATTGGGATAATTTTCCTTATAGTATTCTTGAGATATATCAGATTTGATTTTGTTATACATAATACAGCTCTCCAATGTGCTAAGGTCTATGCAAGGTTTCTGTAAAAAGTATTTGGCACAAGAACTTTCTGAGATTCGTAGTCCTCATCGATTAGTTGTGCGACAGCAGAGAAACGCCTTTGCTTTATGCTTCATGCACCAGTTTCACCACACACTCCACATGTTTCGCCCGGGGGAAAAGGTCCACGGGCTGGACCTCCACGGCCTTATACCCGTGCTCGGTCAGCCAGCGGGTGTCGCGGGCGGCGGTGGCGGCGTTGCAGCTGACCATGACCACCGTGCGCGGGGCCATGGCGGCGATGGCCGTCAGCGTGGCTTCATCACAGCCCTTGCGGGGCGGGTCCACCACGATGACATCCGGGCGGGCACCCTCGGCGGCAAGCTGGGCCGCAGCGGCACCGGCATCCTGGCAGCGGAAGTCAGCCTTGGCGGCATCCAATCCCAGCCGGGCGGCGGTCTCTTTGGCACCCTCCACAGCCTGAGGTACGACTTCCACGCCCACCAGACGGCGGCAGTCCGGCAGCATCGAAAGCCCGATGGTGCCCATGCCGCAGTACAGGTCCAGCAAGAAATCATCCGGCTGCAGCGCGGCGTATTCCCGTGCCTTGGCGTACAGCACTTCGGCCGCGGGGGTGTTGACCTGGTAAAATTCGTGTACACCCATCCGCAGAGAAACCCCGGAGAGCGTATCCTCGATATAGCCGGGGCCAACGGCTACGCGGGTCTTGGCACCCAAAATGACGTTGGTGCGGGCGTTGTTGCGGTTGATGAGAATGGTCGTTAGATCGAATTCTTTCTGCAATGTGGCGCAGATCTCGGCCTCGTTGGGCAGGCCGTTGCCATTTACCACAAAGCAGAGCAGCCGCTGGCCGCTGTGCCAGCCCTGGCGCATGTACAAATGGCGCACACGGCCGGTGTGGGTCTCCTCGTTGTAGGCGGTGATGCCGTTTTCTTCCAGCAGGGCGCAGGCGCGGGCGGCCAGGGCGTTCATCCAATCCGGCTGCAGCTTGCAGTCGGCGCAGGGGACGATACGGTGGCTGCGGCCCGCAAAAAAGCCGGTCACCAGATGCCCGTTTTCATCGGTGCCAACGGGCAGCTGCACCTTATTGCGGTAGCGGTCGGCGGCGGGGGCACCCAGCACCTCGCGTACGGGCACGTCCAGCTTGGCAAGGCGCTCAAAAGCATCCCGCACAAACTGGGTCTTGGCGGCGCACTCGGCCGCATAGCTGATATGCCGCAGCCCGCAGCCGCCGCAGGGGCCGGCCACGGGGCAGTCCTGCTTTACGCGGCCGGGGCCGGGGGTCAGCAGCTTTTCCAGTTTGCCAAAGGCATAGCCTTTCATGGGCTTGACGATGCGCACCTCGGCTACATCGCCGGGGGCGGCGGCTGCGACAAAAACGGCCTGGCCGTCATGATGGGCCACGCCGCTGCCGTCGTTGGAAAGGGATTCAATGGAGAGGGTCAGGATCTGATTTTTCTGAAAGGCCATGGTTGCTCCTTAAAATTGTTTGCTCTTTACTGCTGGGCCTGCTGGGCGGCTTTCTGCTCGGCATCCAAGGCGGCCAGGTACTTGCTCGGCGGGACTTTCTTGACCTTTTTGAACACGCGGGAGAAGTAGAACTGGTCAAAGAAGCCGACCGACACGGCGATCTCGGCGATGGACAGGGGAGAGTTTTTCAGCAGGCTGCAGGCTTCGCTGATGCGGTAATGCGTCAGATAATCGATGGGGCTTTGCCCAACGTTGGACATGAACACGCGGTACAGATGGCTGCGGCTGACACCCACAGCCTTGGCAATGTCGTCCACCGAAATATCATGGGAATAGTTGAACTGGATATACTTGATGGCGGCCAGCACATACTGGCTGCTGGAGGAACCCACATTGGGCATAGCTTCGCGGGCCTCCTGCATCAGGTGGGCCATAAAGATATAGAGGTAGCCGGTCATCAGGGCCTCGCACTGGGGCTCCGGCCCGCGGGACAGGTAGATATTGTACAGCGCTTCCCGCACGGCCTGGGGGTCCTTGCAGCGGTGCACCGGGTGGGTGTCCGAGAAAGGTGTCTGCTGCACCAGCTTATTGGCGCAGGCCCCGTTGAAGCCTACCCAGTAATACTCCCACGGGTCGGTCTCATCGGCCGCGTAGGTGATAAGCTGGTTGGGCTTGGCCAGAAACAGATCACCCTCCTGCAGGGTATAGGACGACCCGTTGACCTGGTACACGCCGCGGCCCGCCACCACCAGGTGGATGAGGTAATGGTCGCGCACACCGGGGCCCCAGGTGTGGCCCGGCTGGCAGTATTCATGCCCGCAGTTAAAGATGGACAGTTCTACATTATCGGTGTAGCTCTGCTTATAGGATTGCTTGGTTTCGTTATCCATGACGGCTCCCTCTCCGCGCTGTGCCGCCTGGGCACCGCGCTGCCTTGCCTACAGCCGGGGCTGCGGGCAAAATATAGTAATTTTATTATAGCAGGGGATTCATCAAAAGTCCATAAAAGCGCCGTAAAAAAATGTTTACTTTCTTTCAAAATTTGTTATACTAAGACTAAGAACCCGGCAGGCGGCGCTGCACTTTGGCCGTTTGCCTAAAAGATATAGGCTCATTTTGTGCATACTGGCAAAAAGGGCCGCGCAACAGAAAGGCGAGTGGAATTATGGCAAACACCATTGAACTGAAACAGCAGATCCAGCAGGGTGCCTATGATGCAGCTTTTGTAAAACTTTACGGCGCAGATGTGGACGTAAACGCCCAGCGCGCACGGTATATTTCCGTTATTGACCAGTTCGAGAACGAGTTCGGTGCCGAGCGCACCGTGCGTCTCTACTCCGCCCCCGGCCGCACCGAGATCGGCGGCAACCACACCGACCACAACAACGGCGTGGTGCTGGCAGGCTCCGTCAACCTGGACATCGTGGCGGTCGTTTCCCCCAACGAGGAGAACATCATCCGTGTCAAGTCCCTGGGCTTTGAGAAGATCGATGATGTGGACGTGACCAACCTTGTCCCGCAGGAGCACGAGAAAGAGCACTCTGCTTCGCTGATCCGCGGCGTGGCGGCCGGTATCGTCAACGAGGGCGGCAAGGTCGGCGGCTTTGATGCCTACACCACCAGCAACGTGCTGCGCGGCTCCGGCCTGTCCAGCTCTGCCGCTTTCGAGGTCTGCATCGGTGCCATCCTGCGCGGTGAGTACAACAACAACGACATGGAGAAATTCTCCCAGGTCAAGATCGCCCAGATCGGCCAGTATGCCGAGAACGTATTCTTCGACAAGCCCTGCGGCCTGATGGACCAGACCGCCTGCGCGGTTGGCGGTGTCATCACCATCGACTTCAAGGATCCGGCCCATCCCATCGTGGGCCAGACATCCATCGACCTGGCCAAGCACAAGCTGGCTATGTGCATCACCGACACCAAGGGCAGCCACGCTGACCTGACGGACGACTACGCCGCCATCCGCCGTGAGATGGAGAGCGTGGCCGAGCAGCTGGGCAAAAAGGTCCTGCGCGAGGTGGACGAGGACGAGTTCTATGCCGCCATCCCGCAGCTGCGCAAGGCCGTGGGCGACCGTGCCGTGGTGCGCGCCATCCACTTCTACAACGACTGCCGCCGCGCTGCCGCCCTGTGCGATGCCGTGCGCGCGGACGACATGGATACCTTCCTGAAGCTGATCGTTGAGGGTGGGCACTCCAGCTTTGAGTTCAACCAGAACGCTTACAGCATCAAGAACTACAAGGAGCAGGGTGTGCCCCTGGCGCTGGCCCTGAGCCAGAAAGTGCTGAACGGCCGTGGTGCCTGGCGTTTGCAGGGCGGCGGCTTTGCCGGCACCATCCAGGCGTTTGTGCCCTATGACCTGCTGGATACTTACAAGGCGACTATCGATGCCTGCTTCGGCGAAGGCAGCTGCCATGTGCTGAACATCCGCAACTACGGTGCCGTGCCGGTTACGGTGGATATGTAATGGCACTTGTAAACTCATAAATAAAAGCCGCAGCTGCGTAAAAACAGCTGCGGCTTTTGTGTTACGAATTCTTCTCCCAAATCAAAGCCAAACCTTTAAACAGCAGATCCCCGTCATACAAAATTTTGCGTTTGCAGCAGGGCATGATGTAGGGGGCCAGGCCGCCGGTGGCGACTACCGTCAACGGCTGGCCGAGTTCGGCTTCCACGCGGTCGGCCAGGCCGTCCAGCATGGCGGCGGTGCCAAACATGGCACCGTTGTTCAACGCTTCGACCGTGTTGCGGCCGACCAGATGCTCCGGCGGTTCGGGGGCGATGGGCGGCAGCTGGGCTGTGCCTGCGCTGATCGCCCGCAGGCTGGTCTGCACACCGGGCACGATGAACCCGCCTAAAAAGCAGCCCTCGGCCGAAAGCACATTGTAGGTCGTGGCGGTGCCCATGTCCACCGTCATGCAGGGCAGGGGATAATGCGCCGCGGCGGCTGCAGCATCGGCCAGGCGGTCGCGGCCTACGCGGTCCGGCTCGTCCACGGCAAAGGTCAGGCCGGTGTCCAGCGCGTTGCTTACGATCAGCGCGTCCTGGCCGGTCAGCCGCTTGCAGGCGTGGGCCAGCACGGGGGTCAGCCCCGGCACAACACTGCACACGATGACACCCTCGCAGGTGGCGGGGTCCACTTTTAAGCGCCCCAGCAGAAACCGCAGCTCGGCGGCATATTCGTCCGCCGTACAGCGGGGACGGGTGACCATCCGGGTGGTGAACAGGATGTCGCGGTGCTTTTCGCCCGCCAGCCCGCCGATGCAGATGTTGCTGTTGCCGATGTCGACTGCTAAAACCATGGTGTTTGTCTCTTTTCCTGAAAATGTAGCCCCATTATAGCAGATTGACGGCGGTGCTGTAAACGGGTATACTGATATTATAAAGGATGTGATTCACCCATGAATTTACAAGGCAAAACCATCGTCCTCGGCATTACCGGGGGCATTGCCGCTTATAAAATGCCCAATGTGGCCCACGCGCTGGTCAAGCTGGGGGCCGATGTCCACGTGCTGATGACCAAAAACGCTACCGAGTTCATCACCCCGCTGGTGTTTGAAACACTGACGAATCGCCGCTGCATCGTGGATACGTTCGACCGCAACTTCCAGTATGACGTGGCCCATGTCAGCCTTGCCAACGCGGCGGACCTGATGCTCATTGCCCCGGCCACGGCCAATGTCATTGCCAAAATGGCCCACGGCCAGGCTGACGACATGCTGACCACCGTGACCCTGGCGGCCCACTGCCCCAAGCTGGTGGCCCCGGCCATGAACACCCACATGCTGGAAAACCCCATCACCCAGGATAACATCAAGACGCTGGAACACTACGGTTTTACGGTCATCCCGTCCGGGTCCGGCCTGCTGGCCTGCGGCGATGTGGGCTCCGGCCGCCTGCCGGAGGAAAGTGTGCTGGTGGATTACGTGCTGCGGGAGCTGGCCTGCGAAAAGGATCTGGCGGGCAAAAAGGTGGTGGTCTCCGCCGGTGCTACCCAGGAGCCGATGGACCCCGTGCGCTACCTGACCAACCATTCCACCGGCAAGATGGGGTACGCCGTGGCCCGCGCCTGCATGCTGCGCGGCGCGGAGGTCGTGCTGTTGTCCTCTACCAGCTGCACCCAGCCGGACGTGCCTTTTGTGAAAAAGGTGCCGTTCACCACGGCCCAGGACCTGTTTGAGGCCGTAAAGACCCACGCCATGGATGCCGATGCCCTGGTGATGGCCGCTGCCGTGGCCGACTACCGCCCGGCGGAAGTGGCCGCTGACAAGGTGAAAAAGCACGATGGTGAGATGAATATTGCGTTGGAACGCACCGATGACATTTTGGCGTGGGTCGGCGCGCACAAGCCGGAAAAGCTGTTTGTCTGCGGCTTCTCGATGGAGACGCGGGACCTGGTGGAGAACTCCACCGCCAAGCTGAACAAGAAGAACATGGACATGATCGTGGCGAACAACCTGAAAGTGCCCGGCGCCGGGTTTGGCGTGGATACCAACGTGGTAACGATCATCACCCACGATGGCGCGGAGCAGCTGCCGCTGCAAAGTAAGGACGATGTGGCTATGGCGATTGTGGATCATTTTGCTTGATTTTTTATTGCTGGTTTATCGGCCCCTCCGGGGCCAAACCGTAAGGATGTTGAGGCTGTAGGGGCGAACAGTGTTCGCCCGCGGAATCTGGCGTATCCGCAAAACCGCCCGGGCGCACAATGTGCGCCCCTACAACGTAATCCTCGATAGTGGTACCGTAGGGAGGGGTCTTGACCCCTCCGGGGATTGTCCGCCGCAAGGAGGCGGCAAGCGGAAGCCGAAACCTAAATAAAATACTAAAACTACCCCCTCCTCGCATACTCATGCAAGAGAATGAGTACAGCGAAAAGGGGGATTTTTTATGTGTGGGATCGCAGGGCAGATTGGGCGGGACCCGCGGGTGATCCAGGGGCAGTATGCGGCCTATTGCGCGATGCAGCAAACATTATCCCGCCGTGGGCCGGACCAGCGGGGCATGTTCATCAGCGGGCGGGCGGCGCTCATCCATGCGCGGCTGGCGGTGGTGGATATCGAAAACGGCCTGCAGCCCATGCAGCTGGATTGGCAGGGCGAAAGCTACACGCTGGTGTATAATGGCGAACTGTACAACACGCCGGAACTGCGCGCCGCGCTGCAAAATAAAGGCCACAGCTTTACCGGCCATTCGGATACCGAGGTGCTGCTGCATGCCTTTGCCCAGTGGGGTGCGGGCTGCTTAGAGCGATGCAACGGCATTTTTGCCTTTGCTGTCTGGGCACAGCAGGCGGGGCAGCTGTTTCTGGCGCGGGACCGCTGTGGGGTCAAGCCGCTGTTTTACGTGCAGACAGGGGACAGCCTGCTGTTTGGCAGTGAACTGAAAACCCTGCTGGTCCATCCGGCGGTGCCGCCCCAGGTGGATGCCAACGGCCTGGCCGAAGTGCTGCTGTTAGGCCCCGGCCGCACACCGGGGTGCGGGGTGTTCAAAAATATCCGGGAGCTGCTGCCCGGCCAGTGCGCCGTGTACGAGGCCGATACCGGCCGCCTGACCCTGACCCGCTACTGGCAGCTGACCGACCACGAGCACCCTGACGACTTCGAGACCACCGCCCGCAATGTGCGGGACTTGGTGGTGGATGCCATCCAGCGCCAGCTGGTCAGCGATGTGCCGGTGGCGACCTTTTTGTCCGGCGGGCTGGATTCCAGCCTGATCTCGGCGGTGGCGGACACCTATTTTACCGCGCGGGGCCAGCAATTGCAGACGTTCTCGGTGGGGTACAAGGACAACCGGCGGTACTTCCGCGCCACCAAGTTTCAGCCCGGGGCCGACGCGCCCTACATCCGCAAGATGAACGATTTCTTGGGCGCGCGGCACCACTGGGTCACGCTGGACACCCCCGAACTGGTGCTGGCGCTCTACGCGGCGGTGGAGGCCCGCGACCTGCCCGGCATGGCGGACGTGGATTCCTCGCTGCTGCTATTCTGCCGCCAGATCAAGCCCCACGCCACGGTGGCGCTTTCGGGCGAGTGCGCCGATGAAATTTTTGGCGGTTACCCATGGTACCGCGACCCCGCCGTGCGGGAAAAGTACGGTTTCCCCTGGGCGCAGTCCACGGCGTACCGGGCTTCCTTTATAAAGGAGGGCGTGCTGGACGGCATCGACCCGGCGGCCTTTGTGGATGCCCGCTACCAGCAAACGCTGGCCGAGACCTCGGTGCTGCCGGGGCGGGATGCCCTGGAAACGCGGATGCGGCAGATGGTCAATTTGAACTTTACCTGGTTTATGCAGACACTATTGGACCGCAAGGACCGCATGAGCATGTATTCGGGGCTGGAAGTCCGTGTGCCGTTCTGTGATTACCGCATTGCGGAGTATCTCTACGCTGTGCCGTGGGATTTTAAGGACTACCAGGGCCAGGAGAAAGGTCTTTTGCGCTATGCGATGGAGGGTGTTTTGCCCAAAGAGGTTTTGTGGCGGCGCAAAAGCCCATACCCCAAGACCTGGAACCCGGCGTATTTAGCGGCGGTCAGCGCAGAGCTGCGGCGGGTGATCGCCGACCCGGCGGCACCGGTGCTTCGTATTATCAAGCGGGAAGCATTGGAAAATCTGCTGGCGAGTGGGGCGGATAATCCCGTACCCTGGTACGGCCAATTGATGACCACCCCGCAGACGATTGCCTGGTTTTTGCAGGTGAATTATTGGATGAAAAAATATCGGGTGGAATTGGTGTGATTTTTTGTTTTGAGTAGCAGCCCGGCGGGTGTCACCACCATGCGGTGACACCCTTTTTATCATGGGTTGCAGCCGTTAGACCTACCTTTTTTGTGACCAAAATTTGGTTTGCGTAGGGGCGGATTCCATATCCGCCCGTGGGGTTGGGCGTGGCCACAATATATACGGGGAATGGTTATTTATGGTCGGTCCGTAGGGAGGGGTCTTGACCCCTCCTTGCAATTTTGCGATTACGTAAATTTGGCCGGGCAGATATTGAATCCGCCCCTACGGTTTGACTTTTGGCTGCAACAAATGATAAAAGTTGTAGTTATTGCAATTTGCCTAGGAGGGGTCAAGACCCCTCCCTACAGTACCAGCATAAAGGGGGTTTTGGCCCCGGAGGGGCTGGCTGATGGGCAGCTACGAATAAATCCGCAACATAATTTTTCAAACCCCTATCGCACAATTTTCACAAATGGCGGCTATACTTTATCATGTCCATGACTCTGCATACAAAAAGGGGAGAGTATTTTGATCCAAGTCGAACATCTGACAAAGCGCTACGGCAATCATACGGCTGTGGACGACATCAGTTTTACCGTGGAGGATGGCTGTATCTATGGCCTGCTGGGGCCCAATGGTGCGGGCAAATCCACGACGATGAACATCATCACCGGCTACCTGTCCGCTACGGACGGCACCGTGACCATCAACGGCCATGATATTGCCGAGGAACCAGCCGCTGCCAAATCCTGCATCGGCTACCTGCCGGAGCAGCCGCCGCTGTACCAGGACATGACCGTGCGGGAATACCTGCTGTTTGTGGCCGAGCTGAAGGGCACCCGCAAAAAGGCGGACCGCATCGCCGCCGTGGAAAACGCCTGCGCCCGCACCGGTTTGCAGGAGATGGAGGGGCGGCTTATCCGCAACCTGTCCAAGGGCTACCGCCAGCGCGTGGGCATTGCCGGGGCGCTGCTGGGTGCCCCCAAGGTCATCATCCTGGACGAGCCCACCGTTGGCCTGGACCCTGCACAGATGATCGAGATCCGCAGCCTGATCCACGACCTGGGCAAGACCCACACGGTCATTTTGTCCAGCCATATTTTAAGCGAGGTGCAGACCGTCTGCGACCGCGTTCTCATCATTGCCCATGGTAAACTGGTGGCCCAGGGTACGCCCGAGGAACTGGCCGGCAAGCTGGCTGCCAAGGGGACCATCTCGGCCACCGCCCAGGGTGAGCGGGATGCTGTGCTGGCGGCGGCCGCCGCCGTACCCGGCCTGACCGACCTGCGGGTGACCGCCGAAAAGGCCGGCGAGGTCAGCTTTACCGCCGTGAGCGAGGCAGGGGCTGATCTGCGCGGTGCGCTGTCCCAGGCATTGGCGAAAGCCGGATGCCCGGTGCTGAACTTGAGCGCCGAGAGCATGAGCCTGGAGGATGTGTTCCTGCAATTGACCGAAACGCCGGAAGAAACCGAAACGGCAGAAAATAACGAACAGGAGGCAGAATAATGGCTGCCATCTTTAAACGGGAAACCAAAAGCTACTACACCGGCATGGTGGGCTACGTCACCGCAGCGGTCAGCCTGTTTTTCCTGGGGCTGTATTTCACCAACCGCAATTTGATGTATGCTTCGTCGGATTTTGCATCCGTTTTGTACACAACCACGCTGATTATGCTGTTCCTGCTGCCCGCCATCAGCATGCGCAGCTTTGCCGAGGAGCGCCGCAACAAGACCGACCAACTGCTGCTGACCAGCCCGGTCAGCATCCCCGGCATTGTGCTGGGCAAGTTTTTGGCCGAGGTTGTGGTGTTTGCCCTGCCGCTGACCGTGGCGGTGCTCATGCCGCTGATTTTGACGGCCTTTGGCACGGTATCGCTGGTGTCGGCGTTCAGTGCGCTGTTTGTGTATCTGCTGCTGGGGGCGGCCTGTTTGGCCGTGGGCACCTGGATCTCGGCTTTGACCGAGAACCAGATCATTGCATATCTGGCTACTTTTGGCGCGCTGCTCATCGCCTATTTGATGAACGGCATCAAGACGATGTTCACCAGCGGCAACCTGCTGGCGCTCATCGTGTTTTTGGTGGTGCTGCTCATCGCGGCGGTGCTGGTGGGTGTGCTCTGCAAAAGCCTGCCGGTGGGGCTGGGTGTGTTTGGCGTGGGCGCTGTGGTGCTGGTGGTGTTGTTCCAGCTGCGCCCGGCGTGGCTGCTCTCGGCCTTTAATGCGGTGCTGGGGGCGCTGGCGCTGTTCCAGCCGTTCAACGGCGTGGTGGGCGGCATGTTCAGCGTGTCGGCCATCGTGTATTATCTCTCGGTGATCGCGCTGTTTCTGTTCTTGACGGGACAGTCGCTGGAACGCCGCCGCTGGCACTAAGGGGGCGTTGACTATGAAAAAGTTTGATTTGAAAAACCTGCAGGGCAGCAAGCGCACCCTGCGCAGCGGCAGCTATGCCACCATACTGGCTGTGGTGGTGCTGGCCTTCGTGATTTTGGTAAACCTGGTGGTGCAGGCCCTGCCCAGCAAGTGGACCGAGTTCGATATCTCCACCTCATCCCTGTTTACGTTAAGCGATACATCGAAGAATCTTCTGCACGAACTGAACAGCGATGTCACCGCCTACTACCTGGCGGAGTCCGGGCAGGAGGATACCAACATCACCCGCCTGCTGGACCGCTATGCGGACGAGAGCAGCCACTTCAGCTGGCAGCAGCGCGACCCCGTGCTGTACCCGACTTTTGCCCAGCAGTATGACGGCGCGGCCAACGGCTCGGTGGTTCTGGTGTGCGGTGATAACTACCGCGTGGTGGGCTACAACGACATGTACCAGCTGGACATTGAAACCTACTACACCAGCGGCAGCCAGCAGTATACCTTTGAAGCCGAAAACGCCCTGACCAGCGCCCTGGCCCAAGCCAGCCGCACCACGGCCTACAAGCTGTACCAGCTGACCGGCCACGGCGAACTGGCGCTGGACACCGACTTTACCGACACGCTGACCAACGCCGGTGTGACCACCGAAGAACTGAACCTGACCACGGCGGGCAGCATCCCCGAAGATGCCGACAGCCTGCTGCTGAACGCGCCGCTGGCCGATTTGACCGAGGCAGAAGCCGCCCTGTTGAGCGACTACGTAGCAAACGGCGGCAAGCTGCTGGCGGTGACAGACTTTACCACCGCCACTCCGCGTTTAGATGCGATTTTGGAAAGCTGCGGTATGACCCGGCAGGAGGGGCTGCTGATCGAGAACGATGCCAACCATTACCCCTACGGCTACCCCCAAACCTACCTGCTGCCCACCGTGCAGTCTAATGAAATCACCGCCGGTGTGGGCAGCGGCATGATGGTGTACACCCCCATCGCCCAGGGCATCGTGAAGCACGAGGACGGCGACTATACCTTTACCAGTCTGCTGTCCACCAGTTCCACCGCTTACTCGATGGAGGGCTATGCCACCGCCGAGACCGCCCAAAAGGCCGATACCGACCCCGAGGGCAGCTTTGACGTGGCCCTGGCCGCCGAAAACACCACCACCGGCACCCGCGTGGTGTGGATCAACTGCCCCAACTTTTTGCAGGGCACCATCAACCAGAGCGTATCCGGCGGCAACGCCCAGCTGCTGGGCAGCATCGTCAACTGGTTCGATGGCGAGCAGACTACCGCGGTCATCAGCGGCAAGAGCATGAGCGCCGCCAGCCTGACCGTGCCCAACAACATGATCATCGTGCTGGGGCTGCTGTTTACCATTGTGCTGCCCATCGTGTGTGTGGTGGCCGGGCTTGTGATCTGCGTGATCCGGCGCAGAAGATAAGGAGACCCCATGAACCGTAAAAAAATGCTGCCGCTGGCCCTGCTGGCGGCAGGGGCCGTGCTGCTGGGCGTTTTGCTGGCGGTGCTGACCCGCGAGAATAAGGCGGAGGAAGATACCACGATCCCGCTGGTGGATTTTGCCGCCGAGGATGTGGACGAACTTTCCTATGCAGGGGACAATACGGATGTGACACTGCTGAAAGGCAGCGAGGGGAACTGGATGCTGGACTCTGACCCGACTTTGCCGCTGGACCAGAGTGCCGTGCAGAGCCTGGTGGAGAAGTTCGCCGCCCTGACCGCCAGCCGCAAACTGCAGGACAGCGAGCTGGGCGAGATCCCCGCCCTGAGCGACACCCCGGCCATGGTGTTTACCCTACAAGCAGGGGAGAACACCCGCACCCTGACGGTGGACCAGCTGAACGATGTGGCGGGGGTGTACTACGTCTACGATGACGCGGGCGGCGTATACACCGTGGCCAAGAGCGATTTGAGCAGCCTGTGCAAGGCCCCCCGCAGCCTGTATGCGGCGCAATCGCTGACCGATAAGACCGCCGAGGATGTGACGGCTTTGACGGTGGGGGATCTGCAGTTTGTTTTGAACGATGGCGTTTGGAATTTGGCCGATGATGCCGACTATGCACTGGATCAGAGCGCGGTGAAGCGGATGGTGAGCACGATCTGCGAAATGCAGACCGAGTGGAGCATCACCAGCCCCGAAGCAGACAGCGCCTACGGCCTGGATGCGCCGGATGTGACGGCGGTGGTGACGTTTACAGACGGCACAAAGCTGACCGTGCGGTTTGGCGCACTGGCGGCCGATGGTACGGACGCTGCGGGTGCCGGAGATACGGGCAGCACCACCACGAGTTTGTGCTATCTGGCCAGTGACGGGGCACCGGGCATCGTGTACGAGGGGAAATCCGCCCACAAGGATGCCTTTGCGGTGACCAAGGAAAGTCTGCTGGATACCTCTACGGCGGAGACGGCCGCTGTGGATGATGTGGTGGCGGAACACTGATTTTTAATATGTTGCCTATCGGCCCTGCCTACCTTGCGGCAGGGCCTTTTATAATGGCATCCTGCCGTTGGGTGTTCCTTTTGGAGACCCAAAAGGAACCGAAAAGGTCCCCGCTACTTCCGATAGCGCGGGGGGCCCGGCTTAGGGGCTGCTCGCCCCTAAGAACCCCAAAGAGGAGGTCGAAGAACCCAAAAGCTAAAAAATGCAGGAGTGCTGCATTTTTCTTAACGCTTTTGGGTCCTTCTCCAGATTGACCCCTCCGGGGCCAAATTTACTCTACTACCCATTCTGTAGGGGCGAACATTGTTCGCCCGCCGAATCTTGCGTAACCGCTAAATTGCACGGGCTCGCCCCTACATCCCCTTATAAAATAGTACTGTAGGGAGGGGTCTTGACCCCTCCTAGGTGTCTGTCTTTTTTCATCCTTGTTCCCTTGCGGTAAATATGGTACAATGAACAAAAGCGACAGAAAGGGTGTCGACCTATGAAAAAGCGGGTTTTCTGGCCGATTTTGTTGGCGGGGATGCTGTGTGCCTGCGGGGCGCAGCCGGCGGGGCAGAGCGCCGTGACCCTGCCCATGAACACCGAACGCCCGGTGGTGGTGGATCTGCCTGCGGACGAGCCGGAAGCTGCGCCGCAGCCAGATACCGCCCTGACCGCTGCTGACCTGACGTTAGAACAAAAGGTCGGCCAGCTGTTTATTATCCGGCCGGATTCCCTCGATCTGACCCTGCCGCAGGAGACGATCGATGATGCCAAGGCTGACGGCGTGACCGAACTGACCGATGCCATGCGGGACACCCTGCAAAAATATCCCGTGGGCGGCGTGTGCCAATTTGGCAAAAACATCGTGGACCCGGACCAAATTACCGCCTTTAACGCGGCGCTGCAGGAAGCCTCCGAGATCCCGCTGTTTCTCTCGGTGGACGAGGAGGGCGGTGCAGTGGCGCGGCTGGCGAATAAAGATACTTTTGACCTGCCCCAGTATGAAAGCGCTGCCGCCGTGGGGGCCGAGGGCACCGATGCCGCCTACGCCATGGGGCAGACCATCGGCGGCTACCTGCACAATTACGGCTTCAATATGGATTTCGCCCCCGATGCGGACGTGAACACCAACCCGGATAACCCCATCATCGGCACCCGGGCGTTTTCGTCCGATGCCGCCGAAGCGGCGGACTGCGCCGCGGCGATGGCAAAAGGGCTGGCAGGCGAGGGGATCCTGCCCACATTTAAGCATTTCCCGGGCCACGGCGACACCGCCGAGGACAGCCACACCGGCCTGGCCTACAGCTACCGCACGGTGGAGGAACTGACCGCCTGTGAACTGCTGCCCTTTACCGCTGCGGCCGAGGCTGGCCCCCACGCCGTGATGGTGGGGCATATCGTAGTGCCGGAACTGACCGGCGACCTGCCCGCTACCTTGAGCGCGGATGCGATCGCGCTGGTGCCGGACGGGGAGAATACCCTCATCGTCACCGACTCGCTGGCGATGGGGGCCATCACCGACAGCTATACCCCCGGCGAGGCCGCTGTGCAGGCTTTGCAGGCCGGGTGCGATGCGCTGCTGATGCCTGACGGCCTGGCCGATGCCTACGAGGCCGTGCTGGAAGCGGTGCGCAATGGCACTGTCAGCGAGGAGCGGCTGGACGTGAGTGTGAACAAAATTTTACGTATGAAAGCGCAATTCTGCGCATAAGGGAGGCTGCCATGCAGCAAACCGTCTGGGCCGTGGATGGCTCGTTTTTTGCCCAGCGTGTCTCGGGCATCCAGCGCTACTCGATTGAACTTTTGGCCGCGCTGGACGCGATCGCCCCGGCGGGGCTGGTGGAGATCGTGGTGCCGCAGGGGGTGGAAACGCCCGCATATAAGCATATAAAAGTTGTGCCGTTCGGCACCCGGCATGGCCTTGCCTGGCAGCAGTTGGACTATCCGCGCTACTTAAAACAGCGGGGGGCCAAGGGGCTTGCCACCTGCAATGTCATCCCATGGTTTGGGTTTACCGGCATTGCCGTGGTACACGATGTCTGCTACCGCGCCCGGCAGGATTTTTATAAGGACACCCGCCGCGACCGGATGAGCGCCGCCTGGCACTGTATGCAGTACCGCCGCATTGCCCAAAAGGCGGAGCGGGTCATTACGGTATCGGAATTTTCCAAAGCGGAGATTAACAAATATTACGGTGTGCCGACGGAAAAGATGGATGTTGTTTACAACGCCTGGCAGCAGATGCAGCGCATTGCGCCAGATGACGGCGTGTTCGCCAAGCACCCGCAGCTGCAAAAGGGCGGGTACTATTTCAGCATGGCGAACCTGCTGAAAAACAAGAACTTCCCCTGGGTGCTGCGGGCCGCCAAGGCTAAGCCTGACGCGGTGTTTGCCATCGCGGGCGGCGGCAGCCTGGCCGAGGAAGCCGCCCGCCTGGGCCTGGCCGACCTGCCTAATGTGGTCTACCTGGGCTATGTCAGCGATGGCGAGGCCAAAAGCCTGATGGCCAACTGCCGGGCGTTTGTGTTCCCCACGCTGTACGAGGGGTTCGGCATCCCGCCGCTGGAAGCCGTAGCCTGCGGGGCCAAGCAGATCTTGGTTAGCGACACCCCCTGCATGCGGGAAGTGTACGGCGACTGCGCAGGGTATATCGATTTGAATACCAACCTCGGCAACGTGGACGACACCACCCCGCCCAAAGCCGACCCGAAGCTGCTGCTGGAAAAATACAGCTGGGAGAAAAGCGCGGGGAAGCTGCTTAAGATTTTGGAAGAAAACGCGTAAAAGCGCGAATGGCCCCCTCTGGGAGGGGGCTCCCGCGAAGCGGGTGGGGGAGAGAGATTAGCGATGGCCCAAAATACTTGGGGTAAAGATTAGGCTCTCTCCCTCAGTCAGCTTCGCTGACAGCTCCCTCACAGAGGGAGCCTTTATAAGGAAGTATAAAAATTATCCCCGAAAGGGAGGATGTACCATGTTTGCAAAGGTCACGAGCCTGGGGTTGAGCGGGCTGGCGGGGTATGCGGTGCAGGTCGAAGCCGACCTCTCCGGCGGGCTGCCGCAGTTCACGCTGGTGGGCCTGCCGGACTCGGCCGTGAAAGAAAGCAGCGAGCGGGTGCGCAGTGCCGTCAAAAACCTGCATTACCCCTGGCCGTCCAGCCGCATCACCATCAACCTGGCCCCGGCGGATGTGCGCAAGACCGGCCCTGTGTACGACTTGCCTTTGCTGGTGGGGCTGCTGGCCGCACAAAGCGTTCTGCCTGTGCCTGCGCCCCATCAGGCCTTTTTGGGGGAGTTGGGTCTGGACGGCACCCTGCGCCCTGTGACCGGTGTGCTGCCTATGGCGCTGGCGGCGGTGACTTTGGGCGTGACCGAACTGTTCCTCCCGGCGGAGAACGCCGCCGAAGCGGCCGAGGCTGCGGGCCTGACGGTCTACCCGGCCCGCACCGCCAGCGATGTGGTGCGCCACCTTTGCGGCGAAAGCCCCATCACCCCGGCTACCCCCAGTGGCTTTGACGAAGCGGGGATTTGGCTTGGCCCCGATATGGCCGATGTGCGCGGCCAGGCCGAAGCTCGCCGTGCGTTGGAAATTGCCGCTGCGGGCGGGCACAACCTATTGCTGGTGGGGCCGCCGGGCACGGGCAAAAGCATGCTGGCCAAGCGGCTGCCGGGCATCCTGCCGCCGCTGACCTACGAGGAAGCGCTGGAGACCAGCGCCATCTACTCTGTTGCCGGGCTGCTGCCGGCGGGCAGTGGGCTGCTGAAAGAGCGGCCTTTCCGCAGTCCGCACCACAGCGTAAGCACCGCCGCCATGGCGGGCGGCGGGTCGACCCCGCGCCCCGGCGAGGTGAGCCTGGCCCACAACGGCGTACTGTTTTTGGACGAACTGCCGGAGTTTTCCCGCGATACGCTGGAAGTGCTGCGCCAGCCGTTGGAGGACGGCGCGGTCACGGTAAGCCGGGTACACGGAAGTGCCCGCTACCCCTGCCAGTTCATGCTGGCCGCCGCCATGAACCCCTGCAAGTGCGGCTATCTCGGCCACCCCACGCGGGAGTGTACCTGCACCCCCAGCGCCATTGAGCAGTACCGCCGCCGCATCTCCGGTCCGCTGCTGGACCGCATCGACCTGCATGTGGAAGCCATGCCCGTGGAGTACGAGGCCCTGGCCGCTGAGGCCGGGGGAGAGAGCAGCGCTGCCATCCGCGCCCGCGTTACGGCCGCCCGCAAGGTGCAGCAGGCGCGGTGCAAGGACCTGCCCGGTGTGCGGTGCAACGCCCAATTGCCGGGAGCTGCGCTGCGCCAATACTGCCGCATGACCCCCAAGGCCCAGCAAATTTTGCGCGCGGCCTTTGAGCGGTTGGGCTACAGCGCCCGTGCCTACGACCGCATTTTGCGGGTGGCCCGGACCATTGCCGATTTAGACGGCAGCGAACAGTTGGATGCCGCGCATATTTCCGAAGCGCTGCAGTATCGGGCGTTGGATAGAAAGGCGATGTAGAGCGTAATTGGCCCCCTCTGGGGGGGCTGTCAGCGAAGCTGACTGGGGGAGAGAGCCTTGCATTTGCCCGAAACTTTGGATGATGATTTGTCTCTCTCCCTCCGGCCCTTCGGGCCACCTCCCTCCCAGAGGGAGGCATTTACGATGCCGCCCCTCAAGGGGAGCCTTAAAAAAGCTGTAACCGCTTACAAAATTCGACAAAAAGCGGCAAAACTGCATTGACACGGGGTTTTGGCGGTTGTATAATCAATGTATAACGTTATAGGGCAAAACAGCCGAAAGGTTGTGACGCAAAGCTATAGGGCCTGTAAAATGGCAGCCAGTTGCACAGTTTATACATTTATACCATATAAATAAAACTGTTCAAATTATGGGAGCTCCACTATAGAAGCGTTTCTTAGTGGACTCCTTTTATTTTTTGTTTGGGGGCCTGAATTGAAGAAAACAACACAAATACCACTTCGCCGCCTGGCGGCATTGCTGCTGGTGCTGGCGCTGGCGGTCAGCTATGCGGCTGCCGCTTTGGCCGAGGGTGTGCCCCGCCTGGAAACACCGATTTATAAGGTGGCGTTCTACGCGTCCAGCAACTACCACATCCAGGATGAAAGCGGCCAGCGCAGCGGCTACGGCTACGAGATGATGCAGGGCCTGTCCAAGTACATGCAGTGTACCTTTGACTATGTGGGCTACGACAAGACCCCCCGAGGAAAGCGTGGAAGCCCTGCGCAATGGCGAGGTAGACCTGTACACCGCCGCCCGGCTGACCGATGAGCGCCGGGCGGAGTTTGCCGTTTCCCAGCACCCGGCCATCACGGCCTCCACCTGCATGAACATCAAGGTCACCAATACCCGCATCAAAGCAGGGGACTACGCTACCTACGAGGGGCTGCGCATCGGCCTGCTGCAGCGCCACACCTACAACGAACGCTTTTTGCAGTGGGCCGAGGACAAGGGCTTTGCCCACACCATCACCTATTACGAGACCCCCACCGACCTGACCAACGCCCTGGTGGATGATGAAGTGGATGCCATCGTGGACAGCTACATCCGCACCCCTGAGGATGAGACCACCATCGAGAACTTCGGCCAGACGGCCTACTATATCCTGGCCCGCAAGGAGGACCAGGACCTTATCGACCAGTTGGATGCCGCCTTCGATGCGATGAACATCGAGACCCCCAACTGGCGCGTGGAACTGTACAACAAATACTATGGCGCGCAGGAGCGCAATACCGAGTTTACTGCGTCCGAACGGGCTTTGCTGGAACAGATGCGGCAAAACGGCACGGTCATCCGCGCCGCAACGGACCCCGACAATGCGCCCTACTCCTGGTACGAGAACGGCGTGATGAAAGGCATTGCCGTAGACTACTGCACCAAAGCTGCCGGGGAACTGGGCTTGGAGGTAGAAGTCGTGTCCCTTACCGAGCGGGACGACTACCGCACTATGCTGGACAATGGCGAAGTCGACCTGTGGCTGGACATTGACAGCAAAGAGATGAGCCCCACCACCGGCCGCTACCAGCTGACAAGCTCTTACATGAACACCACCATGTCGCTGCTGCGCCAGCGCGGCGCGTATGGCACGGTGCGGCGCATTGCGGCCATGGATGACACCGTTACCATCCGGGAGACCCTGGCCGCCAACTGGCCGGATGCCGAACTGGTGCTGCTGGACGGCACGGCCCAGTGCGTGGAGGCGGTGCTTTCCGGCGGGGTGGACGGTGCCCTGCTGATGACCTACACGGCCCAGACCCTGGCCCGGCAGGATGTACAAAACCGCCTGCGGACAGACATTGTGCCGGGCGTTACGATCCAGCTGTACATGGGTGTCAACGCCGAGGACGACTACCATTTCTACGGCCTGTGGGAAAAGGCGCTGATTACTGCGGCAGAGAACGGCCGCGGGGAGATCGTGCAGACCTACAATGCCCTGGCCGAACAGCCCACCGCCGTTGAGTTCCTGTTTGACCACCCGGCCTATCTGATTTTTGTCATGGTGGTCGTTGCCGCGCTGGTCTGCTTTATTCTGATGTACTGGCAGTCCGCCCGCAGCCGCCGCAGGCAGGAGGAAATCTCCGCCGAGCTGGCCGCCGCCCTGGACGAAGCCCACGAGGCCAGCACTGCCAAGCAGGATTTCTTCTCCAAGATGAGCCACGACATCCGCACCCCGCTGAACGTGGTGCTGGGCATGACCCAGATCGCCCAAAAGTACAAAGACGACACCCCGCGCCTGGAAAGCGCGCTGGAAAGCATTGCCAACGAGGGCAATTATCTGCTGGTGCTTATCAACTCGATTTTGGATGTGAACCAGCTGGAACACGGCCATATGGAGTTGAACAATGCCCCCTTTGATGCCGTACACTGCGCCGCCAACAGCGTAGAACTGCTGCGCCCGCTGGCCGATAAAAAGGCCCAGACGCTGGAGTTTGTCTGCGGCAAGCCGGACTTTGTGGTGGTGGGCGATGCCAACCGCTACAGCCAGATCATCATCAACATCATCTCCAACGCCATCAAGTACACCCCGGTGGACGGTAAAATTACCGTGCGGCTGGAATGCCTGCCCGGCGGGCGGGTCATCTTCCACTGCAAGGATACCGGCATTGGCATGTCGGCAGAGTTCATCAGCCACATCACCGAGGATTACGTCCGGGCCGAGGACAGCCGTGTCTCCAAAGTGCAGGGCACGGGGCTGGGCATGTCGGTGGTCAAGGGCTTTACCGACCTGATGGGCGGTACGCTGGACGTTTACAGCCGCGAGGGGCACGGCTCGACCTTTGTGGTCAGTGTGCCCTTTGCCGAGGCCAGCGATGCCCAGCGGGAAGCCGTGCTGGCACCCCGCCGCAAGGCCGAGGACCCCGCCGCCCATTACAGCGGCAAGCGGGTGCTGCTGGCCGAGGACAACGCCCTGAACGCCGAGATCGCCACCGAACTGCTGCAGAGCATCGGCCTGACGGTGGACTGGGCCGAGGATGGCAGACAGGCTGTGGAAGCCTTTGAAAAGTCGGCAGTCGGCAGCTACTTTGCCGTGTTTATGGACATGCAGATGCCGGTGATGGACGGCGTGGAGGCTACCCGCCGCATCCGCGCCAGCGCCCGCGCCGACCATGACATCCCCATTTTTGCCATGACGGCCAACACCTTTGCCGCCGACCGCAAAAAGTGCTTTGATGCCGGCATGAGCGGCTACATCCCCAAGCCTATCGACCTGGAGACCATCACCCACACGCTGGAGGAGGGAACCAGCGAATAAAGCAAACAATGCGCCCTGCCGGGATGGTGGGGCGCATCTTTTTTGCTGTAGCGTTTTGGGTGCAAAACAGCACCCCCTTTATCAAAACTGTAATACTAGATTAGTACTTATATAAATTACATAGATATGTTAATTATAACTAGTATTAAAACTCTAATACCAGTTAATATCAGTGGGGTGGTATTGGAGTATTAGGGTATATATAGGGGGGAATAGTAGTGTGAATAGTGGTGCAAGATTGGTGCGGTATGCAGCACCTTATCTGCCTGCTGGCCGATGAATGTTATGAATATGGACGCTGTAGGGGCGAGCAGTGCTCGCCCGCGGGGTTTTGCCTTGCCGCCAAACTGCACGGGCGAACAGTGTTCGCCCCTACAAATAAAATCCGACCTGGCAACAAATCGGTAAAAATAGCCAAAATTCAATTGACACCACGCGGCAAAGTTGGTATATTTAGTATAGTACCAACCATAGAAAGTGCAGGTGTATTTACTATGTATAAAGACATGTATGACCGCTGGCTGGCGGCTGACCTGGCCGATGCAGACCTGAAGCCCGAACTGGAAAGCATTAAGGACGATGATGCTGCCATCCAGGACCGCTTTGCTGTGGCCCTGAAGTTCGGCACCGCAGGCTTGCGCGGCGTTATCGGCGCGGGCACCAACCGCATGAACATCTATGTCGTGCGGCAGGCTACCCAGGGCTTGGCGAACTGGGTCAAGACCCAGGGCGGCAGCCAGACCGTTGCCATCAGCTACGACAGCCGTATCAAGAGCGATGTCTTTGCCAAGACTGCCGCCGAGGTGCTGGCCGCCAACGGCATCAAAGTGCGCATCTACAGCGCCCTTATGCCCGTGCCTGCGCTGAGCTTTGCCACCCGCTACTACAACTGCAACGCGGGCATCATGGTCACGGCCAGCCACAACCCTGCCAAGTATAACGGCTACAAGGCCTACGGCCCGGACGGCTGCCAGATGACCGATGAAGCCGCCGACATCGTGTATGCCGAGATCCAGAAAACCGATATCCTCACCGGCGCTAAGCTGATCTCCTTTGAGGACGGCATGGCCCAGGGCCTGATCGAGTACGTGGGCGAGGACTGCATCAACGCCCTGTACGCCGCCATCGAAGCCCGCTCCATCCGCCCCGGCATCTGCAAGACCGCCGGCCTCAAGCTGGTCTACAGCCCGCTGAACGGCTCCGGCCTGGTGCCCGTCACCCACGTGCTGGGCGACATCGGCATCACCGATATCACCGTTGTGCCCGAGCAGGAGAAGCCGGACGGCAATTTCCCCACCTGCCCGTACCCCAACCCCGAAATCTTCGAGGCGCTGCGCCTGGGCCTGGAACTGGCCAAGAAATCCGGCGCTGACCTGATGCTGGCTACCGACCCCGATGCCGACCGCGTGGGCATCGCCGTCAAGTGCAAGGACGGCAGCTATGAGCTGCTCTCCGGCAACGAAGTGGGCGTACTGCTGCTGGACTACATCTGCGCCGGCCGCATCGAGCAGGGGACCATGCCCAAGAACGCCGTTATGTGCAAGTCCATCGTCTCCACCCCGCTGGCCGACAAGGTGGCCGAGCATTACAGTGTCGAGTGCCGCAACGTGCTGACCGGCTTCAAGTGGATCGGCGACCAGATCGCCAAGCTGGAAGCCGCCGGTGAGGTGGACCGCTTCATCTTCGGCTTCGAGGAAAGCTACGGCTACCTGGCAGGCCCCTACGTGCGCGATAAGGATGCCATCATCGGCTCGATGCTGATCTGCGAGATGGCCGCTTACTACCGCGCCAAGGGCTCCTCCATCAAGGAAGAATTGGAGCGTATCTACGCTGAATATGGCCGCTACCTGAACAAGGTCGACAGCTTCGAGTTCCCGGGCCTGTCCGGCATGGACAAGATGGCCGGCATCATGCAGAACCTGCGCGACAACCCGCCGAAGGACTTCGCCGGTGACAAGGTCGTCAAGGTCGTGGACTACAAGAAGCCCGAGGAGACCGGCCTGCCCGCCGCCAACGTGCTGATCTACAGCCTGGAAAGCGGCGCTACCGTGGTGGTGCGTCCCTCCGGCACCGAGCCGAAGATCAAGACCTATTTCACCACCAAAGGCAAGGACCTGGCCGAGGCCGAAGCCCAGAAAGAAAAGCTTGCCGAAGCCTGCAAGCCGCTGCTGGCGTAATATTTGCATTGTTGGGGTGTCCCTTGCAAGGGGGCACCCCTTTTTGTTTGCCTGCTGCCCTGCGGTCCTCTGCAAATTGGTACTGTAGGGAGGGGTCTTGAACCCTCCTTGCAAGTGGGTGGTTACGTAAAATTGTCCGGGCGGATATGGAATCCGCCCCTACGGAGAATAGGGGAAAAGAAATGAGAATATTGCAGTTTGCGCAAGGTGCTTTGGAGGGGTCAAGACCCCTCCCTACGAACTACCTTGAGGGGGCTGTAGGGGTCGATGCTTGCATCGACCCGCAGGCGGGTGCGAGCAATTTTGATATTTGGAAACATTTTAGAAATAGTTGTAAAATCTTCCGTACACCGTTGACTTTTCTGGGATGGCCGGTACAATAAAAGTATACCTTTTATAAAAATGTGTCAAAAGGAGGGCTTGCCCATGTCTGCCATTTCCCGCCGCGCCGCCCGGTTGGCGGTGGTGCTGCTTTGCGCCGGGGTGCTGGCCGGGTGTGCCGCGCCGACACCTGAATCTGAATCAACTGCTGCCGAATCCACGCCGGAACCGGAATCTTCGGCGACATCCACCACCCTGGATGCCAACCGCCGTGAGCCGTTCGACCCCGAATACCTGACCCAGCTGTCCGTGGCTGCCGAGCGCGCCGCCAACTACTGGCAGACGGTCCTGGACGAAAACGCCATCCGCTATATCACCACCCGCGTGGGTATGTCCGGCGTGGTCGACCCCGCCGATGACGAGGATGCTGCCGCGCTGCTGGACAATACCGACACAGGCACCGACTACCGCGCCAAGATCGACAGCGGGGAAGCCTTTCTGGTCAAGGTCAGCTTCTACGTTGTCTACTCGCCCGAGGCTGATTACGGCGGCCCCCAGTACCCCGATGGCACCAACAGCATCTACGCTTTTACCCCGGTGGACGATGCCGAACCCTGTGAGGCCATCAGCGGCTGGTACAGCACCGACAGCACCGCCGCCATCCCGGAGCTGAGCGATGAGGCCCGCGAGCTGAAGCTGAACGAGTGGCAGCACACGATGCTGGTCCACCAGTGCCGCGCCCTGGCCGCCGCAGGCATCACCGACTTTGCAACCCCCGCCGACTGGACCGAGGAGCAGACGGCCTATTACCTGGCCGCCCGCAGCCGGGACTACGGCCCCAACCCGCTGGGCTTTGATGCGGTCCAGGCCAACCGATGGCTGACCATCGACTTTACCGCCGAGGACGATTGGAGCAGCAACGCCCGCTTTTTTGCCGCCGATTGGCCCGGCACCACCATTACGTCCGACGACCTGCCCGAAACGCCTGATTACACCTGGGAGTACGCCAACGACAACGGCACCATCACCGCCACCGGCAGCGTGGACGGCACCCCGACCGTGCAGTACACCTTTACCATTTATAAAGGCACCGACCTAAAATGGGATGCCCGGACGGTGTGTACGGGAGGAACCAGTTTGGCGTGAGGTAAGGCCCCCTCTGAGAGGGGGCTCCCGCGAAGCGGGTGGGGGAGAGAGCATAGATTTTATCCGAAGCTTCGGGCAAGGCAAGTCTCTCTCCCTCAGTCACCTACGGTGACAGCTCCCTCACAGAGGGAGCCCAGCTTGTCGAAAAAGGTCACCGTAAGGTGGCCTTTTTCTCGTAATATTCAAAAAAATATGATATAATAAGTACGGGTGATGAACGTGCTTACGAAAAAT
>CAVKDR010000016.1:0-46446 GCA_963655125.1 Bulleidia sp.
TGGCCGCGATTTTCAATATTTTTCGTAAGCACGTTCATCACCCGTACTTATTATAGCATATCGTGGCATGTTTTACGAGAAAAAGGCCACCAATCGGTGACCTTTTTCGACAGGCTGAGGAGGGGTCAAGACCCCTCCCTACTGTACTTTATTGTGTTGATTGCTGCTGTAAATTAACGCATGTTCTGTAGGGGCGAACATTGTTCGCCCGCGGGCGTTTGCACTGCCACAAGGTTTGCGGGCGAGCACTGCTCGCCCCTACATCCCCTGCACAGTAACATTTTACACAGCTGCGTTTACTGCCTGCTCCAACTGTTCCAGCGCTTTTATCAGGGTGGCGCGGGGGCAGGCGGCGTTGAAGCGCTGGAAACCCTCGCCTACGGGGCCGAAGATGGCACCGCTGTCCAGCCAGAGGTTGGCCTTGTGCAGCACCAGATCTTCCAGCGCATCGTTATCCAGCCCCAGGCGGCGGAAGTCTACCCATACCAGATACGTGCCCTCCGGCTCGATCATCCGCAGCTGGGGCAGGCGCGTTGCAATAAATTCGCGCATATACGCGATATTATCCACAATGTACGCTTTTGCCGCGTTATACCAGGTCTCGCCGTCACGGTAGGCGGCTTCGGCGGCGATGAGCCCGGCGGCGTTCAGCTGGCTGTAGCCGCTGGCATTGTAGGCCTGGCGGAACTTCGCCCGCAGGGCATCGTCCGCAATAAAGATGTTGGACACCTGCAGCCCCGCAATATTAAAGGTCTTGCTGGGGGCGGTGGCCGTGATGGTAAACGCCGCAAAGGCCGGGTCGGCCGCCGCAAACACCTGGTGGCTGCCCTGCCAGACGAAATCAGCGTGGATCTCATCGCTGAACACAGTCACACCGTGGCGCTGGCAGATGCGGCCCACCTGCAGCAGTTCTTCCCTGCTCCACACCCGGCCCACCGGGTTGTGGGGGCTGCACAGCAAAAACAGCTTTACGCCGTTCTCAACGATTTTACGTTCAAAATCTGCAAAATCAATTTCATAATGCCCGGTGGCTTCGTCCAGCACTAAATCGCTGGAGACCAGCTTGCGGCCATTGTCCACGATGACCTCGCTGAACGGGTAGTACACCGGCTGCTGGATGAGCACCGCGTCCCCGGGCTGGGTGCAGGCCTTGACCGCTACCGCAATGGCAAACACCACGCCGGGCGTTTTTTGCAGCCAGTCGGGCTGTACCTGCCAGCCATGGTGGGTGGCAAGCCACTGCTGCACGGCCTCAAAGTAGGCGGTGTCCGACTCGGTATAGCCGTAGATCGCATGCTGGGCCTGGCGGACGAGGGCATCCTCGATGTAGGAGGAAACTTTAAAATCCATATCCGCCACCCACAGGGGCAGCACCCCCGCCGGGCGGCCGCGCTGGACGGCGAAATCATATTTCAGGCACTTGGTGCCCCGCCGGTCAATGACGGCATCAAAATCCAGATTGCGTTCGCTCATGGCGGGTTCTCCCTTACAAAATGTTCACAGGGCGGCAAAAGCCTGGGTCAGGTCGGCGGTCAGGTCGTTCACATTCTCGATGCCCACCGACAGCCGCAAAATGCGGTCGGTCAGGCCGTTGGCGGCCAGCACCTCGGGCGGGACATCGGCGTGGGTCTGGGTGAGCGGATAGGTCAGCAGGCTTTCGGTACCGCCCAAACTCTCGGCAAAGCGGATGAGTTTAACGTTTTGCAGCAGCACCGGCACGTAAGCCTTGTCAGCCACCTCAAAGGTCAGCATGGCACCAAAGCCACGGGCCTGGCGTTTCATCAGGTCGTGGCCGGGGTGTTCCGGCAGGCCGGGATAGATCACGCGGCTGACCTGGGGCTGCTGTTGCAGCCAGTGGGCCAAGGCCAGGGCGTTTTCCTCGGCACGATCCATGCGGACGGCCAAAGTCTGGATACCACGCAGCAGCAGCCAGGAATCAACGGGTGCCAGGTTTGCACCGATGGTCTTGCTGACTTCCCGCAGACGCGCGGCCAGGGCCGGGTCTTTGACCACGGCAAAGCCTGCCAGCGTATCGTTGTGGCCGGAAAGGTACTTGGTGCCGCTGTGTACCACGATATCTGCCCCCAGTGTGAGCGGGTTTTGCAGATAGGGCGAAAGGAACGTATTATCGACAATGAGCACCGCACCGTGGGCATGGGCCAGTTCAGCCGCCGCGCGGATGTCGGTGACGTTCATCATGGGGTTGGTGGGCGTTTCGATGTAGAGGGCCTTGGTAGCGGGGGTGATGGCAGTTTCCGCTTCGGCCATCCCCTTGCTGAAATTGACCGCCGTAAAGGTGATACCCCGCGGCTCGCACACGGTGCGGAACAGGCGCGGCGTACCGCCGTACAGGTCGGACTCCGTCACCACATGGTCGCCGGGGGCGAACAGCTCCATCACGGCCAAAATGGCCGCCATGCCGGTGGAAAAGGCCACGGCATCGGTGCCGTTTTCCAGCGCAGCAACGGTTTTTTCCAGCTGCTGGCGGGTGGGGTTCTGCACACGGCTGTAGTCATAGCCTGTGCTTTGGCCCAGCGCCGGGTGGGCGAAGGTGGCGGTCTGGTAGATGGGGAAGCTGACCGCCCCGTAGCGGGCGGCGCGGTCGTCATCCTCCAGGTGGATACATCGGCTCTCGATCGAAAGGCTCATGGTCGCACTTCCTTTTATATAGTGTATCAGTCGGCGGGGGTGTAGTTGACCTCGACAACGATGTCCTCAAAGGTCACAGCACGTACTTCGCCAATGCCGGTGGGGTTGGACGGCTCGTACTGGATCTTGTAGCCGTCTTTCTTAAAGCGGGCTACGATGTCATCCAGCTGCTGGCGGGTGTCGACCTTGATGCAGATATGTGCCAGGCCGCTGCGGTTGGGGTCTTTGGGGGCATCCACGATCTCCGGCTTGGTCATCAGTTCGATCCAGGCACCCTTGTCCAGTTCCAGGATGTCGGAATAATAGTTGTTCTCCGGCTCGTTGTAGGATTTCAGGAACTTTGCGCCGAAGTAGCTTTCAAAAAACTGGCGGGCACCTTTCAGGTCTTTTACAAAAATACCAACATTGCCGATATACATAGTCGTTTCCTCCTAAATTACAGGTTGTGATACATGGGGGTGGACAGATACTTCATGCCGTTATCCGGGATGATGACGGCGATATTTTTGCCGGTATATGCGGGGCGGCGGCCCACCTGCACGGCCGCGCGCAGGGCAGCGGCGGCGGAGGTGCCCAGGAACAACCCCTCGGCCCGCAGGACTTCATGGGCGGTTTCATAGGCTTCCTCGGTGCGGATGTCGATGTACTCATCGCTCCAATCCGGGTTGAGATAGTCCGACAAATCGCTTTGGGGCACCCCGTAGGCGGGCAGAACGCCATCAATAATTTGGGCGTGGGGGTGTGCGGGGGTGATGCGGGAATCCGGGTGGGGCTGCACCAGCACCACATGCAGGTTGGGGTTCCGGCTGCGCAGATACCGCGCCGTGCCGCTGCCCGTGCCGCCGGTACCGGCCATGCAGACCAGCACATCCACCTGACCGCCCGCATCCTGCCAGATCTCCGGGCCGGTGGTGCGGTAGTGGGCTTCGGGGTTGGCGGGGTTGGTCACCTGGTTGTTGAAGAATGCCCCGGTGCGCTGGCAGTAGGCGGCGATCTCCGCCAAGGTGGCTTCCCGCTCCGGCTCCTGCCAGGGGTGGCTGCGCTCACTTTCGGGGCGTTCGCCGGTAGCATCCTTGTAGTCCAGCAGGCGGGCACCGTAGGCTTGGAGGATCAGGCGGCGTTCCAAAGAGGCACCGCGCTCCAAAAAGATCTCCATCTTATACCCACGGGCGGCGGCGAAGGCAGCCAGGCCGATGCCGGTGTTTCCGCTGGTCTGTTCTACGATCGTCCCGCCGGGGACCAGCTGGCCGGAGGCTTCGGCCGCCCGGATCATCGAGAGGGCCGCACGATCCTTGACACTGCCGGTGGGGTTGAAGAATTCCAGCTTCGCCAACAGATGCGCACCGCACTGCTGCTGCCGCTCAAAGCGGTCCAGTTCCATCAGCGGCGTGTGGCCTACCAAATCCTCGATGGAATGTACAATGCCCGCCATGGCTGCTTCCTCCCTTTCCCTTGTAATCAGATGCTGTAGTCGTAGTCATCGGTGACGGTCCGCAAAAAGCGCTTGCTTGCCTCCTGCTGGGGGTGCAGGAAAAATTCTTTTGCGGGGGCTTCCTCGGCGACTACGCCGTTCTCCATAAAGATGATGCGGTCCGACACATTGCGGGCAAAACCCATCTCGTGGGTGACGACCACCAGCGTCAGGCCATCGGCGGCCAGCTGGGTGATGGTGTTCAGCACCTCGCGGGTCAGTTCCGGGTCCAGGGCGGAGGTTGGTTCATCAAACAGCAGCACTTCGGGCTTAAAGGCGATGGCACGGGCAATCGCCACGCGCTGCTGCTGCCCGCCGGAGAGCTGGTCGGGGTAAAAATCCTTGCGGTGCAGCATGCCCACCTTTTCCAGCACTTCATCGGCGGTTTTGTCGGCGGTGGCATGATCCACGCCGCGGGCGGTGATAAGGCCCTCCAGCACGTTCTGTTTGACGGTCATGTTACGGAAAAGGTTGAAGTTCTGGAACACATAGCCCATCTTCATGCGCAGAGCACGGATCTCGCTGTGTTTGAGTTTGGTGATGTCTTTTTCAAAGTTATCAAACCGGATGGTGCCGCTGTCGGCCTTCTGCAAAAAGCTGATGCAGCGCAGCAGCGTGGTTTTACCGGAACCACTGCTGCCCAGGATCGAGATGACCTCGCCTTTGTTGACGTTGATGTCCACGCCTTTCAGCACCTGGGTGGTGCCGTAGCTGCAATGCAGGTCTTTTACTTCCAGCATGGTATGTGCTCCTTTGCTCAGGGTTACGCCAGGTGGTCCGGCGTGACATCCAGAATATCGTTGAAGTAGTTGTTGGCGATCATCATCACGCCCATGGCGGTGATGACCACGATCTGCTCCTCGTTGAAGTAGGTTTTCAGCTTGGTGAAGATCTCCTCGGGCACATGCTTGGGGTCGTTGGCAATGGCACGGCCGTAGTCGATCAGCACTTCTTCCTCAGGGGTGAACTCAAAAGTATCAAAGTCGATGCCGTTTTTCTTAAGCAGGTTGCGGAAGTAGATGCTGCATACCAGGCAACCGTTGGCCTGGGAGATGGCGTACTCGTAAAAATCGGCGGCGCGCTTGCCAATCAGGCGGGCCAGCTCGTCATCCAGCGCGTAGGAGCCTGCCTCCACCGCGTTAAAGGCGGCGGCGTTGTGCAGCAGGGTGCGCTTTTCAGCGGTGATGGTATGCCCCTCGGCCACATGGTCGGCCACGATCTTTTTGATATGTTCGGGGGCAGTCTCGATATTGATCTCACTGATGATAGACATGTTAGGCAGGCTCCTTTTCAAGTTGTTTTTGGGCGGTTTGCTGCTTGGGTTGTTTCCAGGCAAGGTGCTTTTCCAGCACACTTTGCAGCAGGGTCAGAATCGTGTTAAGCAGTAAGTAGACTACGGCAGCTTCGCAATAGAGCGCAAAGGGTTCAAAGGTGCGGGAAGCGATCTGCTGGGCGGCTTTGAACATTTCCACCACGGTGATGCTGGCGGCCAGCGAACTGTCCTTGGTCAGGCCGATCAGGGTACCGAACAGCGTGGGGAATGCCACCCGTGCGGCCTGGGGCAGGACGACCCGCAGCATGATCTGGCCGGAACTTAAGCCGATCATGTATCCCGCTTCCCACTGACCCTCGGGTACCGAGAGGATGGCGGCGCGGATGGTCTCCGACATATAAGCCGCGTAGTTCAGCGAGAAGGCGATGACCGCAGACGGAAATGCGTCCAGCGTAATGCCTAAGGACGGCAGACCGAAGAAGATGATGTACATCTGGACGATCAGCGGCGTACCGCGGAACACCCACACATACACGCGGGCCAACTGCTTAAGCACCGGGATCTTTTGGATCTGGATCAGCGCCAGGAAAAAGGCCAGTACCAGGCTAAGGACGAAGATGCACGCGGTCAGCGGGATCGTGACCTTGATGCAGTATGCCACCAACGTGGGGAACGAGGATATCAGGATATCCAGCAGTCTTTGCGTCATTGCGAATCACCTGCAATCAGTTGCTGTAAGCGGAGTTGGTGTAATCACCGCCCAGGTATTTTTCGGAGATCTCTTTCAGGGTGCCTTCCTCGCGGAGTTCGGCCAGGGCGGCGTTGACCGCATCCAGGAATTCCGGCTCGCCCTTGCGGACGGGGATGGCGATGATGTCCTCGGAGTTGGGGATGACGAAGGCCACCTTCACCTGATCTTCTGCATCGGGGTGCTCCTCCAGGTAGGCGTTCAGCACCGGGACGCTGGTGCCCACGAAGTCTACGCGGCCGGAGAGCAGCAGGTCGATGGCCTCACCGCTGGTATCGATGCCCACGACCTCCGCGCCGTGCTCCTCGTACCAGGGGATGAACGCGTTGGTGGTGTTGGTGGCGATCTTTTTGCCGTTCAGGTCCTCGGGGCTTTGGATGCTGTCATCATCAGCGCGGACGACTACGCGGCGGGCTTCGTAGTAGTAGGGGTCGGAGAAATCGTATTTTTCCGAGCGCTCGTCGGTAATGCTGACGCTGTTGATAACGGTGTCAAAACGCTCGGTATCGATGCCGATCAGCAGCGAATCCCAGGCGGCTTCCTGGAACTCTGCTTCCACGCCCAGCTTTTCGGCCACGGCCTTGCCCAGTTCCACATCCAGGCCGGTCAGTTCGCCGTTGTCATCGTGGTAGGTAAAGGGCGGGTAGGTGCCCTCAACACCGATGACCAGCTTGCCGGCGGCCTTGACCTTGTCCAGCTCGTTCTCGCCGGAGGTCTCAGCCGTGGAAGCGGCGGTGTCGGTGGAAGCGGCCTCGGTAGAAGCCGCAGCGGAAGAAGCGCTGCTGCCGCAGCCAGCCAGGGCGGCGGTCAAGGTGAGTGCTGCCAGCGCAGCGGCGGACTTTTTCAAAATCTTTTTCATGGTGGTTTCCCCTCTATGTTTCTTTATTTACTTGTGTTTGGCGGTTCACTGGACCCGAACAGGTAAAACAAAAGCCCGGGGGCTTTTACAGGCTCCCAGGCATACAGCAAACGATGTTGTACCGTTACAGTTCAAACATCGACAAAGCACAAGCAAGACGAATGTGCCCGGCCATACGGATATGCCTGGGAGCAAAACATTCGACAACACATGCGGATGGCGGCGATGGCATGAATGGTATACATGGCACATTTCTCCTTTCGTAACTTGGTGGTGTTTCCTGTTCGGATTCATTGGCTGTATCATACACCTATTTACCTACTATGTCAATATGTTAGTAGGTAAATAATGCAAAAATTTTTGCAGAAATTTACAAAAATACGGCAGCACGTTTGTTTATTGTGCTGCCGTTGGGGAATTTTATTCGTGCAAAATGGCTTTCAGGTCGGTTTTGGGGTCGCTGGTGGGGGTCAGGTTCAGCGGCAGGTATTTTATGCAAACAAAATGTAGGGGCGGATGCTCGCATCCGCCCGCGGGTCGATGCAAGCATCGACCCCTACAAGTCGATACTTTATTTGTGGCCATAGAAGCAGATTTCCTATCCGCCTGCAACTGGTCCTCGTGATAACTTTACACTTTGCACCGCGCTACAAATGCTTCGGCGGCTTCCTGGGCGGTGGCGTAGCTGCCCGCGCCGAACTCGGTGCAGACATCGTTGAACGCCGTGCGCACACTGCTGGGGATGGTGCCGTTGTCGGCGGTCTCGCTGGCAATGGGGGTCTGGTTCTTCATGGCGGTGTAGCGCTCATCGGCGGCATTCTGGTTCACAGCGGGCCTGCCCTTGATGGAGGCCATCTTTTCGATCTGCTCATCGGTAGCCATAAAGCGCAGGAACTCAACGGCCAGCTCCTTTTCATCGGCATCTTTGTTCACCGAGAAGCCGTACCACGGGGCGGTGTAGGCGTACGCGCCGTCATCCCCCAGCGGGGCATACACAAACTCATACTCGAACGGGTTTGCGCTGTAGGCTTCGGACTTGGATTCCCGCTTTTTCATGCCGCTGTAGCACTCGGACTGGCAGACATAGAACGGCATATCGGCGTTATCAAAAAAGTCCATGATGGGGCTGTTGTAGTTATCCTCGGCAAAGGTGGCGTTTAACTCATAGTCGGTGTAGCCGTTGTCGATGATGGTCTGCAGCGCTCAAACACCGGCAGCATAGCCTGCACAGCCTTGTCATCGCCAGCCTGCAGGGCGGGCAGCAGGGTGTCGTCTGCCTGCAGGGTGTCCATAGCCATGTTCACCATCAGCTCACCGTACAAATGCAGGTGGGAACCCTGCAGCGGGGTATAGCCTTTCTGCTTCAGCGCTTCCAGCACATCCAGGAATTCCTGATAGTTGGTGGGCATGGTCAGGCCCTCGTTTTCCAGCAGGGTCTTGTTGACCACAATGCCGCAGGGGTTCATGGCAACGGGCAGGCGCAGCAGCTTGCCGTCCACGGTGCAGGCTTCCAGCGCATCAGGGCGCAGGTTGCTCAGGTCCAGATCCTCGGCTGCCAGATCCAGGCAGGCATCCGCCACATAGTTTTCCGGCTCATCGGCACGGGTTACGTTGTCGGCATTGGTTATAAAAATATCCACACCTGCGTTATTCTGCAGGTACTCGTTCAGCATATGGGCGCTGTTGTGGTCATAGTTGAACACCACATTGGGATAAATTTCGTTAAAGGCGTTGATGACCTGGTCCAGGGCTTCGTAGTTGCCCATGAAGCCGGCAATTTCCAGCGTGGCGGCGGTGTCGGTATCCAGCGCCGGGGTAAAGCCCGCCGTCTGGGCAGGGGCAGCGGCGGTGTTTTCGGCAGGGGCGGTCGGGGCGGCGGTGGTTCCGCAGGCTGTCAGGTTCAGCACAGCGGCAGCCGCCAGGGCAGCGGCAAGCAGTTTCTTTTTCATGGTTACTCCTCTTTCTTCTTATCTTCCTCATGCAGGGTACCATCGCGGGCCAGCTGTAAGGTCCGCAGCACCTGCTTGATGTCCACAGGTTTGGCAATGTGTCCGTCCATGCCAGCCTCCTTGCAGGCGGCCACGTCCTCGGCAAAGGCATCGGCGGTCATCGCCACGATCGGCAGGCTGTGCAGGGCCGGGTCAGGGTCGGCGCGCAGACGGCGGGTGGCTTCACGGCCATCCATCACCGGCATCTGCACGTCCATCAGCACCAGGTCGTAGTGGGGCGCGGCGGGGTCATGCAGGGCATCCAGGCAGAGCTGGCCGTTCTCGGCCCGGTCGGAGGGAATGTCGTACTCCTCCAGCATCGTGTGGATGATCTCCCAGTTCAGATCGTTGTCCTCGGCCACCAGCACCCGCATGTCCGCCAGTTCGCCGGGGGTATCGCCCTCGGATTCGGTGCGGGAGGCAGGCTGCACCGGCAGGGCCGAGGCCGTGGGCAGGTCAAAGGTAACGCGGAAAGTCGTGCCCTTGCCCAGGGCGCTTTCGCACTGGATCTCGCCGCCCATCAGCTCGGTCATTTCGCGGGCGATGGCAAGCCCCAGGCCGGAGCCTTGGATCTTATTGATGCGGCTGTCGGTCGCGCGGGAGAACGAAGCGTACATCGTTTTCTGGAACTCCTCGCTCATGCCGATGCCGTCATCCGCGATGATGAACTGCACCTGGGTGTAGCCGGAGCTGCCTGCCGATGCTTTTTCGGAAACATCAAACCGCACATGGCCGCCGGGCTCGGTATATTTTACGGCGTTGGTCAGCAGGTTCAGCAGCACCTGGCGCATGCGCAGCGGGTCGGCCACGATAATATCCCGTGGCACATCGTGCATCTGCACGGTAAAGGTCAGCTGGTTTTCCTCCGCCGTCTGGCGGACGATGGCCGCCATCTCGTCCACTGCCTCTTTCAGCGAGAAGGGCACCGGGTCCAGCGTCATGCGGCCGCTTTCGATTTTGGAAATGTCCAGGATATCATTGATAAGGGTCAGCAGATGGTTACCCGCCAGCGAGACCTTGTCCAGGCATTCCTTGACATAGGCCGGGTCGTTCAAATGCTGCTTGGCGATCTCGGTCATGCCGATGACGGCGTTCATCGGGGTGCGGATGTCGTGGGACATCGAGGAAAGGCACTGGGTCTTGGCCACGTTGGCGCGCTCGGCCAGTTCGGCGGTGCGGTGCAGCTGGCGATTGATGGAAAGAATATGCAGTCCATCAATAAAAACAAGCAAAAGCAAGGTGCCGCAGATCAGCACCACAATGGTCCAGTCCACGCTTGCGGTCTCGGTATCCGCCACCGGGATAAAGCCCCGGATGTCGATGTCCGAGTCCTCGCCAAAGTTGGAGTAGTAGAAGTAGCAGTCCTGACCCTTGGAGTCTTTGTATTCCAGCAGGCCGCTGTCGGTGTCCCGCAGCTGGGCGGCTACCTCATCGATTTTATTGTAGTCATCCTCGAAGTTATAGCCGCGGATAAAATCCAAAAAGCTGCGGGAGCGCATAGCGCTGGACTGGATGACATATTCGCCTTCGCGGGTGATCAGGCCGATCTGCGCGGTGGGGTACTCGGTGGGGAACACCCAGGATTTTTGCAGGTATTCCACCGGGATAACGCGCAGCAGCAGGTAATCTTTATCGGTGCCATCCTCCTGCCGGATGGTCACGCGGATACCCACGCTGACAACGGTCTGCTGGGTCTCGCCCACGCGGTATTTGCCCAGCACCTGCACTTCGTCCATAGCGGCGTTGAACATGCTGCGCATTTTCTGCAGCAGGGCGGCATCCGCCAGGGTATCGGATTTGGCAAAGTTTTCGTAGCAGTGGATCCACCCGTTGTTGCGTACGTAGGTCGAGCGGGCGCTCAGGTCGTCCATATCCACAATATGCGCCACGCGGTCCGGCTGGGTGTTGATGGTGCGAATAAATTCCAGCGCCTCGTCCATCGTCATGTGCTGGCTGGAGATGTACTGGGACCAGTTGTTGACATAGCCTTTCTCGGTGACAAAGTAGTTTTCCGAGACCTGCTTCATGGATTCGACCGTGGTGCAGAAAGCATCTTTCCGCAGATTGTTGCGCTGCCGGGTGATGACGCGGGAGTACACCACTGCCGCCACGATCATACCCGCAATCAGGATAATGTTGCAAAGCAGCAGTGCGGCCCTGCTGATATGGGAGGGTCCCTGCCCCGCCTTTGCACCGGTACGGCGTACCATAAAACGCTTCCTTTCCTGCAATTTTCCTATCCCCTGCCCTGCACCGAGGGCACATTTCTACATATACAGTTAGTATAGCACAAAGCGGGCGGATATGGAATCCGCCCCTACGGTGAGGATGGATGGGGTGCCTTGCGGTTCGTAGGGGAGCATTCTATATGCTCCCGCGGGCGGATGCAAGCATCCGCCCCTACGGCAAGAGTGGCTATCATATTGTAGGGGCCGATGCTCGCCATCGGCCCGCAAGTGCCATCCAAAATGTGAATTTTTTCCCTTTCCGTTGCACACGGCTAACGTTTGTGCTATACTGGCATCATTGCCGACCGACCGGTCGGTCGGTTTTTGTGACTCACAGAAAGGATCTTTTCAACCTATGCCAAAATACAGTGTCAAAAAGCCCTTCACCATTCTGGTGGCGGTCATACTGGTGCTGGTGCTGGGCGTGGTCAGCCTGCTGCGGATTCAGACGGATCTGCTGCCCTCGATGAACCTGCCCTACCTGCTGGTGATGACCACCTACCCCGGCGCCAGCCCCGAACAGGTGGAAGCTGACGTGACCCAGCCGCTGGAAAACAGCCTTTCCACGCTGAACGGCGTGAAAAACGTGACCAGCCAAAGCAACGAGAACTACAGCCTGATCTTTCTGGAATACCAGGAAGAAACCGACATGGACAGCGCCATGGTCAAGGCCAGCACGGCGGTGAACCAGCTGGGCGACACCCTGCCCGACATGGCCGGCACCCCCACGCTGATTGAGATCAGCCCCGACATGATGGCTACCCAGTATGTGGCCGTGGACTGCGAGGGCATGGACATTTACGAGCTGTCCGACTACATCAACGATACGATCCTGCCCCAGTTGGAGCGCGTGGACGGCGTAGCCAGCGTTTCCACCTCCGGCCTGGTAAAGCAGACTGTGCAGATCACGCTGGACCAGGATAAGATCGATGCCGTGAACGACAAGCTGCTGGTGAAAGTCAGCGACCGGCTGGCCGAAGCCAAGGAGCAGCTGGACGAGAACCGCGCCAAGATCAACGATGGCCTGGCCCAGCTGGACGCTGCCCAGGCGCAGCTGGACAGCGGCAAAAGCCAGCTGAACACCCAGAAATCCAACATCACCCAGCAACTGCGGGATGCCATTACCCAATTGGATGACCAGATTCCCACGCTGGAACAGAAAATTGCTGACCTGAAAGGCCAGCTGGACAAGGCCAACCAGCAATTGGGCAGCCTGAAAACCGACCCGTCCATCCTGCCGGAGATCACCCTGCCCATTGATGATGCGCTGTTTGCCAACTGCAAGCAGATCCTGGCCCAATATGACAGCGAGTACAACGCCGCTGCCCTGCCTGCCAACCTGGAAGAAGCCAAGAGCGACCTTACCAAGATGGCTGCGATGATTGCCTCCATCGACCGCGCCGATGCCGCCATCCAGGCTGCTGCCGCACCGCTGACCGGCGATGCCACCATCGAGCAGGCCAACGCTGCGCTGAATATCCAGATCACGGCGCTGACGCTGCAAATTCAGCAGCTGGACAACGAAATTGCCAACGGCATCAACAGCGGTGCCACGGACGAAGAACTGCAGGCCAAGCGCGACCAGCAGACCGTCCTGCAGGCCCAGCTGACCACGACCATCGCCAACCGTGATGCCCTGACCGGCTACAGCGACATGGTGAACACCCTGTCCACCACCCGCACCGCTTTGCAGAACGCTACCGTACTGCTGAACGCCCGCAAGGATGCGGAATCCAGCCTGAACAGCAGCACCGAGGAACTGCGCAAGACGCTGCAATCCACCATTGCCAGCCTGAACGACCAGCTGACCAAGGCCCAGACGATGCTGACCCAGCTGAACGACCAGCGCGCCAAACTGCAGACGATGCTGGAAAATCTGGAAGAAAACCCTGTAGACCCCAGCCTGGCCGACATGGCCGTGCAGCTGTTGTTGAGCGGCAGCGAGGCCCAGCTGCAACTGGGCGAGTTCCAGCTGGAAAGCGGCCGTACCCAGTTGGAGGCCGGCAAGACCCAGTTGGATGCCGCCCAAGAGGAGTATGACTCTGCCCGCGAGGAAGCGCTGAAAAGCGCCAACCTGGACCAGCTGCTGAACATGAACACGCTGAAACAGCTGATCTCGGCCCAGAACTTCTCAATGCCCGCCGGGTACATTGAGGGCGGTGCCGGTGACGACAACCGCTACATTGTAAAAGTGGGCGACACGTTCGACAGCGCCGACACGCTGAAAAGCATGGTGCTGTGCAACATTGACGGCATCGGCGATGTGCGCCTGTCTGACGTAGCAGACGTGGAGATCACCGATAACGCCGATGACAGCTACGCCAAGGTGGACGGCAACCGCGCGGTGCTGCTCTCGATTTACAAAAGTTCCACCGCGTCCACCTCGGCCGTGTCCACGGCCAGCACCGCCGCCATGCAGACTTTGATGGACGGTAAGGACGGCCTGCACCTGACTACCATCATGGACCAGGGCGACTACATCCGCATGATCGTCAAGAGTGTGCTGTCCAACCTGGTAGAGGGTGCCGTGCTTGCCATTCTGGTGCTGGCGCTGTTCCTGAAAGACCTGCGCCCGACCCTGGTCGTAGCGATCTCGATGCCGCTGAGTGTGCTGTTTGCCATCGTTATGATGTACTTCACCGGCATTACCTTTAATATTCTCAGCCTGTCGGGCCTGGCACTGGGCATCGGCATGCTGGTGGATAACTCGGTCGTTGTTATCGAGAACATCTACCGTCTGCGCGGGCGCGGCGTACCTGCCCCGCAGGCTTCGGTGCAGGGTGCCCGGCAGGTGTCCGGGTCCATCATCTCCTCGACCCTGACCACCATCTGCGTATTTTTGCCGATGATCTTCTCCACCGGCATGGTGCGCGAACTGCTCACTGATATGGCGCTGACCATCACCTTCAGCCTGCTGGCTTCGCTGATCGTGGCGTTGAGCGTGGTGCCCTGCGCGGGTTCCACCGTGCTGCGCAGCCAGAAAAAGGTCAAGCACCCGCTGTTTGACAAGCTGCTGGACGGTTACGAGAAAGCCCTGCGCTTCTGCCTGAAAGTCAAGGCTCTGCCCCTGGGGCTGGCTATCGGCCTGCTGGTGCTGTCGGTCTGGCGCATTGCCACCATGGGCATTGTCATGATCCCGGACATGGGCAGCAACCAGCTTTCCATTACCGTAGAGGTGGCTGACGATACCGCCAAGGAGGATGCCTTTGCCACCGCCGATGCCGTAATGGACGCGGTAAGCGCCATTGACGGTGTGCAGACTGTGGGTGCGATGTCCGGCGGCAACAGCATGGTATCCATGATGGGCAGCGATGCCGCCGTGGATAACACCAACTTTACCTATTATGTATTGCTGACCGATGCGGGTGCCCGCCGGGGCAGCGAGATCCAGCAGGAGATCGCCGATGCTACCGCTTCCCTGCCCTGCGAAGTGACCGTGAACGCCAACGGCATGATGGACATGAGCGCCCTTTCCGGCAGCGGCATTGAGGTCGACCTGTACGGCAGCGACCTGAACGACCTGAACACCGCCGCCAATCAGGTTGTGGACCTGCTGAACAGCGTGGACGGCATTGCCAACGCCAGCGATGGACAGGAAAACGGCGATGAGGAGATCAACATCTCCATCGACAAAGACAAAGCGATGCGGATGGGCCTGACTGTGGCGCAGGTCTACCAGCAGGTGGCCGCCAAGCTGACCACCGATACCACCGCCACCACCTTGAAAGCCAACGGCATCAACTACACCGTGACCATCGTGGACAAGACAGAAACGCCCGACCTGGACAGCCTGTTCAACCTGGAGTTTGAGACGACCACCACCGATGAGGACGGCAACAGCGTAAAAGAGACCCACACCCTGGGCGAGTTTGCCACCCGCACCACCAGCGAAGGCTTTGTGATGATCGAACGCGAGAATGGCTCCCGCAAGATGAGCGTGACCAGTGAGACCGTGGACGGTTACAACACCACCCTACTCTCCCGCGAGGTGGAACCGAAGCTGGCGGCACTGGATCTGCCCGATGGCGTGACCGCCGAACTGGCCGGTGAGACCACCCAGGTTGCCGAGATGCTGCAGCAGATGGTGCTGATGATGACCCTTGCACTGATCTTCGTCTACTTTGTTATGGTGGCACAGTTCCAGAGTCTGCTGTCGCCGTTCATTGTGCTGTTTACCATCCCCTTGGCCTTTACCGGCGGTATGCTGGGGCTGATGATCGCCGGCGAGCAGCTTTCGCTGATCTCGCTGATGGGCTTCCTGGTGTTGATGGGCGTTGTTGTTAATAACGGCATCGTCTTTGTGGACTACGCCAACCAGCTGCGCATCGGCGGGCTGGAACGCACCGATGCACTGGTTGCCACCGGCCGCACCCGTATGCGCCCCATTTTGATGACCACCCTGACCACCGTGCTGGCTATGGTGACGATGCTGTTCAGCCAGGATGTGGGCAGCGACATGAGCAAGGGCATGGCGATCGTGATCATTGGCGGCCTGACCTACGCCACCTTAATGACGCTGTTCATTGTGCCGGTAATGTATGACCTGTCCTACCGCAAACCGCCGGTGAACATTGACGTAGGCGATGACGGCCTGGACGATCTGCCCGATGATGCCGCCGAATTTGCGGCGCAGTTTGCCGCCCGCCGTGCGGGTGCTGCCCAGCCTGCCGCCGAACCCGAGGCAGAGCCCAGTTTTGAGACTACCCTGCTGCCCCCGAAGGAGGATGCGAAATGACCCCTGACAGCCATGCACAGCGCAAAGCCAAAGTGTACGAAGCCGCGCTGACCCTGACGGCCCAGGGTGTAAGCCCCGCCGCCATGACCATCCAGCAGCTGGCCGATGCCGCAGGCATTGGCAAAGGCACCGTGTACGAATATTTTTCCTCGAAAGAGGAGATCCTGCAGGGGCTGGCCCGCTACTGCTTTGAAAGCGAGAATGAGCGCATCGCCGCCCGGTTTGCCCGCTGCCACACCCTGGCCGACCTGGAAAACGAGTTGGTGACCCACCTGCAGGAGGTCGCCGCCCAGCGAATGAGCACCTACAAGCTGTTGGCTATCAGCTTTGGCCAACAGCACCCCCTGCCCGAATGCACCGATGACTGCCGCGGCCAGCTGATTGCCGTGACCGATGAACTGCTGACCCGCCTGCAGGCTGCCGGGGAGATCGACCCCAGCCTGACGCTGGATGCCTGCCGCACGGCGATTTTCTGCGTTGTGACCGGCGGACTGGTCGCCCTGTGCTGCAGTGCCAGCAGCGGCGACACCCTGCCGGACCTGCCGCAAAATTTGCGGGAAGCGCTGCGTAGGGGGCTGCGAGCGAACCAGTAAAGGGCAGCTTCGCGGGCGGATATAGAATCCGCCCCTACGGCATCCGTATTGCCTTGTGGTTCGTAGGGGAGCATTCTATATGCTCCCGCGGGCGAGCGATGCTCACCCCTGCAAAAACATCATCATAACGATAAAAGAGCACCTGTCCCCAGGTGCTCTTTTGCTTATACAAAATCCACTACCGGACCCATCCGGTCGGCTGTATAATACTCGCTGCGCTTGATCTCGCCGGGCAGGTCGATGCCGGTGGGTTCCCGCAGGCCGAAGGCCGCAAAATAGTCGCAGAACCGCTCTTTCCCCAGCCGTGCGCCGATCTGGATAAAGCAGGGGTTGCAGCTGACGGCCAGGCCCTGGGCAAAGGTCTCTGCCCCGTGGATGTGGCCGTTGGCACAGCGGAAGCGTGTACCCGCCACGCTGATCTTGCCCGCGCAGACAAAGTAGTCGGTGGGCTTGCAGGCCCCGCTGTCCAGCGCGGCCGCCGCCGTGATGAGCTTGAACACACTGCCCGGCTCGTACAGGTCGCTGATGGCCTTGTTGCGCCACTGGGCCTGCTGGGCTTTTTGCAGGGCGGCGCTGCGCTCCTCGCCGCTCAACGCATCCACCGCCGCGCGAACGTCGTCATCGATAAGCTGCCGGGGTGTGTTGGGGTCGTAGTCCGGCTGGCAGGACATCGCCAGCACCGCCCCGGTCTGCACATCCATCACAATGCCCACGCCCCGCTCGGCCACGTGGTGCTCCTGCACGGCGGCGGAGAGGGCGCTTTCCAGCCAGTGCTGAATTTCCGAGTCGATGGTCAGCGTCAGGCTGTTGCCTGGCACGGCCTCCTGCACGGTCTGGTAGTGGGTGGGCATGTCGTACCCCCAGGCGTTTTTGGCCGTCAAGATTTGGCCGTTCTGGCCGGTCAGCTCCTTATTATAATATAGTTCCAACCCCCACAGGCCCGCGTTGTCCACATCGGTGAAGCCCAGCAGACCGCCCATAAAATTCCCCTGCGGGTAGACGCGCCGGGTATCCTGCCGGATCTTGATGCCCTGGGCGTTATGCTCCTGGCACCAAGTGCGCACAGCATCGGCCATTTCCCGGCTGACGCGGCGGCGCAGCAGACAGTCGTTGGAGGTGCGGGCCGAGAATTTTTCCAGTGTTTCCGCATAGTCTAGTTCCAGGATGTCGCTCAGCGCTTTGGCGGCGGGTTCTACCAGGTCATCGGCCAGTTCCCGCGGGGCAGCGCGGATGGTCCAGCAGGTCTCACTGGCGGCCAGCAGGATGCCATTGGCGGAGGTGATCTCCCCACGGGCGGCGGGCAGCGTGGCTCCGCGCAGCTGTTGGTCGGCGGCGCGGGCGGCATAACCGGCAGGGTCTGCCAACTGCAAAACGGCCAGCCGCCCCACCAGTCCGCCCAGGCAGCCCACAGCCAGCACACCCGCCAACAGCCGGGTGCGCAGCCGCATGCCCTTGGTTTGCAAAGGTGAAAGGTGACGCATGGAAAAAGCCCCCTTTTCAGCGTAGTCTAGTTCTTTTCAAGCTATGAAAGGGACTTTGGCAAAATGCCGAAATTCGAGGCGCAAATTCGTTCAAACGTCAATTGACCTTTAAACGAATTCAGCGTAAAATGTTAAGTAATGAATTTGACAATAATTTGTCAAGCTATAAAGGAGGCAATTTTATGGCAAGATTCACTCTCCCCCGTGACCTGTATCACGGCCCCAAAGCACTGGAGGCATTAAAGACCCTGCCCGGCAAACGCGCAATGATCTGCGTTGGCGGCGGCTCCATGAAGCGTTTTGGCTTCCTGGATCGTGCCGAAGCCTACTTAAAAGAAGCCGGCATGGAAGTGGAGCTGTTTGAGGGTATCGAGCCTGACCCGTCTGTGGAGACCGTTATGAAGGGCGCGGCCGCGATGGAAAAATTCCAGCCGGACTGGATCGTTGCCATCGGCGGCGGCTCCCCCATCGATGCCGCCAAGGCTATGTGGATCAAGTACGAGTATCCCGATATCACCTTTGAGGATATGTGCAAGGTCTTTGGCATCCCGCCGCTGCGCCGCAAGGCACACTTCTGCGCCATCTCCTCCACCTCCGGCACCGCGACCGAGGTGACCGCTTTCTCCATCATCACCGATTACGAGAAGGGCATCAAATATCCCATCGCTGACTTTGAGATCACCCCCGATGTCGCCATCGTTGACCCCGAACTGGCCCACACCATGCCCAAAAAGCTGGTGGCCCACACCGGTATGGATGCCATGACCCACGCCATCGAGGCGTATGTTTCCACCGCCAACTGCGACTTTACCGACCCGCTGGCCCTGCATGCCATTGAGATGATCCAGGCCGACCTGGTTGGCAGCTACAACGGCGATATGGATAAGCGCGATGCCATGCACAACGCACAGTGTCTGGCCGGTATGGCTTTCTCCAACGCACTGCTGGGCATCGTACACAGCATGGCCCACAAGACCGGTGCTGCCTTTGCGGATTACGGTGCCCACATCATCCACGGTGCCGCCAACGCCATGTACCTGCCCAAGGTCATCGCCTTTAACGCCAAGGATCCCACCGCCAAGGCCCGCTATGGCGTGATTGCCGACAAGATGAACCTGGGTGGTGCCAGCGATGACGAGAAGGTCAGCCTGCTCATCAAATATCTGCGCGGCATGAACGATGACCTGAACATCCCGCACTGCATCGGCCACTACGGCCCCGACTCCTACCCCTGCGAGCAGGGCTTTGTGCCGGAGAATGTGTTCCTGGAGAGACTGCCTGAGATCGCCAAGAATGCCATTGCCGATGCCTGCACCGGCTCCAACCCGCGCCAGCCCAGCCAGGAAGAAATGGAAAAACTGCTGAAGTGCTGCTACTACGACACCGAGGTCGACTTCTAACGCTTATAAACGGAACCGCCGGGTCCCCGCAGGGGGGCCCGGTTTTTTATGCCGCGAAACTGGACAATATCCATGCGATTGCATTTTTTGCTGTTTGTCGTAGTTTCCGGGGCAAGTGGGCAATTTTTGCCTGTCTATCTTGTTTTTATGCAATTGCAACCGGGCAGGCGGTGCGGTATAATAAAACCGCAACGTGCAGATATTGTGCATTTTTGGTATTGGGTTAAGGTTAAGGAAAATGAAGGAGGAACTCCCGGTATGGGTACCGCAACGCAGAAGCAGGCCCCGCTTTTTACGCGGGCATCGCTGGCGGCGCTGATCTGGCCGCTGTTTTTGGAGCAGACCCTAAGCGTGACAATGGGCATGGCCGACACCCTGATGGTGGCCGGTGTGGGCGAGGCAGCTGTGTCCAGCGTATCGCTGGTGGACAGCCTGAATATTTTGATTATCCAAATCTTGTCGGCGCTGGCTACCGGCGGCGCGGTAGTCGCCAGCCAGTACCTGGGCCGCAAGGATCAGGAAAGTGCCCAGCGCAGTGCGGCCCAGCTGTACAGCGTACTGGCTATCTCCACGATTGCGGTGGGTGTGCTGTGCCTGGTACTATCCCGGCCCATCCTGCGCGGAGTGTTTGGCAGCATTGATGACGAAGTTATGCACTTTTCGCAGCAGTATTTCATCATCAGCGCCATCTCTTACCCGTTTATCGGGCTGTACAACGGCGGCGCGGCGCTGTTCCGCGCGCAGGGCAACAGCCGCGTCAGCATGCTGGCCAGCCTGGTGATGAACATCATTAACATTGCGGGCAACGCCCTGCTGATCTACGGTTTTGGCATGGGGGTCATCGGCGCGGCGCTGGCTACGCTGATCGGCCGCGTGTTTGCGGCGGTGTGGATCCTTTGGCAGAACCAGAACATGCACAACCCGCTGCGGGTGGTCAGCTTTGCCGACCTGCGCCCCCGCAAAGAGCCGGTCAAGCAGATCTTGTCCATCGGCATCCCATCGGGTCTGGAGAACGGCATGTTCCAGATCGGCAAGCTGTGCGTCAGCAGCCTGACCTCCACCCTGGGCACCGCCGCCATTGCGGCCAACGCCGTGGCAAACTCTGTCAGCACCATGGCAAACATCCCCGGTGCTACGATGAACCTGGCCATGATCCCGGTGGTAGGCCGCTGCCTGGGTGCCGGGGACAAGCAGCAGGCGAAGAAATATTCGCTGCAGCTGCTGGGGCTGGCTATGCTGGGCCTGGGCATTACCAACGCAACACTGTTTATTTTGCTGCCCGAGGTCGTGACCTGGTTCAACCTTTCGGCCGAAGCCACGGCTATGTGTACGGTTGTGGTACACTGGTTTGATCTGTTCAGTGTGCTGTTCTGGGCGACAAGCTTTACCCTGCCCAACGCCCTGCGCAGCGGCGGTGATGCCAAGTTTACGATGTTTGTCAGCATCGCCAGCATGTGGCTGTTCCGCGTGATTTTGAGCTACTTCTTTGTGCTGCAGATGCACATGGGCCTGACCGGCGTTTGGTTTGGCATGTTTGTGGATTGGATCTGCCGGAGCATTTTCTTCGTTGTACGGTTCTTCAGCGGAAAATGGATGGAACACAAAGTAATTTAATTCCTGCTTTCCCCTGCTTAGGCGGGGGAAAGCATTTTTTATTGACAATTCTGGTCTACTGTGATAGACTAAAAGCAGAAGAAGTCTATCCCTGTAGACCAAAGGAGAAACCTATGAACCATTTAGCTGAAGCCGAATACCGTTTTGCCTGCCTGGTGTGGGATAACGAGCCCCTGCCCAGCGGCCAACTGGTCAAACTGGCCGCCGCCGAGCTGGGCTGGAAAAAGAGCACCACCTATACCGTGTTGAAAAAACTGTGCGAGCGCGGCATTTTGCAAAACGAGGGCGGCACTGTGACCAGCCTGGTAAAAAAGGAGGAAGTGCAGTGCGCCGAGAGCGCTGCCGTGGTGGACAAGACCTTTGACGGCAGCCTGCCCCGGTTTGTGGCCGCGTTTTTGAACTCGAAGCCCATCAGTGCCGCCGAAGCGGCCGAGATCCGCGCCCTGCTGGACGCGGCCCAATCGAAAGAGGGGTGACGATTATGCGCAGCACCGTGCTTTCGTTTTTGCTGCTCAGCCTATGGGGCGGCGCGGCGGCGCTGGCGGCCTGGGCTGTCTGCCGCGTTTTGCGCCGTGTCCACGCGCCCAGCCGGTTTTTGTGCTGGCTGTGGCTGGCCGTGGGGCTGCGGTTCGTGCTGCCCTTTGGCATCCCGCTTGCCCTGCCCCGCCCGCAGAACACCCAGCTGGCCGAGGCCGCTGACACCGTGCAGGCCCTGGCCCAGCCGGAACTTACCGCCCCGGACCTGCCCGCCATGGTGCCCGCCACACCCGCCGCACCTGCGCCCTGGTATACCACGCTGACCGTATGGCATCTGCTGGCGGCGGTGTGGGCCGTGGGCGTGGTGCTGCTGGCCGTGCGCGCCGTGTGGGGCTACCTGCGGTTATCCCGCCAGGTAGCGCTGGCCTGCAAAACACCGGACGGCTGCTACAGCGGTCCTTGTGTGCCCGCGCCCTTTACGTTGGGGCTGCTGCGGCCCCGCGTTTACCTGCCCGCCGGGCTGGAAGGCCCCGCCCGGGATGCCGTGATTTTGCACGAGCGCACCCACATCCGCCGGGGCGACCCGCTGACGAAGCCCCTGTTTTACGCCGTGGCCTGCCTGCACTGGTTCAATCCTCTGGCGTGGCTGGCCTTCCGGGAGTTTGAGCGTGACATGGAAGCCGCCTGTGACGAAGCCGCCGTGCGCGGCCAGTCCCCCGCCGCCCGCAACGCCTACTGCGAGAGCATCCTGCGGTTTGCCATGCAGGGGCGCGGTGTGCCTGGCAGCCTGGCCTTTGGGCAGGGCAGCGCCAAGACCCGCATCGTACATCTGCTGCACTATCGCCGCCTGGGGGCCGGGGCGATGGTGATCTGCGCCGTGGTCATCGCCGCCAGCATGACGGCCTGCATGGTGCGCCCCACCTTGGAGAACACTCCCGCCTCCACGCCCGAAACATCGGAAACCGCCGAAGCCGCCGAGCCGGAAGCCACGCCCGCGCCCAGCCCGGAGCCGACAGAAGCGCCCACCACTGTGGCAAGTACGGCCCAGCTGCCGCTGCTGGAGGATCCCGGCAACAGCCCGCTGTTTATCGACCCTGTGCCGGATTACAAGTACATCTCCCGCTTTAAGAGCAACGGCCACCGCGGCGACGACCTGTGCGCCGACTCCGGCACCGATGTGCTGGCCGCGGCTGACGGTGTTGTGGTCCAGGCCGCCGAGCATTACAGCTGGGGCAACTTTGTGGTCATCGACCACGGCACGAACGGCGAGGGCTACAGCTGGCGCACCCTGTACGCCCACCTGCAAAGTTCCATCGTGCAAACCGGGCAGAGCGTTGTGCAGGGGCAGCTGATCGGCTATGTGGGCAGCACCGGCCAGACCACCGGCAACCAGTGCCATTTCGAAATGTACGTGGACGGTGTGCTGACCTCGCCGCGCTGGTTTACCGCCTACCATGGCGAGGGCGACCACGCCGAGCCGACCGAGGAGGAGCGGCAGGAACTGATCGACCGCTGCGTAGCCGCCAAGCTGAACAATGCCTTCAGTGCGCTGGATACGGCCCTGGGCGGCCAGGGGGCACAGGCGATTGCCTTTTCGCTGCCGCTCGTCCTTTCTGAGGATGTGCGGGTGAGCAGCACCTTTGCCCAAAACCACACCGGCGTGGACCTGGCGGCCCCGGAGGGCACCACCGTGCTGGCCGCCGCCGATGGCACCGTGACCGAGTATGACTATAACGAGGAGGACGGCTACTATCTGGTGCTGTACCACGGCATGGACGATGGTGCCTCGTGGCAGACCCGGTACAGCCACCTGGGCAGCGTGAAGGTGCAGGTCGGGCAGAAGGTCGTGCAAGGCCAGGAAATCGCCGCCTGCGGCAGCACCGGGGCCAGCACCGGGCCGCACCTGCACTGGGAAGTGCTGAAAAACAGCGAACCCGTGGACCCGCAGACGGTTTGCGAGCTGCTGCTTACCATGTAATAAACCACGGCCCATGCGGGCGGATATGGAATCTGCCCCTACGGACAGGGATTGTAGGGGGCGGCGTCCTCGACGCCCCGCGGGCCGATGCAAGCATCGGCCCCTACAATACAGGATCAAGGTAACACACCTATGAAATATTCTTCTCTCGGCCCCGCCCTGTTGGCGGCGGGGCTGCTTTTTTGCACCCTTTTTGCGCCCTTTACCGCGTGTGCTGACAGCAAAAAGGACGAATTATCGGCAAAGCAGAACCAAGCCCAACAAGCCTACAATGAAGCCCAGCAAGAGTTGGAAAACCTGCAAAATCAGCAAAGCGAGACCCAGAGCCAAATCGACCAGCTGCAGGGGCAGAGCGCCGAAGTCGCTGCCCAGTTGAGCGACTTGTACACCGCTTTACAGGAAGCCCAGCGCACCCTGGACGAGCGCACCGCAGCTGCCGAGCAGGCCGCCCAGGCGCTGGCGGACAAGCAGGCCGAGTACGATGTCAGCCTAGCCCGCTGCAAAAGCCAGATGGGCGCAATGCAATTGCTGGACGGCGGCGGCAGCATTTCCCTATTGATGCAGGCCCGCAGCCTGTACGAGATGCTGACCTTTGCCGAAACGCTGCGGGAACTGGCCGACCACAACAGCGCCGCCCTGGCCCAGCTGAACGCCGAAGCCGAAGCCCTGGACGCAGCCCGCGCCGAAGCGCAAGCTGCCGCTGACGAAGCCGAGACCGCCCGCGCAGCGCTGGATGCCCAGCAGACCGCCCTGCAAGCCACGCAAACCGAGCTGGGCAGTGCCTTACAAGCCGCCAACGCCGCCCTGACCGAGCAGCAGGCCGCCGAACAGGCACAGGCCGTAGTGACCGAAGCCGCCCGCAAGGCTTACCTGCAGGCCACGGCTGATCTGGATGCCTACGCCCGCGCCCAAAGCAGCAAGTACACCACCGCCGACCTGCACCTGACCAGCCTTGCCTTCCGCTGCCCGCTGGACAGCTACGGGCGCATCACCACCCAGTTTGGCGAGGCCGACCCCTGGGGCATCCCCCACCGGGGCACCGACTTTGCCGCGCCGGGCGGCACACCGGTCTACGCCATTGCCGATGGCATCGTAAGCGCGGCGGCAACTATGTACAGCTACGGCAACTGTGTGCAGATCAGCCACGGCACCGCCGATGACGGCAGCACCTACGACAGCCTATACGCCCATTTAAGCAGCATCGCCGTCAGCCAGGGCAGCGCCGTGACCAAGGGGCAGGTCATCGGCTACGTGGGCAACACCGGCAACGTCTACAGCACCGGGGGCGGCGGTTATCACCTGCACCTGGAACTGCGGGTCAACCGCGCCCGCGTGAACCCACTGGCTTATGTACCGCAATGAGTAACGATCTTTTGTACTGGTTTGGCTTTTATGTGGAGTACCGGCTCCTTTGTCTTGCGCGCGGGTTGGCTTCCGTTGCCCGCTGGTTGGGGCGGGCGCTGGGCACACTGCTGGCGGCACTGCTGCGCCCGGTCGTGCTGGGGTGCATCCAGCTGCGGCAGGCCCTGCGCCATCCCAAAGCATGGCTGGGGCTGGTGGTTCCGGCGGCGGGGGCGCTGGCCTTTGCGTGGATGGTGCGGGCCACACTGGCACAGCCCTTTGCCCTGCGGGTGGAAGTGAACGGCACGGTGGTGGGCTATGTAGCCAGCGAGCAGGACTTTGACACCGCCCGCGCCGATGTGCAGGCCCGCGTGAACACCGCCCGCGCCCTGCTGGAAGCGGCGGGTGCCACCGTGCCCGACTGGGACCTGGACCCGGCCTTTACGCTGGCCGTCAGCGCTGACACGATGGCCCCCGGCGAGATTGCCAACGCCATTTTGCAGGCCAGCGGCAGCGAGATCACCGCGGGCACCGCCGTCTACGTAGACGGCACCCTGCGGTTTGTGACCACCGAGGGCGACCACCTGCGCGCCTTACTGGCCGCCGTGCGCCGCCCCTACACAAACCCCGCCGATGCCGACAGCCGCGTGGTGTTTGCCCATGCATTGGAACTGGTGGACGGCATCTATCTGACCGGCTCGGTCAGCCCCTATGCCGAGGTGGTGGCCGCCCTGCAGGCTGATAACGCCGAACTGCTGCGGGTGCAGATCCGCCGCCGGGAGCGGTACGAGCAGGAACTTGCCTACAGCACCCAAATTGTAGAGGACGACACGCTGGACTTTGGCAAAAGCGAGACCGTGCAGACCGGTGTGCCGGGCCGCGAGACCGTGACCTACGAGGTGGTGTATGAGGACGGCACCGAGGTGGACAGCCGTGTGCTGGATGTGGCCCGTACCGCCGAGCCGGTGCCGGAGATCATCCGCCGGGGCACACGACTGCAAAGCGGGATGATCGGCAAGCTGGGCACCGGCAGCTTTATCTGGCCCGTGCCCGCCTACCGACATATTTCCCGCTGGGCGGACTTTACGCCCGGGACCAGCCACCACCGAGGCGCGGATATTGCCGCCCCCTACGGCACCGAAATTTATGCCGCCGATGCCGGAACGGTGGTGGAAAGCACCCGCCATTGGAGCTGGGGCAACTACGTGAAAATTGACCACGGCAACGGCTACCAGACGCTGTATGCCCACATGTCGGCCCAGGCGGTGCACGTGGGCGATGTGGTGGAGCAGGGGCAGATCATTGGCTATGTGGGCAGTACCGGCGTCTCCTTCGGGAACCACTGCCATTTTGAGATGTATTATAACGAACGGTTATTCAGCGCGCGGGAGGTGTTCGCGGATATGCCGGAGTGGAACCGCTAAAGCCTCCCTCTGCGAGGGAGGTGGCACGGCGAAGCCGTGACGAAGGGAGAGAAACTTGCCTAGGCTCTCTCCCCCACCGCCTGCGGCGGAGCCCCCTCCCAGAGGGGGCCAAAGTAGTGCATCCACACCCTGATTAATTTTTTTCAGCCAGTACTTTACTTTTCTGGTTTTGTGTGCTAAAATACTTCACATAGTAAAGCGACCCCTGCTTGCGGTGCAATGACGCGCCGTTGGTGGGGGTCGTGTCTATTTTTTTAGAGGGTATTTTAGGGGGAAGCTATGGACCGTATCGACAGAAAGATTTTGGACATTCTGCAAAAGGATGCCCGCGCACCGCTGAAAGAAATTGCCGACCGCGTATTTTTATCCAGCCCTGCGGTGTCGGCCCGCATGGCCCGGCTGGAAAGTTCCGGCGCGATCATGAGTTACCAGGCCCAGGTGGCCGCGCCGATGCTGGGGTACATGGTCAAGGCGTTTATCAACCTGGACATGGACCCCCAGCGCAAGCCGGAATTTTACCCCTACATTGAAAGCTGTCCCCATGTGGTGGAGTGCAACTGCGTAACCGGTGACTACAGTATGCTGATCGAAGTGCTGTTTGCCACCACCCAGGAGTTGGACCAGTTCATCAACCACCTGCAGCAGTTTGGCCGCACCCGCACCCAGATTGTATTCTCCACGCCGGTGGAGCACCGCGGTGTGCCTGTCAGCGTGGAGGAAGATGCCGCCGAACCTCAGAAATAACCACCGTCCAGGTGGGTGTTCTGGCTTTCCAGCCCCATGGATACGCCCAGGGCTTCGTCTACGCGGCGCATGTCATCCTCGGGGATGCGGCCCGCGCGCTCCCGCAGGCGGCGCTTATCCAGGGTGCGGATCTGCTCGGTCAAAATAATGCTGTCTTTCGCCAGGCCGCAGCGGTCTGCCCGCACACTGATATGCGTAGGCAGGCGGTTTTTATCCTGTCGGCTGGTGATGGCCGCTGCAATCACCGTGGGACTATGCCGGTTGCCGATCTCATTCTGGATGATAAGTACCGGCCGGATGCCGCCCTGCTCGCTGCCCACAACGGGGCTTAAATCAGCGTAAAAAACCTCGCCTCTGTGTACTTCCATAAACAAAACCTCCTCTCGTTTGCTTACCTAGAGTATAAGCGAGAGGAGGTTCTTTTAATCATTCGGTTTTTCGATTTCTGCGGCCAGCGCGTCACCTTTGGCGCAGAGAGCCGTAAAGGCACGGCTGCGCTGCAAGGGGTTCATGATCAGCTTAGTGCGCAGCGTATCAATGGCCGCGCAGCCTGCAAAGGTCAGCACAATGACCAGCAGCGTGTACCCGGCCGAGCCGTGATGTGCCTGGGCATGGAAGATGCCGTTCCACAAAAAGTCCCGCAGCACGGGGACCTGGTGCAGGATGTAGACACCGAGCGTTGTGCCCGCCAGCCCATTGATAAACCGGTTGCTGCCGAGATCCAAGTTTTTGAAAAAGTGGAACAGTGCCAGTGCCGCCAGCAGGCCGGGCAGGGCACCCAGCGCCGTGCGGTAGTAGGCGATGTACTGGAACACTTTGCTGTCGGTCGCGCCCCGGTATTCCAACACGGCGCGGATTGCGGTGTTGACCAGCGGCAGGCCCAAGCCGAGTGCGAGAGCCGCAGCGGGGCGGTTTAACAATTGGGATAGGCGGTTATCCGGCCAGCGGCGCAGGTAGGCAGCCAGCAGGTAATCGTAGAGGAACATCCACGCGGTATCGCCCAAAATGCCATCCTGTCCAAAGACTGTGGGGTACACGATCAGCGGCACAGCCAGCACCAGCAGCACACCCTTGTGGGCGCGGCGGGGCAGGCTGCGCAATAACCGATTGAGCAGCGGCACACAGAGCAGCAGCACCAGATAGTCCGAGATAAACCAAAGCTGCCGGGTGCTGGCGGGGAACGCCGCCCAGCGCAGCGCGCCGAGGGAAACATCCAGCCCGGCCAGCCTGCACAGCAGCGTGACCGGCACGGTGTACAGCCAAAGCGAAAGCCACAGCGAGAGCGGGCGGCGGGTTTTATACGGTTGTTCGCACAAAAACCAGCTGCCCACCAGCACAAACACCGTGCAGGCAATGCGGGAGCCGCAGCCGATGAGGCAGAACACAAAAGAGGACGGCAGCGTAGAATAATCCGCAATGCCGCCCTGGCCGGTCAGGTGGTCGCCGATGATAAGCAGCATGCAAAGGATGCGCAGCAGTTCCAGGTTACTGGCGCGGGGGGCTTTTGTTGGCACGGCGGACCTCCTTTCCGGTCGTTATTTATTTTGTTCTAAAATGACAAACGCGCCAGCCAGGCCGTTTTCGTGGGTCAGGCTCAGGTGCGGGGTCAGGGCGTTGGCAGCAGCCCATTCGGCGGCGGGGCCGGTCAGGGCAAAACAGGGTGCGCCGGTTTCTTTACGCAGCACCGCTAAATCCGCCAGCGCAAAGCCGCCCAGGCCGGTGCCTGCGGCTTTTAAAAAGGCTTCTTTGGCGGCAAAGTTGGCGGCGGCAGTCTCGGCACGGTGGGTGCCGCCCCGGGCGTTCAGCAATTCTTGTTCCGCCGGGGAGAAAACGCGCTGCACAAAGGCGGGCTTTTGCAGTTTTTCCGCCATGCGCTCCACCGCGCAAAGGTCGGTGCCGATGCCAAAGATCATACCTTCCCCTTTTCGTTTCAACTCAATGCAAATTCCAGCAGCGCGGCTTTTTCGTTCAGCACGCGGCCCTCCATGACGGCGGTCAGCAGGTGTTGGAGGGTGGCACCCACGGCGGGGCCGGCGGGCAGGCCGGCTTCCATTAAGTCGCCGCCGTTTACGGCCAGCTGTCGCATGGTGTAGCAGGCGGTCTTGGAAAGCTCGGTCATCCGGGCTTCAAAGGCGGCCACTTCGTCCCGCCGGGCTTTGACCTCCGGCGTGTCGGCGTGGGCATCCAGGTCGGCGTATTTCAGCGCACAGAGCCGGTGCAGAAACACCGCGCCGTAGCGGTTCAGGCTTTTCAAAATGGCGGTATCCCCCGCCGGGACCGGGGCATCGTGGATGGCGATCAGCCCGACAGCCCCCTCGATCAGATAGCCGGGGGCTTTCAGGCGGCGCAAAATCGTGCGAGCCATCACCGCGCCCCGCTGGTTGTGGCCTTTAAAGTGGGCCGCACCGTCCGCGCCCACGCTGCGGCACTGGGGTTTGGCGATGTCATGCAAAAACGCCGCCCAGCACAACACCCGCGCACCGCGGGTATCCTGGCCGCGCAGGTCCAGCTTTTCCACCGCCACGGCCGAGTGCTGCCACACATCGTAGCAATGCCAGCGGCCGGGCTGGGTGCAGCCGATGCAGGCCTGCACTTCGGGCACCGCACCGGCCAGAATTTCGCCGTACTTTGCCAGTGCCGGCCCTGCGTTGGGGGAGCCGAGCAGGCCATCGATCTCGGTATAAATGCGTTCGGCGCTCACGCTTTGCAGCGTATCCCGCGCCTGCAGGGCGGCCTGGGCGGTGGCTTCGTCCAGCGCAAAGCCCAGCCGGGCCGAAAAGCGCAGCGCCCGCAGGATGCGCAGCGCATCCTCGGCAAAACGCTGGGCCGGGTCACCCACGCAGCGGATGATCCCCGCCGCCAGGTCGGCCCGCCCGCCGTATAAATCAATAATCCCCTTGCCCGGGGCGTAGGCCATGGCGTTGATGGTAAAATCCCGCCGGGCCAGGTCCTTGGGCAGGTCATCCACAAACTGCACCGCATCGGGATGGCGGTGGTCGTGGTAGTCGCCGTCCACGCGGTAGGTGGTCATCTCGTAGGGTTTGCCGTGGAGCACCACCGCCACCGTGCCGTGCTTTTCGCCGGTCAAAATCAGCTGGTGGTCGGCAAACAGGCGGCGCATCTCCTCCGGCCGGGCCGAGGTACAGATGTCCCAATCCCCGGGGGTGCGGCCCAGCAGGCTGTCGCGCACGCAGCCGCCTACCACATAGGCGGTGTGCCCGGCGCTTTGCAGTGTTTGCAAAAGGCCGATGACATCCCGCGGCAGATAGATGCCGTCATGGTTCATGGTGCTGTCCCCCTTTCCCTGGTTTTGCGGTGTGTTAAGCGCGGTGCCACTCCTGCGAAAGATCCACAATGCAGGCCAGGCTGCCTTCCTCGTCCTGCAGCGAAGCAACTTTCTCGGCGGCCTTTTCGGCATCGAGCATCCAGGTCAGGATAAAGAAGTTCTCGGCCGGGACCTCGTAGTAGACCCAGGCACCATCGGCGCGCAGCAGGTCAGGCAGGTGGTCCAGTTCGCCCTCCAGCAGGCCCTGGCCTTCCTCGCCATAGATCATCTCTGGGCCGACCTGCAGAGAGTCGATCACGTTGATGCTGCTGTTGATATACGTATCGCGGTCAACGGTTTTATCCCCGGCCTCCCACGCAGTAGCGAACGCCTTGACCAGCAGTTCGCGAACTTCCAATTTACTGTCACCCATCTGATACATAACAGGAACCCTTCCTTAAACCATAATATAAAATAAGTATACCACAAATTGGGGCAGTTGGGTATGCCTATTTTGTTTTTTGTGCTCTTTTGTACAGCGCAGCGGGGATAATTTTTTCACATTTCTTGACAAATGGGGGAATCGGACTATAATGGTTGTACGTACAACGATGTAGATACATCGAAGTGCTGAAAAGCCTCCCTTGTGTAAAGGGAGGTGGCTGCGCGTTAGCGCAGACGGAGGGATTGTAATCTCATGGGGGACAGTCGATTCATCCGCAAGGTCACAATCCCCCAGTCAGCTTCGCTGACAGCCCCCTTTGCACAAGGGGGCCTTTCGCAATTCCTATAAAAACGGAGGCGGCCTATGGATATTACCGAACGCAAAATCACCAAAATTGCCCGCGAGGCGGAGAAGCTGGTGCTGCTTACCCTGCGGGAAAAGGGCGTAGGTACGGCAGAGATCGACCTGATCCACGCGCTGCGGCATCACCCCGGCTGCACCCAGGCGGCGCTGGCCGAACTGCTGCATGCCGACAAGGCGGCCATTGCCCGGCGCACCAAAAACCTGGAAGCGAAAGGCTATCTGGTACGCAAGGCCAGCCCCAATGACCGCCGCAGCCAGCTTTTGTACCCCACCGAAAAAGCCGAGAGCCTGAAATCCTCCAAGGCGGAGATCGAGGCTGAATTTTACGAGTACCTGACCAGCGCCCTGCCTGCCGAGGAAGCTGCGGCTTTTGCGGCCACACTGCACAAGCTGTACACGGCCTCCAAGACCGAGAGCCGCGCCGGGTTCCCGCATTTTAAACAAACCGCAGGGGGTGAAGTTGAAAATGCAGAATGACAAAAACTTCCGCCCGGACCGCATCGGCTCCTACTTCCGCATGGAGTGGCTGCCGCTGGCGCTGGTCACGGCTTCGGGCCTGATCTACAACATCGGCCTGCTGGCTACCCCCTGGTTTGAGGGGCGGCTGGCCCAGTGCCTGGCCGATATCTTGGGCGGCAGCCAGACCGCTGCAGCCATGGCTATGCTGGTGCTGGCTTACATTGTGGTCACGCTGGTGGTGCAGGCGGCGCGGTTCATCAAGCGCTTTTATGTGCGCCGCTTTGCTAACAACATCAACCGCCGGATGAAAGGCATCCTGTACGCCAACCTGGTGCGCCAGAGCCGCGCCGCGCTGGAAAAAGAGGGTGCGGGCGAACTGATGACCAAAGCCATCTCCGACGTGGACGACTGCGTAGAGGGCATGCGGAAATTCACCACCGAAATTTTTGATACCGGCGTGGCGCTGGTGGGCTACGTTGTCATGCTGCTGGTGTATGACTGGCGGCTGGCGCTGTTGAGCCTGCTGTTTACACCGGTCTCCTACGTCTGCGCGGCGTGGATGAAAAAACCGGTGCAGCGCGAGGGTGCTGCCTACAAAAAGGCCGCCGGTGCGTTGAGCGCCGCCACGCTGGACCGCGCCCAGAACGCCGCCACCTACCGCATTTACGGCTGCGAGACCGCCCGCGAGGACCGGTACGAGGACGTGCTGAACACCTACGAAAAGACCGCCGTGCGCAGCAACGTATGGCAGTCGGCCCTGCCGCCGCTGTACCTGGCGGTGTCCGAGGCGGGCGTGTTGTTCATCCTGTGGTTCGGTGCCAAAAACGTGCTGGGCACCGGGTGGCAAGTTTGGGACATTGCGGCGTTCACCACCTTCCTCTCCTGCTTTACCAAGCTGACGGTGAAATCCTCCAAGGTGGCAAAGCTGTTCAACTCGGTGCAGAAAGCCGAAGTTTCCTGGAAGCGCATCAAGCCGCTGATGAAGCTGCCGGAGGAACTGGACGAGCTGGCTGTGCCCGCCCCCGCCGATGTAACGCTGGAAAATTTGTCCTTTGCCTATACGGACGCACCGATTTTTGCGGGGCTGAATCTGACGGCCCATCCGGGGGACATCATCGGCATCACGGGGCCGGTGGCCTGCGGCAAATCCACCTTGGGTCGTGTATTTTTGTGTGAGAACGCCTATGACGGCTCGGCCCGGTTCGGCGGCAGGGAATTCTCTGCCCTGACACCGCGGGAGATCTCGGCCACCGTTGGCTACCTGGGTCATGACCCGGAGTTGAGCGCCGACACGGTGCAAAACAATGTGCTTTGCGGCAGCGCCCAGGACCCGATGCCGTACCTCTCCGCCGTGGCGCTGAAAGACGAAGTGCTGGCTATGGAAAAGGGCGTGGACACCGTGATCGGCCCCAGCGGCACACGGCTTTCCGGCGGGCAGGCCCAGCGGTTGGCGCTGGCCCGCACGTTGGCACATCCCCGGCCGGTGCTGGTGCTGGACGACCCGTTCTCGGCGCTGGACCGCAGCACCGAGGACACCGTGTTTGCCAACCTGCAAACCTACGCCAAAGACAAGGTTGTGTTTTTGATCTCCCACCGGCTGTATCATTTTCCGCAGATGCAGCGTGTAATTTTTATGGAGGACGGCAAAACCACCGTGGGCACCCACGAGGAATTGATGGCAGCCGTACCGGCCTACCGCCAGTTGTACGAGAGCCAGACAGGAGGGCAGCAGCATGAAAACGAACAATAAAAACGGCGTGTTTGCGGCCATCCGCATGGCGGCCCGGGCGCACCATCTGCTGACCGTTGGCACGATTTTATGCGTTGCTGCGTCAGTCGTGACTTCTCTGCTGCCGCCGCTGCTGCTGGCGCGGATCATCGATGGCCTGACGGCGGGCCTGCCGCTGACGATCTGGGCGGTGCTGGTCTACTTTGCCAGCCTGGCGCTGGAGGGGGTGCTGTCCTCGGCCCAGGAAAGTTTGCTGGTGCTGTTTGGGCAAAAAATGACCCACGCGCTGCGGTCCGAAATGTCCCACAAATTGACGCAGCTGCCCGCCAGCACCCTGGTGAACCAGAACCCCGGCGAGGTAGCGGCGCGGTTCTCCGGCGATGTGGACACGGTGGAAGCGCTGTTCACCTCCGGCATCATCAGCATGGTGGCAGATGCCTGCCGTATCCTCTCCATCATGGCGGTCATTGCCGTGAAAAATCCCGGCTTGGCGCTGATTTTGCTGCTGGTGCTGCCGCTGTTTGCGGTGTTTACCCGCCACGTGCAAAAGCGGATGCTGGCCGCCCAGCTGGACAACCGCCGGGCCGTGGCCGCCGTTTCCGGCCAGGTGCCGGAGACGCTGCACAACATCCGCACCATCCGCGCGCTGGGCATGGAAGCCTACATGGAGCGCCGCTATGACAAGCGCATCGGCGACAGCTACGCCGCCATGGAGCGCACCAACTTTTACGATGCCATCTACTCCCCCGTTGTGCTGCTGCTGAATGCCGTAGTGGTGGGCATCGTCATGCTGCTTTCGGCCTCCGGCAATGCGGTGGTGCTGAATCTGTTCGGCATGTCGGTTGGTACATCGGTGGCCGTTATCAACTACATATCGCGTATTTTCACGCCTATCGAAAGTCTGGGCATGGAGATCCAGACGATTCAATCCGCCATGGCAGGCGTTAAGCGCATCGATGCGTTTTTGGCCCAGCCGGAGCGGGAAATTCCCGCGCAGCGTGCTAAGGCAGCACGGGGCGATGTAGAATTTTCTCACGTGACCTTCGGCTACGGCGAAAAGCACGTGCTGAACGACTTCTCGATGACGGTACGCCAGGGCGAGCAGGTCACGCTGATCGGCCGCACCGGCGCGGGCAAGAGCACCGTGTTCAAGCTGCTGCTGGGCCTGTACCCGGCCGAGAGCGGCACCGTCACCATCGGCGGTGTGCCGGTGGCGGAGATCACTGACCGGGAGCGCCGCACCTGCATCAGCTGTGTGGAACAGCATTTTGCCCGTGTGCCCGGCACGGTGCTGGACCAGATCACGCTGGGCGACCCGCAGATCACCGCCGAAATGGCCCGGCATGCGGCCCAGCTGGCAGGCATCGATGGGGCGATCGAAGCGCTGCCCAATGGGTACGATACCCCGTGCAGCGAGGGCATGTTCTCCCAGGGCGAGTGGCAGCTGCTGTCCATCGCCCGCGCCGCTGCGGCGGACCCCGCTGTGCTGCTGCTGGACGAGATCACCGCCAACCTGGACGCTGAAACGGAAGCCCGCGTACTGGAAGCATTGCGCCGGGCCTCCGCCGGGCGCACGGTGCTCTCGGTCTCCCACCGCATTTACGAAAATCTGGGCGGCCGGACCGTGGAGATCAAGACGCAGAAATAAGCGAATAGACAAATACCCCCGGCCTGCACCGTAAAAAGTGCAAGCCGGGGGTTCGTTATATGGCGCGTTCAAAGCCTCCCTTGTGCAAAGGGAGGTGGCTGCGCGTTAGCGCAGACGGAGGGATTGTGACCTTACTGTGTAGACCACTACATACCGCAGGCGGGACAATCCCCCACCCGCTTCGCGGGAGCCCCCTTTACACAAGGGTGCCTTTAGGCGGTCAGCAGTTTATGCAGGTCCTCCACCGTGTCCGCAATGGCGGCGGCACCGGCGGATTGCAGTTCCTCGCGGGAGCCGTAGCCGTACAAAGCACCGATGCAGGGCAAACCGTTCTTCTTGGCACCGATCACATCATGCTCGCGGTCGCCGACCATGACCACGCCGGTCTTATCGGTCAGGCCGATGGTGTCCAGCGCGTAGGCGATGACCTCGGCCTTATCGGTGCGGGTCTCATCCAGGGTAGCACCGCAGATGGCGGTAAAGTACTGCGCCAGGTCAAAATGCTCCATAATGCGGCGGGCGTACTCCTCGGGCTTGCTGGTAGCCAGCACCAGCTGGCAGCCGTGGGCATGCAGGTCGGCCAGCAGCGCAGGGATACCGGGGTAAACCTCGTTTTCAAACAGGCCCTTGTCAGGGAAATATTTCCGGAACGCCGCCACAGCGCGGTCGGTGTCGGCATCATTCAGGCCGCAGAGGTTGTGGAACGAATCGATCAGCGGCGGGCCGAGGAAACGGCGCAGCGTGGCTTCGTCCGGCACAGGGATGCCGATCTTGCGGCAGCCGTACCGCACCGAGTTGAGGATGCCGGGGGCGGAATCGGTCAGGGTGCCGTCAAGATCGAATAAAATTGTTTTGTACTTCATGGGCACCCCTTAGTTGAACTTGAACAGCTTTTGGGCGATGCGGTAGCCGCCGATGCTGAGCTTGCAGCCCAACCAGCCGGGCAGGTTGCAGGCTTCGGCCACCGAGAGACGGCAGCGGCGGTAGAGACGGCTGTCGTGGGCTTTCAGGTCAGCCCACAGCTGCTTGCGCTTTTCCATGGCTTCGGGGCTGCCATCCAGCGTCAGGAAGATGCTGGAGATCGCCATCATCATGGAGAAATAGTTGAGCATATAGGCCCGCAGCTTGTCCTGGGTGACGGGCAGGGCGTAAACGTCCACGGCTTCCATCATAATGCGGGTGACGCGCAGCTGCTGGTCCACGCGCTTGATCATGTTTTTCTCGTTGACGCTCTGGTCGTCACGGCCGATGAAGTAGCGGTAGAGATCCAGGTTGAGGTAATAGATGGTCTCGACCTCGGGCAGCGGCTGATAAACGAAGATGTTGTCCACGTAGAAAGTATGCTTGGGCAGCACCATGCCGGACTTGCGCAGGACCTCGGTGCGGTAGATGACGCTGTGCATCAGGATGTTTTTGTTCGGCGGGAAGTGGCCGATCTCGCTCCACTTGAACACGCGGCCCTCGGGCAGGATTCCGGTATAATCCACGATGTTGCGCGTGTTATCGGACACATGCTCGTACACATAGTTAGCCATGACCAGGTCCACCGGCTTTTCGGCGTTCGCCTGGGCGCGCAGCACTTCCATAACTTTGGCCAGGGCATCGGTGTCCAGCCAGTCATCGGAATCCACCACTTTGAAGTACATGCCGGTGGCGTTGCGGATGCCCTGGTTGACACCCTCACCATGGCCGCCGTTTTCCTGATGGATAACGCGGACGATGGTGGGGTACTTTTCGGCGTAGGCATCGGCGATTTTGCCGGTATCGTCCTTGGAGCCGTCATCTACCAGGATGATCTCGGCTTCCTCGCCAGCGGGCAGCAGGGTCTCGATGCAGTGGTCCATATAAGCGGCCGAGTTGTAGCACGGCACGGTAAAGGTGATAAGTTTCATAACTGTCTCCCATTGTGTAGTTTGCCCGGGGTGCGCCGGGCGCTGCGCGGCTGCGGCAATGTTCCGCCCCGGGTCATAAAAGGACAGTTTATATCATACGCCTTTTAGCCTAAAAATGCAAGCGTAACGACAAAAACCGCCCGGTGCCAGACATTTGCGTGTCGGCACCGGGCGGCTGCTTGCTGGGAGGTTTTACTCTGCTGCGGTTTGGGGGAAACCGCGTTTATAGGTTTACCTTACATACCATCACCATAACGGTTATAACGGTGGATACCAGACGGCATCACGTCGTTATACATTTCCTCCGGCAGGCCATACGGCGGGGCAGGTTCTAGGAAACCATGCATCCATTCGGCTAACGTGTGCAGCTTTAACATATAACCCATCTCCTTTCCGTTTTTGGCGGGTCTTTTGGGGGGCGGTACCGCCGCTGCAGGCCCTTGGCCTTTTGCGGTATCGCCTTTCCTTTTCTGTCTTTATTATATGCGATAAGTCCGTCTTTTGCAAGTTGCATTTTGTACAAACTTACAAAAGTTATTTGTATATTTTAAACTGTTTCGGCATGTTGTACATTTTTAGGTTGCATCTGTACGCATTACGCGGACAGTTCCTCCCATGCTTCCTGCATGGTGTCGGCCGAGAAAAGGAACTCGCCGTACTCCGAATAAACCTCGATGTGGCCTGCTACGTAACGAAACTGCTGGGTCATGGTGTGTACCGCCTTTCCTGTTTGGTTTAGCTTTGTTATGCTTCCATTATACAGGATGGCAAGTACCATAATTTGGACTTTAAGGCTCGGCGGCCCGTTTTGCGATACGATAAAGCGGTCTTTCAAGCAGATTCTCGGCCCCGCGCAGCACCAGCAGCACCCAAAAGCAGAGCACGAACCAGTAAAAACTGTACAGCGGGCAGACCAGCCCGGCCACGTTGCCCCACTGGGCGCTGTAATCCCACACCGCCAGGTGCAAAAGGTAGCGGCAGCCAAGGCCCACGCCCAGCTCTACCCCGCTGGCGGCTGCCGCGCCGCACAAAGCCGCCGCCCCCAGCGGCAGGCTGCGCCGCCGGGCCAGCTGCTGCAGCAGGCAAAGGCATCCCCCGCCCGCTGCAAACATCGTCCAGTGGGTCGTGCCACGCCAGGCAAGTTCGATGGCCTGGTACCCGGCCCCGCCCAGGGCAAACAGTACAATCGTCTCCAACATAGCAAACACCCCTCCTGCCATAGTATGTGCAGGAGGGGTGTATTGTAACCAATTTGTAATGTTTTACTTGGACAGTTTCTTCAGCAGGGCGCTGCGGGTATCCCACAGTTTCTGGCTGAGGTCAACGTAGTAGCGGTGCGGGTTTTCGAAGCGCTTGACCTCGTCCCACAGGGTGTTGACCTGGGCCTTGCAGAATTTCTTGATGTCGTCCAGGCTCGGGGACTGGTAGACGCGCTTGCCGTTCTCGTAAATCGGGGTGGACAGGCAGCGGGCGGTGCAGTTGACGTAGGTGCACTCTTTCCAGGTCTCGATGGGGTCAAACAGGGTGATGCCGTGCTGGGTCTCGACCTGCTCATCGGCCATCGTGATGAGGTCGGCCATGGCCTTGCCGTCCTGGTCGTAGATACGCCAGACCTTCTTCAGGCAGGGGATGGTCATCTTCTCGGCGGATTCGGAAAGCTTCATCTTGGGGGTGTAGCTGCCGTCATCCTCTTTGACAGCGGCCAGCTTGTACACGCCGCCGAACACGGGGTCGCTCTTGGCGGTAATCATGTTCTCGCCAATGCCGAAGCTGTCCACGCGGGCACCCTGCAGGATCAGATCGCGGACAATGTACTCATCCAGGCTGTTGGAGGCGCAGATCGTGCAGTCGGGGTAACCGGCCTCGTCCAGCATCTTGCGGGCCTTTTTGGACAGGTAGGCGATATCGCCGGAATCGATGCGGATACCCTTGGGGCGCTTGCCCATGGGCTTGAGCACCTCGTCAAACACCTTGATGGCATCGGGCACACCGTGGCGCAGCACATTGTAAGTATCTACCAGCAGCACACAGGCATCGGGGTACATCTCGGCGTACTTTTTAAAGGCATCGTACTCGGTGGGGAACATCTGCACCCAGCTGTGGGCCATGGTGCCGGAGGCCGGGATGCCAAAGTCGCGGGCAGCCATCACGCAGGAGGTGGAGCCGCAGCCGCCGATGTAGGAAGCGCGGGCACCGAAATAGGCAGCGTCATAGCCCTGGGCGCGGCGGGCACCGAACTCCATGACCGGGCGGCCGGCGGCGGAACGCACGATGCGGTTTGCCTTGGTGGCGATCAGGCACTGGTGGTTGAAGGTGACCAGCAGCAGGGTCTCCAGCAGCTGGCACTCGATGGCCGGGCCTTCCACGGTGACGATAGGCTCCTGCGGGAAGATGGGCATGCCTTCCTCGATGGCCCAGATGTTGCAGTGCAGCTTGAAGTTGGCCAGATAGTTCAGGAACGGCTCATTGAATGCGCCGGTGGAGCGCAGATAATCGATGTCCTCCTGGGTGAATTCCAGGTGGTCAACGGCATCGATGAACTGCTGCAGGCCCGCCATAATGGCGTAGCCGCCGCCATCGGGCACACGGCGGAAGAACATATCAAAGACGGCGATCTTATCCACATACCCCTCATCCAGGTAGCCGGCCGACATGGTCAGCTCGTAGAAATCCGTCATGGTCGTAAGGTTGCGTTTTACGTCTAACATGGATAACCCCTCCTGAGGTTTTTACCGGCAATACCGCGCCATTTTCAGCGCTGTGCTGCCCTTTATTTATTTGTACGCTTTTTCGAGGATCTTTTGCGTGGTTTCAGTACGCCTACCGCCGCCAGAACGAACAGGAACGCGTACACAGCCACGACGATCATCGTAAGCATAACAACAACTTTAAAGTAGGTGCTGGAGAAGAACTCGCCCACGCGGGCGATGGTGTGCAGCACCTGGTTGCGGGCCACATCGCTGCCGGCGATCAGGTCCGCCGTGCCGATGACTTCACCCTCAATGGTCAGCGTAACCGTGCCGACCACATCCCCCTGCTTGACCGGAGCCGCGATGCTTTTGGGCAGGTTGAAGGTCTGCTCGGTCAGGGCTGCGCCGCCCTCCTTGGGCAGCAGGGTCATCATATTGTCCGTGGGGTAAAGCATTACCGTGTCGGACTGGGTGGCGTAATCCACCGGGATCTCGGTGATGGGCTGGGTGGGGTCCAGCGCCGCCGCGATGGTGAAAGAGTCAAAGATAACATCCATCAGCTTAGCGGTCTCGTACAGGGCCGGGCGGGCCTGGTCGGGGTCGGCCTCATACGGCACGTTGAGCACCACACTGATGTAGCTGATACCGTCCTGGGTGTGCCAGCCCGCAAAGTTCTGCCACTCGCCCAGGCTGCCGGTCTTGCCGCCGCGCACATAGCTGCGGTAGTAGGCGCTGCCCTCGTTCAGCATCTTGTCAGTATTTTGGATGATATAGGTGCCGGGGGTCACATAGCGGTCGTTGGTGCCCATATCGTAGCTGGGGGTAGACACGACCGTGGCGAAGATGTCATAGGCCGTCAGCGCCCGCAAGATCAGGTAGGCATCGCGGGCGGTGGTGACATTGTTGGTGTCCAGGCCGCAGGGGTCGGCAAAGGTGGTGCCGGTGCAGCCAATGCGGGCGGCTTCCTCGTTCATCATCGCCACAAAGTTATCGATGCTGCCGCCGCCCATATAGTCGGCCACAATGTAGGCGGCCTCGTTGGCGCTGGGCAGCATCATGGCGTACAGCAGGTTGCGCAGGGTCTGGGTCTCGCCCTTGCGAATGTCCGCCGTGGACGCGTTGGTGGTTTTTTCCCAGATCAAATCGTAGATGTAGCTGGGGGCCGTCACACTGATGGTGTCCAGCTGATCCTGGTAATTTTCCAGCAGCAACAGGGTCGTCATCATCTTGGTCAGGCTGGCGGCCTGCAGCGGGGTCTCGCTGTTTTTCTCGTAGACCACGATATTCGTATCCAGGTTGACCACGTAAGCCGCGGGGGCCAGGATGTCCGGCGCAATATCCGCCGCCGAACCGTTGATCCCCTCCGCCGCCACCGGCAGCCCCAGCACGATCACCAGCACAAAGGTGCACAGCACCGCGCAGAACTTTTTCATAGGCATGGTTTCCTTTTGGTTGATATACAGTATTAGTATAGCAAATTGAAAGGGAAAATAAAAGGTCTTGGGTCACGTTTTTTCGCAATCAATTCATGGCCCCTGCGGTGGCAAACAGGCGGTCCACCTCATCGGACAGGGCACGGTGCTCCGGCTTTGCCAGGTTGGGGTCAACGGCCAGCAGAGCCTTGGCTTCCTCCTGGGCCACTTTCAGTGTGCGGGTATCCTGCACCAGGTCCGCCACCCGCAAAGTAGGCAGACCGTGCTGGGCCGAGCCGAAGAAATCACCGGGGCCGCGGTTTTCGAGATCGTACTTTGCTACGGCGAAGCCGTCCGCTGTGTGGCACAAGAAACGCAGCCGCTCTTTGACAGCATCGTTCTCGTTGTCGGAAATAAGGATGCAGCAGGAATCCGCCGCACCGCGTCCGACACGTCCGCGCAGCTGGTGCAGGGCCGACAGGCCGAACCGCTCGGCATTTTCAATGACCATGACCGTGGCGTTGGGCACGTCAACACCAACCTCAATAACGGTGGTGGAGACCAGCACGTCCAGCTCCCCCGCCTTGAATTTCAGCATCACTTCGTCTTTTTCTTTGGGCTTCATCTTGCCGTGCAAAAGACCAATGCGCCGGTTGGGCAGCAGCGGGCAGACGGTATCGGTATAATATTTTTTGACTGCCTGCATCCCGGAATCCATCTCATTTTCCTCAATGGCCGGGCAGACCACATAGGCCTGGTGCCCTGCGGCGATCTGCTTCTCGATGAAGCCGTACATGTCCCGCCGCTTTTTGCCGGTGATGAACCAGGTTTTGATGGGCTTGCGGCCGGGCGGCAGTTCGTCCAGCACCGAGATATCCAGGTCGCCGTACATCAGCAGGCCCAGTGTGCGCGGGATGGGCGTGGCGCTCATCACCAGCAGGTGGGGGCTTTGGGCCTTGCCTGCCAGCAAGCCGCGCTGCCGTACGCCAAAGCGGTGCTGCTCGTCCACGATGGCCAGACCGAGGTTTTTGAACTCGACCGTATCGGTCAGCACCGCGTGGGTGCCCACCACCAGCCCGGCGCGGCCATCGGCGATGGCTTCCAGCGCGACACGCTTTTCTTTGACTTTCATGCCGCCCACCAGCAGCGTGACGTTGACACCAAAGGGTTCCAGCCGGTCGGCCAGCGTGGCGGCATGTTGCCGGGCCAGGATTTCGGTGGGGGCCAGCATGGCGCTCTGCCAGCCGTTTTGTGCGGCAAACCAGATGGCTGCCGCCGCTACCAGCGTTTTGCCGCTGCCCACATCGCCCTGCAGCAGGCGGTTCATCGGCACCTCTCCGCACAGGTCGTGGACAATTTCCTCGGTAGAGCGTTTTTGTGCACCGGTGGGCGCGTAGGGCAGACTGCCCCAAAAAGGCGCGAGGTCCATCTCGTGCATCGGCGCGCTGGTTTTGCGCCGCCCGTGGCTGCGCAGCAGGAAAATGCCGATCTGCAGCATGTACAGTTCTTCAAAGATCAGGCGGCGGCGCGCCCCGGCCAGGTCCTCGGCGCTTTGGGGCGCGTGGATGCTGCGCACGGCCTGGGCCTTGGTGGGCATGCGGTAGCGGGTCAGCAGTTCCGGCGGCAGCGGGTCGTCCAGTTCATTTACGTACCGCAGTGCCTCCTGGGCGCAGGATGCCTGGCGGGCGGCGGGCAGACCCTCGGTGCCGGGATAGACGGCCACGAACGGGCAGGCCGCCACCTGGGCCTCGGTGCGCACCAGCGGATGCAGCAGTTCGCGGCGGGTCATGTTGCCGCCGATGCGGCCCTCAAAGTAATAGGTCTGGCCGACGATGAGTTTGTCGGCCACATAGGGCGTGTTGAACCAGGACAGCCCCAGCACACCGGAATCGTCCGCGGCCAGCACCCGCACCAGCGCCCGCCCGCCTTTGATGCGGCGGACCGGTTCTTTTTGCAGCACGGTAGCGCGGACGCAGCAGTCCACGTCATAGGGCGCGCCGACCACGGTGTAGGGCTGGGTGTAGTCGATGTATTTGCGAGGGTAGCAAAGCAGCAGGTCCCGGATGGTGGTAACGCCGAGCTTCTCAAACTTTTTCGCAAACGCCGGGCCAACACCTTTTAGGTATTGGATAGAACTATCGATCATCGCCATATCGGGACCTCCTTTCTGTTACGGGGTTTCCCGCTTTCTTGAAAGAAAGCGGGGCAAAGAACTTTACATTATATAACGCGTAGGGTTGTGGTAACGGCAAGGCTGCTGCGGAGGGGTCAAGACCCCTCCCTACGGCACCATTTTTTAAGGGGTCGTAGGGGCGCACATTGTGCGCCCGTGCAGTTTGGTGGTAACACGAGACCCCGCGGGCGAACACTGTTCGCCCCTACAGCCTTCAATAACATTCATTACTCGCCGCAGGGTAGGCGGGGCCACCCTGCCGCAAATCAATAACAAATATATACCAAAAAAGGCGAACTCGGATCCACCCCAAATTCGCCTTTTACAATGTTATAACGTCAATTACTCCACACTGATCATGTAGTAGTAAACCGGCTGGCCGCCGCTGATGTGGCTGACCTCGACACTGCTGCCGCACTTGGTGCGCACCATCTCCGTGGTCTTTTCCGCATCCTCATCGCTGACATCGCAGCCGGAAATCACGGTGATGAACTGGCTGTCCTTCTTCTTCATCGAACGGGCCAGCCGATAGGTCATCTTCACAATGTCGGTGCCGGTGGCTACGATCTTGCCGTTCTCCAACGCCATGATCTCACCCTTCTTGATGGGCTTGCCGTCAAACTCGCTGTCGCGGGCAGCATAGGTGATCAGGCCGGTGCTCACGTGGTCAGCAGCCTGCATCATGCCAACGGCGTTCTCCTCGGGCTTCAGCTCGGGGTCAAAGTTCAGCATGGCGGTCATGCCCTGGGGCACGGTGCGGGTGGGCAGCACGATGACCTTGCGGTCGGCCAGCTTCTGCGCCTGCTCGGATGCCATGATGATGTTCTTGTTGTTGGGCAGCACCAGCACAGTCTTGGCCGGTACGCTCTGGATAGCCGCCAGGATGTCCTCGGTGGAGGGATTCATCGTCTGGCCGCCGCTGACAACCGCGTCAACACCCAGGTCGGTGAACACATTCTTCAGGCCCTCGCCCGCAGCAACGGCCACAAAGCCGTACTCACGCTCGGGGTCAACGGCCGCGTAGGTGAACTCGCTGTCCTTCTTCTCCTCGGCTTCGGCCTGCTTCTCCAAGCCCTTGGCCTGCTTCTGGCGGGCCAGGAACTGCTCGTGCATGTTCTCGATCTTGAAGTTGGTCAGGTAGCCGTACTTGATGGCCTCGCTCAGCATCATGCCGGGGTCGGAGGTATGGACATGGCAGTTGGCCACATCGTCATCCTCGATGACCACAACGGAGTCACCGTTGGACTCCAGGAAAGCGCGCAGGCGGGTCACGCTGGCACCGGGGTCCTTGTGCAGCAGGAACTGGGTGCAGTAACCGTTCTTGATGTCCTCGACCTTCATCAGGTCATCGGTGAACACGCCCTTACCGGCAGCCTCGCTGGAGACCTTCGGCTTGGCGGCCACTTCGGCACCGGCAACGATCTCGCCGCCGTCAAAAACCTGCTTCATGCCCTCAAAGATGAACATGATGCCCTGGCCGCCAGCGTCCACAACGCCAGCCTTTTTCAGCACGGGCAGCAGGTTGGGGGTGTCCTCCAGCGCAGCCTGACCGGCAGCGAGGGTGGCATCCCACATAGCGGGGATCTCCATCTCGGTGCACTCGGCGGCTTTCTCGGCAGCCAGGCGGGAGACGGTCAGGATGGTACCCTCGGTGGGCTTCATAACAGCTTTGTAGGCGGCCTCAACGCCCATCTTCAGGGCGTTGGCCAGGTCCTCGGCGCTGGCCTCATCCTTGTCCTTCAGAGCCTTGGAGAAGCCGCGGAACAGCAGGCTGGTGATAACGCCGGAGTTGCCACGGGCACCGCGCAGCATGGCAGAAGCCGCGGTCTTGCTGGCTTCGGCTACGGTGCAGGTATCGGGCAGGGCTTCCAGCTCGCCGCGGGCGGCACCGATGGTCATGCTCATATTCGTGCCGGTGTCACCATCGGGCACGGGGAAAACGTTCAGCTCGTCCACGCGGACACGCTGGTTGGCAATGTTGTTGGCGCCGGAAAGAATGGCGTCGCGCAGGGTCTGGCCAGTAATCATGTTTTTATTACACCTCATGTTTTCTGTTAAACGCCCATCAGTCGGCAATGATATCGTCGACAAACACGTCAATGCGTGCCACTTTCAGGCCGGTGGCATGTTCCACTTCGTCCTTTACGCGGTGGGTAATGCTTTGGGTAATGGTAGAAATGTTCAAACCATACCCCACTTTGATATGCAGTGCGATGACCAGACGGCCTTCCTCCTGCGTTACGGTAACGCCTTTGGGGGGCAGGCTGCCAGTGCGCAGGGCGCTGCGCACCACGCTTTCGGCCGGGGCCTGGCCCATGGCCGCAATGCCGTAGCACTGCTTGGCGGCCTGTTCCACTAAGCCGGAGAAATAATCGTTGGTCAGAGAAATATGTCCGTAAGGATTGACCTTGGTGATCATCTGCGATCCTCCTTTGTGGGCTATACCACGTTAATCATTGTAATTATACACCTTTTTTACCCGCTTGAACAGTGGCTTTACGATAAAATTGTGCCGTTACGCTTTTTTAACAAACGCTTCACAATTTCTGCGCTGCGAACGTATATACTAAAAGTAAGACAATTCGGTTACAACTTTCCCATCATACCAGAAAAGGAGTGCCATTTCCGCATGAACCTTTTGTTTTTCCTGACTCCCAAACAGGATGTTTTGTACATTTACGAGGATTTTACCTTGCGTCAGACGCTGGAAAAATGGGCCAACCAGCGCTTTGCCACCATCCCCGTGCTGAAACGCAACGGCGAGTACGTGGGCACCATCACCGAGGGCGATATTTTGTGGGGCATCAAGAACCTGCACGGCCTGGACCTGGAAGCCAGCGAGGATGTGCCCATCGCCAGTTTCCCCCGCCGCCGTGACTACAAGGCCGTTACCGTCACCACCGACATGCCCAGTCTCCTGCAGGCCGCCATCGACCAGAACTTCGTGCCGGTAGTAGACGACCGCAACGTTTTCATCGGCATGGTCCGCCGTACCGTCATCCTGAAGGATGTCTACAACAAATACGGTGCCAAACTGGATAAGCCTAGGCAGAATACATATACACATGCGTAATCGTATCCGCTCCACCATGGGGCGGATTTTTTGTTGCAATACTCCATTATGTTCTTCAGGATGTCGAGGATGCCGCCCCCTACGAACAACCATGCGTGAGATGTAGGGGCGAACATTGTTCGCCCGTGCAGTTTGGCGGTAACACGAGATTCTACGGGCGCACACTGTGCGCCCCTACAACGCAACTTCCGATAACAAAAGCAAAAGCGCCCTACCCCTTGCGGGATAAGGCGCTTTGTTTAAAAGAGAAGTCGGCATCTACCTATTTTCACAGGCCGTCTCCAGCCAACTATC
>CAVKDR010000017.1:0-47279 GCA_963655125.1 Bulleidia sp.
GATAGTTGGCTGGAGACGGCCTGTGAAAATAGGTAGATGCCGACTTCTCTTTTAATATGGCCCGTTGGTCAAGCGGTTAAGACAGCGGCCTCTCACGCCGTTAACGTGGGTTCGATTCCCGCACGGGTCACTTGCTAAAAGCACCAAAATCTGACGATTATTCGTTTGGGTTTGGTGCTTTTCTCTTTGCCTACATTGCGTATACTACACTTTTACCACACTCGCGTAATTTTGTCAAGAGGGCGGAATAGAGGAGAGGACGCGTCTGTTGTTCCCGCACGTATTATAAAAGCGAAGCAAACAGGCAGTAAAGGGGCTTTCGCGGCATATTCTCGCTTTTGAAAACTGGGGCTGCGGTATTCAACGACCCCTTGACAGCCGGTTCATTCGCTTTTGGTAGCTGATTGCGGAACAAACAGAAAGCATATCCCGATGGGATAGTTTTTTTCAATTTGAAAAAGAAATCTCCCCCTGCCTGCGAGTGATGGGCAAGGGGAGATTGTGGTTTATGGGGTTATGCGCAGATTAGGAGAAAGTCACGCACCAGCATGTATAGCCATCGCGCGTGAAGGCACAGCTAATGCCCATTTGCGTAAAGCTGGCGTTGGTAATCAGCGCATAGTGTCCGGAGCTGTTCTGCCAATTTTGGCAGGCGACAGATGCATTACCCGCGCCTGCTTCAAGAATTTCTCCCGCCGTCTGTTGACCGTTGTGACTAAAATCGGCGGTAGCCATGATATTAGTTGCACGGCTGGTTGCAATACTAGACAACGAAGAACTTACCGTAAGTGCAGGGAGTCCAGCGGCCGCACGCATAGCATTGATGTTGTTGGCACATGCCCAATATGCAGAATCGCTACTATCAATGGCCCAAATGTTATCATTGGTTGCCACACTAAATGGAACACCACCATATTTAAAACTGGCCGTTGCGCCAGATTGCGCTGCTTGGGATTCGGAAGCCTGCGAACGATCATAGGTGGACGAGGTGTCATTATTCCCATTGCTGGACGCACTACCATTTCAACCGTTGGTCTTGCTTGGTGTGCTGGCCACTTTAGTGCTGACTGTAACTTCACATTCAGCCGTCACGCCGTTCACGTCAACGGTAATAATCGCTGTACCATCTGCAACAGCGGTAATATTGTCATCTGCGTCCACCGTGGCAATGGGCTTCATCACTGCTGGTGTAGGTGACAGTATCGGCAAGGGCTTCTTCGGGGGTTACAGTGTAGGTGAGTTGCGCTGTGCTCTTTGGCTGTAAGGAAAGCGTGGTATGATTCAGTTCGACACTTTCAATGGCAGGCAAGACCGTGACCTTGCAGTCAGCAGAAAGTGCTGTGCCGTCAACAGCGGCGGTAATAGTCGCATCGCCAGCCGCCACCGCTGTGACCTCGCCCGTATCGCTGACCGTTGCAATAGCGTCATCGGAAGAAGTGTAGCTGATGGTAACGTGTGTCGCATCGTCTGGCGCAACAGAGGTTTCCAGCGTGGCGGCTTCGCCTGCCGTCAGCGTCAGCGCTTCCGTTGTGGTAATGTCAGTAGGCGTGACAACGACCTCAATCGTTTTACTGGCGGTGATTTTACCGTCCTTGCTGGATAAGTGCGACCTCGGCAGTACCCGCGCTGATGGCGGCAATATTGCCGTTTTCATCAACCATCACAACGGCGGGGGCGCTGGAAGTATAGCTCATGTCCAGCTTCTTAGAGAGGGTAGCGCTTTCGGGTGTTGCGCCATCAAAAGTATACTCCGGTGTGGCGGTGCGGGTCGAACCTTTTTCCATGCTGTTCGGGAGATTTAACGCAACACCTGTCACATTAACACCACAGCCCGCCAGACTAACCATCAACGTGCAAGACATAGAAAGCGCCGTGAGCTTTTGTCGGATAGATTTCATCCCTAACACGTCCTTTCGTTTTTGATTGCATTATAACATAGGGGGGAAAGATTCAATACATATATAGGGACTTTGGAACGGAAAGTTAAAGAAAAGCAGAAAAAGTGTCGGGCGCGATCCTCGCGCCCGACGTGTAACTAATTAGAAGATGGACATTTTACAAATTTCTTCCCGGTGGGCAAGAAAAGTTGTAGGCTTGAAATTCAGTGCCATCGGACGCAAGAAAGCGCCCCGGAATCTTGGGCAAATTCGCCGCATCGCAAGTACCTAGAATCGTCATGCTGCTCTCTTTATCCGCACAGTGCGAAGTGATACAGATTTCCATATTAGCTTTGAGTGCATCGGGAATGCTGTTGACGTCACTACGCTGGCAGATACAGATTAAATGCACATACGCCGCGCGACCAAGGCGGGTAATCGTTAAAAGGTGTTGAACGATTCCTTGAATGAAATCCTTTTCCGCTTTGCTTTTACCTGTTGGGTCTAGCAGGCAATTGGCCTCGTCGATGATAATAAAAATTGGCGGCTGTTGCTCAACATCGGGCAGGTTGTTATAATCAGAAATTTTTGAAACATTGGCTTGTTTGCACAACTCCATTCGGCGAGTAATTTCGTTAACGGTTGATTGCAGGCTATCAATGATTTTGTCATTGCTATCGAGACAGCGACAGTCTCCGCGTAGGTCACGATAATCAACGAATCCTTTTTGGTCAGCTAAGTAGACGAGTGCATTTTTGTTGACAAGCTGGTAGATAATCCAACGGCATAAAATTGTTTTACCGCCACCAGTTGCGCCCGCAATCAGCATGTGCGGCAGGGCGTTAAAGTTGATGCAGTATCCTCCAGCAAATGAAACGCCCAACTTGACAACAAAATCGTCTGAAGAAAATTGCGGCGCAGATATTTTTGTGGGGAGCGCACCGCGCGCCGGAAACATTTTGACTTCAAATAAATTGTCTGAACCGTCTGCATAATTGATGCTTAGTATGTGGCAATCGAAAGCTGACTCTAAATCTTTCTTGCACTCGTTCCAGCAATCAAGCGGAAGACCACGGCAATAGAAAATATATGTAGTCACACCGTCTGATGTGGAGCGACTAACAAGCCAAGGGCAAGCCCCTGCATTGTTATGGAAGCCAATGGTTGAGAAATTATAAAGTGTGGAAAGGCGGTGTAGGTCAGAAAAGAGAAAAACCAAAATTGTCGCTAAGAGTATATCGAGAATTGCGTAGCAGGGGCGTAGGGAAATCAACAGATTTCGTGAGAGAAATAAAATTTGTGAAAATGGAGCAAGTAGAGCAAGAGCAATATAGAAAATCTTTTTAGGTAATGAGGAAGCGATACGCTTCAAGCCGTCACCAAAAGTGTTGATGATGTAAAAAATCATAGTTCCAATTTTGGTTGAAGTTAAATTTTGCATAAACGGTATCCACCAGTTGGACGAGAGCGTACTTTTGTCATCAAATCTTTTTGGGTGTAAACTTCATTGTTATTCATTTTGTTCTCCTTTGAGTGTGATGGTTGGTAGGATAAAAAGGTGGTAATAATCTTCTGGGGTGAAAGCTAACACCTTTCCAATTCGTGCCATTTCTACTACGCTGAATGAGCAAAGTCCTGACATACGAGCGGACATTTGTTGTTGGGATAGATCGACTTTAGCAGCTATACTCGAATCGGTTTCATCATTTATAATGATTCTGGCGTGTAGTTTTTTGTACGGTTTAATGTGTGGCTTACCCATGTCTGTTTCTCCTTGGTGGAAGTGCCTTTTTCTTGACGATGGTACTATACCAACGGCAAAACCTTGAACCAAAGTGAAAAACATGATTTTGGAGCAAAACTTGATTACAAAATGATTACAATTAAAAAATCCCCCTTTCTGCGCTGAATTGCAGAAAGAGGGAAGAGTGGGAAATACTACATTTTTATACCAAGTTGAATACCATGTGAGGAGGTTATAGACAATACAAAACACTTGATTGCACATCGGAACGAAGAAAAACAACTGTGTGATGTATAAAAGCTGAATTCGATTCCCTCACGGGTCATAAAAAAGCTCAACCTTGCAAGAGGTTGGGCTTTTTTCTTTGTTGTATATTTTTATGGAGTAGGGGAGTGCGGGAATCAAACAGCCCGGGCCCCGCGGCCAGCGTCCCGCGGGCAAAAATGCGCCTCAGTGGGGCATTTTTAGGGCGCGGGAGACTCCCGCAGGGGTCACCAGGACAGCATAATCCGAACTTAACTCTCTATGAGAATAGGTTCGGATTTTGTTTTTGCATCAGTGATTTATATACGAAATAAATCAAGTAAAAACTCTTCAGATTGGCGAGGTTACTTCTTAAACTACCGTCGTAGCAACCGGTACATGATGATTCAACTACATATATGCAAAGACTTGTAGCAGTTGAGAATGCTAAAACAATGCTCTACGGCACACCCTTTAGCCGAATCCGAACTTACCCTACGGGTAGTCTATGCCAGCCAGAATCCCCAATCTTTTTAAATATGCCATCTTTGTTTTGGAATCGTTCATTATTCCCCAAAAAGCAAGTGATTATTTCTATCCACGCCACCCACATGGGTGGCGATGGCCAGCAGTTCACCAATGCGCAGCCCTGTCCAATTTCTATCCACGCCACCCGCATGGGTGGCGACCGAGAGCGCACGTTTCGAGCGTGGTCGGTTCGGGATTTCTATCCACGCCACCCGCATGGGTGGCGACGGCTTTCTTAGGTGCTACGTCCTAAGAAAGCCAATTTCTATCCACGCCACCCGCATGGGTGGCGACTGCTACACGCATTTGTAGCAGATGTAGCATTGTAATTTCTATCCACGCCACCCGTATGGGTGGCGACTTCTGCGTCCCCTGCAAGCCCTCCAATGCCAACGATTTCTATCCACGCCACCCGTATGGGTGGCGACGCTTGAAGTTTTTCGCACCCACGGCAAAATCTATATTTCTATCCACGCCACCCGTATGGGTGGCGACTTAGCAGTACAGATAAAACAACCAACAGCGGAAGCGATTTCTATCCACGCCACCCGTATGGGTGGCGACCTAGCACATGCAAGCTGTCTGTATCCGCATACATATTTCTATCCACGCCACCCGTATGGGTGGCGACCTGAATAATGCCGTAGCCGGTAAGCTTGCTTTTTGATTTCTATCCACGCCACCCGTATGGGTGGCGACGGGTCAAACCATGCCATAGTATCACCTCATAATATTTCTATCCACGCCACCCGTATGGGTGGCGACGAACGACACGGCGATCAAGAGCCGCCGCGTTATTGTATTTCTATCCACGCCACCCGTATGGGTGGCGACTTGGATTTTACGCCCCTATGACGGGGCACCTGTATTTCTATCCACGCCACCCGTATGGGTGGCGACTTAATTTCTTTCATATCTGTTTCATAAATATTAATTTCTATCCACGCCACCCGTATGGGTGGCGACCTTGTGTTTGTACGTGATTATATCTGGAACATTGCACAATTTCTATCCACGCCACCCGTATGGGTGGCGACTTGTTGACACCAAGAAATATCGCTATGTTGCTGGTATTTCTATCCACGCCACCCGTATGGGTGGCGACGAAGATACGTATGAAGTGATGGGAAACACCATTACAATTTCTATCCACGCCACCCGTATGGGTGGCGACAAAGTGGATGCGGGTGGACTTCCTGACCGTGGAAATTTCTATCCACGCCACCCGTATGGGTGGCGACAAATTGTTCCAGAAGTAAAAGCTGCTGCCAAAAAATTTCTATCCACGCCACCCGTATGGGTGGCGACAGCAATAAACAGCGGCAACATAATCAAAAATGCCCAAATTTCTATCCACGCCACCCGTATGGGTGGCGACGAAAAGCAGCACGATGCTGTATGAGCAATTCGGCATTTCTATCCACGCCACCCGTATGGGTGGCGACTAATGGCTTTGAAGTTGAAAATCCTAAATATTTGATTTCTATCCACGCCACCCGTATGGGTGGCGACCGGCAAGAACATCGATGTGGAGAGCCTGGTCTCGATATTTCTATCCACGCCACCCGTATGGGTGGCGACTATATATCATTTTATATAAAAATCAAGTCACTTGACATTTCTATCCACGCCACCCGTATGGGTGGCGACTGGATCAACACCCGCGAAAAGGACGGGCGCTACCTATTTCTATCCACGCCACCCGTATGGGTGGCGACGGTAGCGTAGTTGGTGGAGCTGATCGTGATATCCGGCATTTCTATCCACGCCACCCGTATGGGTGGCGACGACGATTGCCTGGTTTTTGCAGGTGAATTATTGGATATTTCTATCCACGCCACCCGTATGGGTGGCGACCCCAAACCTTTGTGAACTGCTCTGGAATAAAAGATTTCTATCCACGCCACCCGTATGGGTGGCGACAGCAAAAATGCACTAAAATCAGTTGCATTTTTGCGCAAATGAGACAAAATTCTCCTTTCATTTTATAAAATACAGTGAGTAAAAAGATTTACGAATAACTGGTTACACATCACGCTGATTGTTGTCCAAATATTTTGGTGCGAACCCACAGGCAAATCTGTGTTATCTTCTGCTTCGCACTTATAGCATGAGAATACCATCCTGTGCAAATTCAGGGTGGCGGCCAAAGTGTTCAACGCGGCTTTTGTAATGATTGCCCAGCTGGTAAAAACGAAGGCTGTCAGCTTCGGGGTCAATCATCCCAATGAGGGTGGCTTTGAATACCGTATATTGTGCAGCGTCCAAAAGACATTCAAACACAGAGTTTTGCACCCGCTGGCCGTGATTTACACAAGCTTTGGCAACTTTACGCAGGCGTTTACGACCTGCGGCGGTTTCAGTGTTCACATCATAGGTTACAAGTATGAGCATGGAGAACGCCTCACTTCCAAAAGAATGGTGGGTATACATCCAAATCTCCGCGCAAGGTGCGAGCCAGTAACAGGGCCTGTACATAAGGCACAAGTCCCCAGGGTAACTTTTCTTTTAAAAATGGATGGGTAATCTGTTCTTGTTTTTTGCTTTGCCAGGCTTTGAAAAAAGAACGGCGACCTTCATCTGTTAGCCACACAGCACCACTCTCTTGTTTTTGCAGATGCTTGGCGGTCAGTATTTTTTGGTTTACGCAAGAGAGAACAAACCGGTCAGCATAAACAGTGCGTAATTCTTCCATCAAATCAAGGGCGAGACTCTGGCGGCCAGGACGGGGACGGTGCAAGAAGCCTACATACGGGTCCAAACCAACAGCAGTCAGTGCAGCAGCGCAATCACGTGCCAGCATACTGTAAGCAAAAGAAAGCAGGGCATTGATATTGTCTAGAGGAGGGCGTCGGCTGCGGCATTTGAAAGTGAAGGCATCATGCTGTTGCAAAATCAGGCTGTCAAATTGATCAAAGTACCGCTGGGCGGCTTCTCCTTCCAGCCCCAGCAATTGGGCTGGATCCTCACAAGCTTCGATCAATGCTAGGGCGGCTGCCAACTGGGCTGCCGTGTGCTTTAAGTTCTCTACAGGAACACGTTGAGGATGATCGCGGGTGGCACGTTCTAACACCCAACGAGCATTATAGACTTTACCTAAAACAAAACCGCGAGCGAGGCGGCAGCTTTGCCAGGGATCATCGGCTATGCGGTACTGAGCCTGCCGCAGCAGTACGTTGCCGCGCTCTATACCTACCGTACGGGCTAAAAATTTTCCAGTTGGGGAGAAAAAGCATAGATCGATGCCACGCTGTGCACAGACACCCATTAAGGCAGGGCTTGCACCGGCGTAGGTAAAGCAGACGATTCCCTCAAGAGTATGCAGTGCAAAACGCGCCCGTTCCTGCTTGTCGCAGGAGACAACAACATTTTCACCATCCAGAGAGAGGTAATTGTCTGCGCTTAGTACAAACAGGGTGTTAAGCAGCTGTCTCATGGTATTACCTCCTCATCGATATGCGCACGCAAATAAGCAGCAGGATCAGTACGCTGATATAAAACGGGTAGGCATATCTCTTTTAAGGAACAGGCGTTGCAATGCTTACCGGGTTTGGATTTTGGTGTGTGGCCACGGGAAAAATAGAGGTTCATTTCGTCAGCCATAGAGCGTGTCTTTTCGCGCAATGCTGTCGTTATAGGTATAACTTCGCGGCGATGTGTTTCAACGTAGTACAGTGCGCCTTGCTCAATCTGACAGACGAGCATTTCTTCGAGGGCGATAGCTTGTGCACAGAGCTGCAACCTGTCAGCATCGGATTCTTTTGGCGCACCGTGCTTGTACTCAATAGGCATTGGCAGCCAAAGACCTTTATGTCCTTGCAAGGGCACACCTGCAGCATCGGCATGGAATTCGACAACATCGCATGTGCCAGTCAATTTCAACTGGTGGCTTATCACACGCATACCGCGTACGATCAACAAATCACCGCGCTTTTCTGTCAAATGTTCATTGTGGCAGCGCGCATGATCAAGGCGGCCTTCAGCCGTGCGCTGATTTTCCAACCATTGCTGTTCCAGATGGATAAGTCCCCATTGCCGGCGGCAAAAGCAGAAATGCTGGATGCCAGACATAAGCAAGTAGTCGTCCGGGGCATTCATTGGGACATCCTTTCACATGTAACGCCGGTCGGCAGCAATTCCTCTACTGTGACAGTATAATCATTGTAGCTGCGAGGAACTTCAACTCCATCTTTACGTGCAATATGTACAGAATCAAACAGCTTATAAGACGGTGCATTGCCCAACTCGGAAGCATGTTTGAACACGATCAACTCCCGTACAGCCATTTTCCCGCGGGCAGCACTATGGTCGTTTTCAAACATATTCAAAATTGCCTGCCAAAGGAGCTGGAGGTCATCCTCAGAAAAGCCGGTAGTCTTGCGCGCCAAATTGGCAGAAACAAAGCCCTCTGCACGGTAGAGTCCGTAAGGCACAATATACTTACGCCCCATCTCTGTACCCTTCTTTTCTGCGTCGGCCTCGGTCGTGATAGCGATACGCGTAATGGTGACTTCTTGGGGCACGATAGGATCAATCGAGCGCGCAAAACCCAGCTGAACAGGTCCGCGTACTTGGCCGCAATTTAGCGCACCCTTGACAAAGGTGGTCATAACGGCACCGAAAGTGCGAATGTCATAGAAGTTGGCGCACATCCAGTCACGAATCTTTCCATCGATCGGTGGATCGTTTTTCTTTGCGGCTTTCAAATCTTTATCAATGCCCAGATATTCCAATGCTTCGGCATCGCTGCGGTTCAAAGGAACCTGGTCTTTAATATAAATGCGGTAACCGGGGTCATTTTCTTTCACCATCTCCACATAGTTGCGGATCTTACGTTTCAGGCAGACATCCGTCACAAGGCCAAGGCCTGTCTCGGGGTCAACACGGGGCATATTGCCAGCATCAGGATCACCATTGGGATTGCCATTTTCAACATCGAATAGGATAACAAAATCGTAGCGGTTCTTAATAACTTCGGACATAGGTTAAACCTCCTCTTTTTTAGTGAATCGTTCCTGCGTCTGATGATAGTAGCCGAGTTCAAAAGCGCCCTGCTCCGGCAGAGTCATCCGTTTTGGGAACGGCTGCTGTATACGGCCCATCAGGTCAGTGATTTGGCGGCTGTAATATACTTCCTGTTTATCATTCATCTTTTGCAGATGCTTCTGCGCTAGTTTAATTAAAGTGGGAAATACATTCGATGGGGTGGATGCGGCCGAATTGAAATACCGGTCCCGGATGGTTGCGTTTATATTGGGATTCGCAGCATCCTGCACAGCTTCCAGTACTGCGAACAGGCGTCCCGGTACATAGGGCAGATAATGGCTGTTTCTGTTAAGTTCCACGGTTAGTACCTCCTTTGGACAACATGGGTCAGATTTGCGTAAATAGTAGGCTTTCAGAATAGCAGCGCGGCCGCGGGTTACGGTATGTTCTGCGCGGATACGAAGGGTGGCACCATTCAGCAATGTGGCTGGGTAGGGACTTCCGTTTAGAATCGCCCGCAGCGTGTCACCGGCCAGCTGCGGGGCAGGGGAGGAATTGACCGCTTTGGTATTTACCGTTTCTCGCAACAGCCAATACAGCGGCAATGTCAGAGATTTATCATAGATGGGGCGTTTGATTTCAAGGTCGTCAAAATGTCGCTGCGCATTCTTGGCCAGGGTGCCAAAGGTGTCCTGCCAGAAGAATCGTACGGACAGGCGCGCTGCATTGGGAGCCAGCCCCAGCACATAAAAGTGTGTGTCAGGATCGAGGGTAATGCCTGTCCAATCAACAGGCTTACCCTGTGCAAGTTTCTTCAGCATTTCATGCAGATCTTCATCGCTGAAACCATCAACGCCAAATAGAGCTGCCATAGCAGCATCCTGATAGGCACTCTCTGCTCCTTCAGACCAGCAGACCACGGTCGTGTCGCCAATGCGTTATACATGGTCACGATCAGCAAGCAGGTAGTTAAGCGCCTGTGTATAGGCAGCGGCTGCATAGGTGCCAACGGGGGCATTTGCGCCCTGTTCGTGCCCATAAGAGCAAAAAGATTCTGCGTTAAAGGATACAATGGATGCACCGGAGGATTGAGCACCAGCGACACCCTTGATAACAGGATGCAGGCGGGCAAGAGGAGCCTGCTGCCCGGTAACAAGGCAGCGGATGGGCGGTTCACCGTTGTCTTGACTGCAGTGCTGTTGCCAGGCGGCCTGTATATCGGGGTCTTTTTGCAGATAACTACCGTTTTCCGCCATGAAAACGATGTTGCCGCCTTTAAGAATCTCATCCAAGTGAGGGGCTAGTACAGCATTCTCGAACGCAAACTCGGGCTGCCAGTGGGTAAAAAAATTTCGTAAAGCGGTAGCTGCATTGCCAGGGGTGTCTTTAAAAATTTCAAGATGCCGCTCCCGGCAGGCATCAAAACACTGCTTGCTGCGGGCTGGCTTGCCTTTGGCATCAATACCCAGAATATAGCTGCTGTTATCGCACAACAAATTGGCAGCAATGCCGCTGGAACGCTTCAAGCGATCCGGTACAGACATCAACTGTGGAACCTGTACGGTCTTTTTCCCGTGCGTTTCCTCTGCCTGTACATTGTAGACCGCCAAAAGCTGGCCATCCTGTGCAATTTCCAAGGCCCAGCTGACTTTCTCAGTTGTCCAACCGGGAGCACTGAGTTTATTGTGCGCCAACAGATCCTCATAATAACGGACCAACGCTTGCAGGATCATCGGAACACCTCACAATCCATGGTATCCACGATACCATGCTCTATTTTTGCATGGAAATATATGGGGATAATGTTCTTTGGGTTAGAATAGTCAAAGTCATACAGCATCAACCCAAGGTCACGGGTTTCATCAATTGTAGGAATTGGCCCACCAGACCAGGCACGAAAATAGGCGGGAAATTCCCTGCATCCAAAATAGGGCATATGAAAACACTGTCCCTTTGCCATACGGCGGGTAACAATATCCTGAAATTTGCCGGGATTATCGCTGGGGGCAGCACGATCTGTCATTGTAAATTCGGCCTCGATCACGTAATGAACATCCTGCAAAACCATGGAGGCTCGTTGCGCAATTTGTTGTGAGGCAGCAAGATATAACGGCTTACCATTTCCCTGCATGGCACCGCATACATCAGGAGCATGAATTTTGCTCTTTACCTCATTGCGCCGAATGTTTGTAAATTTGATCGGGTTCAGCACATAAATACGCCGGATCTGCCACTGCAGGCCAGGGTGAAAATAAATTGCTTCCACAAGCCCACGTGCTGCTGAGGGGGTGGGGACATCGTAAGAGCATCTTTCTACATGCAGTTCAGGCCGTGAGAAAAGGGCATATGGCCCCCACACTTCTAACTGGATCATTTACATCAACTCCCTTCATTTATATGAACCATGCTTCTCCACTTTCCACGTCAATGGAAAGCCCCATCTTATCATCATAACATCGCAAATCTGCCAGCACCCAGATGCCCTCATCCAACTGTTGTACAACCCCGGCGGATTCAAGTCTTTTCAGGTGGTCAGGGTATACAGGCACTCCGTATTGACCAAGCTTGCGGAACAGCGCTTTGCTGCGCCATCCGGCGCGAAGCTGTTCTACCAGTTCCGCACCAGTGTCCAGTGGAATATATACCGTCTTGCTTTACTCCTGGATGAGATGGAACTTTTCAGCGGTTGAGGCAAAAGGCATCAGTTTGGCCTGGAAATCGGGGAGAATGTGCGCAGCATCCAATTGCGCATCCCCCTTTAGCGTACGATAAAAGGTAAAGTATTCTTCAATTGCGTCTAACCCGGCAGGATCTGCATACCGTTGTAGTACACGTTCAGCGGTATCGGCGTTTAAACGTATCATCGGTGGGATACCTAAGCCCTCCAGCGTAAACACGGTTACGATGCTTTCTTTGGCGGAATGTTTGCCCTCGCGGTTGCAGCGGCCAGCAGCCTGCAGGATCGAATCCAAGCCTGCCAGTTCACGGTATACAGCGGGAAAATCCACATCAACGCCAGCTTCGATCAGTGAGGTGGAGACAACGCGGCAGGGTAACCCAGATGCCAGACGCTGCCGGATCTCCTTTAACAAGGTCTTACGGTGGGCAGGGCACAACAACGTTGTAAGGCAGTAGCAGCCTTCTGCGGGTAGATTGCTGCACAGGTCCTGTGCTGTTTTTCGACAGTTTACGATACAAAGTACTTGGGACATAGCAGTTAGCTGCGAAGCAAGTGCCTCTTGGCTCAACGTCCCTGCATGATATAGGGTAGTGCGGCGGAATGTTTCGTATAACTTTGCCGGGTCAGGGATGATCTCCCGCATAGGCAAATCAGGGGCAAATTCTGCGAACAGTGGCTGTAAGGCGGGCTGCGTAGCAGTGCAAAGTACGGCAGTGGTGCGGTAATGTTTAACCAACTCAGCAATTGCGGCCACGCAAGGGCGCAGATAAGGGACGGGCAGACTTTGTGCTTCATCAAAAATGATAACGCTGTTGGCGATGTTATGCAATTTACGGCAGAGGGATGCCCGATTACTATACAGCGACTCAAAAAACTGTACAGAAGTTGTGACAACAACGGGGACATCCCAGTTCTCGGCAGCCAGTGCTTTACGGTAGGCAGTCGGCTTAATATTTTCATCAGCAGACCATTCCGCGCCAGAGTGGTGCTCAAGAACGTTTTCCGAACCCAAAATATCAGAAAACACGGCAGCATTTTGGTCAATGATGGAGGTATAGGGGATAACATAAATCACACGGTCCATACCCTGGGCTGCAGCCAGCGACAATGCAAATGCCAGGGATGCGACTGTCTTTCCACCACCAGTTGGGACAGTCAATGTATATAGACCGCGCTACCCGGCTTTACCGGTATCAAGGCAGGTGCGCAGAATTTGGCAGCGTTGCGTATTCAAATCGTTTTTGGGAGTCCACCAGGGAGCAATGTAATCATTCAACCTTTCCAGAAGGGTAGGAATAGCGGCATAACCACCGCGCGGTGATGGGGTGTCATCCATAAATGCTTCTGTATCAAGATAATCGGCATCAACTAGGCAGGAGTACAACATTCGCGTATAAAAAGCCAATTCGTACCGCTGTTTAAACAGCGGTAAGGCAGGCAGTGGAGGCAGTGTGATTTCCGCTTCCCAGCGGCTGCAGGGTTCAACTTTGCGCTTCATACGGCCCAGAAACGTGCCCTCAGCATCGGTATCACTGCGAGTTCCGCCATCTGGCAGGCCGGTGTGATGGCCAGCTACAGCAAATGCTATGTAGGGCTGTCCACGCAGCTGCGCTTCTTTTGACCCGGCGGTGGAATGATCGACTTTGGGGCCACCCTGTAATCTGCACTGAAATGCGGTACTATACTTGCCGATGTCGTGCAGTAAACCTGGATAGTATCCGGCTTGTTCGGCACCGAAGATGCCAGCAAACTGCCCGCACAGCTTCGCGGTAGCTTGCAAATGCTCAGCGACAGTTTGTACACGTAGTTCATCTTCACTGATGCGGGCTAATGCGGTGGAACTGTTCATTTTGCACCTACTCCTTTGGGTTTCTATTGCTATTATAGCACAGCTAAAGTGTTATAAATGGGACTTTTGCCAATCCTTGACGAAAATTGTCGATTTCCCTAAAAGGGGAAACGCTTCTTTGTGAACTTTTCCTATAAATACAAGTACATTAATAAAAGCATAAACCTTGCTTATTTCGACAAAATTCGATACAACAGAATAAATTTCTTTTATGGTGCGGGGGTGACATTTTGCAAAAGGCATCCCAGAAAAATGCCTCTATTTCGCGTGTTTTGATGATGGTGCTGACCACCGTCCTGATCGGCATGATCGTGGCGATCATGCTGGTGGTGGGGCAGATCCAGGGCACGGCGCGGGTCGTCAATTATGCGGGCCTGGTGCGCGGCGAGACACAGCGTATCATCAAGCTGGAAAATGCCGGCCTGCCGCAGGACGGTATGATCGAGGATGTGACCTCCTTTATCGCGGGCCTGCGCTTTGGCAGCGATGAGTTGCAGCTGGTGCGGCTGAACGATGTCAACTTCCAAAACAAGATGGCCGAACTGTCCGATGAGTTTGAAGAACTGAAACAGGAAATCCAACTTGTGCGCACACTGGGCTATCGGCAGACCGATATTATCCAGCAGAGTGAGGACTTTTTTGCCATCTGCGATGATGAAGCCACCGGCTTGGCGGCGGCCTACTCCCAGCGCCGCGCCACGATTTTGAGCTGCCTGGAAAACGTAGCCGTAGCGGATATCGTTGCGTTGGTAGCGCTGATCGCGTTTGAACTTTTCCGTGCGCTGCAATTTGCGGCGCAGAACCGCATGCTGCAAACCAAAGTGTATAAGGACGAAGCCACCGGCCTGCCCAACAAAAATAAGTGCGAGGAACTGCTGAACCGGGAAGAAACCATCCCGGCCGGGGAGCAGGTCGCCGTCTGCGTGTTTGACCTAAACAACCTGCGGGCCATCAACAATACCATGGGCCACGAAAAGGGTGACGAATACATCCGCAACTTTGCCCAGCAGCTGCGCGCCGCAGCGCCGGAGGAACAGTTTGTGGGCCGCGATGGCGGCAACGAATTCCTGATGATCCTGCGCGGGATGGACCATGCCGCAGTGCGCCATTGTCTGCAGCAGATCCACCACCATATCCAGGATTACTCGGCGCACCACCCAGAAATGCCGCTGAATTATGCGGTCGGCTGCGGCCTTTCCACCGACCTGGAAGCGCCCACCATGCGGGAATTGTTCCGCGAGGCCGACAAAAACATGTACATCGATAAAAACCGCGCCAAGATGGAGGAGGCCGAGGAACAGCATCGCACCAATCTGGCTATGCTCAGCTTTGTCAAAAAGCAGGGCTATCACTTTTCGGCCTGCCTGTACTGCGATGCCCAGCAGGACCGTTACCGTACCTTACGCACCGGTACAGAGTCTTTCCTGGCAGCGGACGGCAACTACACCGGCGCTGCGGAGCAGATCGCCTGGCGGTTGAGTGAGGAAGGCCAGCGGCTTGCCCTGCGGGACGCACTGCAGCTTACCAATCTGCAGCAGGTGTTAAAACCGGATGCCCCGCTGGTGCTGGAGTTCCAACGCAGGGACGGAGAAAACGTTCGTCGTGGCCGCCTGACAGCGCTGTACGGGGATGCGGTGGATGGCAAACTGCACCACTTCGTTCTGGGTGTGGAGTATTTCCGCGACAGCGATGAGAAGATCATCAACGAGCGAAAGCCCTTGACCCAATATTACGAGCAGGTCAAACAGTCCATCCTGGAAAGCGGTGACTACGTGGATGCCCTGATGCAGATGGCCGAGGCTGTCTACACCGTGGACCTGACCCATGACCGCGTGGAGAACATCTTTTGCCGCGAGGGCGCGCGGGAGCGCATCAACGCCAAGGTGGAAGTGCCCTGCTCCTACGATGAATATTGCCGCATCCGCAGCGAGATTGTCAGCCCGGACACGCGGGAAAACTTCCGCATTATGGATTCCTCGGCCAAGATGCTGGAGCGCTACCGCAATGGCGAACGGCAGGTGACCATCGAATACCAGGAGACTACCGCCGATGGTGGGCATATCTGGCTGCAGAAAACCATGCTGATGTCGGAAGATACCGTCTACGACCGCCAGCTGGGCCACGAGCGGACGATCGTCTACGGTATCACGCTGCTGAAAGATACCTCGGCTTTCCACGAGAAAGACGAACAGAAAAACCGCCGTCTGGAAGCTGCCTATCAGGAGGCTGACTTCGAAAGCAAATCCAAAACCGAATTCCTGAACCGCATGAGCCATGACGTGCGCACACCCATCAACGGCATCATGGGCATGCTGGATATTATCCGCAGCCACCGGGACGATGAAGCCCGCGTGGACGACTGCCTGCAAAAGATCCAGCTTTCCGCCAGCCACTTGCAGGCATTGGTCAATGACGTGCTGGACATGAGCAAGCTGAAATCCAAAGAAACCACGCTGGAAAAGGTGCCTTTTGAACTGAAAGCCCTGCTGAAAGAAGCCGCCGACCTCGTAGATGCCCAGCTGATCGAAACCGGCATCACCCACACCCGCCACAAGCCGGAATGCAGCCACACGCACTTGGTTGGCTGCCCTGTGCAGCTGCGGCAGATCATGGTAAACCTGCTCAGCAATGCCATCAAGTACAACCGCCCCGGCGGCAGCATCGATACCTACACCAAGGAGCTTTCCTGTGAGAACGGAACCGTCTGGTACGAGTTTACCATCACCGATACCGGCGTGGGCATGAGCGAGGAGTTCGTAAAGAATGAATTGTTCCGCCCCTTTACGCAGGAAAAATCCGATGCCCGCACCCAGTACAAGGGCACCGGCCTGGGCATGTCCATCGTCAAGGAACTGCTGGACAAAATGGGTGGCTCCATCCAGGTAAGCAGCACCCTGGGGCAGGGCACGACCTTCGCATTCCGCCTGCCCTTTACAGTGGACGCGCAGGAGGAAGAAACGCTGGCACTGATCAGCGCGGACAAATCCCGCGAACTGACCGGGGTGCAGATATTGCTGGTTGAGGATAATGAGATCAATATGGAAATCGCCGAATTCTACCTGACGGAGCGCGGTGCCTCCGTGACCAAGGCGTGGAACGGCCGGGAAGCGGTAGAAAAGGTGCAAACAGAGCCGCAGCGCTTTGCTGTGGTGCTGATGGATGTGATGATGCCTGTAATGGACGGCCTGACGGCCACACGGATGATCCGCGCCCTGCCGTACCCGGCGGCTGGTGTGCCCATTTTGGCTATGACGGCCCAGGATACCAAGGAGGCCGCACAGGAGTGCAAGGCCGCTGGCATGAACGACTACCTGGCTAAGCCGGTGGACCCGGATCGCATGGCGGAAAAAATCCTGCGCTGGACCCACCAACAGCCAGAAAATGCCACCCCCCAAAAACCTGACGATACTTGACAAAAACACATAGTTATGTTACACTAACTATGCTTTACAGCTAACCGGATTCCCTACACTTTACGTGCAGGGAATTTTTATGTGATAAGGGTTAGCTGAATCTAACTTTATAGAGGGGTACTTATGCAATCCACCAACAAACTTACCATCCCGGATCTGATCTCCATCGGCGTGTTTACGGCCATCTACTTTGTGCTGGTCACCATCGCCACCTTTGCCAGCGCGTTGCTGCTGCCGGGTATATCCAACATCTTTTTGCCCGCCATCGCGGCGTTGATCTCCGGCAGCGTTTATATGCTGCTGGCGGCCAAGCTGCAAAAGTTTGGCGGCATCACCATCATGGGTCTGGTCATGGGGCTGTTCTTCTTTGTCTCCGGCCACTTCGTGCTCTCCTTTGCCGCCAACATCCTGTTCGGCATCCTGGCCGACTGGGTGGCATCGCTGGGCAAATACCATGACCGCAAGCTGTTGTTCGTAAGTTATATCCTGTTTTCCTACGGCCTTACCGGCCCCATCCTGCCACTGTGGTTCATGAAAGATGCCTACGTAGCTGCCCTGCAGGCGCGCGGCAAGGATGCGGCCTACATTGATGCCCTGTTTGCACCCATCAATACCGGTACGTTTATCGTCTGCCTGGCGGCTATTCTGGTGTGCGCGGTCATCGGCGGACTGTTTGGTCAAAAGATGATTAAAAAGCACTTTGCCAAGGCAGGTATTGTATAATGCGGTTCCGCATGGACCCGCGCGCCAAGCTGTATTTGCTGCTGCTGGCGAACCTGATGCTCTTTTTCCATGTCAGCCTGGCAGCCGAGGCCCTCATGTCGGCGCTGTTTCTGCTGCTGTTTTTCCTCTCCGGGCGCTATGCGGCCGGGCTGCGGCTGACGGCGCTCTACGGTGTGCTGCTGGTACTGGACATCTGGGCCGTGCCCCGTGCCGGGGACAGCCCGCTTTTGAATGTGGTAGCCCTTTTCTCGGTGGGCATCCGCATGATGGTGCCCTGCATCATCACGGGGGCCTATGCGTTTTCCACCACCACGGCGGGGGAACTGGTCTGTGCGCTGCGCAGCATGCACGTGCCGGAAAGCGTCATCATCCCCTGCGCGGTGGTCATCCGCTTTTTCCCCACAGTAGGGGAAGATTACCGCCAGATCCGCGCCGCCATGGCCCTGCGTGGTATTGCCGAAGGCAAGGCGGCCCTGCTGCTCCACCCGGCACAATCGCTGGAGTACATTCTGATGCCGCTGCTGATGAACGGCAACAACGTGGCGCAGGACCTCTCGGTCGCGGCGCTGACGAAAGGCATCGGCCTGCCGGGACGGCACACCAGCATGATCGAACTGCGGCCCACAGCGGCGGACTTTATTTATCCGATGCTGTGTACACTGCCGATGCTGCTTTTCTGGGGAGGTGTGTTGTGATGGCAGAAACCAAGAACCATGCCCCGCTGATGGAAACAAACGGTGTCGGCTTCACCTACCAGGGCAGCGAGACCCCGGCCTTGCAGGGCATTACCTTGTCCATCAGGGCAGGGGAGTGTGTACTGCTGTGCGGCAAAAGCGGCTGCGGTAAAACAACCTTCACGCGGCTGCTCAATGGGCTGGCCCCGGCGTTTTTCCCCGGCCAAATGCTGGGCAGCTGCCGCGTGGGCGATCTGCTGGCAAGCACTGCTGCCATCGAGGAATACGTGCCGCTGGTAGGCAGCGTGTTCCAAAACCCCAAGACCCAATATTTTAATGTGGATACCACCGCCGAACTGGCCTTCCCCTGCGAGAATGCAGGCATGCCTTCGGCCGAGATCCGCAGCCGTGTGCAGGACTGTGCCCGGCGGTTTGGCCTGACGGAGCTGATGGACCGCAGTATTTTCCGGTTGTCCGGCGGCGAGAAGCAGCGCATTGCCTTTGCAGCTGCCTGTATGCTCGGCCCCCGCCTGCTGGTGTTGGATGAACCCACCAGCAACCTGGATGCCGGGGCCATCGTGCAGCTGCACGATATGATCGCCGCCATGAAAGCAGCGGGTGTTACGATCGTACTGGCCGAGCATCGCCTGGCCTGGATCACTGACCTGGCGGACCGCTATTTCTTCTTTGAGGAGGGCCGCCTGGCCGCCCAGTGGACGGCAGCGGAGTTTGCCGCTCTCCCGGCGGATGCCCTTACCGCCCGGGGCCTTCGAGCCCGGGAACTGGTCCCCTGCCGCGCCCGTTTACGGGAAAAGGCAGCCGTGCAGGCCTCAGGCCAAGCGGCCATTCAAACCAAGGGCTTGGCCCTGGGCTACAGCAAGCGCAGCCCCATCCGTACACTGCCAGATTTCACCCTGGCTTACGGCGAGATCGTGGGCCTGATGGGGCACAACGGCATCGGGAAAAGCACGTTGGCGCGTACCCTCTGCGGCCTGCTCAAACCTTTGGGCGGGCAGATCCTTTGGGACGGCACACCGGCTAAACCCCGCAGCTGCACCCGCCGCAGTTTTTTGGTTATGCAGGATGTCAACTACCAGCTGTTCAGTGACAGTGTGCGGGAGGAAGTGCTGCTGGGCGCGGCCCATCCGGAACGCTGCGATGCTGTGCTTGCTGCGCTGGGCCTTACCCAACTGGCTGAACGCCACCCCATGAGCCTGAGCGGCGGGCAGAAACAGCGTGTCGTGGTGGCTGCGGCCATGCTCTCCGGCAAGGATCTGATCGTGCTGGATGAGCCCACCAGCGGCCTGGACCACGCCCATATGCAGCAGGTCGGTCAGCTGCTGCAGCAGCTGAAACAGGCGGGCAAGATCGTGCTGGTCATCACCCACGATGAAGAACTGGCCGCCGACTGGTGCGACCGCGTGATCCAGTGGAACGATGAGGAGGAAAAATGATGAACTACCAACAAAAAGATTGGCTGGGCAGCTGGCAGAACTTTGAAAACTACATCACCAGCCAGGCCCCTGCCATGCAGCAGGCCTGGGCCGAAGCCGAAAAAGCGGCCGCCGCTATGCCGATGTTCAAGGCTGGGGTCAAGACCTTCTGGCAGCAGGCATGCAGCACAGCCATGGCTGGCCCCGTGCTGGGCGGCTGGCAGATCGAAGCGGCCAACGCCCAGGATCTGCGCATCACCTGGCTGGATGCGGACGGCCATCCGCTGGACAGCGCCGTGTACTACTTTACCGGCGCACTGGAAAAAGGGCTGGAGGGCAAAGCATGTGCCAAGTTCGAGACCGCCGGTGCCCTGCAGCACCCGCAGTTCCGCTGTCTGCTGGCAATGCCCCCGATGCCGGAGCGCACCGCCCGCACCCATGGCGGCCTGTTGAGCCACCTGCATTTCCAGTATGCCGCCAGCTGGACCGCGCTGATCGGCACCGATGGCAAGCTCAGCCACCCGATGTGGTACCCCACCATGTGTGATGGCGCTGGTACCCTGCTGGAGCAGTGCAATATCGTGCGCGCCATGCACCATCTGCCTGTCTGGACCGAACTGCCCGGCTGAAACCTGTCGAATCGCTGAAATTTTCCCCTGCTTTTTTGGCGTAAAAGTCAATTGTATGTGCCTGCGTCCTGTGCTATCATACAATTAAGAATGTTTCTGTTCAATGAAAGGCGGCGCAGCGGTCCCCTGAAAGCTGCACCGCCCCACCTAAATTGCAGGAGGAGTCAATATGAAAACGAAACAGGAATTGGCCGGCATCTACGTAGCCAGCATCACCGCGTATGACCAGGCAGGCCAGGTGGATGCCGCCGCGCTGCAAAAACTGATGCAGCGCAATATCGATGAGGGAGCCGCTGGCTTCTTTGTGGGCGGCAGCAGCGGCGAGTGCTTTATGCTGACCGAGGCCGAGCGTGTGCAGGTGTTTGAAGCCGCCGCCGCTTACGCCGGTAAGACCAACCTGATCGCCCACGTAGGTGCCATCGGCACGGATGAGGCTGTCCGCTACGCCAAGGCCGCAATGGGCATGGGCTATGATGTGGTCGCCGCTACGGCACCGTTCTACTACGGCTTTTCCCCCAAAGAGGTCTGCCGCTACTACTACGACATTGCCGAAGCCGCCGGTGCCCCGGTGCTAATCTATAACTTCCCCGGCAATACCCACAAAGAGTTTGACCTGGCCAACCCGGATTACATCCAACTGTTCAAGAGCGGTGCCATCCTGGGCGTTAAGCAGACTAACTACAACCTGTTCCAGATGGAGCGCATCCTCAACCTGAACCCCGACCTCATTGCCTTTGATGGCTACGATGAAACGATGGTCGCCGGCCAGGCTTTGGGCAGCAGCGGCTCCATCGGCAGCACTTTCAATATGATGCTGCCCCACTACAAAAAGATCTTCGACCTGTTCGATGCAGGCAAGCGCGAGGAAGCCCTCGCCCTGCAGCATAAGGCCAACAACTGCATGGAAGCGATGTGCCGTGTGGGCCTGATCCCCGCCATCAAGTACGAGCTGGCCCGCCAGGGCTACCCTGTTGGCGATGCCCGCCGTCCTTTCGGCACCCTGACAGATGAGCAGAAAGCCTACGTTGACGGTTTGCTGGACGAATACCTCGTCAAGTAATTTAGAATATGGAATAAAAAATCCGCTGGGCGTTACACCCAGCGGATTTTTTGCGTATATGCAGGTTTTACAGCTTGCGGACCTTAAAGCGGATACGTACGTAATCTACATACCACACACCCTCGTGCAGCAGCACGGGGCGCAGGTCCTCCACGGTCTCGGCAATGATCTGTGCCGCCAGCGCGGGATCGACCCCGGCAAAGGGAGCCGTATCAAACATGCGGATCCAATCGGCCAGGCCATCCGGGCCGTTCTGTTTGGTGGGGCGGTCAAACAGCGTAGCATACTCCACGCGGAAACCGGCCTTCTCCAGCATCGGCGCGTACTCGCCTACGGTAGGGAAGTAAAAGGTGCGGCGGTAGTGCAGCCCGTGGGCGGCAAACCGTTTTTTCAGCGCAGCATGCACTGTCTCGGCGCAGCCTTTGCCGCCAAACTCGCAGACCAGCAAGCCGCCAGGCTTGATCTGACTGGCAATGTGGTCCAGCATCGTCTGCTGCTTGTCCGCATCGATCCAGTGCAGCACGGCATTGGAGAACACCGCGTCCACCGGTTCGCCCAGCGTAAAGTCCAGGGCATTGCCGGGCTGGAACTTCAACTCCGGGTGCCCCGCGCGGGCCAGTGCCAGCATCTCGGCCGAAGCATCCACGCCGGTCACGTCATAACCGCGGGCGGCCAGCTGTTCGGTCAGCGCACCGTTGCCGCAGCCCAGGTCTACCACGCGGGCACCGGGGGCGGCATCCAGCAGGTCCATCACAGCCTCGCCGTACTGCGGTACGAACGAAAAATCTTTTTTGTACTTTTCAGCATCCCAGAAAATATTCATGGGTCAGATCGCACCTTTCTGTAAGCGTTATTCCGGCAAAGCCTCGGGGGCTGCGTCCATATCAGCAGCCTCCGGCAGGCGGGGCGTACGGCCGGTCTTTTCCATCATTTCCTCATACAGGCCGCTGGCGGCTTCGGGCGAGTAGCCGTACACCAAAAAAGCGTCCATCACGTAAGGGGAGTAGGGGATACCCGTCAGAGTCTTGGCAAAGGACATGGCCGCAATCTCGCCCAGCACCGCTACGCCGGAGCGGTTGTGCAGCGGCTTGGGTGCCCACAGTTCAATCTTGTAGGTGCGGGTCCAGATCTCCTTTTTATACTTCTCCTCCACAAAGTGGAAAAGCTCGTGCCCCAGCAGCAGCTTGGCAATATCCAGCTGGCCGGTCAGCGCATGGGAGACACCCGGCTCGGTCAATAGAGCGCGGCCCTTGCGGACACCGTCCATATAGATGTGGATGTTGTTCGGCTCGCGGAACTCCGCAAACAGGACACGCTCCGCATTCTGCGGCATATCAGGATAATCCACATTCAGGCCCATCTGCTTGGCCAGCTTTTCGGGGTCACGCATGCCGTACTGCGCTGCCAGCTTCTCGGCGTACTCACGTCCGCAGGCAATAGCCTGGCGGGTAAGGTCAAGGCGCTGTTCATCGTTAAACTTGCCGTTCAGCGGTTCACGAGAAAAGGCATACTTGGCCCACTCGTCCTCGGGGATGCGGCACAGATCTTCTACGATCATGCCTACCGGGCGTACCGTGTAGTGGGGCATCTCGCCGTAGCGGGTGCGCTGCTTGCCAAACAGGCCGTCAGCAATGGGTTTGAGTAATTCCTGAAACCGTTCCTTTGTCATGTTCGTTCACTTTCCAAAAACGGCTCCGCAGAGCGCGGAGCCGTCTTTTACGTTATTTGGGTTGAATCAGCGGACATCGTTCACGGAAGCAACAACGATGATCTCCTCATCGGGCTCACGATCCATGATATCCAGATCCATCAGCAGCATGACCTGATCCAGGTCAACGGCAGAGTAGTCGCAGACACGGGGGCCAACGCAGACGAAATAGTCAGGACGCAGAACCGTATCGGTCTTGAACACGGCCATATCCTTCCACAGTTCTTCAACCTTCTCCTTGTACTCGCCAGCCTTGACCTTAGCGGCCACGCCGTCAGAGCACTGAACCTTGATGAAGCCCTTCTTATCCACGATACGGATGGGATGACGATCACCCATGTCGCCGGTGTAGACGTAGAACTTATCGGTCTTTTCAGCCAGGTGGATGTTGGAGACCTTGGCACCAAAGTCTTCCTTAGCCAGCTGCTCGGCCTCGGCCTCATCGCACTCCTTCAGCAGGTCAGTGGTCTTGACCTCGGTAGAACCGGTGGCGATAGCGGTGACCTTACCGGTCTGGCTGTCGATCTCGATATGGACCTCAACGGTGTCGGGAGAAGCGCCGGAACCGATGGCAGCATCGGTAGCTTCCTTCTTCAGTTCCTTGATGTCCTCCTGGGTCGGGTTGGGGATAACACGTTCGACAACGTCACGAACCATGGACAGAGCAACACCGATGGAGGAGATAACCTCGGCGTTCTCGGGGATGGAGTACTGCAGGCCCATCTTCTTGGCGCAGTAGGGGACCAGAGAGGCAGCACCGCCGCCGCAGCCAACCAGCTTCATGGCATCGTGGTCCAGCTGATACTTGTCAGCCAGGGCGTTGATGCAGGCGTTGACCTTCTCGAAGTCCTTGTCCAGGATCTGGGTAGCCAGTTCCTCAACGGTGATGCCCAGCTTGTCAGCAACGGGCTGCATGCACTTACGGGCAGCGCTGGCGTTGCCGTGTGCGAAGTACTTCTCATCGATCAGGCCCAGCACGTTGGCAGCGTCCGTGTTGGTGAAGCAGATGCGCTTGCCGCTTGCCAGCTTGATGGCAACGTAGTCAGAGGGGTCACCCGTCTTCGGGCTCAGCATCTCGATGGTCAGCGGGCCGGCATCGATCTCCTCCTCGGGAGTGAAGCAGGCGTACTCGCAGCCAGCGATATGAGCGGAACGGGGACCAACGTCCTCAACGCCGTGGTCGTTGATACGGACCATGGAACCGCCGGCGCAGCCCAGGATGCGGACATCCAGAGAGTTGATGTAGGTATCGTGACCGCCGATCTGGGCGTAGTCAACGCCGGGACGGCCGTTCTTGATAACACCGATGTTGGTGGTGGTGCCGCCGACCTCGAAGTAGATGGCGTTGGAAGCACGCAGATACATCAGGGAGCCCATGACGGAAGCAGCAGGGCCGGACAGAGCGGTCAGGATGGGACGCTTACGCATCTCGCTGATCTCCATAACGCCGCCATCGCCGCGCATGATCATCAGGGGAACGGTAACGCCAGCGTTGCGGACAGAGCTCTCGGTGGCGTTTGCGGTGGCCATCATCTTGGGCAGGATGGATGCGTTGATGGCAGCAGTGCGGGTACGGCGGGTCAGGCCGTACAGCTTGGTGATGTCAGAAGCCATGGAAACCGGCAGGCCCTGAGCCTCGGCCAGGTCATGGATCTTGACTTCTTCGTCCATGTTGTCAACGCCAAAAGCCATGGAGGCAACGATAACCTGGCTGCCTTCACCGCACAGCTCTTTGATAGCGGCGTTGATCTTCTCATCGGTCAGTTCCTTCTTCTTCAGGAACTTGTTGTGTACGGGGATCTTACGGCCGACCTTCTCGTCCAGGACGATGTCCTTCAGGTTCAGCTGGCGCTTTGCCAGGAAACCTTCCAGGCCGCCGCCTGCAACACCGATGACACCAACGGAAGCAACATCGCCCTCGATGAAAGCGTTGGTTGCCTGGGTGGTGGAGTGAGCAACGAAGACGACATCCTCAGGTGCGATGTTGTTCTCGGCCATGCAGTTCTTGAAAGACTGCACAACACCGGCGGCAACGCCGTCCTTGTCGTCGTGGGTGGTCTTAACTTCGTTCTTACCAATGATCTCATGGGTCAGGTTGTCCATAGCGACACACTTGGTGTAGGTACCGCCAACGTCAATGCCCATGCGAACAGCGCGATGTTCTGCCATTCAGTTTTCCTCCTAAATGTTTCTCAGTAGGGTAGGGGAGCGTTCTTCTTCTTTTTTAAAAAGTAAGATGCCGCCGCCCTCGAGGCGGCGGCACCCTAATTTACAGCTTAACTTACAAGTTCAAAGTGGATCAGATGAACCACTCAGCGCCCAGGCCGCTCATGGTGACGAAGGTCAGGACGTACAGCAGGATGCCGCAGATGTAAGTCATGGGGATGGAGAGCTTCAGGTAATCCTTAGACTCAACCTTGGTGTAGGCAAGGCCCCAAGCAACCCAAGACTGGGTGATGCAGGAACCGATGTTGACGGTGATGGTGGGGATTGCGAAGACGCAGTACAGGAACGGGACGCTGAAGGAAGCGACACCGCGCAGAACGCCCAGAGTAGCAGCACCGCAGCCAACCAGGGTCATAGGACCACGGAACAGGCCCAGAGCCAGCAGGACGGCGAACAGGATGCAGACGACCAGCTCGCTCTTAGGCATGACGGGGCCCAGAACGGCCTTGAAGAACGGGGAAGCGTAAGTAGCAACGCTGTTGAACATGGGCAGGGTCAGCAGGAAGCCAACCAGGGGAGCGGTATCAACAACGCCGTCATAGTACAGCTTGTTGACCAGCTGGCAGTTCTCCTTGAAGGAGCCCTTCATCTTGCCACAGAGGAACAGAGCGGCGAAACCAGCGATGACGAAACCGCCGATAACAGAGAAGTCGAGCCAAATCTTCAGGACAACGGGAACGATGGGCAGGATCAGGGTGTACAGAGGAGCATCCTTCTGCTCGGAAGCGCCGCGGGTCTGGGCAGCCCAAGCATGGCTGGTCTTGCTCTTTTTCAGGAAGATAGCGCTCAGGACGGTGGTGACGATGACAGAGATGATCAGAGCAGCGTAGCCCCAGTGAGCGGCGTACCAGCCCAGGGTGAAGTCGGGCATCTCATCGACCTCGATGAAGAAGGCACGATACTGAGCGAAGTTGACGGGGTTCAGGTAGATACCAGCAGCAACAGACTCCATGAAGCTGAACATGGCGATTGCCTTGGGAACACCCAGGGACATCATGATGGGCAGGACGATAACGCCGATAGCGATAACGGGGCCGGCACCGGTCATGGCGGTGAAGATGATAGCGGTAACAACGTTCAGCAGGGCGATGGTGACCATGGGCTTATCGCCGCCCAGCTCAACGGTCTTACGGATCAGGGTGGAAGCGATACCGGTCTCCATCAGGACGCGGCCGAACCAAGCGCCCCAGCAGACGTTGACCAGTGTGGTGCCCCAGCCTTCGGGGGCGGACTGGTAGATCTTATTCAGAATGGAGATCAGTTTGACAGGCTCGCCATTCGAATAGAAAGCGGTGGTGGACAGGAACTCAGGAGAGGCGAAAGCAGCGCCCAGGAAAGAGAGGACAGTCCACAGGATAGTGATGATAAGGAAGCCGATCATCAGGTTGTGGCCCTTAACGCAGTAATAAGCAAGGCCAAAGAACGTGAGGAGCAGCAAAATACCGACTACGAACTCCAAGGTAAATACCCCTTTCTTAATTACAATGATTCTCCTGACTGCTTAGAGCAGCCGTTTGCCGGGAATGTGCTTTCCTCCTTTCATACAGTATAAATAATTACCTTATTCATATTACCAAAGCGGATACGGACCGTTTTGGTATTTAAGGCGGCCCTCCAGGCGGTAGGGAAGCCTTAAGACAAATTAAAAGTTGAGATCCTCGGTTTTCTCGTTCTCGTAGAAGTACTGCGGGTATAACCGCCGCAGGTGATCCGCGTCACGAGTGATGAATCCCAAATGCTGGTGGCACATCACGGCGATGGCCTCTGCATCGCGTCTGCGTAAGCAGTCCAGCATCATGCGGTGCTCGGTCAGGGTGTTCTCCCAGCTGGCAACTGCCACCATGTGGACTTTGTAGCTGTAGGTCATGATCTGCAGCTGACGGATGCGCATCATGTCGCAGTTGATGATGGAGAAACTGTCCCATGCGTGTTCCCGCCCACAGTATTCATAGAACAGGCGGTGCATGTGGGTGTCCTCATCCAGCAGCTCGGTCGAAGCCTGGTCGGCGTAGTAGCGGCGCTGCTTTCGCAGGCTGTCCTCCAGCGCTTCAAACTGCTCCGGCGTAACACCGGTATTGCAGAGCTGGCGCAGTACGCTTTCCTCAAGCACGGTCCGCAGAAAAACGGCATGCCGCAGGCGGTTGATCGAGATCCGGCTGACCTGGGTGCCGCGCTGGGGAAAAACCTCTACGCAGCCTTCCTCGGCCAAGCGGGCGATCGCCTCGCGCACGGTGGCGCGGCTGGTACCCATCTGGGAGGCCAGGGCGTTCTCGCTCAGGAACTCTCCGGGCAGGAGGGTGAAGTCAATGATGCGCCGCCGAAGCTGGATATACGCATCATCGGGACCCGTGATCACAGGCTGCCTAGCAAGCTGTGCCATCTGCTGTACCTCGCTTCCCTGGGTGAGCATTGCTGCCCACTAGATGTTGTGGAACGAACCGGGGAAACCGCGGCCGGTCGCTGTGCATACAAGCAACTGCACACCAGTACCATCGGGTCTGACAATAAAATAGCACGGTTTCTTGGGATTTGCAAGCCTTTTTTGACACTTTTTCTTTTTTTTTACCGGAAAGTTTGAATGTTTCGTCAAAATGAACAACAAGTTTTCAACAATTTTGGCATACAAGTCAGTCTTGCAATTTGTCGAGAGTTGCGCTATACTATAGGTGAACCTGGGGTACAGGGCGCGAAAACGGCTCTGCTTACACCAGAATCACACTACAACACTGGCACTACAGGATGTAGATATATTTACGAATTTATCCTAATTAAGTCGGAGAGGAGTTGATAAACATGCAGACGGATGTACGCAGTGTACGTGCCCCCGAAGAATCCGCCCGCGCGTTTGTCTACCGCGTCCTTTCCACTTATATAAAAGAGATGTTCCTGCATCCCGGCGCAAAATTGGCTGAGACGGATGTGGCTGCCGAACTGCAGGTCAGCCGCACCCCGGTGCATGACACGTTCTCCCGCCTGGAGCGTGAGAAGATGCTGCGCCCGGTGCCCCGCGGTGCGGTTGTGCCGCCGCTGAACACCGATATGATCCGCCAGACGGTGTGGATGCACCGCACGGTCTGCCAGGCAGTTTTGGGCGAATTGTACAATCATCGTCCCGCTACACTGGAACCGCTGGAGCATTGTGTGGCTGCCGAGTTTGAAGCCCTGCAAGGCGGTGCCGTCGTCAAGATGGCGCGCCTGCACTTGGAATTCCACCGTACCTTGTATTCCCTGGCCGGACGCGAGCCTGTCATGGATGCCATGGAGCGCAACAGCGGTGACCTGTACCGACTGCTCCGCATGCTGGAAAGCGCCGACCTCTGGCATTATGTGGCAGAGCGGCACTCCGCCATCGTGCAGGGCCTGGCCATGCGTGACTACGAGATGGCTTCCCACGCCCTGGAAGCCGAGTTTGACCTGGTGGAGCCGCTTTTGGAAGAATGCCGCTACCAGCAGCCTTACTTCTTTGAATAATTTCAGCTGAACCATTCCGGGGCGGGCCTGCGGGCACTGCCTGGCAGACAGACCCCGGTGGGAGATATATTATTATAGTAAACGGATTCGGAAGGAGCAACTACCTATGAAAATCGCAGTTCTTGGTTCCGGCGCAATGGGTGGACTGTATAGTTCGTACCTGAGCCGCCACAACGAAGTGACCGTGATCGATGTAAACGCCGCACTGGTGGAAAAGGTGAACGCCGAGGGCCTGGAAGTCCAGGAGCCGGACGGCACCTCCAATGTATTCCATCCCCATGCGGTCCTTTCTACCGAGGGCATGGAGCCTGTTGACCTGATCGTTGTCTTTGTCAAGGCCATGTTCAGTGAAGGTGCCCTGAATAACAACAAGGGCATCATCGGACCCGACACCTACATCATGACCCTGCAGAACGGCAGCGGCCATGAGGATCTGCTGGGCAAGTTTGTCCCGCAGGATCATATCATCATTGGCACTACCCAGCACAATGCCAGCGTGGCGGGCCTGGGTGTTACCAAGCACGGCGGCAGCGGCATGACCCACATGGGCTGCGTTGTCGGCGAGGCTGCCCGTCTGCAGAAGTTTGCTGATACCTTCACCGAGTGCGGCCTGGAGGCTGACGTTTCTGACGGTGTCCAGAAGATGATCTGGAACAAGCTGTTCACCAACGTTTCTGCCAGCGCCCTGACCGGTGCCCTGCAGGTGCCCCTGGGCTACATCTCCGCTAACGAGCATGCCTGGAAACTCTGCTGCCAGCTGATCCGCGAGGCTGTGGACGCTGCTGCCGGCCTGGGCATGGACTTTGATTACGATGAGAAGGTCGCCGAGGTCAAGGCTGTCTGCGATAAGTCTCCCAACGGTCTGACCAGCATCTATGCTGACCTGCGCGATGGCCGCCGCAGCGAGGTCGATACCATCAGCGGCAGCGTTGTCCGCGCTGGCAAGAAGGCTGGCGTTGCGACCCCGAGCCATGAGTTCCTGGTCGAGCTGATCCACGCCATGGAGGGCCGCCCGAAGGCCTGATCTGGCAATTGATTCTTTCGTACTTCGGGGTGCCCGGAACCCGGACACCCTAGAAGATAAATGCACATTTTTAAAGGAGGATTTTCCCTATGTCTGAACAGCCTTTGACTTATGATTGGGTTGCTGGCAAACCGAAAGCCGTCCCCGCTGACAAGCTGCCCCCGAAAGAATACATGAAGGGCAACCTGCACATCGTCGACCTGAGCAAGTGCGTTGACCCGTACACCGAGAGCCGCCGCTGCAACCTGTGGCGCTTCAACACCGGTGGTGACGTGCCTGACTTCCACACCAACGTGGACATCGGCAGCCATCTGGGTACCCACTGCGAGTGCCCCTATCACCATGACTCCAACTGGCCCAGCGTTGCTGAGCTGCCCCTGGATCAGTTCATGGGCCGCGGCATCTACTGCGAGCTGGACCTGCCCGAGGATCATCAGATCACCGCTGCTGACCTGGAAGCTGCTATCGGCGACCGCGTCCAGCCCGGCGACACCGTCATCCTGGACAGCCCCCACAAGATTCCTCCCTTCACCAGCCTGACCGGCGGCCCCACCGACCACCGTCTGCAGGTCGGCGCTGAGATGGCTCAGTGGCTGGCTGACCACAAGGTCCAGTGCGTTGGCTTCGGCGATGGCGTTGCCATCGAGGGCGATGTCCGTAACGTCAAGCCTTTCCATGACATCCTGATGGCCCAGAACTGCACCTTCCTGGAAGTTCTGTGCAACCTGGAACTGCTCAAGACCGATACGTTCTTTATCAGCTATGCTCCGATGAACATCATCGGCCTGGATTCCTGCCCGACTCGCGTTTACGCTATCGAGGGCCTGCCCGGCTTTACCCGCTAAGCTGAGGCAATACTGCTAAAGGCAAATCAAAGGCTTCCCCTCTGCGGGGGAAGCCTTTTTCTGAAAAGGAGAAGAAAAACATGGAAGGTCCGATGAAAAATCTGTTCGATCCGGCCGGTAAGGTAGCACTGGTCACTGGCGGTACCAGCGGCTTGGGCCATGCCATTGCCGAGGCTTTTCTGCAGAACGGCGTTGACGTTGCTGTCTGCAGCCGCCACCCTGACAGCGCCCCTGAACTGGCTGAGCTGGCCGCCGCCGAAGGCCGCCGCTACCTGCCTGTGTACTGCGACATCACCAAAGAGGAAGATGTTGAGAAGATGGGCGATATCATCGAAAAAGAGCTGGGCCCCGCCACGATGCTGGTCAACAGCGCCGGTATGAACATCCTCAAGCATGCCGAGGACTACGATGCCGAGTCCTTTAATAAGGTCATGTCGCTGAACGTCCTGGGCACCCACAATGTCAGCAAAATGTGCGGCAAGCGCTGGATGATCCCCGCCCACAAGGGCCGTATCGTCAACCTGTCCTCCGCCAAGGCGTTCCTGGGCACCGACCGTGACTACACCGCTTACTGCGCCAGCAAGGGTGCCATCAACATGTACACTGCGCAGCTGGCCTGCGAGTGGGCTAAGTTCGGCATCTCGGTCAACGCCATTGCGCCGACCTTCGTTGTGACCCCCATCAACGCCGACCGCCTGGCAAATCCCGATTTCTACAATTCGCTGGTCAAGCGCATCCCTTACGGTCGCCTGGGTACCGGCAAAGATATGGCCGCCGCAGCCCTCTTTCTCTGCAGCGAGGGATCCGAGTTTATCACCGGTGTTACCCTCAAAGTGGATGGCGGCGTGACATCTATGCAGTAATTTCCGCATAAGGAGAGCAAAATTATGATTTCTGGCAACATCCATGAAAAAAGCAACCTGGCGATCCTGCCCGAACCGCTGCAGCGCGCTGTGCAGTTCCTGAAGGACAACGATCTGGCTGCCCATGAACCCGGCAAGTTTGAGCTGGACGGCGACAAGATGATCCTGCAGGTCATCGATCAGTCCACCGGCCCCCGCGAGAACCTGCGCCCCGAGTGCCACCGCAAGTACATCGATGTGCAGTTCCTGGCCGCTGGCGGCCCCGAGCGCATCGGCTGGTATCCTGACCTGGGCGATAACGAGGTGGACGAGAACCTGCTGGACACCCCGCGCGACATCTGCTTCTACAAGAACAACCCGAACGCCCGCGAAGGCGTTATCGAGATGCAGCCCGGCAGCTATGCCATGTTCTTCCCCTGGGATGTACACATCCCGGCCATCCAGGTGGGTGAGCCTGCCAAGATCCGTAAAATCGTTATCAAGGTCGCACTGGATACCTGCCTGTGACCTGAAGAAAGGAACCGCCGTGGAAATCGAAAAACATCTGGCCGAACTGGCCCAGGCTGACCCGCAGGCCCGCCGCGCGGCCCTGGAAAATGTGCTGGCCGCCGAGGGACTGACCCCGGAGATCCAGGAATGTGAAGCGGACGAGCGCCGTAAGGCCGCCCGCAACTACCTGCTGTATACGGCTGACAAGGATGCCAATGGCCCGCTGCTTTGCGCCCACTACGATGCGCACCCCGGCAGCACCGGTGCCAACGATAACGCCGCCGGTGTCTGCATCCTGATCGCCCTGGCCAAGGAATTGCAGCAGCGCAAGATCCCGGCCACGATCGCTTTTTTCGATGGCGAGGAATCCGGCCACAGCGGTGCCAAACTGTTTGAGGATGGCCGCAAACGCGAAGTAAGCTGCGTGGTCAACCTGGACATGTGCGGCTATGGCGATACCATCGCCGTCTATGCCCGTGGCAGCGAGAACCGCGCCGGTGCGCGGACTTTCTGCGCCAAGGAACGGTTGGATGCCCACCACGGTGAACTGGTCAAGTATATGCCGGAGGGGGACAATGTTTGCTTTACCACCCGCCGTCAGCCGGTGGTCAGCATCGCTGTTATGCCCAAGTGGGATACCAAGTACCTGACGGCCATGGCTGCCCAGGGCATGGGCCTGCTGGGCCGTACGCCGGAGTTTAAGGCGATGCTTGGCGAGATGGAAGTTTCCTCCACCATGCACGGCGGCTTCCGCGATGCCATCAAGTGGGTCCAGCCCGAAGCCATGCAGATGCTGTATGACTACCTGCTGGATGCTATGACCACCCCGCCCCCGGCCAAAAAGCTGTTCGGCATTTTCTGAACAACTTTCGATCCAGCCCCGCGCAACAGCAGGGGAGTATGCCCCTGACTGCATGGCTGCCTGTTCAGACAAACAAAACTGCCGCACGGCTTTGGCAAACAAAGCTGCGCGGCAGTTTTTGCTTTTGGTTACACGCTTACGCTGTCAATGGTAAAATAGCCCGGGTAGCGCTCGATCTTTTCCATTAAGTTGCCCCGGAAGCTGGTCAGGTGCTCGCTGATCTTCACCTCGGGCTGCACATCGTCCGGCAGGCCCATCAGCAGGTAATCGCAAAATTCCCGGTGCTGACGGGTCACGCGGTCGTAATCGCAGTCGCCCTCCAGTGCGTCCAGGTAGCGCAGCCGGTCGTAGTGAGAGACCAGCCCGCGGATAGCCAGCCAGGTGTGGCTGCGCCCGCCGAAATAGTACATCAACCGGTGGAACTCATCGTCCAGATGGATGAACTCGTCTACGGCATCGGGCATGCGGGGGCGCAGACTTTCCTGGCGGCGCATGCAGTCCAGCAGTTCCTGCACCTGGCTGCGGCCGATCTTACCGGCGACATCCTTTAATAAGGCACTTTCCAGCAGCAAGCGGGTGGAGTATCCCTCTTTGACCAGCGCCGGGTCGATGCGGCTGACCTGGGTGCCCCGCTGGGGGAAGATCTCGATCAGCCAGTCGTTGTGCAGCGTGGTGATGGCCTCGTGTACGGGAGTGCGGCTCATCTGGAACAGCTTGGCAATCTCAATTTCGCTCAGCGGCTCGCCGGGCTTTAGGCGGAATGTCATAATATTCATGCGCAGCACACGGCAGGCATACTCGCGGTTGCTTTCTTTGGGGCGTGGCTGGGGAATCAGCAGATCCATCGCAGACCCTCCTTGTTCGGCAGATACGATATATAGTCTTTCCACTAATATATCAGTTAAAAATCTAACATGCAAGCTGTTCAGCAAAACTTTGTGCAAAAGTCCGATTTTTCCTATAAAAATATGGTAAAATCAACAGTTGCAATTCGGTTTCAGCTGTGTTATGCTGATAATACCAACGGATGAGCTGATATATCAGTAGGCATCCGGCAAAGCAAGAAGAAACAAAACACTACAAGACCACCGCGCTGACCAAAAAAGGAGAGAATGAATATGAGTATTCGCGTACCTTATGAAACCGTCAAATCTACCGTCAAGCAGGCATTCCTGAACCTGGGCCTGACCCCGGAGAAGGCTGAAAAGTGCGCTGAGATCCATACTGAGAGCAGCCTCGAGGGCATCGAGAGCCACGGCCTGAACCGTGTGCCCCGCTTTGCCGAGTACGTCCAGAAGGGCTGGGTCGACATCAATGCCGAGATCGAGCTGGTCGGCGCGAAGGGCGCTGTCGAGAACTACGATGGTCACCTGGGCATCGGTACCCTGAACGCTACCTTCTGCATGGACCGCGCAGTGGCCCTGGCTAAAGAGCATGGCATCGGCTGCGTTGCCCTGAAGAACACCACCCACTGGATGCGCGGCGGTTCCTACGCTTGGCAGGCTGCCCAGGCTGGCTTCATCGGCATCAGCTGGACCAACACCGAAAGCTGCATGCCCATGTGGGGTTCCAAGGTTCCCGGCGTTGGCAACAACCCGTTCTGCATTGCCATCCCGCGTAAGAGCGGCCCCATCGTCCTGGATATGGCTATGAGCCAGTACGCTTACGGCAAGCTGGGTGTTTATCGTCTGGCTGGCAAGCAGCTGCCTTTCCCCGGCGGCTTTGATAAGGACGGCAACCTGACCAGCGATCCCGGTGCCATCGAGGCTTCCGGCCGCATCCTGCCCACCGGTTACTGGAAGGGCTCCGGCATGGCTATCGCCCTGGATCTGGCCGCTGCTGCTATGGCAAACGGCAAGACCGGCGCTGATCTGGACCGCGAGGGCCAGGGCAGCTGCACTGGCTGCTGCCAGATCTTCATCGCTTACGATCCGTATCTGTTCGGCGAGGAAGAAGAAATCCAGGCTAAGTTTGATGACCGCGTAGCCGCTGCTGATGCTACCACCCCCGAGCGCGAGGGCGGCCACGTCACCTGCCCGGGCGAGCGCACCGCTGCTACCCGTGCCCGCAACCTGGCCGAGGGCGTTGTTGTTGACGAGCAGGTCTGGCAGCAGTGCCTGGACCTGGCCGCTGGCAAGATGGAAACCAAGGATATCGCCAGTGCCTGCATCCTGGACAACATGAAAGAGGAGGAGAAGAAGTAATTCTTCCCCCTGTTGAAACACAAGTCTCTACCTTATTATAATAGACGATATAGAACTTATTATTTTAGAGCAAGTAAAGGAGCGTTCATTATGTATTTTGCACCGATTTCTCAGGCTACCAAATATAACTACCTCGATGATAAATTCCAGGCTGCTTACAAGTGGCTGGCCGAGACCGACCTGGACAACACCCCCGCCGGCAGCTATCCCATCTGCGAGGGCGTGACCGCCAATGTGCAGGAGTACACCACCTTCCCCGCAAGCGAGGGCTCCTTCGAGACGCATGATAAGTTCTTTGACATCCAGTATGTCATCTCCGGCAAGGAGCAGTTCGGCGTTTGCAAGCGCGAGGGCCTGGTCCTGAAAGAGGATCACCCCGAGAACGACCTGAAGTTCTACGAGGAGCCCGCCATGAGCGGCACCGTCCTGCTGCTGCCCGGCGACATGATCGTTGTTGCCCCCGAGGATGCCCACAAGCCTCGCTGCGCCGCTGGCGAGCCGGAGTTCGTCCGCAAAGTTGTCGTTAAGGTCAAGGTCTGATCTTAAAATTCGTATCACGTTTGTATCGCTCGCTTTTGTAACAGGAATTTTTAGAAAGGTCGTTATTTCATCATGAAAGCAATCAAGTTGGCTGAGCCCTGGAAAGTTTCTTGCGTTGATCTCGAAAAGCCCGTGCCGAAACCCGGCGAGGCCCTGATCAAGGTTGTTACCGCTGGCATCTGCGGCAGTGACATCGGCGCTTTCCGCGGCACCAATGGCCTGGTTTCTTACCCCCGTGTTATCGGCCACGAGCTGGCTGGTATCGTTGAGTCCATCCCCGAAAACAACAAGAAGGGCATCAAGGTTGGCGACCGCGTTGTTGTTGACCCGTACCTGTACTGCGGCCACTGCTACCCCTGCCGCATCGGCCGCACCAACTGCTGCACCGACCTGAAGGTTCTGGGTGTGCATGTGGACGGCGGTATGGCAGAGTACTACTGCCACCCCGCTGATATGCTCATCAAGATCCCCGAGGGCATGAGCTGGGAACAGGCCGCTATGGCTGAGCCCCTGACCATCAGCCTGCACGGCATCCATCGCGGCGGCCTGAAGGCTGGCGAGTACTGCGCCATCATCGGTGCAGGCCCCATCGGCCTGGTTGCCGGCATGGTCGCTCAGGCTTACGGTGCCCACGCCATCCTGCTCGACCTCGTGCAGGAGCGCCTGGACTTTGCTAAGAGCATCGGCATCGAGTATGTCATCAACTCCGGCAAGGAAGATCCCGTTGAGCGCGTCAAGGAGATCACCGGCGGTGAGATGGTCCATCAGGTTATGGAGTGCTCCGGTGCAAACCCTGCTATCCGCCAGACCTTCGATCTGGTCTCCAACGCTGGCCGTATCACCCTGACCGGCTGGCCCAAGAAAGAAACCAGCCTGCCCACCGATGTCATCACCAAGAAAGAGATCGACATCCGCGGTGCCCGCACCAGCGCTGGCGAGTTTGAGGAGGCTCTGGACCTCATCAACACCCGCAAGGTCGACATGATGAAGATCCTGACCAAGACTGTCACCATGGACGAGGCTCCCGATACCATCGTGGATATCGAGAAGAACCCCGGCAACTACATGAAGGTTGTCGTCCGCGTCAGCAATGATGACTAAGTGTTAAACAATTCCGCATCTCAATATATCTCCCATTAAGGCAGCCCGCCCGGAAGTTCTCTCGCTTCCGGGCGGGCTGTTTTTGCGTTTTTGGCTATGTGCGGGTAAATAAAAATCCCCGCCCAAGATAGGGCAGGGAAGAAGTGCATGATAAAAGGTATAAAAGGGGAAACGCTTATTTCAGGTTGGGCCGGTCCTGGTCGCCGTCGGCTTTGAACAGCACGAAATTTTCCGGCTTGTTGGTAAAGTAGTAGTACTCGGTGTTTTCCAGCAGCGGCGGGGTCAGGTAGTTGGGGATGACGCTGCCGTCCCCCTCCAGCCGCTCGGTAAAACCGGCAGTCTGCCAGATCTCGGCGGGGATACCGGCATTGTAGCAGTCCATGTACTCGCCGCCCGCGCGGTTCAGCACGGCATCCAGCGCACCGCCCAGGCGGGGCAGCACCGCATCTTCGCCGATGAAATCCACCAGCCGCACCACGGGTACGCAGCCGGTCTCATCGGCGGTCACGGTGCGGGTCACCACGTAGGCCAACAGCTTGCCATTCTCCCGCGCGGCCCAGACATCATAGTGGAAGTAGGGATAGCGGAAATACCGCCGCCGCAGGTACCAGGTGTCCTTTACCGGCGTGTGGGGCGTGGCGGGCATCCCCAGCGGGATCAGGTCAGCGGCATCCTCCACTTTTTCCAGCCCTAAATCGCGCTGGACCGGGGGCAGGATGTACCGCAGCGGCTTAGCCAGCTGGTAATCCTTGCGGCGGCCCAGGCGGTAGTAGTGGGGCAGACGCTCGGCTTTCCAACCCAAAAACTGGTAAAAGGTGCAGGTGTTGGGGCGGATGTTGTTGCAGGCCAGCACATTGGCATGCAGCAGGTCGGGCAGGGCGTTCATCAGTTCCAGCCCTACGCCGTTGCGGCCCTTTACGGCCACCCAAACACTCACCCACACATCGGGGCGGCGGTTGGTGTTGGCTAAAATGTACCCGGCAGCGCTCACGTACTCGCCGTCATCCTCGGCCACGGCAAACTGGGGCACACCGCCGCGGCCTGCGTAGTAATGGTGGTACAGCTCCGGCCGGTTGATAAGCGGCAGCTGCATATCAAAATTGGCGTTGATAAAATCAATGATCGCCTGATCTTCGCCCAGACGGGCCAGGCGGAACGTAACCTCAGACAATGGCCGAACCTCCCGTCACCGGCAGCGTTACGCCGGTAATAAAGCCCGCCTCGTCCGAGAGCAGGAACGCCATTGCAGGCACTACATCGGCCGGGGTAGCGTTGCGGCCCATGGGGTTGTCCTCGGCAGCGGCCTGCACGATCAGATCGGGGGTGTCTTTCAGGAAGTTGGTCTCCATCATGCTGGGGGCCACGCAGTTGACCGTAACGCCGAACTTGGCGTACTCCACGGCCAGGCTCTTTACCAGCCCGCCGATGGCACTCTTTGCCATCACATAGGCAGCGGTATTTTTGGGCGGGCAGCCAATGGTGTAGCTGGTCTGGATGAACAGCACACGGCCAAACTTGGCCCGGGACATGGCAGGCAGCACGGCCTTGCAAAGACGCACAGCGCTGTGTACTTCAATCTCTAGATCCAAATCAAACCGGCGCTGGTCGAAAGCTTTGAACTTGGTATTGACCACCGGCAAAGCGGGCAGGTGGATAAAATGGGTCGGGGCCGGGGCATCCGCCGCCAGCACCTCCACAAAAGCGTCCACCTTGGCGCGGTCCGAAAGGTCCACATCATAGGTGCGCAGCTGGCCGGGATACTTGCGGCACAGCTCGGCCATTTTGCCCAGGTCGCCGCAGCCCTGGGCAAGAACCAGCGTATCAGCCGGGGCATCCTGCAGCAACCGCTCGATCAGGGTACGGCCCACATCACTGGTAGCGCCGGTCATCAGGTAAGTATATGCCATGGGAAAAACCTCCCTCACAAATCGTTAAAATTACTTGGCCAGCCCGGCCTTGATGATGCCGCGGGTGACCCGCTTGCCGTCCTGGTTGGTGATGACCGCCTTGATCTCGGCCTCGCTGCCGATCTCGCTCACCCGCTCCACCGTGCCTTTGATGGTCAGCGTGTCGCCAATGAAGATGGGTTTGGCAAATTTGCACTCCACGCCGTGCAGCAGGCAGTGCTCACCGGGCAGGTAAACGCCCGCCAGGGTGGAGAAAAAGCTGGCCCCCAGCATGCCGTACACCACCCGGCCGGGGAAGCCGCGGTCTTTGGCGTAGTCGGCATCAATGTGAATGGGGGAGACATCGCCGGTGATGGCCTTGAACTGGTCCATCATCTCGGCGGTGACGGTGACGGTGAATTCCTCACTCAAACCGGGCACCATCTCGGCAAGTGTATAGTGATTCATACATCCTCCTCGTGGGCTGTAAAGCTGCGAAAAAAAGGCGGCACCGGCCGCCCATGAATATGCTATGCTAAACCGTGCTGTAGGGGCGGATGCTCGCATCCGCCCGCGGGCGAGCACTGCTCGCCCCTACAGTTTATATTGCGGCATCCAGTCGCAATCAAACCATCCGTGCAACCAGATCCAGCAGATCGCCGACATCCTTCAGGCCGCGCACGTCAGAAAGCTTGAACTTGATGTTGAACTTCTTCTCGATAGCGGTCAGCAGGTTGATCTGCTCCAGGCTGTCCCAATCCTCGATGTCATCGGCGCAGGTGGCGCGGGTGATCTCCAGGGTGTCATCGTCAAAATTATCGCGGAAGATATCCTGCACAGCGGTCAGAATTTCCTGTTCAGTCATAATGGGTACTCCTTTATTTTGCCTATAATATGGTAGTTACCTATAATATACCATAAAACACCCCGCCGCGCAAGGCAATTTCGCGGTTTACAGGCCGTAATCTTCCAGCCGTTTCTGCAGCTCCCGCTCATCGGTGATGGGTACGCCCTGCTGCAGGGCCAGGGCATCACCCTCCGGCAACAGCCGCGTATAAATTTCATCGTACCGGGCCAGGGGACCGCTGCCATCAATGGCATATAACGCCGGGTGGCCGCCGTTATCTTTTAGCAGATAGCGCGGCTCGGCCGCCTGCCGGCCCCGGATAAACCACCAGATGCCCGCCGCAATGCAAAGCACCGCCAGGGCCCCCAGCAGCGAAAGATACAAAAACCGCGCCGATTTTTGTGCATTTCCCATAGTTTCACGCTCCTTTCCCACTAGTATGGACGCAGTACCGCCATAAAATCAAAAAGTTGTGAATTTTGTCTGCGGGGGTATACTTTTTCTGTCTGTTTGTGCTATAATCTATCCTATAGCATTATGCGATTCAGTGTGACGGCTTTTGCTGTACGCTTTGCTTTATTCTGTGATTAAGGAGGCGGTTCCCATAGAACCCAAACAGCCGCGCCATATCTCAACCGATGGCGTAAAATCTACCGCAGGGGCCACCGGGCAGCCGGTACCCAAGAAAAAGAAACCGAAGCGTAAGCGCCACCCGGTGGCGACCTTCTTCCGCTTTATCGGCTGTCTGCTTTGCGTCTGCATTATGGCGGCCAGCGTGGGCGGTGTCCTGCTTTCGATGTACATCGTGCAGGTCACGGCCGATGACGGTGAGATCCTGGACCTGGACAACCAGAAAAATAAGCAGACGACCATCGTCTATGACATCAACGGCGATGAGTACGCCCAGCTGACCAAGGGCGAGAACCGTATCTGGCGTGAGCTTTCCGCCATGCCGGAAAACCTCCAGCATGCAGTCATCGCCATCGAGGATAAGGACTTCTACAAGGAGCCCGGCATCAACGTCAAGCGTACCATCGGCGCCGCGCTGAACGAGTTCACCGACCACGCACTGTACGGTTCCCAGCAGGGCGCATCCACGCTGGAACAGCAGCTGATCAAAAACCTGACCGGCGATAACGAGACCGACAAGATGCGTAAGGTGCGCGAGATCTTCCGCGCCCTGGGTCTGTCCAACAAGTACAGCAAAGAGACCATCCTAGAAGCGTACCTCAACACCATCCCGCTGACCGGCATCGTCTGCGGCATGGAGGCCGGTGCCAATGAGTACTTCGGCAAGCATGTCGAGGACCTGACCCTCTCGGAGTGTGCCGTTCTGGCTTCCATCACCAAGAACCCCACCAAGTACAATCCTTTCACCAACCCTGAACAGCTGATGAAGCGCCGCAACCATGTGCTGTACGAGATGTTCAACCAGGGTTATATCACCGAGGAGGAGTACAACTCCGCCCGTGCCGAGAGCATCCGGGTCGTGGAGAGCAAGGGCGGTGCCGAGAACGTGACCCGCACCTCCAACAACTCCTACTTCACCGATGCACTCTATTATGAGCTGCTCAACGACCTGCAGGAAAAAGCCAACTATACGGCTGAGGAAGCCAGTTCGCTGATCTTCAACGGCGGCCTGCGCGTTTACTCCACCGTTGACCCCAAGGTCCAGACCGTCATCGAGGAAGAACTCTATAACGCCGATGATGAGATCCCGGCCCTCTGGCATGAAGCCCCGGTCGCCCTGCGCGACTACCCGGCGGATACCAGCAGCTGGGACGAGGTGCAGTACGATGAAGCTACCGGCCTGCCCATCACCAAGGATGGCTACGCCGTCTACGGTGTCGAGGATATCCCCGTCTATGCCGATGACGCGGAGACCGAGCTGAAAACCGGCACCTCCACCGACCCCAACTACCCCAACGATGACACCGTTTACCTCTGCGTCTACGAAAAGGTCCGCACCCAGGCTTCGGCCGCGATTCTGGACTACAATGGCAACATCCTGGGCATCGGCGGCGGCATTGGCGAAAAGCAGTATGACCTGGGCACCAACCGCGCCACGGTTCCGCACCAGACCGGTTCTACCATGAAGCCCATCGGTGCTTACTGCCTGGCGCTGGATTACGGCCTGATCAACTACTCGTCCCAGATTCTGGACGCGCCGTTCTACTCGGCAGCCGACAAGGAAGTGCTGAAAGAACAGTACTCCTATATGGACAAGTACTCTGCCGCAGCCCAGTCCCGCAATGACATCTGGCGTGACTGGCCCACCAACTACGGCGGTGCAGGCGGCCAGGGCAACCCCATGCTGGTCTACGATGCCCTGCGCCAGTCCTACAACACCGTGGCTGTCTGGATCGGCAACATGGTTGGTGTGGATTATCTGTACAACTTCGTGCATGATACGCTGGAATGCAGCTATATCAGCGCCGAGAACGATATGGACCTGGCACCTCTGGTGCTGGGCGGCCAGAGCCGCGGCATGACCGTGGTGCAGTTGGCCGGTGCTTACTCCATCTTCAACGATGGTACTTTCACCAGCCCGCACTACTACACCGAAGTCGAGGACTACCTGGGCAACACGGTGCTGGATAACACCAAGTATATCAACACCACCCAGGCCATCAGCCCCGAGACCGCACAGATCATGAACCGCATGCTGGCGAACGTCCTGAAAACCGGCGGTACGGCTTCCAGCATTGGTGTGCCCGAGGCTGGCGGCATGGATGCCGTTGCCAAGACCGGTACTACCAGCAACAACAAGGATTACACCTTCGCTGCCCTGACCCCGTACTACGTCACGGCTCTGTGGTGGGGCTTTGACCGCCCGGAGGATATGTCCCAGTACAGCGGCGGTAAATACGGTACGCCCATCCAGAAAGCCTGGAAGAACATGATGAACGAGCTGCAGGCAGACCTGCCCTACAAGGAGTTTGCCACCAGCGAGAACGTCCTGGAACGCCACTTCGATACCTCCACGGGTGCCATCATCTCCGGCGGCGGTGCCATCGGTTATTATACCGAGGATAACATGCCCGACAGCAGCTATGCTGCTTCGACGGATGATGACCCCTATGCTGCCCTGGCCCAGGCTGCAGCCGAGGGTGCCCAGACCGGCGACACTACCACCGAACCTACCGAGTAAGGCAAAAACAACTTAAATACAAAGTCCCCTGGCTGTTCAGCAGCTGGGGGACTTTTGTTTGCGTGATAAATACAGTTGTCTTTGTACAAAAACAATGGTGGATAAGGAGGGGCAAACCGTCAAACTGCATAAATTGCAGGGAAATTGCGGGAAATTTGCCCCAAAAGGCTTGCAAGTCGGCGCTTTCCGTGTTATAGTAAATCCTGTTGAAACACAAATGTACGCAAGGAGGGGACACGATGCCTGAACGTCGTTTCCTGTTGGTCGATGCAGATGTCCTGCCGGAAGTTTTCGGCAAGGTGCTGCAGGCCAAAGAGCTTTTGGCCTCGGGGGCGGTGCCCAATATTTCGGCTGCTGCCCGCCAGGCTGGTATTTCCCGCAGTGCTTTCTATAAATATAAGGATACCGTCTTTGATGCCGAGACCGGCCGCGAGACCATCACTGTGGTGGCTACGCTGCTGGATAAGACGGGTGCCCTGCAGGGGCTGCTGTCCGGCATCTCGGCGGCTGGTGCTTCTATCGTGACCATCACCCAGTCCCGCCCGGAGAACGGCGCGGCCCAGGTGGAAGTTACCGTGCGCACCGGCACCATGCAGATGACGGTGGACGAGATGCTGACCCGCCTGTCCCGCCAGCCCTGCGTGGTGGAGATCCACCGCGGTGCGTAAGCGGCCCTACCTGTAAGAAATACCGAAAGGGGAATTTTTCTCATGGCTAAAATCGCAATCATGGGCTTCGGCACTGTCGGCAGCGGCGTACTGGAAGTCTGCCGCCGCAATGCGGCATCCATCGCCCGCCGCGCCGGTGAGCCGGTGGAAGTCAAATACATCCTGGATGTCCGCGACTTTTCTTCTTCGCCGGATGCCGCCCTGTTTACCAACTCCATTGACACCATCCTCGCTGACCCCGAGGTCAAGGTCGTGGTCGAGACCATCGGCGGCACCAAGTTTGCCTACCCGTATGTCCGCCAGTGCCTGGAGAGCGGCCGCAGCGTCTGCACCTCCAACAAAGAGATGGTCGCCACCTATGGTGCCGAGCTGCTGGCCCTGGCCAAGGAGCACAACGCAGCGTTCCTGTTCGAGGCTAGTGTCGGCGGCGGTACGCCCATCATCACCCCGATGCACCAGTGCCTGGCTGCCAACCATATCAGCCAGATCCAGGGCATCGTCAACGGTACCACCAACTTTATGCTGACCAAGATGAAGCGCGAGAACATGGGCTTCGACGAAGCCCTCAAGATCGCCCAGCAGCTTGGCTACGCCGAGACGAAAGACCCCGGCGATGACGTGGACGGCCGCGATGCCTGCCGCAAGATCGCTATCCTGGCAAGCCTGGCCTGTGGTCATCATGTTTACCCCGATAACATCCCGGCCCGCGGCATCCGTGCCATCACGGTCGCTGATATCCAGGCCGCTGAAAAGCTGGATTCCGCCATTAAGCTAATCGCCTGGTATGACGAGGGCGAGAACGGCCAGATGGCCGCCGGTGTGGAGCCGATGCTGGTCGCCAATGCTAACCAGCTGGCAGGCGTGGACGATGTGTTCAACGCCGTGCTGATGAAAGGCGATATGCTGGGCGATGTCGTGTTCTACGGCAAGGGCGCAGGTAAGCTGCCCACCGCCAGCGCCGTGGTGGCTGATGTCATCGATGCCCTGAAAGAGGGGGTCCACGTCCACGACAGCCTGTTCTGGAAACCGGCCGAAAAACTGGACGGCCAGCTGAAGGACGAGGCTGTTTACCCCTGGTACATCCGCGTCAGCGGTGTGTCCGCCGCCCTGCTGCCCAACGTAGCCGGTGCAGGCCACACGGTATTTGAGGCTGACGGCCAGGCCGCCTACCTGGTGGATGCCGCCAATGCCGCCCAGATCGAGGAGATCGGCAAGAAAATCGAAGTCCTTGGCGGCAAGGTAGAACTGGCGATGAAGAAGCTGGCTGAATAAGCCGCGCGGAAAAGGGGAGAGCAGAAAATGATTACTGTTACCGTCCCGGCCACCAGCGCCAATGTGGGCGCAGGTTTTGACTCGCTGGGCCTTGCAGTTTCGATGTACAACGTTTTTACCTTTGAGGAAGCCGACCGCATCCAGATTTCCTCGGTGGATGGCACCCATATCCCGACCGGCTCCAACAACCTGGTGTACCGCTCGGCCCGCGTGGTGTATGACCAGCTGGGCATTCCGCTGAAAGGCCTGCGCATCACCCAGAAAAACATCATCCCTATGGCGCGCGGCCTGGGTTCCAGTTCCGCCTGCATCGTGGCCGGTATCCTGGGGGCCAACGCCCTGCTGGGCAATAAGCTGACCCGCCGCCAGATGCTGACACTGGCAACTTCCATCGAGGGTCACCCCGACAACGTGGCCCCGGCGATGCTGGGCGGTTTCGTTACCAGCGTCATCGATGAAGGCCAGATTTACAGCGTGAAGAAAGAAATCGACACCGAACTGGCCTTTGCCGCTTTCGTGCCGGATTTCCGCCTGCTGACGGCCAAGGCCCGCGCGGCCCTGCCCGCCATGGTCAGCCATAAGGACGCGGTTTACAACCTGTCCCGCGCAGCCCTGGCAACCGCCGCTTTCTGCGATGGCAACTATGCACTGCTGGGCGTGGCGACCAAGGACGTGCTGCACCAGCAGTACCGCCTGCCGCTGATCACCGGCGGTGACGAGGTGTTTGAACTGGCCCAGGACTTGGGCGCGCTGGCCGTTTATATTTCGGGTGCCGGGCCTACCATTATGGCCGTTGTGCATAAAGATGATAAAGAGTTCTTTGACCGTGCCGAGGCGGCACTGGCGGCGGATGGCCCGCTGCATCACTTTACCGTTCATCGGCTGCTGGCCGATAACGTCGGCGCAGTGGTAAGCTGACGCTGCTATAGAGGAGGAACAGGAATCCTATGGGATTGATCGTGCAAAAATTCGGCGGTTCATCGGTAAAAGACCGTGACCGCATCTTCAACGTGGCGCGCATCGTCATGAACACGCGCAACGCCGGCAACGATGTTGTCGTGGTGGTCTCCGCCCAGGGCGATACCACCGATGACCTCATCGCCAAAGCGGCCGAGATCACCTCGGATCCGTCTCATCGCGAGATGGATATGCTGCTGGCCGCCGGTGAGGAGATCTCCATCTCCCTGCTGACGATGGCCTTGCAGGAATTGGGCGTTTCCGCCATCAGCCTGACGGGCTGGCAGGCCGGTTTCAATACCGACCGCGCCTACTCCAAGGCCCGCATCAAGCGCCTGGACACCGAGCGTGTCGAGAGCGAACTGGCCCGCAACCGCGTGGTGGTTGTGGCAGGCTTCCAGGGCATCAACCGCTCGGACGACATTACCACCCTGGGCCGCGGCGGCAGTGATACCTCCGCTGTGGCACTGGCCGCTGCCCTGCATGCAGACCGCTGCCAGATCTTTACCGATGTCGAAGGTGTCTATACCGCCGACCCGCGCAAGATCCCTAAGGCTACCAAGCTGAAAGAGATCACCTTTGACGAAATGCTCGAACTGGCCTCCCTGGGTGCCCAGGTGCTGAACAACCGCAGTGTCGAGCTGGCCAAAAAGTACAATGTAGAGCTGGAGGTCATCTCCAGCATCAATCCGGTGCCCGGCACCGTTGTTAAGGAGGAAACCAAAGTGGAAGGTATGCTCATTAAAGGCGTGGCAAAGGACACCGATGTCGCCGTTCTGACCGTTAAGGATGTTCCCGATGTGCCGGGTATGTCCTTTAAGATCTTCAGCCTGCTGGCCCAGAAAAATATCAACGTTGATATCATCCTGCAGACCACCGGCCGCGATGGCCGCAAGGACATGAGCTTCACCGTGCCCCTGGGCGATGCCGAGAGCGCTGTTGCTGCCCTGAAGAACGCCACCAACCGCATTGGCGGCGGTGACATCACCGTGGATAAGGGCTGCGCCAAGGTCTCCATCGTGGGCGCTGGCATGCAGAGCCACTCCGGCGTGGCTTCCACCATGTTCGAGGCACTGTTCAACCAGAACATCAATATCAAGATGATCTCCACCAGTGAGATCAAGATCAGCGTCATCATCGATGAGCAGGATGCCGACAAGGCTGTCGCCGCCATCCACGATGCTTTCATCAACTAAGTCTTTTCTGCATGTAAATATAGAGGGATAGGGTAAGCCCCCATGCACAGTGCGGTGCATGGGGGCTTTTGTATAAGTGCGCCCGGCATGGGCAACAGCTAGGTGGTGAAAGACCACTACGCGCTCGGCA
>CAVKDR010000018.1:0-46299 GCA_963655125.1 Bulleidia sp.
ATGGAGCTAGTAACAGGAATCGAACCTGCAACCTGCTGATTACAAATCAGCTGCACTGCCAATTGTGCTATACTAGCGGGTACTAGATAATAATAACACAATTGACAGCTGCTTGTCAATGCTAACTTACAGCAGTGCAATGCCTGCCTTTTCGCAGGCGGCTACGGTGTCGTCATCCCACAGGCTGACCTGCACCTCGCCTACATGGGCTTTGCCCAGCAGCAGCATGCACAGGCGGCTCTGGCCGATGCCGCCGCCCATGGTCAGGGGCAGGGTACCGTCCAGCAGCATCTTGTGGAAAGACAGCTCTGCGCGCTGCGGGCAGCCGGCTTCTTCCAGCTGGCGGCGCAGGGATTCCGCATTCACGCGGATGCCCATGCTGGAAAGTTCCAGCGCGCAGCCCAAGGGCGCATGCCAGAAAAGGATATCGCAGTTCAGTGCCCAGTCATCGTAGTCCGGGGCGCGGCCATCGTGGGGCTTGCCGCTCTTGAGCTTACCGCCGATCTGCATAATGCAAATCGTGCCATGCTCCTTGGCAAAGGCGTTTTCGCGCTGTTTGGGCGTGGAATCAGGGTACATATCCTCCAGTTCCTGGGTGGTGATAAAGGTCACCTCACGCCCCAGGTGGATGTTTTTCAGTTCCGGGAACTTCCAGCGCAGTTCATCCGAAGTGGCGCAGACAGCATCTACAATATCCCGTACGGTGTCCTGCAAAAAGTCCAGTGTGCGCTGGTCAGCGGTGATGACCTTTTCCCAGTCCCACTGATCCACGTAGATGCTGTGCAGGTTGTCCAGCTCCTCGTCACGGCGGATGGCGTTCATGTCGGTCACAATGCCCTGGCCGGGGCGGAAGCCGTACTTGTACAGGGCATAGCGTTTCCATTTGGCCAGACTGTGTACGACCTCGGCCTCCTGGTTCAGGCAGGGGACATCAAAGGCGACCGGACGCTCCACGCCGTTCAGGTCATCGTTCAGGCCGCTGCCCTGCATGACAAAGAGGGGAGCGGTCACGCGCTTCAGGTGCAGGGCCATGCAGATCTTTTCCTGAAAGATGGTCTTGATCAGACCAATGGCTTTCTGGGTATCATACAGGCCCAGCAGGCTTTGGTAGTTTTCCGGCAAAGTGATCTTGCTCATAGTTCCATTTCTCCTTTATGTTTTTATGCTTTCCCTATTTTTACATCAGGCTTTGGCAAACTGGCTCTCATACAGCTTCGCATAGAAGCCGCCGCGGTCCAGCAGTTCATCGTGGGTGCCGCGCTCAATGATATTGCCGTCCTTCATTACCAAGATCTGGTCGGCATTTTTGATGGTGGACAGGCGGTGCGCTACGATAAAGCTTGTGCGGCCCTTCATCAGTTCCTCAAAAGCATCCTGCACCAGCACCTCGGTACGGGTATCGATGCTGGACGTTGCTTCATCCAGAATCAGGATGGGCGGGCGGCGCAGCATTACGCGGGCAATGCAAAGCAGCTGGCGCTGGCCCTGGCTGATGTTGCCGCCGTCCTCCGCCACCTCGGTATCATACCCATTGGGCAGGCGGCAGATAAAACTGTGGGCACGTGCCTTTTTGGCCGCTGCAATAATTTCTTCCCGTGTGGCATCGGGCTTGCCGTAGGCGATATTCTCGGCAATCGTACCGGCTTTCAGCCAGGTCTCCTGCAGCACCATACCCAGGTTGCCGCGCAGGCTGTCCCGCGTTACAGTGTCGATGGGATGGCCGTCTACCCGCAGGGTACCGCCGTTGATCTCATAGAACCGCATCAGCAGGTTGACCAGCGTTGTTTTGCCGCAGCCGGTGGGGCCTACCAGGGCGATTCGCTGGCCGGGCTCCACTTTCAGGTTCATATCCTCGATCAGGGGCACATCCGGCACATAGCGGAACTTCACATGCTCAAATTCCACAGCACCGGCACCGTGGGGCAGCTCCACCGCATCCGGGGCATCGGGCAGGATGGGCGTTTCATCGATAAAGTCAAACACACGCTGGGCGCAGGCCAGGGCGTTCTGGAACTCGGTCATAACGTCCGAAATATCGTTGAACGGCTTGGTGTACTGGTTAGCATAGTTCAGAAAGACCGACAGGTCACCGACCGTAATGCCGCCCGCAATAGCCGCAAATGCGCCCAGCACACCAACCGCTGCATACACCAGCGAGTTGACAAAGCGGGTGCAGGGGTTGGTCATTGAGGAGAAGAACACCGCCCGCACACCGCAGCTTTGCAGGTTCAGGTTGATTTTATCAAAGCGCTCCTCGGCGCGGCTCTCGTAACCGAAAGCGCGCACCAGATGCTCGTTGCCGACCAGTTCGTCCACCAGGCTCGTCAGTTCGGCGCGGGTCTCGCTCTGCACCTTGAACATCGAGTAGGTGTGGGTCGCGATAAAACGCGCCACGAAGATCGACAGCGGAGTCAGCGCCACCACCACCAGCGCAATGCGCCAGTCGATGAACAGCATCACGCCCAGGGTACCGCAGATCGTCAGCACACCGGTAAACAGCTGGGTAAAGCCCAACAGCAGACCATCGCTGAACTGCTCCACGTCCGTAGTAATACGGCTGATAGCATCGCCGGGGCGGTGGGCATCCATATATTTCAGGGGCAGCTGTTCCAGCTGCTCAAAGGCACGTACGCGCATATCGCGCACAACGTGGAAGGTGATACGGTTATTGACCACATTCATCAACCACTGGGAAATGGCCGTGCAGGCCACCGTGCCTGCCATGGCAATAGCCAACTTGGCCACGCCGCCAAAATCCACCTGGCCGGGGCCGATAATCAGGTCCACAGCCTTGCCGGAGATGACCGGGGCCAGCAGGGTAGTGACCACCGTCACCACAGCCAGCACCAACGTCAGCACCACAAGCCCTGCATAGGGACGGATCAGTTCCAGCACACGGCGGAGCGTACCCTTATTCACTTTTTGTTTCTGCTTGCTCATAAGGTTTTCTCCACCTCCTCTTTGCTCAGCTGGCTCAGGCAGATTTCTTTATAGACCTCGCAGTTCTTCAACAGCTGGTTGTGGGGGGCATCCCCGGTCAGCACACCGTCATCCAGTACCAGGATATGGTCGGCGCGCTGCACACTGGCTGCGCGCTGGGAGACGATGAACACCGTCATGCCCTCGGTCTTTTCCTTGATTGCCTTGCGCAGGGCGGCATCGGTGGCAAAGTCCAGGGCAGAAGCGCTGTCGTCCAAAATCAATACTTTCGGCTTCGGCACCAGGGCGCGGGCGATCGTCAGACGCTGGCGCTGGCCGCCGGAGAAGTTGCGGCCTGCGGTCTCCACCGGTGCATCCAGCATACCAGGTTTAGTGCGCACAAAATCCGCTGCCTGGGCGATCTCCAGCGCCTGCCAGATTTCTTCATCGGTGGCATCGGGTGCAGCCCAGCGCATGTTATCACGGATGGTTCCGGTAAACAGCACAGCCTGCTGGGGCACAATGCCTACCATGCGGCGCAGCTGGGCAAAACCGTATTCCTTTACATTGTGGCCAAACAGCGATACCGTGCCCGCCGTGGCATCATAGAAGCGGCACACCAGATCGATCAAGGTCGATTTACCGCTGCCGGTACCACCGATCACACCAATGGTCTCGCCAGCCTTGGCCGTAAAGCTGATATCAGTCAGGCTGGGGGCACCAGCGCCGTGGTAGGTGAAGGTTACGTTGTCGAACGCCATAGCCGGGGCAGCAGGGTCTGCATCCAGCTCTGCGGAGGCGGGGTCGGGCATCGTGGTATGCGTGTTCAAAATCTCATTCACGCGCATGCCGCTGGCCAGGGCGCGGGTCACCGAGATGACCAGGTCTGCCAGACGCAGCAGGCTGACCAAGATTTGGTTCATATAGTTGATGAGCGCGATGATCTCACCCTGGGTCAGCGCACCGTTGTTGACCTCATGGCTGCCGCGCAGCAGCAGGGCAATGATAGCCAGGTTGATGACCAGGTAGGTCAGCGGGTTCATCAGCGCCGAGATGCGGCCAGCCATCGTCTGGATACTCCGCAGATGGTCGTTGGTCTCCACAAAGGTAGCCAGTTCGTCCGCCTGGCGGGAGAAGGCCCGCACCACACGGGCACCCACGTAGTTTTCGCGGGTCAGCAGGGTGACCCTGTCCAGACCGTTCTGGGCCTCATGGTAGATGGGCACCGTGGCGCGCATAATCAGGTAAATAATCAGCGAGATCACGATGGTAGCCGCTACAAACAGCAGGGTCAGCCGCGGGCTGATGGTGTACGCCATGATCAGCGCACCAATCACAATGAACGGGCTGCGCAGCAGCAGGCGCAGCGTCAGATTGACACCGTTCTGCACCTGGTTGATGTCGCTGGTCATGCGGGTGACCAGTGTCGGGGTGCCGATGCCGTCCAGTTCGCTGTAACTCAGCGTGTTGATATGGCGGAACAGGTCCTTGCGCAGCGCGGTACCGAAGCCCAGTGCCGCCTTAGCGGAGAAGTACTGGGCCGTCAGGCTGCAGGTCAGGCCGATGGCCGCCAGCAGTACCAGCAGGCCGCAGCGCTGCCAGATAAACACGGCATCGCCATTTTTGATGCCGGTGTCGATAATGCTCGCCACCACCAGCGGCACGAAAAGCTCAAAGGTAGCTTCCAGCATTTTAAACAGGGGTGCCAGAACAGCCTGCTTTTCGTAGCCTTTGATGTAGCGCATCAATTTGTGCATGTTGTATCACCTCATACTCGGATTTTGCAGACTTTTTTATTATAGCACATCGTGAAGCGTTTGTCATTCCATGTTTTGCCTTGTTTCGAGGATTATTTGCGCCCAAAGCGCCTATACTGGCTATAGGAAAAACTTAGGAGGCACCACAATGCTGTTTCGTTCTTATAAAGGGCTGTCGCGGGCGGCCTCCCGCACGGTGCGCACGGCACTGCGGCTGGCAGGGCAGCAAGGCTGCGCTACCGCCGATACCGGGCACCTGCTGCTGGCTATGCTGCAGACAGCCCAGGGCCCGGCGGCGGATTTCCTGCGCCGCAAGCGCGTTACTGCCGCTACGCTGACCGAGGCTGCCCCCAAGCGCAGCGGCACCGGTCAGCCCCACCGCCTGCATAGAAACGACCTTTCCTCAGACAGCCGCAAGGCCATTGAGTTTGCCATTTTAGGTGCCCACGCTTCCAGCGCTGCCAAAGCGGAGAACGAGCACCTGCTCTGCGCCATGCTGGAGGATACTGCCTGCACGGCCAGCATATGGCTGGCGGCTGCCGGCATTGAGGTGCCCCAGGCCGCGCGGGAGTGCCGCCAGCTTTCGGGCCAGATGACCCTGCCCGTGCAGCCACGGATGAGCACCGCCCGCAGCGGCCGCCCCAGCGAAAAGTATGGCCGTGACCTGACCCGTTTGGCACAGGAGGGCCGCCTGGACCCGGTGCTGTGCCGGGAAGAAGAACTGGAACGGATGGTGGAAATTCTCTGCCGTCGTCAGAAGAACAACCCCTGTTTGCTTGGCGAACCCGGCGTAGGCAAAAGTGCCTTGGCCGAAGCACTGGCCCAGGCAATCGCTTCCGGCCAAATCACCCCCGCACTGTGCGGCAAGCGGGTGCTGGCGCTGGATATGGCCTCGATGGTGGCAGGCACCAAATACCGCGGCGATTTTGAGGAGCGGTTCAAGAACCTGTTGGAAGAACTGTACCGCGACCACAGCACCATCCTTTTTATTGACGAGATCCACCTCATCGCCGGGGCCGGTGCGGCCGAGGGTGCTATCGATGCCGCCAGCATCCTGAAACCAATGCTGGCCCGGGGCGAGATTCAGCTGATCGGTGCCACCACACCGGAGGAGTACCGTAAGACGATCCAGAAAGATTCTGCGCTGGAACGCCGCTTTGGCAAAGTCGTGGTGGAGGAACCTACCCCGGAAAACGCCGAACAAATTTTGCAGGGCCTAATGCCGCGTTACGAGCGCTACCACGGTGTCACCATCCCACCCGAGACCATCCACGCTGCCGTGGAGTTGAGCGTCCGCTACCTGCCGGGGCGCTTCCTGCCGGATAAGGCCATCGACCTGCTGGACGAAGCAGCGGCCGCGCTGCGCATAACCGATAAAGAATCTTCCGGCCGCCGGGTGCTGACACCGCGCCACATTGCCCGGGTCGTCAGCAAAGCCAGCGGTGTCCCAGCCGAGCGGGTAGGGGAAGCCGAGCGGGAACGGCTGAACCAGCTGGAAACCCGCCTGAGCGCCGAGGTCATCGGCCAGCCGTCTGCCGTTTCTGCCGTGGCCGCCGCCATCCGCCGCAGCCGCACCGGCCTGCGGGAGAGCGGTCGGCCCATCGGTGCCATGCTGTTTTTAGGGCCTACCGGTGTGGGCAAAACACAGCTGGCTCGTACCTTGGCCAAGTGCTGGTTTGGCAGTGAAAAATCCCTGCTGCGCTTTGATATGTCCGAATATATGGAAAAGCACACCGTTGCCCGCCTGCTGGGCGCACCGCCCGGCTATGTTGGGCACGATGAGGGCGGCCAGTTGACCGAGGCCGTGCGCCGCCGCCCCTACAGCGTGGTGCTGTTTGACGAAATCGAAAAGGCACACAGTGATATCCAAAATCTGTTGCTGCAAATTTTAGAGGGCGGTTCTTTGACCGATGCCCAGGGACGGCGGGCGGATTTCTCCAATACCATCATCCTGCTTACTTCCAACCTGGGTGCCCGCTGCCTGTCCGGGCAGACGGCCCCGTTGGGCTTTGGCACCGCGCAGACCGAGCGCTCCCGCCGCAGCAAACAGGCAATACAGGAAGCGAAAGATTATTTCCGTCCCGAACTGATGGGACGGCTGGATGAGGTCGTTGTCTTTGACCCGCTCGGCCCCGAACAGCTGGCCGGTATTGCCGACCGACTGCTGCGGGAGTTGGAAACCCGCGCCGCCGGGCAGGGGTATCTGCTCACCCACACAGCAGCCGCCGCAAAAGTTCTGGCAGGGGATACCGTGCCGCCCTACGGTGCCCGCGAACTGCGCCGCAAGGTCAGCCGCGCGGTCGAGCAAGCCCTGGCCGACCGCATCGCCGCCGGCACCGCCCACCCAGGCACACTGTACACCGCCGATGCCGATGCTGACGGGCATATCATCATGACCGAAAGCGATGCGGCTCTTTGCGTATAAGTATATAAAGAAAAGAAGCGTTCCCGATGGTTGGAACGCTTCTTTATTTTATCGCTATCTCATGTAGGGGCGGATGCTTGCATCCGCCCGCGGGTCCGTTTGGCGGGCAAAACAATGCCCGCCAGCCAGCAAAGCTGGCCCACTCGTGCGGTTCAACGCCCCACTGGGGCGTTGATTGCTACGCAACCCCGCAATGCAAGCATCGACCCCTACAGCATCAGGGTTTCATACCTTTTACGGCTTCACACTAAATTCCTGCTCGCAATACACGCAGCGGTACTTTCCGCTGGGGGTCAGGGCAAAAATGTGGTCGCAGCCTTCCTCGATGGAAGTAATGCAGCGCGGGTTCTTGCACTTGATGACATTGACCAGGCGCTTGGGCTGCTCGGGGCGGCTCTTTTTCGCCACGTGGCCGTTCTCAATAAAGGTAATGCTGATCTTCGGGTCCACATAGCCCAAAATATCAAAGCTCAGGCCGCTCACATCGCCCTCAATTTTGATAATGTCCTTTTTGCCGCTTTTCTGGCTGCGGACATTCTGCAGCAGGGCCACGCTGGCATCATTCAGCTTTTCCAGTTCCATCAAGTGGTACAGGGCCAGGCCGGTGCCTGCGGTGATATGGTCAATGACCACGCCGTTCTGAATTTCATCAACCTTCAACATCGAAAGCTACCTCCCCAGTTTTAGGATCTTTCAAGCCAAGCAGCGTCATGATCAGGGCCATGCGCATGTGTACGCCGTTCTGCACCTGGTCAAAGTAAGCGGCACGGGGGTCATCGTCCACGTCCAGCGTAATTTCGTTTACACGGGGCAGGGGATGCAGCACCGCCATATCGGCCGGGGCCAGGTCCAGCTTTGCCTTGGTCAGCACGTAGCTGTTTTTCAAGCGGATATAATCTTCCTCATTGAAGAAGCGCTCACGCTGCACACGGGTCATGTACAGGATGTCCAGCTGGGGCAGGGCTTCTTCCAGGCTGCGGGTCTCCACATATTCAATGCCGTTGGGTTCCAGAATTTCGCTGATGATGTAGTCGGGCACACGCAGTTCTTCGGGTGAGATCAGCACAAACTTCATGCCCGGCAGACGGGACAGGCTCTTGATCAGGCTGTGCACGGTACGGCCAAACTTCAGATCGCCGCAGAAACCGATGGTCAGATGATCCAGGCGGCCCTTGCGCTGGCGGATGGTCATCATGTCCAGCAGCGTCTGGGTGGGGTGGCTGTGGCCGCCGTCACCGGCATTGATGACCGGGATGCGGCTGTAGCGGGAAGCCCGCAGCGGGGCACCCTCTTTGGGGTGGCGCATAGCGGCAATGTCGGCCACGCAGCTGACCACGCGGATGGTATCGGCCACGGTCTCGCCCTTGCTGGCGCTGGAAACACCGGCATCGGGGAAGCCAAGCACCTGGCCGCCCAGGTTCAGCATGGCCGCCTCAAAGGAAAGGCGGGTGCGGGTGCTGGGTTCATAGAACAAAGTAGCCAGGCGTTTGCGGGCCGCCACATCACGGTAAGCGGCCGGGTCCTCGTGGATACGGTCGGCAAGGTCCATCAGACTGAGCGTTTCTTCCAGCGTAAAGTCCGCCGGGTCGATCAAATGTCTCATACACATTCCCCTTTATTCAACGGTCTAAACTCTATTTATGTCCAGGCAGTCTCCCGCCAAAACAACTTTATAAAAGCTTGCGCACCATCGCAAAATCAAAGAAATCGGTATAATACGTCTGGCAGCACAGCACCGGTTTGCACAGGCGGGAGTAGCAGATCTCCTCCAGCTGCAAAAGGGCCTGTTCCGGCCGCAGGGCCAGCTGGCGGCGGATGCCCGCCGGGCCGGATACCGCATGCAGATGGGCCACAGTCTCGGTCACTTCGGTGTGGCAGTGGCGGGCGGCAATGTCAAAGATGGGCTGGCTGAAATCAATGCCCTCCAGCCGCTTGTTGTCAAACAGTGCCAGCGGCAGAATATCGGTGGAGAACAGCACCGGCGTGTCATCCGCCAGCACACGGCGGCGCACAAATACAAGGGTCTGCGGGGCATCTGCAGGCAGCTGCAATTTTTCCGCCAAAGCAGGGGAGGCGATCTCCCGCGTCACGCTCAAATTATCGCTGCGGGGCTCCTTGCCAATGGCGCGGATCATTTTATAAAATTCCAGCTTCTGGTCCATACGGTTTTTCAGCTGCACCACATCCCGGTTCACCAGGGTGCCGATGCCGCGCACACGCTCCAGGTAGCCATCGCGTTCCAACTCGCTCAGGGCATCGCGCACCACCGTGCGGCTTACCCCCAGATCGGAAGCCAGTTCCAATTCACTGGGCAGCTGGGCAGCGCCGCTGTAGCGGCCGGTCTCCAGTTCTTCCAGCAGGCGGGCAGCCGTATGCTGGCTGCGCAGTTCACCGCCCAGCCGGTTTTCGGTCTGTTTGTTCATCGGTCAAATTCCTTTCGGGCCCGGCATACGTCTGCCAGGCAGCATTTATCGCAGTAGGGGGTGGTACGCGCCGTGCATACTGCGCGGCCATGGTCCACCAGCCGGTGGCAGAAATCGCTGCCTTCCTCCGGGGGAACGATCTTCCACAGTTCTTTTTCGACTTTGGCAGGCTCCTTGATGCCATCCACCAGGCCGATGCGGTTGCACAGCCGGATACAGTGGGTATCGGTCACGATGGCGGGCTTGCCAAAGACATCCCCCATAATCAGGTTCGCGCTTTTGCGCCCCACACCGGGCAGGGCCAGCAGGGCATCAAAATCGCAAGGGACTTTGCCGCCGTATTCATCCCGCAGCTTGCGCATGCAGGCGGAAATATCCCGTGCTTTGCTGCGGCCCAGGCCGCAGGGCTTTACGATGGCCTCGATCTCCTCCGGCTCAGCTGCGGCCAATGCCTCCACACTGGGGTACTTGGCAAACAGGTCTTGTACTACCACATTCACCCGGGCATCGGTACACTGTGCCGCCAGCCGTACCGATACCAGCAGCTGCCAGGCATGGTCATAATCCAGCGTACATTCTGAGCGGGGGTATTCTTCTTTTAGTCTATCAATACAGATCCGTGCAAGTTCTTTTTTAGTCACAGGATGCGCTCCGTTTCATTTTCTTCTCTTGATTCTACCACGATGCGCCTTTTTAATCAAGCGCAGAAGCCGGATGTTTTGGTACACAAACTTACAAATGTTTGTCTGGGCGGGTTTCGCTGCCTCCGATCCATACGCAAAAAGGCAGGCCGCCCAGGCCTGCCTTGGGGATAAAATCTACAGCAGTCCGTGACCTTTCTCACAGATCGCGTAAATTTCATCGTATTTTTTCTCGATGTAAGGGGTAACTTCCTTGGTCTTTTTGTCTTTTACGGTGCGGTACAGGAAGTACGGTGCGATCCAGCCCGCAAACGCCGGAATCGCCAGCACGATGCACAATAAAATGTGCGGCTGCGGGGCTACGATGGCAAACACCGAACCAGCCATAAACGCCGTGCCGATCATGCCTGCCGAAAGTGCTGCCACCGTGGCGGAGGTCGTCTTGCTGCGTTCCAGCACATCCAGTTCCGCGATGCAGGCTTCAAAGTTGCGTTGCAGGCGGGTCAGCTCTGCCTTGTTGGCAATTTTGCGGTCACGCTTTAACTGTAAAACGGTATTGCTGCCACTTTCTTTGATGGGCAGGTTTTCATCCTGTGTCCAGCCGAAATTTTCGTAACTATCCAGGTAGAACGAAGCCTGTGTGCGGGGGACATTCAGTTCCAGATATTCAAAGGCACTGAACTCATGCTGTGTCGTTTTCATCTCATTTCAGCCCCTTGCGCAGCGGGATCAGCAGCAACAGGACGAAAAGGATCAGCAGCCCAACCGTGCCAATCACGATGCCAATGCCCATGGCCGCCTGAGGAAAGACCGTGCACAGGCTCAGGCCAACGCCCAGCAGCAGTGCGCCCACAACGGAAAGCGCTGTGATAACAACCGTCTTAGCGCTGGGTTTGATGGGGGCCTTGCCCTCCATGCGCCGCCAGATAAACAGCGTTGCCAGCAGCACAACCATACCGATGCCGCCGCTGACTTTGCCCTCCTGCATCATGCCCCATTCGGGCAGCAGACTCATGCACATGCCCAGCGCAAAAAAAGTGGTGCCAATGGTTCCCAGGATAATAGCAACAAAAGTAGATTTTTTCATCGTAAGCACTCCTTTATTTATTGTTTGTTTTCGTCCTCGACCTTTTCCAGGAACTTGTCCACGAAAGCGGTCTCGATTTTCTTGTAGGTGCCAACAACAGTGCTTTCAATTTTCTTGTGGGTATCCAGCACCGCCTGGCCGACTTTGCCAACCTTTAGCTTATATTGTGCCATTTGCTTTTACCTCCTTATTGTTGTGTTTGTTTCCTGACTACGCACCTAGTATAGCCCCCGTTTGTTTGCCTTTTGCTTGAGTTTTGTTTGAGTTTTGTTAATTCTAAAAAAGCTTTTTCTGCGCATACAAAACAAAAGCCAACCTTACAGGTCATCTCTGCCTGTAAGGTCGGCCTTTCTGCGATTCTTATTTTTCTGCCAGCACCACGGTAAAAGTCGAGCCTTTTCCCGGGGTGCTTTCGATCTTCATTTCAGCCCCGGTCAGCTCCAAAATGCGCTTGACAAGCGCCATGCCCAGGCCGTTGCCCTCGGTCGAATGGCTGGTGTCCCCCTGGTAAAATTTATCGTAGATATGCTTTATCGTCTTTTCATCCATGCCGCAGCCGGTATCCGTCACCGAAACATAGATTTTCCCGTTTTCCCGCGTCTGCCGCAGCGTAATGCTGCCGCCCTGCGGGGTAAACTTTACTGCATTGGAAAGTAAATTCGTCCACACCAGTTCCAGCAAGCCGGGGTCGGCCTGCACGTAAGCGGTGTCCTCTAAGTCTGCGTCAAATCCAATTTCCTTGCGTTCCCAGGCATCCTCAAACTGCACGGCCACACTGCACAGCTGCGCGCAGACATCGTAGGTCTCCGCCGCCGGGCGGATGGTCTGCTTTTCCAGCTTGTTCAATTTCAGCATGTTCTGAATCAGGTTTGCCAGCCGCCGCGCAGCGCTTACAATATTTTCTACCTGCTCCTGCCGTGCATCATCTGCCGCAAGGCCCTTTTGCAGCAATTCGGCATTGCTGTGGATAACCGCCAGCGGGGTCTTAAACTCATGGGAAACGTTGCTAAAAAAGTCCGTTTTCAGCGTTTCAATGCCGCCCAGTTCTTCTACCATCGTGTTAAAATCCACGATCATGCGGTCAATATAATCTGCCTTGTCCGGCGTGTGGATGGGTGCCACATATACCGAGAAATCCCCCGCCGCCACTTTCTGCGTAGCCTGTGCCAGCCGCTGCATAGGCACTTCGTAGGTTTGCTGCATCTTATAGCGTGTGTACAGTGTCAGGCCCACCGCCACGGCACTCCAATACAAAATCGGTACAACAGTTTGCACAATGTCGTTCCAACCCTGCGCATTCATACCCACCAATAGGCCGGTATGTACACCAGACATAAGCAGCAATACCAGCAAGTACACAAGAAATACAGAAGCGGGGAACAAGCTTTCCTTTTGGTTTACCTCATTCTTTATATCGCTCATGCCAGCACCGCCTTATATCCCAAGCCGCGCACGGTTTTGATGGCAAACCCATCGCAGGCTGCAAATTTATCACGCAGGCGCGTAATATATACGTCCACGGCTCGCAGGCTTGTCTCGCTGTCCACGCCCCAGAACTCATCCATCAGCTGGGCGCGGGTAAAGGTCTTTTTGGGGTAGGAGAGCAGCTTGTACAAAATATTGAACTCCCGTGTCGCCACCGGCACTTCCTCACCGTTGATCTCTGCGGTCATGGCATCGGCATCCAATATCAGGTTGCCAACCATCAGTTTCCGCTCCGTTTCAATATTTGCACGGCGCAGCAAAGCCCGCACCCGCATTTCCAGTTCCGCCAGTTCAACAGGCTTGACCATGTAGTCGTCAATGCCCAGCCTAAAGCCCTTTTGCTTGGACGGCAGATCATCCTTGGCCGACATAAACAAAATCGGGATATGCTGATTGACCTCCCGCACGGTGCGGGCAAATTCAAAGCCGTCCACCCCCGGCATCATAATGTCGGAGATGATCAGATTATACAAGCTGCCGTACAATTCATCGTAGGCTTCCTGGGCGTTCAGTACGCCTTTGGCCGCAAAACCGCAGTCGTTCAGGTACAGACACACCGTTTTGTTCAGCTTTGCATCATCGTCCACTACTAAAATAGTAACCATCGCAGTGCCCTCCAGCTTAATGATTCTGTAGGATAGTATAGCGGCGCTTTGTTTGCCAAATGTTTGCGTTTTGTTTCAAAATTGTTACTTCTATCTTACCGCAATGGCCCTGCTATTGCAATCCTCTTGCCAACAGGGTATAATAAAGGGCACAGCAAGGCCGCAGCAGGGGATGCGGCCTTTAAAAGCCAGCTTGGGTTAGTTTACGCTAATATCGCTAATATAAAGGTAGGGTGTTCCTATGTCTTTCTTTGAAAATACCCGCAAGCCGACCGGTCTTGGCGGCGAACTTATGGTTTCGATGATGAACCTGGGCCACAGTGCGCTGGCCAACTGGGGCCTGCAATTTCTCGACCTGCCCAGGGATGCTAAAATCCTGGACTGCGGCTGCGGCGGCGGGGCCAATATCCAAAAGATGCTCAAAAAATGTCCGCAGGGCATCGTCAAGGGCGTAGATTATTCGCCCGTCAGCGTTGAAAAGGCGAAAAAGGTCAACGAGCGCGCCATTGCCGAGGACCGCTGTGTCATCTGGCAGGGCAGTGTGACCCGCATCATCTTTGCCGCCGATTGGTTTGATTTTGTCACAGCTTTTGAGACAGTCTATTTCTGGCCCGATCTTGCGCAAAGCTTCCGGGAGGTCAACCGTGTTCTAAAACCCGGCGGCACTTTTATGATCTGCAACGAGTGCGGCGGCGATAACCCTGCCGATGAAAAGTGGACCGAAAAGATCGATAGCATGACGATCTACAAAGATACCCAGCTGAAAGCCTACCTGGAAGATGCCGGTTTTGCCAACGTGCAGATCCATAAAAACGAAAAAGGCTGGCTGTGCATCACCGCCGTGAAACAATAATATCCTTATAAAACAAGCCGGGCAGTTGTGCTTTTCTGCCCGGCTTGTTTGCTAATTGACTGGCCAATGAATTTTACGTTGCTCCGATTTTTATAGGTCTCATCTTGATTTCACTGCCAAAATAACCTATAATTTAAAATAGGAATTTATAAGGTTGTACGGCATAAACGCCGCAGCCATTTTAGTTCAATTTATTAAGAAAAGGAAATCCACCATGGAGCCATTGGCACAGCGTCTGCGCCCCCGCAGTCTGGATGAAGTCTGCGGGCAGCAGCATCTTTTAGGCAAAAATCAGGTCTTTCGCCGCACGGTCGAAAGCGGCCATATTCCCAACATGATCTTCTACGGCCCCTCCGGCGTAGGCAAAACCACCGTAGCCAGCATCATCGCCGCAGGCAGCGGCATGAAACTGCATAAGCTCAACGGCACCACCGCCTCCACCAGCGATATCAAGTCTGTGCTGAACGACATCGGCACCCTGGGCACTGACGGCGGCATCCTGCTGTATCTGGACGAGATCCAATACTTCAACAAGCGCCAGCAGCAAAGCCTGCTGGAATGTGTGGAGCAGGGCACTGTCACCCTGATTGCCTCCACCACCGAGAACCCATACTTTTATGTATACAACGCGCTGCTTTCCCGCTGCACGGTGTTTGAGTTCAAGGCGCTGACCGCCGATGATATCCGCAAGGGCCTGCAAAATGCTGCGGCCCGCCTGGGCGCTGACGAGGAAACACCGATCCTGATCCCGGACGATGCGCTGGACTATCTGGCCCAAAGTGCGGGCGGCGACATGCGCAAAGCCCTGGGCAACCTGGAATTCGCCGTCACTGCCGCGCCCATCGAGAACGGCACCCGCACCATCGATCTTTCGATGGTGCAGCAGGTGGCCGTACGCACCGCCATGCGGTACGACAAGCTGGGCGATGACCATTACGATATTGTTTCCGCCTACCAGAAGTCGATGCGCGGCTCCGACCCGGATGCCGCCTTGCACTACCTGGCCCGTCTGCTGGAGGCTGGCGACCTGCCCAGTGCCTGCCGCCGCCTGATGGTCTGTGCCTGCGAGGATGTAGGCCTGGCCTGGCCGCAGATCATCCCCATTGTAAAAGCCGCTGTGGACATTGCCAACGCGGTCGGTCTGCCGGAAGCCCAGCTACCGCTGGCGGATGCCGTGGTACTGGTCGCCACCGCACCCAAATCCAACTCTGCCCACGATGCCATCCACGCCGCCTTGGCGGATGTGCAGGCGGGCCGTACCGGGCCGATCCCACGCCAGCTGCAAAACAAGCACTACGATGGTGCTGATGCCAAGATCAAAGGCCAGCATTACCTCTATCCCCACGATTTTCCCAACCACTGGACCGCCCAGCAATACCTGCCCGATGCTATCAAGGACCGCCGCTACTACGAACCCGGCGACAACAAAAATGAGCAGGCCTTCGCCCAATACTGGAAGAAGATCAAAGGAGAATAACCATGTCTACCCTCCACTGCGAAACCATTACGTTTCCTTCCTCTGACGGGAAACACACCTCCTCAGCCGTCCTCTACACCTGCCCGGATGTTCCCGTGCGGGCAGTCATTCAGCTCAGCCACGGCATGTGCGAGTATGTCCGCCGCTATGCACCGATGGCGGAATTCTACGCCGCCCACGGTATCGCCCTGGCAGGCAATGACCACCTGGGCCACGGCGACACCGCGCAGGCAGGGGAGCATGGCCATTATGGCGAGGCGAACGGCCGCTTTCATCTGCTGGACGATCTGCACACGATGAACAGCCTGCTGCACGAGAAGTTCCCCGGCCTGCCCATCATCCTGTACGGCCACAGCATGGGCAGCTTTTATGCCCGCTGGTATGCCGAAAAGTGGCCGGAGAGCATCACCGCGCTCATCATTTCCGGCACGGCTGGTCCCAGCGTGATGAACGCCATCGGCCAGCGCCTGGCCGCGTTGATTGCCGCAGTCAAGGGCAACGATGCTGTCTCACCGCTGATGGTCAAGTTGAACTTTGGCAGTTATTGCAAGCGCATCCCGGATGCCGCCTCGCCCAACGCGTGGCTCAGCCGCGACCCCCAAGTCGTGCGGGATTATGATGCCGACAAGCTCTGCACCTTCTCGTTCACCGCCGGCACCTACCGGGAGATGCTGGCTGCGCTTAACCACGTCAGCCGCAAAAGCTGGGCCGAGAACATTGCCAAAGACCTGCCCATCCTGCTGATTGCCGGTGATGCCGACCCCGTAGGCAGCTATGGTGCCGGTGTGCGCACGGTCTGGGCCATGCTGGGCGATGCCGGTGTGCAGGACCTGACCTGCCAGATCTATGAGGGTGCCCGCCACGAACTGCACAACGAAACCAACCGCCAGGAAGTATTCGACTACGTCCTGACCTGGATCAACGACCATATCTGAATATTTTTTTCAAAAAAGCGCAGCCGATTGTCAAACAAACAATCGGCTGCGCTTTTTATTCTTCTTCGGATGGGATGTGTACCGTACTTAGCTGCTCTACCATTGCATCGTAGCTGTCATAGTCAAAGACCAGATAGCCGCTGTGGTTTTCGTACACCATGTTTTCGGTGCCATACAGGTTTTCCAGGCCAAACTTTTCCAGTTCGCCCTTGTCGGTCACAAGCGCGATCCGCCCTTCCGGCGGGGTATCATGGCTTGTATATTGCAGCCATTGTTTGGGCTGCGGGTCGCTCAGGTCATCCACCAGCCACATTTCAATCTGGTTATTGCTCCATTCTGTAAGTACATTTCCGTTCCAGAATGTCGCGTACCCTTCCGTATAACCCTGTTCCACCAGCCAGTCGCTCAGCGGCTTCAGTTCTGTTTTGGCCAAAAGCGGGTTTTTCATAAATGTCAGGATGGAGGCTGCGCTCGTGCAGGCAATGCAGAAAAGGAACCCCGCCCCCGCGATCCGTCTCGCTACTTCGTAACGGTAATCCTCGGCTTCTATTTCTGCATGAATCACCGCAAATGCCAGCGGCAGGCAGGTCAGCCAATACCGCGGTCCTTTAAAAAGACCGCCACCAAAGGTTTCAAACATAAAGCCTTGCAGTACAACGCCAAAGCTGAAAGTCAGCAGCAGAATGCGGGTAGAAAAGCCAAGCTTTTTCCATTGTACAAACAACCGCACCACCGAGAAAACCAGGGCCGCCGCCATAACCAGGCCAAACAACCCCAGCAGACCACGAATAGAGAATATCTCCGGCGTTGTCGTCCATGCCGAATCCGTCTGGAATCCAAACAGCCCGATCAGACTGGACCAGGAATCCAGAATCGATGCCAGGCTGATGGTTCCCCACATGTAAGAAGTATAATCCGGGAAATGGTAATTGGCCGTAAGGACCTTGCTGTTGATAATATATCCGGCAGCACCCATCAAAAAGCCCACTGCGGAAACAATCAGGTAATCGCGTGTGCTCTTTTTATAGCCCTGTGTATGCAATTGCTCCACAAACACCACAGCGCTTGCCATCAGCAAAGGGGCGAACAGCGCCATAATGCTTTTGACACCGTTCAAGCCGGATACCAGGCACAGTACCAGGAACCATCCAAACCGCCATGCTTTCCGCCCTCGGCCTGCGTCTTTCAATAAGGCCAGCGAAAGCCCGAAACAAAGCATCAGCAGCATCATGTGGGGCAGATAATACCCGCCATAAATGCCATACAGCAGGTACCACGTTCCAAACGGGCAGGCAAAGGCAATGGCAGACAAAAGGCCGTTGTACCGCAGCTCCAGCTGATGCCCCATATACAAATAAGAAGCAATCGTTGCCAGCAGGCACAACGCCTGGCCGATCACCCGCGCCATATACCAATCATGCGGTTGCAAAAGCAGGCCGATCCGGTAAAAGGGCTGCAGGCAGAATACGCGCAGCTCTGTGGAATAGTACCAGTTTTTGGAAAGGATCCCGCCCTCCTGATTTAACAGGTTGGCAAGGATCATTTCGCTGGACATATCACTGTCCAGGTATTTGCGGCCTTTCAGTGCAATAAAGCAGATCGAAAGGCAAAACGCACCGCAAAGGCACAGCCACAGGAACCCTTTCTCGGCTGACCCCCCCGGTTTTTATTTTTACGGTTCATTCAGTAAACTCCTTTATACTATTGTATAGGTATTATAGCAACTGCCATTTTTCTTGTAAAGGCGGATTTCATGGATTCCTCTTTGCAAAATTTGCTTTTCCCTATTGACAAGGCGGCACCTTGTGTGTATTATTGTGTTAGATGCTTAATACAAGCATACAGGAGGTACTACCATGGATTGGAACATAACCGCTGGGCGGCCCGTGTATGTCCAGCTGATCGAACAGCTGGAGCTGGCCCTGGTAGCGGGGGAGTTCCCGCCCGGCAGCCGTATTCCGCCTGTGCGGGAACTGGCGGCCGATGCGGGTGTCAACCCCAACACCATGCAGCGCGCCCTGCAGGATTTGGAAAGCCGCGGCCTACTGCAAGCCCAACGCACCGCCGGGCGCACCGTCACAGCCAATGATGCCGTATTGCAAGCCCTGCGCCGCAAGCGCGCCGCCACCCTTGCCCGGGATTTTTTGCAGCAGATGCATGCCCTGGGCATGACCCCCGCAGAGGTGGAAGCCCTGCTGCGGGAGACCGAAGCATCAGAAAAGGAGTAACACAATGGAACCTGTTTATGAAGTCCACGGCCTGTGCAAATATTATGGCAGAAAGACCGCGTTGGACGGCGTGGATCTTGCCGTAGAGCCGGGCAAGCTGGTGGGTCTGCTGGGCCCCAACGGCAGCGGCAAAACGACCCTTATCAAGATTTCCGCCGGGCTGCTCACCGCCGACAGCGGCACGGTCTGCATTGATAAAACACCGGTCGGTGTCTACACCAAGGCCGTTACCAGCTACCTGCCGGACCGCATGGCCCTGCCTACTGAATTTACCGCCGCCGATGCCGTAAGCCTGTACACCGACTTTTTTGCCGATTTTGACCGCACCAAGGCCAACGCCATGCTGGCCGACCTGCATCTGAACCAGCACGACCGCATCGGTTCCATGAGCAAAGGCACCCAGGAGAAGATGCAGCTTTGCTTAACGATGAGCCGCGCCGCTAAGCTGTACCTGCTGGACGAACCCTTGGGCGGTGTCGACCCCGCCGCGCGGGAGTACATTTTAAGCACCATCCTGCATAATTACAGCGAGGATGCCGCGCTGGTGCTCTCTACCCATCTGATTAGCGATATCGAAAAGGTACTGGACGAGGTCATCTTCCTCAAAGAAGGTTCCGTCATGCGCCAGGTCGGCGTGGACGAACTGCGCGAGGAGACCGGCACCAGTGTAGACGCTTATTTCAGGGAGGCATACAAATGCTGACGAAACTTTTAAAATACGAATTTAAGGCCACCGGCCGCATCATCCTGCCCATCGCGGGCGGTGTACTGGTGCTCAACTTTGTCTCGGATCTGCTGGGGCATTTTGTCAACAACACCGGCCATACGATGCCCTGGGTCGGCGTTTTTATGGCGCTGCTTACCCTTGCCACATTTTTGGGCATGCTGGCGGTGCTGGCTATCTGCTTTTTTGCCAGCATCCAGCGTTACTACAAGCTGCTGGGGGAACAGGGCTACTTGATGCTGGCCCTGCCGGTACACGCCTGGCAGCATATCGCCGCCAAACTCATCTGCGGCATTGCGTGGACGCTGTTCGGCTTTTTCTATTTTGGCATCTGCGGCACACTCACCCTCTCGGCGCTGGACGGTGACGGATTTTCTCTTACCGGCGTAAATATCAAAGACATTCCGCTCCTTCTGTTGTTCTTCCGCCTGATCCTTGCGCTGATTGCCGGTGCCCAGCTGCATGCCTACCTGGCCTGTGCCTATGCGGGGCAATTTACCCAGCATCGGTTGACTATCAGCATTGTCAGCTACTTTGTGCTTGGTTTCATCGGTCAGATGCTGGTTTTGGTCGGTATCATCGTCTTTGCTATGAAAGTATACCCGTCCCTGGATAACATCGGCAGCATGGTCGAACTGCAAAATGGCTTGCTGATTTCTGTCTGCGTTATCTTCCTGCTTGTCCTGCTGGTGGATGCCCTGCTTTGGGCGCTGACCCAGTGGCTTATGAGCGCCCGGCTGAATCTGGCCTGAACGATTCCAACCGCAGGCATCGCAGCATAATAAACACAAACCAGGCAGGAGCCGTCCCGCAAGGGGGATACGGCTCCTGCCTGGTTTTCTTTTCCCTTATAAATTACACAACAAAATTCCGTATTGCTTCGGCATCATGCAAGCCTTTGGCGTAGAGCTTTTTCAACGCTTCCTGGTCACGGGTCAGTGTTTTGACACCGCAGGTGTCGTCTGGCGCGATAATGAGCACTTTGCCTTCAGCCGCCAGCCGCTGCGCTTTCTGGATGCCCTCATTATAATGTTGGGCGCGCAGGGCCAGCTGTTCGGCCGCTTTCGGATAGCGGCGGCGGATGACCCGCGCCAGCTTGCGGTCGGTGCCATCGGCACGGATGGTCCCGGCGGGCTTTGTTAAAATCAGTACCACCTTATCGCAGCCATCGGCAAACGCCTTATCCAGGGGGATGGTATCGCCCAAAGCGCCGTCATAATAGGGGACACCGTCAATCACAATGGGCTTGCAGGCTACCGGGATACAGCAGGAGGCCATCAGCACACGGTAGTCATCCTGGTGCAGGTCGCCGCGTGTAAAGTATTTTGGCTTGCCAGTGGTTGCATCGGTGGCGATCATGTACCATTCCGCCGGGTTCGCGTTCATTTTGGCAAAGTCCAGCGGATTTTCGCCGCCTGCATTGCTTAAGGTCCCATAAATATACTGTAGGTTCAAAAACGAACCGCCGTGCAGCATATTGCCCGCACCCATGTACTGCTTGCGCATCGAGTATTCCTCGTAAAACGGGTAGTTCCGCCCATGCTGGCCGCTCAAATAGGAAGCCAGGTTGGCGCTGCCCGCCGAGATGCCGATGCCGTAATCAAACTGCACACCGTTTTCCAGGCACCAGTCAAACACACCTGCCGCATAAATGCCCCGCAGACCGCCGCCTACGTCGATCACACCGATTTTTGCCATATGTTGCTTCCACCTCTCATGCAACAAATTATACACCTGTCACATGCGCAAAGCATCGTACAATCTGGCAGAGATGCCCGAATTTTTGCCGTTTTAGGCCGTGGTTATTTTAACCGCACTCCACCACAGCTTCCACCGCCGTTTCCAGCCCGCGGGCGATCTGGTGCAGGTCCATACTTGGGGTGCCCAGCGGCTTATTGACAGCCTGCTCCATCGCGTAGGGCACATGGATGAACCCGCCGCGCACACCGGGAAATCTTGTATCGATCAGATACAGCAGGGTATATAGCAGATAATTGCACACATAGGTGCCCGCCGTGTAGGAGACTGCAGCCGGTATCCCGGCATCCCGCATCCGCTGCACCATGGTCTTTACCGGTAGAGAGGTGAAGTAGGCAGCCGCGCCGTCTGCCCGGATGGGCACATCCACGGGCTGGTATCCGGCATTGTCCGGGATGCGGCCATCCATAAGGTTGATGGCCACTTTCTCCGGGGTAATGGCCGCGCGGCCGCCTGCCTGCCCGATGCAGATGACCACATCGGGCTTGTGCGCTTGCATGGCGGCCTCCAACACCTCCCCGGCACGGTGGAATTGGGTGGGGACTTCCATCTTGATGATTTCAGCCCCGGCAATGGTGTCGGGCAGCAGCTTAACGGCTTCATAGGCCGGGTTGACCGCCTCGCCGCCGAACGGGTCAAAGCCCGTGATCAGAATTTTCATGGCAGAACGCCTCTTTTCGCAGTTTTTGCCATTATAGCATACCTCTCGCCGCATCTCAAGCGCCGTGCCGCGCCTGCTATTTTGTCGTAATCATGCCATTTTACACGATTTTTAAGGAATTATGAATATTTCTTTACAGATTTATTATAAGTTTTAGTTGACAAACACTGTCCATGCCGTATAATGTATCTTGTGTGTGCATCTATAGGGTAAATCTTTTATGCCCTGACACATTGGCGTTGTATGTGCTGCTTGTAGCGGACCTGTCCACCGGGACCGTGTAACAAACCTTTGCGGGGCGGCATAATTGGCGCTGACTCGTTAAGTGCTTTGTGCCGGCCTAAGGAAGAAACGGTGCGAAAAGAAAGTGCTGTAACGGGAAATTCCGCAAAGGGGGATGCAATAATAATGAATGAGAATCTCATCGTATCGCTGAAAGACATTGTTGTTGATTTTGACGGGCAGAAGGTCCTGGACGGGCTTTCCCTCGACATTCACGACAAAGAGTTCGTTACGTTCCTTGGCCCTTCCGGCTGCGGCAAAACGACGACTCTGCGCGTGATTGCCGGGTTTATCACCCCAAAATCCGGCAATGTCTTTTTTGATGGCAAAGACATCGCTGACCTGCCGCCCTATAAGCGCCAGGTCAACACGGTGTTCCAGAAGTATGCGCTTTTCCCGCATCTGAACGTCTTTGAAAACGTGGCGTTCGGCCTGCGGCTGAAAAAGCTGCCGGAGGAAGAAATTCGTCCGAAAGTTCTGGAAATGCTGGAGACCGTTGGCCTGAAAGGCTTTGAACGGCGCAGCATCCATCAGCTGTCCGGCGGCCAGCAGCAGCGTGTCGCCATTGCCCGCAGCCTGGTCAACCAGCCCCGTGTGCTGCTGTTGGACGAGCCTCTGGGTGCCCTGGACCTGAAGCTGCGCAAAGAGATGCAGCTGGAACTGAAGCGCCTGCAGCGTGAGATGAATATTACCTTCGTTTATGTCACCCACGACCAGGAAGAAGCCCTGACCATGTCGGACACGGTCGTGGTCATGTCCGGCGGCAAGATCCAGCAGATTGGCTCGCCGCAGGATATTTACAACGAGCCCAAGAACGCCTTTGTCGCCCGCTTTATCGGCGATTCCAACATCGTAGATGGTGTCATGCTGCGTGACTTCTATGTCAACTTCGGCGGGCACGACTTCACCTGTGTGGACCGCGGCTTCAAGCCCAACGAGCCGGTGCAGGTCGTCATCCGTCCCGAGGACGTGCAGATCGTGCCGCCGTCTGTCGGCATGCTGACCGGCCTGGTGCGCGAGGTCATCTTCAAGGGCGTACATTTTGAAATGCACGTGGATGTGGAAGGCTACGAGTGGCTGATCCATTCCACCCAGGCAAGCCAGCCCGGCGAACTGATCGGCATGAACATCGGCCCCGATGAAATTCATATCATGAAGCGTTCGGAGGTGTAAGCGATGCTTAAATCCAAGACCTCCCGCTGGCTGGCCGGGCCGTATCTGCTCTGGATGGCCGCTTTCATCGTTGTTCCGCTGTTTATCGTCATCTGGTACGCACTGACCAACTCCGACGGCCAGTTTACCCTTGACAACCTGACCCAGATTGGCCGCTATTCCAGCGTGTTTATGCGCAGCCTGATCCTGGCGGCGGTGTCTACCGCCATCTGCCTGGTCATGGCGTTTCCGGTCGGCTACTTTCTCTCCCGCCTGCGCGCCAACAAGCAGCATATCATGCTGATGCTGGTCATGCTGCCCATGTGGATGAACTTTCTGCTGCGCACCTACGCATGGATGACGCTGCTGGAGAAAAACGGTCTCATCAACAAGTTCTTCGGCCTGTTCGGCCTTGGCCCCTTTAACATGATCAACACCTCCGGCGCGGTGGTGCTGGGCATGGTGTACAACTACCTGCCGTTTATGATTCTGCCCATCTACACGGCCATGACCAAGATCGACAATTCGGTCATCGAGGCTGCGCAGGATCTAGGCTGCAACGTCTGGCAGATTTTATTCCGTGTGCTGGTTCCGCTGACCGGCCCCGGCATTGCTACCGGCATCACCCAGGTGTTCGTGCCTGCGGTCTCTACCTTTATTATCAGCCGTATGCTGGGCGGCGGTTCCAACCTGCTGATTGGCGACTTGATCGAGCTGCAGTTCTTGGGCAACTCCTACAACCTGAACCTTGGCTCTGCCATGAGCCTGGTGCTGATGGTCATCGTCCTGCTGTGCATGAGTTTCACCTCCAGCTTTGACGAGTCCGAGATGGAAGGGGTGATGTAAGATGAACAAAAAGCAGTCTGTTCTCTTGCAGCGCACCTACATTATCCTGGTGTTCTGCTTCATGTACCTGCCCATCGCGGTCATGATCGCGTTCAGCTTTAACGAGAGCAAGTCCCGCTCCAACTTCACCGGCTTTACCCTGGGCTGGTACAAGAGCCTGTTCCACAACGAGATGATCCTCTCGGCGCTGGGTCTCAGCCTGGTGCTGGCGCTGGTTTCCAGCGTGGTCGCTACCGTGCTGGGTACACTCGCTACCATCGGCATCAACTCGATGTCCCGCAAAAGCCAGCTGATTATCAACAACATCAGCTATGTGCCTGTTGTCAACCCCGAGATCATTACCGGCGTTTCGCTGATGCTGCTCTTTGTCATGGCGCAGAACTTCGGCATCGGCGGGGAGAGCGGCATCTTCGGCTGGTTCACCCTGTTGATTGCCCATATTACCTTTAATATCCCGTATGTCATCTTCAACGTAGGCCCCAAGCTGCGCCAGCTGGATCCGAGTCTCTACAATGCCGCGCTGGACCTTGGCTGCACACCGCGGCAGGCGTTTTTCAAGGTCATCATGCCGCAGCTGTCTCCGGCCATTCTGTCGGCATTCCTTATCTGCCTGACCTACTCCATCGATGACTTCATGATTTCCTACTTCAACTCCGGCACGATGCAGACGCTGCCCATTGCCATCTACTCGATGACCCGCAAAAAGGTCAGCCCCGAGATCAACGCCCTGTCGGCGATCATCTTCTGCGTCATCCTGGCTATTATCCTGATCTCTAACGCGATGGATTCCCGCGCCTACCGCCGCAACCAGAACGCCATCCGCAAAGCGATGCAGGACGAAGGGGGGCGCTGAAGATGAAACTGAAAAAGTTTGCTGCAGCGGCTTCCGCTGCCCTGATGCTGGCCGTTTTCACCGCCGCGCCCGCGCTGGCCGCCGATGAGATCGAAGTCAATGAGGATATCTCTGTCTCCGGCGACTACGATTGGACCCGTTTCGCCAACGACCACATCACCCTGAACGTCTACAACAACGGCCTGTACATCTCCGATGGTTCCGATGACAGCGTGAATGTTGTTGCCGCCTTTGAGGAACTCACTGGCATCAAGGTCAACTACACCACCTACGATTCCAACGAGAGCCTGTACGCCAAGCTGAAATCCGGCGGCGTATCCTACGATGTCATCTTCCCCTCGGACTACATGGTGGGCAAGATGATCAACGAGGGCATGCTGGCCGAGCTGGACATGGACAACATCCCCAACATCGCCGGCGTGGGCGAGACTTATCTCGACCGCAGCTTTGACCCCGGCAACAAGTACAGTGTGCCTTACATGTGGGGCACCACCGGCCTGATTTACAACACTACGATGGTCGAAGAACCGCCCACGAAATGGGCAGACATGTGGGATGTGGAGTACACCAACAATGTGCTGATGTTCAACAACTCCCGCGATGCCTATGCGATTGCCGCCAAGGTGGCCGGGCTGTCGATGAACCCGCAGTCGGTGGACGAGATCACCGCCATCACCGAAAAGCTGAAAGAGCAGAAAAACATCGTGCAGGCTTACGTCATGGACGAAGTCTTTGACAAGATGGAGGGCGGCGAAGCCGCTATGGCCCCGTACTACGCGGGCGATGCCATCACGATGATCGATGAGAACCCCGATTTGGCCTTTGTCCATCCGGAGGAGGGTGTCAACTTCTTCATCGATAACATGTGCGTCCCGGCCAACGCCAAGCACAAAGAAGCTGCCGAGATGTTCATCAACTACCTGTGCGAGACCTCTGTCGGCCTGGCCAACTGCGATTTCATCGGCTATTCCACCCCGCTGACCGAAGTGTGGGAGGAACTGGACGATGACCTCAAGTACAGCGAGATTGCCTATCCCAGCCAGGAAGTGCTGGACAAGGCCGAGGTGTTCAACACCCTGCCGGACGACATCAACGCTGCCATGGATGCCCAGTGGAGTGAGATGAAAAGCTACGAGGAAGGCGGCAGCGGCTGGATGGTCGTTGTCATGCTGATGGTCGCTATTGCAATCTCCGCGTTCAACATCTGGCGCAAGCTGCGCAAAAAGTCCCGCGACAACTACTGATTTTACAAAACGCTCTGCCTTTTTGGCAGGGCGTTTTGCTTTTTGGGCATTTTCATGCTATACTGTTGCATAAATCGTATCTTCTGTGCTTTTGTATAAAGGAGAACGCACTATGTCCGAAGCCGCCAAAACCTATACTGAAAAGTTCACCGTCTACCGCCACGATGGCGACCACCTGGGCAACGTAAAGCCGGGGGCCCTGCTGCGCTACGCCCAGCAGATCGCCACCGAGCATGCCGAAGCCGTTGGCCTGACGGAGGAAGTCTACAACGCCACCCGCACGGCCTTTGTGCTGGCCAAGCTGGCCCTGCATATCGACCGCATGCCCCGCGTGGATGAGGAATTGACCCTCGTCACCCAGCCGGAGTGCTGCAAGCGGGCTGTCAACAAACGCATCACCCATTTTTACGATGCCTCCGGGGAGGAAGTGGCCGTCATTGACAGCCGGTGGGTGCTTATTGATATTGATAAGCGCATCATCCTGCGCAAGCACCCGGATCAGTTTGCCGACCACTGGGCCGAGGATGTGCCCTTTACACTGCCCATGAAGATGACCAAGGCCGCCCCCGGAGCCTGCGAGGTGGTGGGGGAGCCGATCGCCAGCTATTCCCGCTGCGACATGAACGGCCACCTCAACAACACCCGCTATGCGGACATTCTCTGCGATGCACTGCCCTGGCAAGTGTGGGAGCAGGGCACCGTACAAGACCTGATGATCTTCTACCACCGCGAAGTCCCGCGGGGTGAATCCTTTACTTTGAGCCGCGCCCAGACCGGCGAAAAGCAGTACTATTTCAACGGCGAGCGTGAGGGCAAATCCGCCTTTGAGGCCAGCATTACCTTTTCCTGATTTTTTCGCATAAAGCCAAAAACTTAGATTCTCTACATAAACCCCTGTTACACTGTTTACAGTAAAACGTGAAAGGGGTTTATTTTGTATGCTTACCGCAAAACGCGCCGGGTTGTCCGGCACGGCACTCAAAACCATCGCCCTGGTGCTGATGGTGCTTGACCACATCCATTATTTTTTCGAGTTCACCGGCCTTGTGCCCGAATGGTTCAGCATGCTGGCACGGCTGTCGGCACCGCTGTTTTTGTTCTGCACGGTGGAAGGCTTTGCCCACACCCATGACCGCAAGCGCTACTTTTTGCGTATCTGGGCCATTGCTGCGGCCATGGGCACGGTGGAATTTTTCATGATCTACGCCCACGCCCTGCGCCGGGGCGATGGTTTTTACCCGAATAACGCAATTTTCCAGCAGTTTATGCTGCTTTGCATCATCTGGCAAGGCATCGATTGGCTGCGCCAGCGCCGGTTTATGCGCGGGCTGGCGGCGGTGCTGCTTCCGCTGGCCTGGCCGTTCCTCATTGTGGCACTGCTGAAAGTCGTCCCGCAAATCAGCCAAAGCCCCCTTGCCTCCAACATCCTGGCGTGGGTCATCACCGCACCGCTGCCCCTGTGGACCGCCATCACGGACGGCGGCTGGTATTACTTTTTCGGCGGCATTGCGTTGTATGCGCTATACAACCATAAGCGCCTGCGGCTGGTCGTTTGGGCGGCTATCCTGTTTCTTGGTGAGTTTGTGCTGGTTTACCTGCAGGCGCACAGCTTCCCGGATTTCACCTTTTCGCAGATGTTCACCACCTACTATGAGTGGTTCGGCATCGCCGCCGTTGTGCCGATGGCGCTCTACAACGGCCAGCGCGGCAGCGGCCACAAGCAGCTGTTCTACTGGTTCTACCCGGCGCACATTTACCTGCTCTACGGGGCATCCTGCCTTGTCTACACACTTACGCAGTAAGGGGTTTGTATGGCCAACATTTTAGTGGTCGATGATGACCGCGACCTGTGTACCTTATTAAAAACAGCCCTGGAGCGGGACGGCCACGCGGTCGAGACCCGCTGTGCAGGGGCCGATGTAACTGATGCGCTCTGCCGCTGGGCAGACTGCATTCTGTTGGACGTTATGATGCCCGGCGAGGACGGCTTTGCCACCTGCCGCCGCATCCGCGCCCAGACCGAAGCCCCGATTTTGTTCCTGACCGCCCGCACCGATGAGCCGTCCGTGCTGACCGGCCTGGGCATCGGGGCGGACGACTACCTTAGCAAACCGTTCCGCATTGCCGAACTGCGTGCCCGTGTCAACGCCCACCTGCGGCGGCAGAACCGTGCCCCGCAGCACCGCTTAACCCGTGGCGGTGTCAGCTTTGATTTGGCCGCCAAGTCTGCCGATGTAAACGGCACAGCACTGCCATTCACCAAGTCTGAGTATGCCATCTGCGAGTTTTTGGTCCTGCATGCCGGGCAGACTTTCGGCAAAGAGCAGATCTATGAAGCCGTGTTCGGCTACGATGGCACGGCAGACGACACCGCCATCACCCAGCACATCAAAAACATCCGCGCCAAGCTGCGCACTGCCGGGCTTGCCAGCCCGGAAAACGTGCTGAAAACCGTATGGGGAGTAGGATATCTATGGAACGCCAACGACGCCTGACCTCACTGCGCAGTGTGCTGCTGCGGTATCTCTGCCTGTGCGGCGGGGGATGTGCGCTGATTCTGGTCCTCTGGTGGGGCATTTTTATGCAGCTGATCAACAGTGGCTTTCTTCTGCCTGCGGCGGCCTCCGCCCAGGCCTGCGCCGAAGCGCGGGAGACCGTTGCCGCCATGACCGTAGATACCTTTGACCCCGCTGCTATCAGCTCACTGTGCCGCTATGCCGTGGTCACCGATGCCAGCACGGCGGGGGAGACCGTACACATCACCAACATGACAGCCCGCCAGCTGAAAATTGCCCTCAACACCTTGCACGGCGGCAGCGGCAACCTGGGGATGATGCAGTACCAATACACGGTCCGCATGGCCGATGACGCATTCTGCCTGCTGCAGTATGACTACGCCGTGCCCTACGCCGACCCAGCCCTGCGGGAACGGCTTCCCGACTTCCAGACCTGTTATATTCTGCTGTTGCTTGCTTTGATGCTGGCCTGGCTGGCCGCAAACACCCACCGCACCGTGCGCGCTTTTACGGCGGAGACTGCCCGCATTGGCGAAGCGACCCGGCAAATCGCCGCCCAACATCCCGAAGCCGTTGATGTAAACCATGCCCGCATCCGGGAATTTTCGACCACGTTGCAAGCCCTGCAGACCATGGGCCACCAGCTTACCGACAGCCTGCAGCGCCAGTGGCAGCTGGAACAGCAGCGTACCGAGCAGGTGGCCGCGTTGGCACACGATTTAAAAACGCCGCTCACCATCATCCAGGGTAACGCCGAGCTGCTGGCTGAAAATGCCACTGGCACCCCCGCCCCGGAGTTGAATGCCATTCTGCGGGCGGGGGAGCGCGCCCAGCAGTACCTTGCTGCCCTGCGCAGCGTGGGCACTGTATCTGCCGCCCGCCAGCGCACAGACAGCCATGCTTTCGTTACTGCCCTGGCCGATACGGCCAACGCCCTCTGCCGCCCGGCCCGGCTGAACTTTGTGTTGCGGGAGAATTGGCAGGGACAATTTAATTGCGCCGCGCCGGAACTGACCCGCGCACTGGAGAATATCCTGGATAATGCCGTGCGCCATACCCCCGCAGACGGCATCGTCACGCTGGAGGTCAGCAGGGCAGAGGGCGCACTGGTTTTCACCGTCACGGATACCGGTCCCGGCTTTACACCCGAAGCCCTGCACAAGGCCGGACAGTTCCTATACACCGATGCCGCCCGCCCCGGCAACGGCCATCAGGGGTTAGGGTTGTATCTGGCCCGCAGTGTTGCCCAGGCCCATGGTGGCGCGTTGGCACTTGCCAACACCGGCACCGGGGCGCAGGTGCAGCTTAGCCTGCCTATACAATAAAGGCCCGCCGAAACGAGCCTTTGTAAGCGTAACTATTTAGTTTTCCCATTTTCGGGCCTGTGTGATTTCCAATCCGTCAGGCTCTACACGGCACAGCAGAAACAGCACCGTTACCCCTGCGGCCCGTGCCTGCGCCAGGGCTTCGGCAAACTCTGGGTGGGTCGCGGTGTTGGGGCGCACCTCGGCCACGCCCTCCATCTGGATAACGAACGCTACGGCGCAGTGATAACCTTGCTGTGCTGCCTTTGCCAATTCGTGCAAGTGCTTGACACCGCGCAGGGTAGGGGCATCCGGGAAATATCCGATACCGTCCACTTCCAATGTGCAGCCTTTGACTTCCAGCAGGTATTTTTCTTCGCCTTTTTCCATGTAAAAGTCAATGCGGGAGTCCCCGTAGGTGTACTCTGGCCGCACCAGGTCGTAGCCCTCCGTTTGCAGCCATTCCAGCACTACCTTGTTCGGGGCCTGGCTGTCGATATTGACCCACCCCAGGCCGGGCTTATACACCGCCACCAGGTCGTATTTGGTTTTGCGGTTCGGGTTATCGCTAACATCCAGCCGCACATCCGCACCGGGCAGCAGCAGTTCTTTGCAGCGCCCGGTGTTTTTTACGTGGACCGTCTGCACCGTACCGTCAATTTCCACCTGCGCAATAAAGCGGTTGGGCCGGCTCACAAATCGGCCGCTGATGATCGTGTTATATTTCAAAGTAAAACCTCATTTATTACAATTGTTACTGCATTTTTCGCAATCTTACCAACGCTATTATACGGTATCCACCCCCATACTTGCAAGTCAGCAGGAAACTGACCACACAACACGTTTTCTGCCGCCTGCGCAGACTCGTTGATTTGCGCGGCACAGCCGTAAATGTGAACATTTTGAAAAATTACAAAAAAATTACAAAAAGTGCTTGTAACCCTATTGACATCCGGTGACAAAAAGGTTACAATTTAGTTGCAAGTTAGATAACACCCCAAGTTAAATAACTTTACCACATTTTTCATGTGTTCTTCTCCTCCTTTCTTAAACCCCGCCCCTCCCTCAAGGGCGGGGTTTCCTTTTGTTGTGCGGTCTTTTTTTCAAAAAACACTTGCGTCAGCGGGGCAACTATGCTATACTTAAAATCGCATGAGATTTCAAAGGAGTGCTAACTATGAACTGGTATGAGATTGCTCTCGGCGTTGTTTTGATCGCCGTTTCGCTTCTGATCATCGTTTTTACCCTTGCACAGGAGCAGAAGGGCCAGGGCCTGTCTGCCGCCATCATGGGTGATAACACCGCTATGGCTGCTGGCCGTGAGCGCGGTGTCGATGCGAAGCTGGCTAAGCTGACCAAAGTCTGCGGCATTGTTTTCTTTGTCGTCACGCTGGTCATCTGCGTTCTCAGCGCACGCCTGTAAGGCAGTTTACAATGCAATAAAAACCGGTCCGCTCCTGCGCACATTGGTGGTGTAAGGCGGGCCGTTTTTTATGGGAAAGTTTCAGGGGCATCTGTGCCCAAACCGGAAGGGCCCTGCCGGACGACAGGGCGACGTAAATCAAAGGAGTAACTATGACACCCTTACAAAAAAATATCCTTGCCGCCGTCAAGCGCCGCCCCATGACGCTGCGCGAGCTGCAGAACAACCTGCAGGTGGATAATTCCCGCCTGCGCACCTCGGTGTCCGCCATGGTCGCCACCGGCGAGCTGGCCATGAAAAACGGCACCTACGTGCCCGGCTTTGCCACCTACGAGAACCCCACCGCCCCCGGCGGCAGCATTCCCTGCACGTTGGTCAAGCTGGCAGCCCGCTTCGGCTTTGCCAGCCGCGATGACGGCGAGGGCGATATCTTCATTCCCGGCCGTGCCCTGCACGGTGCCATGCCCAACGATAAGATCCTCGTCAAGCTGTTCGACCATCCCCGCGTGGAGGGTTCCTCTGAGGGCGAAGTGCTGGAAGTCACCGTGCCCAACAACCGCTTCGCCGGTACGGTCTGCCTGTCCGAGGATGGCCGCCTGGCCGTGGAGCCCGATGGCTGCCGCGATGTCAAGTTCCTGCTGGCTAAGCAGGGCAGTGAGGGTGTTCACCTGGGCGACAAGGTCGGCTTCCTGATCACCCATCGTGGCGAGCGCCACAACGCCCACCGCGCCGCTGTTGTCGAGAAGTTCGGCTCCTCCGACTATGCTTCCGAGTGCGCCAAGGCTATCCTGTACGGCCGCAATGTCCGCCTGGAGTTCCCGCCGGAGGTGTTGGAAGAAGCCCACGCCTACGATAACGCCACCATCGACCAGGCCGAGGCTGCCCACCGCATGGATCTGCGCGCCATCCCCATTTTCACCATCGATTCTGCCGAGACCAAGGACATTGACGATGCCATCAGCCTGCAAAAGCTGGAAAACGGCGGTTACGAGCTGGGTGTCCACATCGCCGATGTCAGCCATTATGTCCGCCCCGGCTCCGCACTGGACAACGAAGCCTACGAGCGCGCTACCAGTATCTACTACGCCGACAAGGTCATCCCCATGCTGCCCACCCAGCTGTCCAACGGCATCTGCTCGCTGAACCCGCAGGAGGACCGCTTCGCTTTCTCCTGCCTGATGCGCCTGGACGAGCAGGGCAACATCCTGGGCTACAACTTCGTCAAGTCTGTCATCCGCAGCCGCGTCAAGGGCGTGTACAAGGAGATCAACGCTTTGCTGGAGTCCATGGCCGCTGAAAATGCCGAGCCGACCGAAGCTGTTGAGACCGCCGAGCCGATCGACCAGGAGAAGCTGGCTGCCCTGAAAGAAAAGTACGCCGAAGTACTGGAACAGCTGCCCGTCATGGACGAGCTGTACCGCAAGCGCCTGGTGCTGCGCAAGCAGCGCGGCGGCATGGAGATTGAATCCGATGAGGCCAAGCTTATCATCGATGAAAACGGCCGCTGCGTGGACATCGTCAAGCGCGGCCGCGGTACCTCTGAGTGCATGATCGAGGAGTTCATGCTGCTGGCCAACCAGTGCGCCGCTAACGCTGGCCGCACCAACAAAGTGCCTTTCGTCTACCGTGTACACGAAGCCCCCGATGCCGAAAAGATGGAAAAGCTGTCCGCCACGCTGCTGGCCTGCGGCCTGAACGCCAAGTTCAAGAACCCCATCCCAACGCAGCTGGAACTGGCTGCCCTGCTGGACGAGACCCGCGGCCAACCCATCCAGACCCCCGTGCATACCGGCATCCTGCGCAGCATGCAGAAAGCCCGCTACGCCCCGCAGCCCCTGGGCCACTACGGCCTGGTGCTGGCGGATTACGCCCACTTTACCAGCCCCATCCGCCGCTATCCCGACCTGGCTATCCATCGCATCCTCAGTGAGATGCTGCTGGGCACCAGCAACGCCCAGCTGAACAAGGACTTTACCGATTTTGCCGCCTGCGCCAGTGAGCAGTCCAGCAAGCAGGAAGTCTCCGCTGTCCGCATCGAGCGCGATGTCGAGGACCTGTACAAGGCCGAGTATATGCACAACCACCTGGGCGAAGTCTATATGGGCACTGTGGCTGGCATCACGCCGCGCGGTGTCTTTGTAGAGTTGGAAAATACCGTTGAGGGCTTCGTTCCCGCCGCCGAACTGTGCAAGGGCGAGCCGCAGGTCGTGGACGGTGTCAGCATGGTCGACCCGCTGACCGGCCGCACCTGGATGCTGGGCACCTCGATGAAGATTCGCGTTGCCGCTGCCGATGTTGCCCTGGGCCGCATCGACTTTGAGTATATGGTGGAGTGATCTTCCTTATTTAAAAACAAATAACTGCAAAGAGCCTGAACAGCTTGTTCCAAGCAAGCGTTCAGGCTCTTTATTTTGTATTGTATTTCAGCGCAGCATAGCCGTGATACTGCAGTTTACTGCCTGCGTTTTGGCGGGATCCTCAAACTGCAGCCGGTGTCCGGCCTCCGGCACGATCAGGCAGGGGATAGAACGTTCCCGGCAGAACTGTTCCAGCCGCGCCGCTGGCAGGTGGGCATCTTTGGTGCCAACCACTGCGCCAAACACGTTGGCATCCCGCGGCAGTTCCTGCAGGGTTTCCTCCAACGGTGTCAGCAGGAAGAATCGCGGCTGCAAGTCCAGCGCCTTCGCTGTACGCACTGCACAGAGCGTTCCCAGGCTTTTTGCAAGAAAGACGACATCGGTATAGTCCGCAAAACAAACGCCGGAAAGCTGCCCCAGAATCGATGGCAGGGCCAGTTCCGCCGCACGGCTCATGTCGGTGGTTCCGTCAAAAGGCACCCCGGCAAAATCCAGACAGAGTGCCTCATACCCGCGCACTGTATAAAACGCCAGACAATCCTGCATCAGATGCTGGCGGCAGGTATACCGGATGCCCGGAAACGCGATAACGATTCCTTTTTTCATCATAACCCCTCCTGCAACAAATAAAAAACGCTGACAGCTTAGCACTATCAGCTTTCTTTATGTCTCGATGTGACAAAAAAGATACCCTGTGTGAAAGTATGACACCGATGGAAGAAAGCAACCACTCTGCGAGGCAACGTTGATATACTCACTGCTTGATTCGCTGATTATAGGAATCAACGATATTCTGTAACGTGATTTGTGCCATTCTTTTTTCAGCAGCACTTTGCACATCTTCGTAATAATTTTTGAGTGCCAGCTGAATGTTCATTCCTACCCCACACTCCGGGTTCGTATGGGTGTCCAAATGCAGAAGTGGTTTATCGCCTTCAACGGCTTTGTAAATGTCCAGCAGGGAGATTTGCTCCGCCGGTTTTGCAAGAGCCGGTTTTACATGGCCTGTCACACTGGACATCAAGCCTGCCTGCCGCAGCTTCATCATGATTTGCCGGACATAGCCGGGGTTCGTCTGAACACTGACAGCAATGGAGGTGCTGCTCAAATCAAAATCGTCCTGATTGATTGCAATAAGTGCAAGTACATGGACGGCATCGCTTAGCTTTGTTGAATACTTCATAGGGGATTTTTCTCCAATGTTATTTTAATTTTAACAGCCACTTGACCGCATTCTGTTTTCGTGCTATACTCCCGATTGGTGTTATTGTTATATTAACAACGAACGAATCAAAAGTCAACGGAAAGGAGCGTTGTCAGCATGGCTTCCTTAGAATCTTCCTACCCGGAACAACTCGCCCTCTTGCGGCAGCACATCGAAACTTCGGACGCGATCGTGGTTGGTGCAGCTTCTGGAATGTCCGCAGCAGCCGGGTTCCGGCACTACTACGAACACGACGCCGATTTTGTAGAAAACCTCGGCGCATTTGAAAAGAAATACGGCTATCACAACTCGTTTGATGGCTTTTATTATCGTTACCGAACCAGTGAAGAACACTGGGCATACCTCGCCAAAAATCTGTGCATGATTCTGGATGCGCCAACAGGCCAGCCCTACTATGACCTGCGCGACATTCTGAACGGAAAAAATTACTACATCCTAACGACCAATCAGGACACGCAGTTCACCCGCGTTTTTCCCGAAAATAAAATCAGCGCGATTCAAGGCGATTGGCGGTATTTTCAGTGCAGCCGCCGATGCCATGATGAACTTTACGATTCCGTGGAGATACTGCACCGGCTGAAAGATGCCATCACACCGGACTTGACCATTCCCGCAAACATGATTCCGCGCTGTCCGAAATGTGGAGCAGAGTTCGAGCCTTGGGTGCGCGGCTGGACATTTCTGGAAGGCAAAAAGTACCGTGAAGAATACGAAAAGCTGAATGCTTTCCTCAACGCAAACAAAGAAAAGAAGATTCTGTTTCTGGAACTTGGCGTCGGCCGCATGACCCCCATGTTTATTCAGGAGCCATTCTGGAATTTGACTTACTCGCTTCCGCAGGCGTTTTACATCACGGTCAATCCAAAAGATGCGCTGCTTCCGAAACAACTGAAAAATAAAGGGCTGGCGATTCGGGAGGACATTGCAAAAGTGATGGCCGATCTCCGAAAGCAGGTCTGTGAGGAAGCCCAATGAACGAAAATCCAATTTGCACCGTAGCCGATTTGATTCGTCAGGCCGATGCCGTACTGGTTGGAGCCGGTTCCGGCCTGTCCAGTGCCGCAGGCTATAACCACTATCACAACGACCAGAATTTCCAAACGCACTTTGGTGATTTTGAGGACGCATACGGCATCCAGAATCTTTTTCAGGGATTTTATTACCTGTACTCCAAGCCAGAGCAGCAGTGGGGCTTCTATGCCCGCTACATTGATTTTATGGAAAAAGCCCCCGCAGGTCAACCCTATTTGGACTTGCGGGATGCTCTGGCGGAAAAAGACTATTTTATTCTAACGACCAACTGTGATGTCCAGCTTCCAAAGGTATTCCCGGAAGAACGGCTGTTCCAGTTCCAAGGTAATTTTCGATACTTCCAGTGCAGCCAGCCATGTCACGACAAGTTATACAATAACCATGAAATGATCTCGTCCATGCTGGATGCCATGGAAAAGCTGGAAGTTCCCGTCGAACACATTCCGCGCTGTCCGCTCTGCGGCTGGAAAATGGTTCCGTGGGTGCAGGACAACACATTCCTGCAAGGGAGTAAGTGGCAGGCCGGGTATCAGCGGTACGAGGCATTCGTTCAGAAATACCACGAGCGGAAACTGCTTTTGCTGGAACTGGGTGTAGGCGATATGACACCCAGCGTGATAAAACTTCCCTTTTGGGATATGACCTCCAAATTCCCAGATACGTTTTTAGTGACAGTCAATCAGGCAAAGTCCAGCGCGCCGGAACATCTGCACGGCAAAAGTCTGACCGTCTGTGATGATTTGTCACATTTTATGCAGGCATTAAGGAGAGAGCAAAATGAAACGAACGGTAAAAATAACGATTCTGAAATCTGAAGTAGATTCTGAACTGGCAGAGAAATACGCGATTCCAAACTTCCAGCCCTGTCCGTTCCATAAGCCGGGGCAGGTCTTTTTCAGCGATGGTGACCACAAGCCGGACGGCCTGTGCGAATTTGCATGGCAGCCAATGAAAGAAATGGTCAAGCTGCTTTCGGAGGGTAAACTGCTCCAGCCGAAAGGAACTTGGATGGTGGACGATGATAAAGGCGTTTTCACCTGTGTGGATGGACTGCGCCCGGTCATTATGCTAATCGAGGCTGTCAAATAAGACAGCGTTAAAAAGGTGGAGGGAACAGAATGGAACTCTATCAGGAAATTGCAAAAAAAATCAAAGAGGCAGACGGCATTCTGATTGGGGCCAGCAACGGACTTTCGATTGCCGAGGGCTATAATATCTTTGCAAATGACGAACGCTTTCAGCGGCATTTTTCAGATTTTCAGCAGAAATACCGCTTCCAGAGTATGATTCAAGGCAGCTTTGGCAGGTTTGCATCGGAAAATGAAATGTGGAGTTATTGCAGCCAGATGGCCTATTACTATGCCTATTCAGAACAACCCACGCCATTGATGCAGACGCTTTATACGCTGGTAAAGGACAAACCGTATTTTGTGGCAACTTCCAACACCGACGACCATTTTGGACAGGCTGGCTTTGCAAGGGAAAATATTTTTGAACTGGAAGGCACCATGGCTGAAATGCAGTGCGCGAAAGGCTGTCACGATGCGATCTATGACAGCCGGGAGGCCGTCCTTGCAATGCGGGAACATGAGCAGGGCATGAAGATTCCAGACGAGTATCTCCCCAAATGCCCGGTCTGCGGCGGCGCAATGCAGCTCCACATCCCCATGAACAAGAAGTTCATTCCCGGTCAAAGGATGAAACAGCAGCGCAAGCATTATCAGGATTTTATCGAACGCTTTCAGGGCAAGAAACTGTTGATTCTTGAATTTGGCATCGGCGCACGAAACCAAATGATAAAGGCTCCGCTGATGCAGCTTGCCTATCAGGAGCCAAACGCGTTTTACATTACATTCAACAAAGGGGAAGTATACATCGCCCCCGAAATTCAGGCAAAAACCTTGGGCGTGGATGGAGACTTAAAAGAGCAAATTGTTATGATTCAAGCGGAAATGGCTTGAAATTTTCTCGGAAAACTGAAAAACTGAGCAGCAGGGAAATGTGATGATAACCCGAACCGCCCAACTAAAAAGTCCAATCGCTTCAAAACGGTTGGACATCTTTATAAAATACATTTCAAAAATAATTCGTCGATTTTGTGATTCCTGCGCGATACAACAAGCAAAACAGCCCATGACATTTTTTTGTCATGGGCTTATGGCGGAAAGAAAGGGATTCGAACCCTTGAGGGCTTTAGGGGCCCTACACGATTTCCAGTCGTGCGCCTTAGACCAGCTCAGCCATCTTTCCATTTCTTATGATGTATCGTGAAATTTTCAACTCACGACCAATTTTGCGGCAATCGGGGCAACACGATTTCTCGTTTTTGCGTTCCTCACGACTGCCTTGATATAATACCAGCATTTTCCGCAAAAGTCAAGAGTTTTTTTCTGGAAATTCTCGATTTTTTTCTAAAGTCGTGCATATTGCCCTATTTTATTCTTGATTTCCTCGGCGGATACTCAATCTATCGTTATTTTTAAGCGTTCCACATCATTGCGAATACGTTCAAACAGGGCATCGGAAAGAATGGCGCGCGAAGTCTACCCTAAGAGAACATTTTTATTATCCTCAAAAGCCGCGTAAATGGTTGTTTGTAAATCGGCTTGCAAGTCAGCAAGCAACCGATCCATGCGCTCATTATAAAGGCGCGCCGCTTCTCTCTTTGCTATTGAGGGAACAAGGCGGTTTATTTCCTATTGGGCAATTTTGTGACTGCGTTCATCGTGCCACGCTTCATGCTCTGGATTATAGAAGATGTTCGTTGTTTTCATCGGCTGCGTCCTCCAACGTTGTAAGGCTCTGTAAGAGCGCTTTGTATTCCAATGGATAGTATTTCAATAATGCCTTTTCCACGCGCTCACAGAGCCGCTTAGATGCCTTTCTTTTGGTGCGTGAAAGGTCGTATAGGTCATAGACATTTAAACTCGCCTATGCTGCAAATGCAGCCCTTGAAACACCGCACAATGGACGCAGCATAGAAACGGCACTGTTTAGTTGCTCTTGTTTAGTCATTGTTCAACACCTCTGTTGGTTCGTTTGTGGGGGATATAATGCAGGATAAGCACAAAAGGCAAAATCAAAAAGCGGTATCTGCTGGCTATTGAAGCACAAAAGCGTTTCCGAAAATTTGCGATTTTGTGTTAATAATTATATCTTGTTTTTTGATTTTGCTTCTTTTCTTATTACTCTCTTTAAAAATGATATTATAAATATAATATATAATTATAATATATAGAATTAGGACAGACAGCGCGCGTAGTCAACAGCGCGTCAGCGCGAGTTGAGTTAAGCGCGCCAATAAAAACAAACAGGAATTGCAAAGAATAATAGGGATAACAGTAGAAGAATAGTAACGGAAATAATAATAGAAATAATAAAGGGAATAGTGTACTGAATTATACAAGAGATAATACAAGAAGAAATATAACGATATAAAGAGAATAATAGAGAAAGACTAAGAGAAGCAGAGAAAACAGGCAAAGAAGAAGTAATAGAGAAAGTGTCTCCGAACATACAGCTCAGAATATAGTAAAGAAATATAATGTGGGATACTGACGTTTTGTTTCAAGTTCTACATGAAATAGTTCCAAACAAGAGAAGAAGCAACCTTGTTGTTTTAATTCTTGAAATGAGAAAAATTGCGCGCTGTTTTCTTTGTTCATTTTTGAAGTATACAGAGCGCGCGCCATATATAACCAAAAGATAGGAAAAGTAATTTCATCGATTCTGCGTAGTGAAAATTAAAAGAAAAAAGGGCACGGTCTGAATTAGGACACGAAAGGGCAAGAAAAAACAGCGTAGAAATAAAGATTTGAAAGCAATAGCAACATATAAATCAGAATTGAAGAAGAAAAATTAAGGAAAACGAAGGGTTGTAAAGAAACAAACGATAATCAGCAATAAAACAGGAGTGAAAAAAGTTTAAATATCGTGTCAAGTTTTTGTATATAGTACGGACTATCGGACACGACTTGTGCTATAATATAAGTAAAGAAAGGGAAACAACCCCGAAAGAGACAAGCACAAAAACGAAAGGAAGAAAAATTATGTCTAAGTTTTATACCGTAAGCCTCCAGAATGAGACCATCATCTTCACCGCTGCATTTGAGAAGAAACTCAACAACGGCAACAAAGAAGCCTATGACCTTTACATTGAAACTAAAGCCAAGTTCCCTTCGTTCAAGATTGAGGTTGAAGAAGCCAAAAAGCGCGTTGGTAAATACGACCACACAACTTTGGACGATATCGAAGTCTACATTGGTGACGATGAACACAAAGAGTGGAAGTCCGAGTTTGATAAACTGTTTGGTGAGATGATTCCCAGCAAGACCAACGCAGCCAAGAGTGTCCGCAAGGTAAAGTTTGCTGTAATTCGCAAGTGGTTTGTTGAGAAGCGCGAAATTGAAGAAGCAGAGAAAGCAATGAAAGCGCACGAGGCCACCGCAAATAAGGCCAAGCGCGCAAGTAAGAAAAATATTGACAAAGAAGTAAGCCAGAATGTGCCCATTGCTGTAGCCAGCACCAATGTACAAGAGGATTTGCCTAAAGCGGCCAATGAGTAAAATAGTAAAGGCGCGTGTATCGGTTGAGGATACACGCGCCCATTGGTTTTATTGGTCTTTGTTGTCTGAATTTTCTTCCATATCATTAAGCGCATATTCAATACATAGCACCGTAAGGCGGTTCAATGAAATGCCCTCTTTATCGCATATCTTATCCATACGGTCAAGTAACGATTTTTCAAGCCTAAATGTACGATTGACATATTCTTCTTTTGGAATCTTGAAAGCCATTTTACCACCCCTCTATATTTTGGGTGAAAATACCACCAAAAACAACGCATTATTTATGTGTGTTATTTACACTTGAATATAATGTGCAATTGCCATATAATAATACTATCGCAAAAGAAAATTGGAGGTTTTATATGGTTGGAAATTCTAATATGTTTGATGGAATCAGTATATTTGGTAGGATTGATAGGTTGTTGACAGACCCGTGGGTTTCGCTCAAAAAGATTGCACGCTTCTGTTTTTATTTCTGTTTAATAGTTGCTGTTGTCGCATTTGCAATCGGCGCATTCAAAATCGTATCCAATGTTGATGAGTATACAACCTTGCATGATATTCTCGCTTATACAGCAGAGGATTATGCTTATGGAGTTGCCAAAGGATATCAATGGTATGTTGATGGATATACGGGAAAGATGCAATGCAAGGCGGCACTAATTGTTGCGCTGGCAAGCCTAGGCAACATTCCTCTTTATGCTTTTGGTTGCATGGGTGAGGATATAAGTATCTTAAATCGTAATGTTGCCAATCTCAAAGAAGTGTTATCTCAAAAGCAAGAGCAAGATACCACCCCTAATCAATAAAGAAAGCATTACACATTATATTCTTTTGCGTACTATATTATTAAGTCGTTCCAAAAGGTATACTTAAAGAAACGCCCCTCAAACGCGAATTTGAGGGGCAATTTTACGTTTCAAAACATTATAAAATAATTTAGAAACGCCCCAACAATATGTTTGACTTTTTGGAACGCTTGCGCTATAATAATATTAGAAAATGAAAGGGGCGCAAGCGATATGAAAAGAACAGTTTGGGGCTATTGCAGAGTTAGCAGCGTGGAGCAGAATTTAGATAGACAACTCGCCGCAATGCAAGAGCAAGGGATTGATGAACTTCATATCCGCTGTGACAAAGCATCGGGCAAAGACTTCAATCGCCGCGAGTGGAACGCATTGGTTGGTACAAAAGAATCTGCACCGCTGCTGCGTGAGGGGGATTTGTTGGTTGTCCTTTCTCTTGATAGATTGGGGCGCAACTATACAGAGATTCGCCAACAGTGGGAATACATCACAACAGAGATCGGCGCAGATATTAAAGTGCTTGATATGCCGCTGCTTGATACAAGCACCTCAACCGAAAATCTTGACAAACGCTTTATCGCTGATTTGGTTTTGCAGATTCTAAGCTACACGGCAGAGAAAGAACGCACGAACATTCACAAGCGCCAAGAGCAAGGTATAGCGGTGGCAAAGGCGCAGGGCGTAAAGTTTGGACGCCCCACAACAGAGTTTCCTGCTAACTGGAATGAAGTATACGCACAGTGGAAGAACGGCGAGATTAAAGCCGTAGACGCTATGAAAGCGCTGAATCTGACAAAGACAACCTTTTACCGTCTTGTGAAGCGCTGCGAAGAAAAGGGATAATAAAAAAGAACGGCGTTCAATGCAACACCGTTCTTTTCTCTTTTGGCTAAACAATGCGTTTTCTGATTTTGCGTCCGTTGCCTTTTGTTTTCGCAATGGCGGCGTGTTTCTCTGCTTGCTCTTTGATGTCCGAAGCGTAAAGGTTGGAGTAGTGCTGCACCATCTTCAAGCTGGACTGTCCTAGCATTTTTTCAAGCTGTAAGAGGTCGCCGCCGTCAATAATCCACTTCTTTGCAAAGGTGTGGCGGAACAGGTGAACAGAGGTCTTTTCAACGTTGCGGCTTCTATTGTAATTTGCAATAGCCTTTTTGATGCCATTCTCTGAAAGCTCCTCGCCGTAGAGATTGCAGAAAAGCGGCTCATTCAGCCCCACAGGAACGCCGTTGACCTCTGTGCGGTAGTCGTCTATATAGGCGCGCAAAATGCGTGTAATCTTCTTTACAAGGGGGATGCGCGTGGGTTTGCCGTTCTTTTGGCGGTTTACTGTAATATACCCCTCATCAAGGTCAACGTCACCAATGCGCAAGTCAGCAACAGACGAAACGCGGTTGCCAGTAGCAAGGAAATAGTTCACCATGACCCAATTTCGATTTTCTAGGAAATCGTCTGTTTTGGGCTTGCGTACAAGGCGCTTTATTTCGTCGTCCGTGTAGCAGTTCTTAATAGGCGGCTCTGGCTGCTTAATAGAGATTTTGCGGCGCGGTATCCAGCCCTCCTCCATTGCAAAGTAAGCAATAGCGCGATAGGCGCGAAAATAGGCTGCGATGGTTTGCTCATTGACGCCTAAGCTGGCAAGATACTTTCTATAATCGCGTTCAAGACCGTCTGTTGTCAATATAGAAATAGGGAAAAACGCGCCTGCTCTGTTGACCGCTTCTTTGTCAGACACGTCCGCTAGGGGTGTTGGCTTAGTGGGTACGGGCAAGCCCAATTCTTTAGCAGCAGGGGCTTTCATATAGACCATGTCAATAAATTCGCACAGCTTAAAATAGCCGCGAACATAAAAGTCAATCGTCTTTTGCGAGTTGCCTTTGTCCTCTTGTGCGGTTTTAAATTCGGTGAACAAATCCAAAAGGAAAGTGTTGTCCGCTGTGCGTTCGCCTTTGCCGCGCTTTGTGATTTCAAGCGCGATGCCATTTTGTCCGTTCACTTTTGTCTTTCGCGTGCGTATCTGTGCCATAGTCAAACAACCCCTTACAGCTTTAATTATAGTGGCAAACGATTTTTTTGTAAAGGTAGCCACGACTTTATCTGTGAGGATAGCCACGATTTTGCCGCAAAATTTCAGATCGAAAAAGTACGATTCCCGAAAAAACAATTTGTTCAAAAAAACATAAAAACCGCTGATTTTTAACGTTCTATCGTCAAAAATCAGCGGTTTGAAAGCTTCACGATTTCCAAAAATGGGGAGCTTGATTTCCAGTCGTGCGCCTTAGACCAGCTCAGCCATCTTTCCATATTCAGTTGCGCGTCTCTCAAGAGCGCTTCAATATAATACCAGTTCACAGGGCAAATGTCAAGGCTTTTTTACAACTTTTTTCAAAAAAATACAAATTTAAAAAATCGCAAGTTTTGCACTTGCAAAACACGCCTGTTCGTGCTAAAACATAGTGAGACTAAGAAAAAGGGGATGTATTTTCTCGTGTATTCCATATTCCGCAACTTGGCCATTATTATTTTAAGTGCCAAATTCTGTGGCCTGGTCGCCCGTAAATGTAAGGTGCCCCAGGTCGTTGGCGAGATCCTCGCCGGTCTGCTCATCGGTCCCTGCCTGTTGAATCTGGTGCAGATCAGCGATACCATCTCGGTCTTTGCCGAGATTGGCGTTGTGCTGCTGATGTTCTCCACCGGCCTGGGCACTAACCTGAAAGAACTGCTGCGCGCAGGCCCCATTGCCACGCTGGTTGCCTGCGTTGGCGTATTTATCCCGCTGATTGGCGGTACGTTGCTGTACGGCGCTTTCTTTGGCCTGGGGGAGATTGGCAGCCCGGAGTTTTACCGTGCGCTTTTCATCGGCACGATCATGACTGCCACCAGCGTTTCCATCACGGTAGCCACCCTGCAGGAGTTAGGGCAGCTGAAAGGCTTCCTTGGCACCACGATCGTCAGCGCCGCCGTTATCGATGATGTTATCGGCATCGTTGTGCTGACCTGTGTCATCGGTGCCAGTTCCGGCACCGGCACCGGCCTGGGTGCCGTGCTTATCAACACGGTGCTGTTCTTCCTGGTTTCTATTGGTGTCGGCGTGGTCATCCACTACGCCATGAAATGGCTGGATAAGCGCAATCCCCACACTCAGCGCATCACCATCGTCAGTATCGCGTTCTGCTTCGCCATGGCCTACATTGCCGAGCAGTACTTTGGCATTGCCGATATTACCGGCGCTTACATTGCCGGCATCGTGCTTTGCGCCATGGATGACGCTTCTTACGTTGAGCGCCGTGTCGACATCAGTAACTACGTCATCTTTGCCCCCGTGTTCTTCGCCAGCATCGGCCTGAAAACCGATGTCAGCGGCTTGACCCCGGAGATCCTGCTGTTCTGCGTTGGCTTCGTTATCGTTGCCCTGTTGACCAAGATCATCGGCTGCGGCTGTGCTGCCAAGATCTGCGGCTTCAACTGGCCCGATTCGCTCAAGGTCGGCATTGGCATGATGACCCGCGGCGAGGTCGCCCTGATCGTTGCCCAGAAGGGCCTGGCGGTCGGCATGGTGGATTCGGTCTACTTTACCGCCGTTATCCTGCTGATCGTTGTTTCCTCTGTCGCAACGCCCATTGCGCTGAAACTGCTTTTCCACAAGTATCCGCCGGTTCCGCATCCGAGCCAGCTGAAAACCGAACACGCATAAAGCATAAAAAATCAGCCGCTCCCGCAACAGGGAACGGCTGATTTTATTTTGTCATCAATAGGATTCGTGGCGTACAAAGCCGCCCAGTTCTTCGGTGGTGGTAAGGCCCTGTGCCAGCGCCTTGCTGCGCATAGCGGCGTAAAACTCGGCATCGGTGGCCTGCCTGTACGGCTCCAGGAAGAAGTAGCCAATGCCAAACGTAAACATACAAAGCAGAACCCAGCCGGCAAACGAAAGCCCCAGTACAAAGTAGTGGAACTTTTCTCCGTCCATGATGTCTTTGCTTAACTGCATGGCACGGGTAGTTGTCATATAGGGGTTTTCTGCCAGCAGATAGGGGACCAGTGCATAGCAATAGCTCCAATAAATGCCCGGAACCAGCAGCAGGAACATGCCCAGGAACACTTTCAGGTTTTTCAAAAACTGCACCTTGACCACATTCATATACGGTGTGCGGAATACGCTTGTCACCGTAGCGGCAGGGGAAAGTGCCTGGCGGCTCTCCATAAAGTAGCGGTCACGACCGACTTCCAGCGGAGAGGCCACAAAAACCGACCACAGCAGGGTGACCACAGCAGCCAGCACAGCAACGATCATGATCGTCATAAGTGCCTGATACGAAAGGCTGTCCAGGTAGCTTGCCACGCGGTCATAGGTCGTATCATTGCCAGTGACGGTGTTTACTGTGTAGCGGGAACCACCGCCCGACACACTGCCGCCAACACCAACGATGCCCAGCACCAGGCAGATCCAAAAGCAGCGCCAGTAGCGGCCTTTCAGCGCCTGCCTGGCGTTTGTTTTTAATAGGGAACATGTCCACATATGTTTTGTACCTCCGTGTATTTACCCTATATTATAGCAAATATCACGGTAAAAGCAAGAAAAACAAAAGAAAAAGCTTCAAGCCGAAGCTTGAAGCTTTCAGCTTGTCGAAAAAGGTCACCGTAAGGTGGCCTTTTTCTCGTAATATTCAAAAAAATATGATATAATAAGTACGGGTGATGAACGTGCTTACGAAAAAT
>CAVKDR010000019.1:0-73436 GCA_963655125.1 Bulleidia sp.
AAATGCAAAAGCCCGCCTTGGCGTGACTGCCAAAACGGACTTTTTCTACAAGCTGGGGGCCGCTGTGCGGCTCCTCTTTCCTGTTTTATGCTGCAAAAAAATGCGGAAAAAATCTTTCCCAAACCTGTTGACAAATCCCTAGCGGCATGGTATAGTATCCTCGTTAGTTAAAACTAACCTACGACCCCCTTACAATGAATCTCCTGCAACCATAGCCCGCACAGTGCGGCTCTCTCCCCGTGCTGTGCGGTTTTATGGGGGTTGCGGTTAGCAAATACTAACTAATGCGCTTTAAAGGAGCCGAGCCTATGCCTGCCCCCACTCACGTCACGGTCAGCCCCCGCAGCTTTGCCTGCGACCTTGCTACGATCTGCGCGCCCACTTTGGCAGGCCTCAAGCCCGCCAGTTTGTTCCGCTACCAGCCGGCTCCCGGCCAGGATGGCGCGGCAATGGCGGCGGCATGGCATGCCCTGCTGGCACCCCGCGGCGTGACCGTCCGTGTGCTGAAAGCCTGCCCTGTTACCGGTGCGGTGTTGGTGTATGTGTACCGCCCCGCCCAGGTGGCCGCCATTTTGCAGCTCGGCGATGTGCAGGGCTTTCTGCAAAGTGAGGGCTACACCCCCGGCAATGCCGAATCGATGCTCGAACAGCTCTCCCAACGGCTTTGCTGCGAGGAGGACTTCCCCCACGAGATCGGCGTGTTCCTGGGGTATCCGTTGGCAGATGTCATCGGCTTCATTCAAAATCGCGGCAAAAACTTTACGGCCTGCGGCTACTGGAAGGTCTACACCGACCCCGCCGCCGCCCAAAAAGCCTTTGACCGCTATAAAAAGTGCGAGCGTATCTACGCCCGCTGTTATCACAATGGCACCCCGATCCGGCAGCTGACAGTAGCGGCCTGAATCGTGGACATACTATTAAATGTATAGTAGCAACGAAAGGAAGAACGATTATGAGCAAGATCGCAGTAGTTTATTGGAGCGGCACCGGCAATACCGAGGCTATGGCTGACCTGGTGGCAAACGCTGCACAGTCCGCAGGTGCAACTGTGGATAAGATGACCAGCGCTGAGTTCAACGTGGCTGACGCTGCTAATTATGACGGTTTCGCCCTGGGCTGCCCCGCTATGGGCGCTGAGCAGCTGGAGGAGAGCGAGTTCGAGCCTATGTACCAGGATCTGCGCGGTTCCCTGTCCGGCAAGCCGGTCGGCCTGTTCGGCAGCTACGGCTGGGGCGATGGCGAGTGGATCCGCACCTGGGCTGAGGATGCTCAGGCTGCCGGTGCCCGCCTGGTTGCTGACCCCGTTATGGCAAACGGCGCACCCGATGGCGATGCCACCGATGCCTGCAACGCCCTGGGCACTGCCCTGGCCAACGCCTGATACACAAAGCAGTCAAATTTAATTTCCAACCATTGCCTTTCTCCTGAACATTGATCCCATATACAAAGCCGGCGCACTGTGGCAGCAGCGCGCCGGTTTTGCTGTGTGCTGGGGTGGGGGAGTGGGTGGTATCCCAAAAGTGCCTGCTTGACAAAACCATAAGGTTAGTGTATTCTAAACAAAGAATTAGCAAGTGCTAACTTGGAGGGAAGTATACCTATGGCAAACATTATTATTGTGCTGATTTTGGTCGCCCTGGTCGGCTACGGCATTTACAGCTTTGTGCATCACCTGACCCGTGGCGGCGGCTGCTGCGGCGAGCGTGATGCCGCTGTCAAAAAGGTCAAGGTCGAGGACCGCAACAAGGCCCACTACCCCCACACCCTCGTGATGGGCGTGGACGGCATGACCTGCCAGAACTGCCAGCGCCATGTAGAAAACGCGCTGAACGTGCTGCCCGGCACCTGGGCCACCGTGGACCTGGCCGCCCAGAACGTCACCATCCTGACCAAGGATGAAGCGGACGAGGATGCTATCCGCCAGGCCATCCGCGATGCCGGTTACCTGCCGCTGCGCACCACCAGCAAAGTGTAAGGCCGCAACACTGTACCTGCGCCGCCACCGAAAACGATGGCGGTATTTTTGTGTTTACAGGAAAAGGAAAAACTGCTTATGATGATCGACAAACGCCTCATCGGTATGATGGGGGACTCGAAACGGTACATCGCCAAAAACGTGGCGCTGCAATGGCTGGCACTGGCCGCCAACGTTGCCATGGTCTTTGCGGTCAGCCGTTACCTGGGTGCCCTGTACGACCAGCTGACCATCGGCGACACCATGGCCGGTGCCCCCAACCTGCCCCTGACGCTGGGCATTATGGCGGCGGCCCTGCTGGTGCGCGCAGCCTGCACCCGCGGCGCGGCAGCGGCCAGCTACAACGCCAGCCGCACCGTGAAAAAGACGCTGCGCAGCGCCATTTATGAAAAGTTGCTGCGCCTGGGCGGCAGCTACACCCAGGTCGTGCCCACTGCCGAAGTGCTGCAGCTGGCGGGCGAGGGTGTGGAGCAGCTGGAAACCTACTTCGGCGCGTACCTGCCGCAGTTTTTCTACGCCATGCTGGCCCCTGTTACACTGTTTGTGGTGCTGGCTCCGGTCAGCTTAAAGGCAGTGGTCATCCTGATGATCTGTGTGCCGCTGATCCCGGTTTCCATCGTGGCTGTGCAGAAATTTGCCAAGCGGCTGCTGGGAAAATACTGGGGCCAGTACGCCGCCCTGGGCGACAGCTTTTTGGAAAATCTGCAGGGCCTGACCACCCTGAAAATTTACCAGGCCGATGAGGCCCGCCACCAGGCTATGAACCGGGAGGCCGAGCACTTCCGCAAAGTGACGATGAAGGTGCTGACCATGCAGCTGAACTCCATCATCGTCATGGACATCATTGCCTACGGCGGCGCGGCGCTGGGCATCGGCATTGCGGCACGGGAACTGGCGGTCGGCCATGTCAGCTTGAGCGGCGCACTCTGCATTTTACTGCTCTCGGCGGATTTTTTCCTGCCGATGCGCGCGCTGGGGTCTTACTTCCACGTGGCGATGAACGGCATGGCTGCCAGCGATAAAATTTTCAAGCTGCTGGACCTGCCCGAAGCCACCGGCAAGACCACCGAACCGGATGCCGACTGCGCTATCCACTGCCGTGACCTGCACTTTGGCTATACGGCTGAAAAAGAGACGCTGCACGGCTTAGATCTGGACTTCCCCCGTGGCAGCTTTACCGCCCTGGTGGGCGAGAGCGGCTGCGGCAAGTCGACCATCGCCGCCGTGCTCACCGGCCGCGCCGCAGGCTATACCGGCAGCGTGACCCTGGGCGGACAGGAGCTTTCCACTGTGAAAGAATCCGCCCTGCTGAAAAACGTAACGCTGGTCAGCCTGGGCAGCCACCTGTTCAAGGGCACTGTGGCCGAGAACCTGCGCATGGCTGCGCCCACGGCGGAGGATGATGCCCTTTGGACCGTGCTGGAGCAGGTGCGGCTGGCGGACTTCCTGCGCAGCGAAAACGGGCTGGACACCCAGCTGAACGAGGGCGGCAGCAACCTCTCCGGCGGCCAGCGCCAGCGCTTGGCCTTGGCCCGCGCCCTGCTGCATGACAGCCCGGTCTATATATTTGATGAAGCTACGTCTAATATTGACGTGGAGAGCGAGAACGATATCATGGCCCAGATCCAGGCGCTGGCGGGCAAAAAGACCGTGATCCTGATCTCCCACCGCCTGGCCAACGTCACGGCAGCGGACAACATCTACGTGCTGGACCACGGCACCCTGGCCGAGCAGGGTACCCACGAAGCCCTGCTGGCCGCTGGCGGCACCTACGCCCGCCTGTGGACCCAGCAGCAGGAACTGGAAAATTACGGAAAGGAGGAAGCATCCCATGCCTGAGAACAACAAAAAGACACGCGGCAACCTGGCCGTTATGGGCCGTCTGGTGGGGCTGGTCAAACCGCTGGCCCCCGTGATGGTCGCCGCCGTGCTGCTGGGCGTGGCGGGCTTCCTCTGCGCTATTTTTATCACGGTGCTGGGCGCGTATGCGCTGCTGGACAGCATTTTGCCCGGTATGCCCATCAGCCTGGGCACCGTCTGCCTGCTGCTGCCGGTGCTGGCTGTCGCCCGTGGTGTGCTGCACTATGCCGAGCAGGGCTGCAACCATTTTATTGCCTTTAAACTGCTGGCCCTCATCCGGGATAAAGTGTTTGGTGCGCTGCGCCAGCTGGCCCCCGCCAAGCTGGAGGGCCGCGACCGTGGCGACTTGATCGCCGTGCTGACGGCGGATATCGAACTGCTGGAAGTGTTCTACGCCCACACCATCTCGCCCATCTGCATCGCCGTCATCGTCAGCGCCATTATGGCGGCGTTTTTGGCTAGTTATCATTGGCTGCTGGGGCTGTATGCCCTGGGGGCTTACCTCGTCATCGGTCTGCTGGTGCCGGTGGCTGCGGCGAAATCCGCCCGCCGCAGCGGCGAGGAGTTTCGCGCCTCGTTCGGCGCGCTGAACGGCTTTGTGCTGGATAGCCTGCGCGGTGTACGAGAAAGTCTGCAGTATGGCGACGGGCCCCATCGTCTGGCCCAGATCAACGCCCGCACCGAGGAACTTTCCGCCCAGGAACGCCGCCTAAAGCTGGCAGGCGGCACGGCCCAGGCCGTTACCGGCGGCATCATTTTGCTGTTGGATGCCGGGATGCTGGCGCTGGCGGCCAGCCTGGCCCAAAGCGGCACCATCGGCTTTGACGGCTGCCTGATCGCTGTTGTGGCGCTGATGAGCAGCTTCGGCCCGGTCATTGCCCTGGCAAACCTGGGCACCGGCCTGCAGAACACCTTTGCCGCCGGCAACCGTGTGCTGGATGTGCTGGACGAGCAGCCCACCGTACGGGAAGTGACCGATGGCGAGGATATCGCCTTTACCGGTGCTGCCTGCCGCCGCGTTACCTTTGGCTATGGTAGCGATGTGATTTTGGATGATGTATCGCTGGAAGTTCCGCAGAACTCCGTTATCGGCATCACCGGCCGCAGCGGCAGCGGCAAATCCACGCTGCTCAAGCTGATGATGCGTTTCTGGGATACCGATTTGGGCAAGGTCGAACTGTCCGGTGTGAACATTAAAGCTATCAACACCGCCAGCCTGCGGGATGCCGAAAGCTTTGTGGAGCAGGACACCGTGTTGTTCCATGACAGCATCGAGGAAAACCTGCGCGTTGCCAACCGGAACGCCACCCACGAGCAGGTGGTGGAAGCCTGCAAAAAGGCATCCATCCACGATTTTATCATGACCCTGCCCCAGGGCTACGACACGCCGGTAGGGGAGCTGGGCAGCACCCTTTCGGGCGGCGAGCGCCAGCGCCTGGGCGTGGCCCGTGCCTTTTTGCACGATGCGCCGTATATCCTGCTGGATGAACCCACCAGCAACCTGGACAGCCTGAACGAAGCGGTGATCTTAAAAAGCCTGGCCGAGGAGCGCAAGGATAAAACGGTGGTGCTGGTCAGCCACCGTGCGTCCACCATGCGCATTGCGGACCGCACCTATTCGGTAGAGAACGGGAGGATGAGCTGATGGCGACCCTGACCCCTGCCCAAAAGCGCGAGCAGGAAAAGCAGACCGTGGGCCTGATGATCGAACTGTACTGCCACGGCCACCACAGCACCAAGGGCCATGCCCTGTGCCCCGACTGCGAAGCCCTGCGCACGTATGCCGATGCCCGGGTGGACCACTGCCCGCACATCGAGACAAAGACCTTTTGCAGTGCCTGCAAAACCCATTGCTACAAGCCCCAGATGCGGGAAGCCATCCGCCAGGTCATGCGCTGGAGCGGCCCGCGGATGCTGTTCCACCACCCCGTGCTGGCGGTACGGCATCTGATCGAGACAAAGAAGCAGAAAAAGTAATACGGCGCGGGTGCACAATGGGAGTATATAGAACGCACCGCTACGAATCCTGAAAGGTGTAGTCTATCTCATTGCCGTAGGGGCGGATTCCATATCCGCCCGCAGGCAGATGAATGTTGTTGAGACTGTAGGGGCGAACAGTGTTCGCCCGTGGAATCTGATGTTACCACAAAACTGCGCGGGCGAGCACTGCTCGCCCCTACAATAAAATGGCTGCAACCTATAAAAGGCCCCCTCTCACATCAGAGGGAGCCTTTGTATTATCTTGCGCCATTTCTCCAAAAAGTTTTTGCAAATGCTATGGCAAACCCCTGCATAATATGGTATTATAATAAGCTGAAGACTTGTAGTGTGTCTGTATATAACTGTTGAGGAGTCTTTCTATTATGAACGAAACAAAAAAACTGCGCGTTGCGCTGTTTTTCGGCGGCGTATCCAGTGAGCACGAGGTCAGCTGCGTTTCGGCCTCGACCTGGCTGCGCGCCCTGGCGCAGACCCCCTGCGCCGAGCAATACGAGGTGTTCCCCGTGGGCATCACCAAGCAGGGCCGTTGGCTGGCCTGCAGCCCCACGCCCGAAGCCATGGCCGATGGCAGCTGGGAGCAGGGAGCCGACTGCATCCCCTGCGTCCTCAGCCCCGACCGCAACGACCACGGCATCTGGCTGTTGAAAGACGGCAAGGCCGAATTGGTTCCTATCGATATCTGCGCCCCCGTCATGCACGGCAAAAACGGCGAGGATGGCACCATCCAGGGCCTGTTTGAACTGGCCCGCATCCCCTACGTGGGCTGCGGTGTGCTGGGCAGCGCCGTCTGCATGGACAAAGCCGTTGCCAACACCCTGATGGATGCCGCCGGTGTGCCCCACTGCAAGTGGGCCAGCGCCATCCGTGCCGCGTTGGAGGGTGACCACAAGGCCCTGCTGGATAGCATCGAGGCCCGCCTGGGCTACCCCATCTTCGTCAAGCCCGCCAACGCCGGTTCCAGCGTGGGCATTACCAAAGCCACTGACCGCACCGTACTGGAGCAGGCCGTTGTGACCGCCCTGAAAGAGGACGACAAGGTCGTCTTTGAGGAGTTCATCGATGGCCAGGAGGTCGAGTGCGCCGCCATCGGCAACCCCGATGACCCCGCCACTGTCTCCACCACCCGCCCGGGTGAAATTCTGGCAGGTGCCGAGTTCTACACCTACGATGATAAGTACAAAAACGGTGTCTCCCAGACCGTCATCCCCGCTCATTTGAGCGAAGAAAAGTTGGACGAAGTCCGCGCCGAGGCCCGCCGCGCCTACCTGGCTCTGGGCTGTTCCGGGCTGTCCCGCTGTGATTTCTTTGTAGAGCGCGGCACTGGCCGTGTGCTTTGCAATGAGTTGAACACCCTGCCGGGCTTCACTTCCATCAGCATGTACCCCAAACTGATGGAGCACGAGGGCCTGAGTTACGCCCAGCTGGTGGACCGTCTGCTGCAGCTGGCCCTGCACCGCCGGAAGGGGGCTTATTGATGGACACCCGCCCTATCGGAGTATTTGACAGCGGCCTGGGCGGCCTGACCGCCGTGCGCCAGCTGCGCCGTGTGCTGCCCGGCGAGGATATTGTCTACTTTGGCGATACCGGCCGCGTACCCTACGGCTCCCGCGGGCGGGAGATCATCCGCCAGTATGCCCGGCAGGATATCCGGTTCCTGCTTTCCCACGATGTAAAGTTCATTATTGCCGCCTGCGGTACGGTGTCCTCCACCTACCCGCCCGAGGAAGCCGCCCGCCTGCCGGTGCCTTTTACCGGTGTGGTGGGCGCAACGGCCCGCGCGGCGGTGGATGCCACCCGCAACGGCAAAGTCGGCATCATTGGCACGGCGGCCACGGTGCGCAGCGGTTCCTACGCGGCGGTCATCAAAGACATGAAGCCGGAAACCGAGATCGTTGCCCGTGCCTGCCCGATGTTTGTGCCGCTGGTTGAAAACGGCTATGTGAATGACGGCAACCCCGTCACCAAACTTATCATTGCCGAGTACTTGCAGGAAGTCAAGGATGCCGGGGTCGACACCCTGATTCTGGGCTGCACCCATTATCCGCTGCTGAAAAAGATGATCGGCGATTTCATGGGCGAGGATGTCACCCTGATCGATTCCGGTAAGGTCACAGCCCAGGCGGCCGCCGCCGCGCTGGCGGATCTTGGCCTGCTGAACGGCCGCAGCGAGGGCGGCAACGCCCACTATTACGTCAGCGACACGCCGGATAACTTTGATGAATTGGAACACCGCTTCCTCGGCGAATACGCCGGCGGCCCTGTTGAAAAAATCGCGATTGAAACTTACTAAGGAACAACCATGCAGGAAAATTTTCTCATCACCATCAAAGGCACCATGGAGCAGCGCGGCGACAGCGACACCGTTGAACTGATGACCCGCGGCTCCCTCGTCCACAAAGAGGGTGCCTATTATATCGTCTATAAAGAGACCGAAGCCACCGGCTACGAGGGCTGCACCACCACCGTCAAGGTGGCCGAGGATGCCCGCAAAGTCTCGATGCTGCGCTACGGCAAGGTGCCCAGCCAGCTTATTATTGAGAAAGGCACCCGCCACCTCTGCCATTACGAGACCGGCTACGGTGCCATCAGCCTGGGCGTCGCCGCCGATGTCATTGAGCACGAACTCACCGAGGAGGGCGGCAAGCTGAAATTCAGCTACACGCTGGATTCCGGTGCCGAGAATTTCATCAGCCGCAACCTTGTGGATATTACGGTAGAAGCCCTGCCGTAGAACGCCGAAAACTAAATTGCAAAAGTAAAACTCCCACAGGAGGTAACCTATGGACTATAAAAACTACAACCCCCGCCAGGCCGCGCTGACCGAAGCCCGCGCCCTGCTGACCGCTGCCGCCAAGGCCGCCGTGGCCGATGGCACCCTGCCCGCCGCCGACCTGCCCGATTTCATCGTGGAGATCCCGGCGGATGTCAAAAACGGCGATGTGGCATCTAATATTGCCATGGCTGGTGCCCGTGCGTTCCACAAGGCACCCCGCCAGATCGCCGCGGCTATCACCGCCAAGCTGGACCTGAATGGTACGCTGTTCTCCGGCGTGGAGATCGCAGGCCCCGGCTTCATCAACCTGTTCCTGGGCCAGGACTGGTTCACCAGCGTGGTCCGCGCCGCCTGCGCTAACCCCGAGTACGGCCGCACCGATGCGGGTGCCGGCAAAAAGTATAACGTGGAGTTCGTCTCCGCCAACCCCACCGGCCCCATGCACATGGGCAACGCCCGCGGCGGTGCCTTGGGCGATGGCCTGGCCGCCTGCCTGGATTGGGCCGGTTACGAGGTCACCCGCGAGTTCTATATCAACGATGCCGGCAACCAGATCGAAAAGTTCGGCAAGAGCCTGGCCATCCGCTACCTGCAGCTGTACAAGGGCGAGGAAGCCTGCCCGCTGCCCGAGGAGTGCTACCAGGGTGCTGATATCATCCAGCGCGCCAAGGAGTTTGCCGAGATCCACGGCGACAGCTATGTCAACGCTGATTTCGAGGAACTGAAGAAAGCCCTCATTGCCGATGCCCTGCCCAAGAACATCGCCGGTCTGCAGCGCGACCTGGGCAAGTACCGCATCGATTACGATGTCTGGTTCCACGAGAGCGACCTGCATAAGTCCGGCGCAGTCCAGGCGGTTGTGGATAAGCTGCTGGAGATCGGTGCCTGCTATAAGGCCGAGGACGGTGCCATCATGTACCGCAGCGCCCAGTACGCCGCCAAGTACGGCGTGGTCAACAAGAAAAAGGCAGACGATGGCAGCGAGGAAGAAGCCAAGGACGAGGTCCTCGTCCGCGCCAACGGCATTCCCACCTACTTTGCCGCCGACATCGCCTACCATTATAATAAGCTGGCCGTGCGCGGCTTTGATAAGGCCATTGATGTCTGGGGTGCTGACCACCACGGCCACGTGGCCCGCATGAAGGGCGCGATGGATGCCATCGGCCTGGACGGCAGCCGCCTGGATATCGTGCTGATGCAGATGGTCAACCTGATGCGCGATGGCAAGCCCGTGCGCATGAGCAAGCGTACCGGCAAGGCCATCACCCTGACCGACCTGCTGGACGAGGTGCCCATCGATTCCGCCCGCTTCTTCTTCAACCAGCGCGAGAGCTCCTCCACTCTGGACTTCGATCTCGACCTGGCTGTGCGCAATGACAGCGAGAACCCCGTCTACTACGTGCAGTACGCCCACGCCCGCATCTGCTCCGTGCTGAAAAAGCTGGAGAGCGAGGGCATCACCTTTGGCGGCGTGGACGGCGTGGATGCCTCCGTGCTGACTGACCCCGCCGAGCAGGCCCTCATCCGCCTGCTGGCCGCCTTCCCGGCAGAGATCGTGGCAGCGGCCGATAAGTACGACCCCGCCCGCATCACTCGCTACTGCATCGATGTGGCCTCGGCTTACCACCGCTTCTACAACTCCTGCCGCATCATGGATGCCGAGGGTGCCGTCCAGCAGGGCCGCATCGCCCTCTGCCTGGCCGTGCACGGTGTCATCCGCAACATCCTGACCATGTTCAAAGTCAGCGTACCGGAAACGATGTAAAAGTGTGAAAAAATCCCTTGACAAGGCACGGTTTCTATGGTAAACTATTGCCTGTAAAAAAAGCAGCAACCGGCAGTAGGCCGTCGGCTCACCTTGTGAACGCATAGTTCCGGGTCATACCAGATACGCACATTTGGTGCGCAACTACGTATGTTCGGCGGCTGCTTTTATGGCAGCCGCTTTTATCATTTATCATACACTTGTGGGAGGTGTGTTCCAATCGCCAGCAACAGCAATTCCAAGGAACTGGAAATCAATGAGCAGATCCGCGATAAAGAAATCCGCCTGATCGGGGCGGACGGCGCGCAGATGGGCATTATGAGCCCGCGCGACGCACTGCGTATGGCTATCGACAAAGATCTTGACCTGGTCAAGGTCGCGCCGCAGGCCAAGCCGCCGGTGTGCAAGATCCTGGATTACGGCAAGTACCGTTTCGAGATGCAGAAAAAGGAAAAGGAAGCCAAGAAAAACCAGAAAGTGGTTGAACTCAAGGAGATCCGCCTTTCCCTGAACATCGACACCAACGACTTCAACACCAAGGTGAACCAGGCTGCCAAATTCCTGCAGCAGGGTCACAAGCTCAAGGTGAGCATCCGGTTCCGCGGCCGTGAAATGGCACATACCAGCCTGGGTCTGGAAGTGCACAAGCGGTTTGCCGATGCGTTGGCAGGCAAGGCCGTCATCGACAAGCAGCCCAAGCTTGAGGGCCGCAGCATGATGATGTTCATGTCCCCCGCACCCAACAAGTAAGAAGTAACTCTTTAGGAGGAAACAACAATGGCTAAAATGAAGCTCAAGACCCTTTCCGGCGCAAAGAAGCGCTTCAAGATGACTGCTTCCGGCAAGATCAAGCGCAATGCGACCAAGCGCCGTCACATCCTGACCAAGAAGACCACCAAGCTCACCCGCGGCCTGCGCATGCCCAAGTATGTCGACAAGACCAACGAGGCTGCTGTCAAGAAAATGATGCCCTACGGCGGCTAATCGCCCCACGGCAAGGTCAGTTAACTTAAGAGTGTATAAAGGAGATATAAACCATGGCTCGTATTAAAGGCGCTACCATGACGCACAAGCGTCGTGCTAAGACTCTCAAACTCGCAAAGGGCTACTACGGTGCTAAGTCCAAGCACTTCCGCATGGCCAAGCAGGCCGTCATGAAGTCCGGCAACTACGCTTTCGTTGGCCGTAAGCAGAAGAAGCGTCAGTTCCGCAACCTGTGGATCACCCGCATCAACAACGCTGTTCGCGCTCAGGGCATGAACTACTCCAGCTTCATGAACGGCCTGAAGAAGGCTGGCGTCGAGCTGAACCGCAAGATGCTGTCTGAAATGGCTATCCACGATCCCGCCAGCTTCAACGCTCTGGTCGAGACCGCCAAGAAGGCTCTGTAATAATTCTTGCAAAAAGACTCACGCGCACGCGTGAGTCCTTTTGTGTTTAAAGGAACAATTATTCTGCGAGGAACTGCGCAATGAGGAGATCCCACAAAACGGCACTGCGCGTGTTGCTGCCACTTGTCCTGACGGCTGGCGTTGCCGCCCTGTGTGTGCGGGAAGTGGATTATATCGCGACCACCCGAACGGGATACGGGGATAAAAAGGTCGTCATCAACGAGATCTGCGCCCATAACCTGTCCGGCCTGACGGACGGTTACGGCAAGTACAGCGATTGGATCGAACTGTACAGCGCGGCAGGCCGCCCGCTGGATATTTCCGGCTGGACGATCACCGACAATGAGAAAGTCCCTGACAAATGGACCTTTCCCCAAGGCTCGATCTTAAAGGATTATATCGTGCTGTTTGCCGACAGCCAGACCGAGGACCAGGACGTGCAGGACCCCAACGGCTACTACCACCTGCCCTTTTCGCTGGGCACGGACGGTGAAACGCTGTACCTGTACGATAAGCAGGGAAACCTCCAGGACAAGCTGACCTACCCGGCCCAGAAATATGATTTCACCTATGGCCGCGCCTTTGGCAGCTATGAGGATACCGGCATCTTTGCCGTAGCATCGCCCGGCGAGGCAAACCCCATCGCCTTTAAGCAGGCGGACGATACGGCGGAACTGGGCACTGTGTATTTCTCCAAGAAGGCCGGTTTCTATGACGAGCCGTTCACCCTGCATCTGCAGTGCGATGACCCTGATACGCTGATCTTCTACACCACCGATGGTTCTGACCCGAAGGACAACGGCACCATGTACCTGGGCGGCATTGAACTGACCAGCCGCGAGGGCGAGCCGAATGGGTTTGCATCCCGTGCACTGCAAACCTATGTCGTCTGGGATGAGGAAAAGCCCATCTACCTGGAAAATTTCGCCTACCGCTATGCGCCGGACCCGGTGGATAAGGCCACGACTGTGACGGTGCGCCTGTACAAGGACAAGCACTGGTCGGAGGAAATGCAGGCCCGCACCTACTGGATCGGTGTGCAGCAGCATACGCTGCCGGTGGTCAGTGTGGTGGCCGAGCCGGGCAAGATCTTCGGTGCGGACGGCATCTATGAGCCGGGTTCCACCTACTTTACCCTGCACAAATATGGCGAACATACGCAAAGTTCCCCGGCCATCGGCAATTTCTCGCTGGAGCGGGAAGTCAACGCCACGATGCAGATCGTGGACGGCGGACATGACAGCAGCCTGCAAACGGAAATTTCCATCAGCGGCGGCATGACCCGTGCTCGTGGTCTGCTGAAAAACATCGCGGTGGAATTGCAGGACGATACCACCACCGATGTGCTGGCTGATGCCACCGGCACAGAAGCAGAAAAATTCACTCTGCGCGGGCCGGGCAGCGGTGTGCCGGGCTTCAGCGCCTGGCGTGACCTGTACCAGAGCGCATTTTTGAACAACTACCTGTACGATACGGGCATGGCGACCCAGTACAACCTGCCGGTGATCCTTTACTTGCAGGACGAATACTGGGGCATCTACACGATCCGCGAGAGCAAGGGCCGCGAATTCTTTGCAAATCACTACGGCGTTGATGCCCGCAAGGTACAGCGCTTCGGCAATGGCAACGAGGATGCCGAAGCCGAAAAGCTGGCGGCGGAACTGCGCACCCTGCCCCACAACCAGGCCGCCTGGAAGTGGCTGAACACGCAGTTCGATCTGGATAATTACATGGATTATCTGATCGCCAGCATGTTCCTGAATAACCGGGACGGCCTGTATGAAAGCACCAGCAATATGCTGCTGTGGAAAGTGGACGGCGATGCGGATACCAACCCCTATGAGGATGGCCGCTGGCGCTTTGTGCTGAATGACCTGGATGCCACCATGCAGGAGCAGGAGGCGGATCCCTTTATCCTGCTGGACAAGGACCCCGTGGAAAATGATATCCCGGTGCTGCTTTTCCAAAAGGTGTGGAAGTACCCGGAATTTCGGGAAGCTTTCGCGGAAAAGATGCGCGAAGCTGTGCAGACGATCTACGCGCCGGAAAACACCCTGCCTGCCTTTGATGCCTGGTGCGAACAGCTGGCCCCGGAAATGCCCCGCATGCTGGCGCGCTGCCGGGTGGAACTTACGCCGCTTGCCCCGCTGGCTGGCTTTTTGACCCGCGCGGCCCCGCAGCCCCAGCTGCGCACCCTGGATGACTGGGAACGGGACTGCGACAGCGTCCGCACCTTTTTGCAGACCCGCGGGGAGATCCTGCTGGATTACCTGGATGAATACCTTGCCGATGATACTTACCTGGCCGAACGTTAAACGAGGATAGGAAAGGAGAACCAAGATGAACAAGCGCCAGATCCTTGAATACTTGCTGGAACACAATACCAGCTTTTCCACAACGCAGGTCTGTGTTGCCCTGCTGATGGCTGTGCTGATGGGCGCGGTGCTGCATTTTGTCTACCGCAAAACCTATAAGGGCACGGTCTACTCCCGCGATTTTAACCTGACCCTGATGCTGGTGGCAATCATCACCACGGTGGTCATGCTGGCTATCGGCTCCAACCTGGCGCTGAGCCTGGGCATGGTGGGCAGCTTGTCCATCATCCGCTTCCGCACCGCCATCAAGGAGCCGCGGGACATCGCGTTCCTGTTTTGGTCCATCGCCATCGGCCTGACCTGCGGCAGCGAGATGTACGTTGTCGGTGTATTGGGCAGCGCGGTCATTACGGTCATTCTGCTGCTCTCCTCGCTGGAACTGTACGATGTAACGGCCTATCTGCTGGTGCTGCGGGCCGAGCAGGGCGTGGTGGAGCCGGAATCCCTGCAGGCGCTGCTGGAAGCCGAGACCCGCAACTGCAAGCTGCGCACCCGCAGCCAGTCGCCTGCCGGGGACGAGTTCACCTACGAACTCTCGGTGACCCGCAAACAGAAGCCGGAAAAGATCGTGGAAAGCCTGCACAACGTGTACGGCGATAAACTCAAGACGCTGAACCTGGTAAGCTACAGCGGAGAGATCGTCTGATGGGCGAGGAACTTCGCGTTCAGCGGTACGAGGAAAAGTACCTGCTCTCGCTGCAGCAGGCGGTCTCGATGCGGGCGCTGCTGGACAGCCTGCTGGAACGGGACACCCACTCGCTGCAGGGTGCGTATTACATCCGCAGTCTCTACTTTGATACGCCCGATGACCGGGATTACCTGGAAAAGGCGCTGGGTGTCAGCGAGCGTACCAAGCTGCGGCTGCGTATTTACGATCTGCAGGCGCAGACCGCCAAGCTGGAGATCAAAGCCAAACGGGACAAGACCTCCAACAAGCGCAGTGCTGTGCTGCCCCGCGCCGCCGCCATGCAGCTGGCCCAGGGCGATGCCGAATGTTTATTGCAGCAGTCCGATGCGGCGCGGGAAGCCTACACGCTCTACAAGCGGGAAAGCCGCCGCCCGGCGGCGCTGATCGATTACGAGCGGACGGCCTGGGTGTTTCCCGTCGGCCGCACCCGTATCACGCTGGACGAGCACATCCGCGCCGCCAAAAGCGATGCGATCTTCCAGCCCGATGTGCCGATGGTGGGTGTACTAAACGGCCGTGTCGTGCTGGAGATCAAGTACGATCAGCCGCTGCCGCCCTGGCTGGGCCGCGCACTAAGCAGTGTGCCGTCCACCAAAATGAGCGTAAGTAAATACGCTTTGGCACGGGAAATGCTGTATTAAATGAGAATGTTGTGGTAGAAAGTTATGTCTGACTTGATTTCTAGCCGAGAAAATCCTAAAATAAAGTATGCCTGCACATTGCGCGACAGCGAAAAGCAGCGCGCGGCGGAGGGACTGTTTTTTGCCGAGGGGCCGAAGCTTTGCCTGGAACTGGCTAAAAGCTGCACCCCGCGCACGGCCTACGCAACGCAGGCGGCCATGGAAAAAACGCCCGCTCTGGAAAGTTTGCACCCCACGCTGATCGCGCCCCACGTGGCCGAAAAGCTGGCGGGCACCAAGACGAGCCAGGGCGTGTTTGTGCTGTTTGAACAGCCCGCGCCCCCGGTGGAACAGCTGGACACCGCCACCCATATCCTGGCGCTGGAAGGCGTGCAGGACCCCGGCAACGTGGGCACCCTGCTGCGCAGCGCAGCAGCCTTCGGGTACGACCTGGTCCTGCTGGGGCCGGGGTGCGCCGCGCCGTTTTCGCCCAAAACGCTGCGCTCCTCCATGGGCGCAGCCGGGCGGTTGCCGGTGCTGCATGTGGACGACCTGCCCGCAACCCTGCAGGGCCTGCGCGCCCGGGGCGTGGCCTGCCTGGCTACCGCGCTGTACAATTCCCGCCCCCTGGGCGAGGCCGGGCAGGAGTTCCCGCATGGCCTTTGCGTGGTCATTGGCAGCGAGGGCCAGGGCCTGACGGATGCCACCGTGGCCGCCTGCGACCTGGCTGTGCGCATCCCGATGACCGATCGGGTCGAAAGCCTGAACGCCGGTGTGGCCGGCAGCGTACTGCTGTGGCAGTTCCGCAACGTATAAAAATAGAGTATAATAAGGGGAGGGAAAGGCGCATGGACAAAACACTGGCCTGGCTTTGGCTGGCGGATGCCGTTGGTTCTGCCTGCCAGAGTGCCCGCGACCTGCTGGCACTTTACCCCGACCCCGAAGCTTTGTACGAAGCCCTGCACGCCGGGCGGGAAGCACCGCCCTACTTTTTGAGCGACCACGCCGCCGCCCAGCTGTGCGATACCACGCCCTTTGATTACGAGGAGCGGCTGGACCACTGCCTGCTTACCGGTGTGGAGGTCGTCACCCCGGACGATGCCTTTTACCCGGACCGCCTGCGGAACCTGCCCGATATGCCGCTGGTGCTGTACGTCACCGGCGACCCCGCCTGCCTGAACGGCCGCCGCTATGTGGGCATGGTGGGCACCCGCCGCCCCAGCGCTTATGGGCGGCAGGCGGCGTTTGAACTTTCGCTGGAACTGGCCAAGCAGGGCACGGTCATCGTCAGCGGCCTGGCGGACGGCCTGGACAGTGAGGGCCACCGTGCGGCCGTGGAAGCCGGTACGCCCACCGTGGCGTTCCTCGGCACGGCCATCGATACAACCTATCCTGCCGCCAACCTGAAACTGCGCCAGCGCATCGAGAAAGACGGCGGCGCGGTCTGCAGCGAGTACCCGCCCGGCTACCAGGGCAAGCAAAAGGGCACTTTCCTGGCCCGCAACCGGTTGATCGCGGGCCTGTCCGAGGTGCTTTGCGTGGCCGAGGCCCGCATCCGCAGCGGCACACTGAACACCGTATCCCACGCTGAAAGCCTGGGCCGCCAGGTGCTGGCTGTGCCGGGCAGCATCTACAGCGCCCAGAGCCAGGGCACCAACGAACTGCTGCGCTCCGGCCGGGCCGGGGTGCTGTGCCAGGCATCTGACGTGCTGGCCTGCATGGGCGTGGAAAACGAAGCCGCCGCGCCGGAGCAATCGGCCTTTGCGGTGGAAGATACCAGCCCCGATGCCCAGGCTGTCTACGCGGCGCTTGGCCCCACGCCCAAAGGTGTGGATGAACTGGCTGCTGCCACCGGCCTGCCCGCCAGCCGGGTACTGGCCGCCTGCACCGAGTTGGAACTGTACGGCGGCGCACAAAGCCAGCCGGGACGGCGTTATATTGCACTGTAAACAACGCTGCTTTGTAAAATATAAAATTTGATCGAGGTAACCTATGCCGAAATTAGTCATAGTGGAGTCCCCCGCCAAGGCAAAGACCATCAGCAAATACCTGGGCCGGGGCTATAAAGTCACGGCCAGCATGGGCCACGTGCGGGACCTGCCCGCCAGCCAGCTGGGCATTGATGTGGACAACGGCTTTGCGCCGAAGTATATCACCATCAAGGGCAAGCAGAAATTGGTCAAAGAGTTGAAAGCCGAAGCCAAAAAGTGTGATGGCGTTCTGCTCGCAACTGACCCGGACCGCGAAGGCGAAGCCATCAGCTGGCATCTGGCCAACATCCTGGGTCTGGACCCCACCGCCCCCAACCGCGTGACCTTTGACGAGATCACCAAAAAGGGTGTTAAGGAGGGCATGGCCCATCCCCGCGCCATCAACATTGATCTGTTCAACGCCCAGCAGGCCCGGCGTGAGTTGGACCGCCTGGTGGGCTATAAACTCAGCCCGTTCCTATGGCGCAAAGTCCGCCGCGGCCTCTCTGCGGGCCGTGTGCAGAGCGTGGCCGTGCGCCTGATCCGCGACCGCGAATTGGAGATTGAGAACTTCAAGCCCGATGAGTATTGGAACATCGATGCCGCGCTGTACCCCCAGGGCAACAGCAAAAACGGCTTTACGGCCCGCCTGGCTGCGACTGCTGATGGCAAAAAGCTGACCGTTACCAACAAAGAGCAGGCCGATTCCATCGTGGCTGCGCTGGACGGCAAAAGCTACACCATCTCCAAGCTGGAAAAAGGCAAGCGCCGCCGCCAGCCTGCGCCGCCCTTTATTACCTCGACTTTGCAGCAGGATGCCAGCCGCGCCTTTGGCTTCTCGGCCACCCGCACGATGCGCGCCGCCCAGACGCTGTACGAAGGCATGGACATTGCGGGCCACGGCACTGTGGGTCTGATCACCTACATGCGTACCGACTCGCTGCGCATCGCTGCCGAAGCCAGCGCCGCCGCGAAGCAGTTCATCGCAGGCCGCTGGGGCGAGAACTACGTCTGCAACACCCAGCGCAAGTGGAAGTCCCGCTCGGCTACCGCCGCCCAGGATGCCCACGAAGCCATCCGCCCCTCGATGCCGGAACTGACCCCCGATGAGGTGGAGCAGAGCATCAGCGGCGATACCGCCAAGCTGTACCGCCTGATCTGGAGCCGCTTTATGGCCAGCCAGATGGCCGACTGCATCCAGGATACCGTCTCGGTGTCCATTACGGCAGGGGACTACCTGTTCCGCGCTTCGGGCTTCCGCGTGTCCTTTGACGGTTTCACCGCCCTGTACGAGGAGTCCACCGATGACAAGCAGAAAAAGGAGACCGCCCTGCCCCCGCTGGAGGAGGGCCAGACCCTCAAACTGCGCAGCCTGACGGCGGACCAGAAGTTCACCCAGCCGCCGCCGCTCTACACCGAAGCTACGCTGATCCACGCGCTGGAGGAAAACGGCATCGGCCGTCCCTCCACCTACGCGCCCATCATCACCACCATCGTGGACCGCGGCTACGTGGAAAAGGACCAGAAAAAGCTGAAAACCACCCCGCTGGGCCAGGCGGTCAACACTGTCATGATGGAACAGTTCCCCGACATTGTGGATGTGACTTTCAGCGCTGACATGGAGAAAAAGCTGGATATCATCGAGGCCGGCAAGGCCGACTGGGTCCAGACCATCGATGACTTCTACAAGGGCTTTGCCAAGAGCCTGGAAGATGCCGAGAAGAACATGGAGGGCAAGCGCGTCAAGGTGGAGGACATCCCCACCGATGAGATCTGCGAAAAATGCGGCCGCCCCATGGTCATCAAGTCCGGCCGGTACGGCAAGTTCGTGGCCTGCTCCGGCTTCCCGGAGTGCCGCAACGCCCACCCGCTGGTCAAGGATACCGGCGGCATCTGCCCGGAGTGCGGCGGCCATATGCTGGTGCGCAAAAGCGCGAAGGGACGTATTTATTACGGCTGCAGCAACTACCCCAAGTGCAACTTTATGACCTGGGACGAGCCTGTGCCCGAAAAATGCCCCCAGTGCGGCCAGACCCTGTTTAAGAAAAAAGGCCAGCTTTACTGCGCCAAAGAGGGCTGCGGCTTTACCAAGCCTGTTGAGAAAAAGTAACGGCATACTGCCGAAACTATAACGGAGTGACTATGCAAGTAAACGTGATCGGTGCCGGTCTGGCGGGGTGCGAAGCCGCGCTGTGGCTGGCGGATGCCGGTGTGCAGGTACACCTGTACGAACAAAAGCCGGGCAAGTTTTCGCCCGCCCATAAAAGTGCCGGCTTTGCCGAGCTGATCTGCTCCAATTCGCTGAAAGCCGAGCGCCCGGACTCTGCCTCCGGCCTGCTCAAGCTGGAAATGAAGATGATGGGCAGCCACCTGCTGCAGGCCGCCGAGACCGCCCGCGTGGCGGCGGGCGGCGCGCTGGCCGTGGACCGGGATGTCTTTTCCGCCGCCGTTACCGAAATGGTGGAAAAACACGAAAATATCACGATCCACCGCGAGGAAGTAACCGCCCTGGACGAAAGCGCCCCCGTGCTGGTAGCCTCCGGCCCGCTGACCGAGGGGGCCCTGGCCGAGGCCGTAGCCAAGCTGACCGGCGACCATCGTCTAAGCTTTTTTGACGCGGTAGCGCCCATTGTCACCGCCGAAAGCCTGGACTACGAGAAGGTGTTCGCCGCCTCCCGCTATGGCCGGGGCGAAGCCGACTACCTCAACTGCCCCTTTAATAAGGAAGAATACGAGCATTTCCACGCCGAGTTGATCGCCGCCGAACGCGCACCGCTCCATGATTTTGACGGTGACCTCACCGTCTACGAGGGCTGCATGCCCATCGAGGTCATGGCCGCCCGCGGGGCCGATACCATCCGCTTTGGCCCGCTGCGCCCGGTGGGCCTGCGGGACCCCCGCACCGGCCACCGCCCCTGGGCCGCTGTGCAGCTGCGGGCCGAAAACACCGCCCGCACACTGTACAACCTGGTGGGCTTCCAGACGAACCTCAAGTGGGGCGAGCAGAAGCGGGTGTTCAGCATGATCCCCGGCCTGGAACACGCCGAGTTCGTGCGTTACGGTGTCATGCACCGCAATACCTTTTTGGAGAGCCCCAGTGTGCTGACCAAGCAGCAATTCTTAAAAGAACACCCCAACGTGTTTTTTGCCGGGCAGATCACCGGCTTTGAGGGTTATATGGAAAGTGCCGCCAGCGGCTTGCTGGCCGCCCGCCAGATTTACGCCCGCCTGCAGGGGCGCGAGCTGCCCCCGCCGCCCGCCAATACGATGTGCGGTGCGCTGCTGGACTATATCACCACGCCCAACAAGGACTTCCAGCCTATGGGCGCGAACATGGGCATTTTGCCCCGGATCGAGGAGATCAACACCATCCGCGATAAGCGGGAGCGCTACGCCGCGCTTTCGCAAACCGCACAAGATGCCATGCATGCATGGGTGGAGGAAACCAAATGAAAATTTTAGTCGATGCAATGGGCGGCGATAACGCCCCGCTGTGTGTTTTACAAGGTGCCTCCCAGGCTGCGGCCGAGTTTGGCGATGGCATGGAACTGGTGCTGCTGGGTGAGGAAGCCGCCATCAAGGACTGCGCCGCCCAGAACAAAATCGACCTGGCCCCGTTCACCATCCTCAACTGCACCGAGAATATCGACATGCACGATGACCCCGTCAAGGCCGTGCGCCACAAAAAGGATTCCAGCCTGGTCAAGGGCCTGACAATGCTGAAAAACGGCGAGGGTGACGCTTTCGTCAGCGCCGGTTCCACCGGTGCGCTGCACGTGGGCACCAGCCTGATAGTGCGCACCATCAAGGGAGTCAAGCGCCCGGCGCTGGCTACCCCGATGCCCGGTGCCAAGCAGAACTTCCTGCTGCTGGACTGCGGTGCCAACGTGGAGTGCCGCCCCGAAATGCTGAACGCGTTTGGCACCATGGGCAGCGTCTACGCCGAAAAAGTCATGGGCCGCACTGCCCCCAAGGTGGCGCTGGTCAATAACGGTGCCGAGGAAACCAAGGGTACGCCCATTTACCGCGAGGCCCACCAGCTGCTTAAGGCCAACCCCTGCATCCACTTTGCCGGCAACATCGAGCCGCGCTATATCATGGATGGCGAGGTGGATGTCGTTGTCTGCGATGGCTTTGTGGGCAACGTTGTGCTGAAACTGACCGAGGGCGTTGCCAAGACGCTGCTGGGCATGCTGAAGAAGATCTTCCTGCAAAACCTGCTCACCAAGCTTAGCTACCTGGGCATCAAAGGCGGCCTGGGCGAGCTGAAGCGGATGATGGACTCTGAGGAAGTGGGCGGTGCACCGCTGCTGGGCGCTGCCAAGCCGGTCATCAAGGCCCACGGTTCCAGCCACGCCAAGGGCATCAAGAACGCGATCCGCCAGGCCAAGCTGTGTGTTGCCAACGACCTGTGCGGCACCATGCAGACTGCCCTGGCCGCTGTGGCCGAAAAAGCCGAAGCGGAAAAGGCCGAGCCTGAAAAAGAATAAAAGCTATCGTACGGTTGTTTTAAGAAAGGCATGAGACAGATGGCAAAAAAACCGGAAGAACTGCAGCAGGTGCTGCATTATACCTTTAAAAATCCCGCGCTGCTGCGCATTGCACTGACCCACACCAGCTTTGCCAACGAGAGCAAAGTTGCCACCACCCACAACGAGCGCCTGGAATTTTTGGGCGACAGTGTGCTGTCCGTCGTGGTGGCAGACTACCTGTTCCACCAGTCCGGCCGGCCCGAGGGTGAGCTGACCCGTATGCGCGCCAGCCTGGTCAGCGAGGATGCGCTGTTCCAGTTTGCCCAGGAGATCCACCTGGGCGAGTACCTGCGCCTGGGCCATGGCGAGGACCTGGGCGGCGGCCGCAACCGCCCCAGCGTTGTCTCCGATGCGTTTGAAGCGGTCATCGCCGCGCTGTATCTGGACGGCGGCATGGAGGTCGCCCGCAATTTCATCCTGCCCTTTATCACCGAGGGCAAGACCGCCGAGGAGGACTACAAGACCCAGCTGCAGGAAGTGGTCCAGCAGGACCCCAGCGCCGTGCTGCGGTATGAAGTCACCGGCGAGACTGGCCCCGACCACGCCAAGCAGTTTACCGTTTGCGTATGGCGCAACGGCGAAAAGCTGGCCGAAGCCCCCGGCCGCAGCAAAAAGGCCGCCGAGCAGCATGCCGCCAAATTGGCATTGGAAAAGCTGCGGTAAATCGTAAGTGATGACTGTATCAGCCCTTGGCCCCCTCTGGGAGGGGGCTCCCGCCGCAGCGGGTGGGGGAGAGAAAATTTCGAAAGCATAAAAGTTTCGGACGGTGATAAGGCTCTCTCCCTCCGGCCCTTTGGGCCACCTCCCTCCCAGAGGGAGGCATTCGCACCCCGGCAAATGGCAACATATTATAAACGTATTCAACCAACCTACGCGAAAGGTTTTAACCATACATGCGCCTGAAAGAACTGGAAATCCAAGGTTTCAAATCCTTCCCCGATAAGACCAAGATCACCATCGGCGAGGGTATCACCGGCGTGGTCGGGCCGAACGGTTCCGGCAAATCAAATATTTCGGACTCGATCCGCTGGGTTTTGGGCGAGACCAGCTCCAAGCAGCTGCGCGGCTCCGGCAAGATGGAGGACGTTATCTTCGGCGGCACCCAAAGCCGTGGTGCCATGGGCTTTGCCTCGGTGGCGCTGACCATCGATAACAGCGACCACGGCCTGGACATGGATGCGGACGAAGTCACCATCGGCCGCCGTTACTACCGCAGCGGCGAGAGCGAGTATTCCATCAACGGCCAGAACGTCCGTTTGAAGGATGTCTACGAACTGCTGCTGGATACCGGCATCGGCCGTGACGGTTACGCCATCGTTGGCCAGGGCCGCATTGCCGAGATCGTTGGTGCCAAATCTGCCGAGCGCCGCGAAATTTTCGAGGAAGCTTCCGGCATCGCCAAATACCGCTACCGCAAAAACGAGGCCGAGCGCCGTCTCGAAGCCGCCGAGGGCAACCTGGAACGCCTGCGGGACATCTTGGGCGAACTGGAAAAGCGGGTCGGCCCCCTGAAGCGGGACAGCGAAAAAGCCCAGCAGTTCCTGGAACTGTCCGAGCGCCGCAAAAGTCTGGAAGTCACCCTCTGGGTGGATGCCATCCGCCGCGCCAACGATACCGTGCGCGACCAGCAGCGCAAGTTTGAAGCCGCCCAGGCCGATTACGAGCGCTTAAGCCGCCAGCTGGACGAGTTTGACGAAAAAAGCGCGGCCCTGCGGGAAGAAGCCCAGCAGCTTGTGCTGCAGGTAGAGCAGGCCAACGCCGATATCCGCGCCGTGACCGAAGCCAACGCGGGCAGCGAGAGTGAGATCGCTGTCTTGAAAAACGAGAGCGAGCACAGCCGTTTCCGCATCGATGAAGCCACCAGCGAGTTGGAACGCGCCGGTCAGGGCCGCCAGTCCATCGAGACCGAGGCCGCAGGCCACAAAGCCGCCATCGAAAAGCTGCACGGCGAGGTCGCCGCGCTGGATGCCCGCGTGGCCGAACTGCGCACCGAACTGCATGCGCTGGAAGAAAAAGCCGCTGCCAGCGGCCAGCGCCGGGATGTCATCGATGCCGCCATCGCCCGCCTGCAGGATACCGCTACCGCCGCCAAAGTGCGCGCCGCCTCGGCCCAGTCGGCCCGGGAAGCCGCTGCCCAGCGTTTGGCTGAAGCAAAGCAGCAGGCCGCAGACCTCGAAAACTCCGCCGCCGCTGCCGAGGAAGAAAAGCACCGCGCCGAGCGCCGCTTAAAGGATGCCGAGGAAGCCGTCACCCGCAACGATAACATCAAGGCGGGCCTGAAGCTGAAACTGGAAAGCCGCCGCCGCCAGCAGGCCGAAGCCGCTGACGCGCTGCAAAAGGCCGACAAAGAACGGTCCAACACCTCCCAGCGCATCCATATTCTGGAAGATCTTGAGCGCAACATGGACGGCTACCAGCAAAGTGTCAAGGCCGTCATGCGCGCCGCCGCAGGCCGCCGTCTGCGGGGCATCATCGGCCCCGTGGCGGGCATCCTGACCGTGGAAAAAGGCTACGAGACCGCCATCGAGACCGCCCTGGGCTTTGCACTGCAGAACATCGTGGTCGAGGATCAGGGCTGTGCTCGCGCCGCTATCGGCTTTTTGAAGGACGAGCGCGCAGGCCGCGCCACCTTCCTGCCGCTGGATACCGTGCAGGGTTCCCGCTTTACCGGGCATCTCACCGGCACCGCCGAGGTCGCCGCCGATTTGGTCAAATGCGACCCGCGCTACCAGCACATCATCGATAATCTGCTTGGCCGCATCATCGTGGTCGAGGATCTGTCCGAAGCTTCCGCCGTGGCCAAAAACCTGGGTTACCGCAACCGCATCGTTACGCTGGACGGCCAGGTCATCAACGCCGGTGGTTCCTTTACCGGCGGTTCCACCGCCCGCAGCGTGGGTGTGTTCAGCCGCAAGCAGGAACTGGACGAACTGCGCACCCGCTTAGTCAAGCTGGAGAAAAAGCGCGCCGATGCCGAGAAGGAGCTGGAAGCCCGCAAGGCCGAGGTGGACAACCTCACCGCTCAGCTTTCCGGTGCCGAGGCCGAGGGCATGAACGCTTCGTCCGAGCGGCTGCGCGCTTCGCTGGAACTGGACCGGCTGACCGCCGCTGTGGCCCAGCATGCGGAAAACACCCGCAGCCTGGCCGCCGAGATCGAAGCCCAGCAGGCCGCCGTGACCCAGAACGAGACCGCCTGCGCCGAAGCCGAAGCCGCCCAGGCCAAGGCCGAGGAAGAACTGAACACCTACAACGCCGAACTGGCCGAACTGGGTGAGAGCACCGGCAGCCTGACCGCCGAGCGGGAGCGCATCACCGGCGAGTTGAGCCAAAACCAGATGCAGCGCCTTGCCAACGAGAAAGACATCGGCCTGCACGAAGCCGCGTTGGAGGGCCTGCAGAGCCGCACCGGCGAAGCCGAAGCCCGTGCCCGCGAGCTGAACGCCGCCATCGAAGCCGCCAAGGCCAAGATCGAAGCCAACGCACTGAAGATCGCCGAGATCGAGCGCACCCGCGGCGAGAACAAAGAGAAGATCGCCGCCGCCGAGGAGACCATCCGCACGGCCAACGCCGCCCGCATGGAAAAAGAAGCCGCCGTGGCCCGCTTAGGGCAGGAGAACCGCGCCCTGACCGATGAGCGCGAGCGGATGAGCGGCGAGATGGCCCGCCTGGCCGAACGCCGCACCGCTGCCGAAAACGAACTGAACGATACCAACACCAAACTGTGGGAGGAGTACCAGCTTACCGCCGGGGAAGCCAAAGACCTGTGTGTGGAGTTTGAATCCCTGACCGAACTGCGCCGCAACGTGGCCGAAGTGCGCGGCAAGATTCGCGGCCTGGGCAACGTCAACGTAGGTGCCATCGAGGAGTATAAGGAAGTCAAGGAACGCTACGACTTCCTGAAAGCCCAGGTCACCGATGTGGAAAAGGCCAAGAGCGAACTGACCCGCATGATCGCCGAGCTGTGCAGCGAGATGGAAGAACTGTTCACCACCAGCTTTAAGCAGATCAACACCCACTTCCAGCAGATCTTCAAGGAACTGTTCGGCGGCGGCCATGCACGGCTCTACCTTTCGGACGAAAGCAATGTGCTGGAATCCGGCATCGAGATCGAAGTCTCGCCCCCCGGCAAGGTCATCAAGAACCTGAGCGCCCTTTCCGGCGGCGAGCAGGCGCTGGTCGCTATCTCGATCTACTTCGCTATCCTCAACGTCAACCCCGCGCCCTTCTGCTTCCTGGATGAGATCGAAGCTGCGCTGGACGATGTCAACGTGGCCCGCTACGCCCAGTACCTGCGCCGCATGACCGACCACACCCAGTTCATCGTTATCACCCACCGCCGTGGCACGATGGAAGCCGCCGATGTGCTGTACGGCGTTACCATGCAGGAGGACGGCGTTTCCAAGATCCTGCGCCTGGACCTTGACAAGGTCAGCGCAGACCTCATCACCTGATAAAAAGGGAGGTTTCCCATGGGATTTTTCAACTTTTTCAAGCGCGACATCTCGGAGCAGGAGTTCCAGGAGCAGCAAAAAATGAAGTATGGCCTGGAAAAGACCCGCACGGGCTTTTTCCAGAACATCGTCAATACGCTGACCCATGCCCAGATCGATGACGACCTGTACGACACGCTGGAAGAACAGCTGATCCTGGCCGATGTCGGCCCCATGTGCGCCGTGCGCCTGGTGGACGAACTGCGGGATGCTGTCGCGGAAAAGCACCTCAAGACCGGCCAGGAGGCCCTGGATGAACTGCGCCAGATCATCTGCCAGGAATTGACCCCCCGTTACCCGATGGACCTGGACGGCAAGCCCGCCGTGATCTTGGTCATCGGTGTCAACGGTGTGGGCAAGACCACCACCATCGCCAAGCTGGCCCGTCTGTATAAGGAAAAGGGCAAGCGCGTGATGCTGGCTGCGGGCGATACTTTCCGTGCCGCTGCCAGTGAGCAGCTGGAACTGTGGGCTGACCGCGCCGGTGTGCCGCTGGTGCAGGCCGGTCAGGGCGCTGACCCCGCCGCCGTCATCTTTGATGCAGTCAAGAGCGCTACCGCCAAGGGCTATGACATGGTCATTGCCGATACCGCAGGCCGCCTGCACAACAAAAAGGGCCTGATGGACGAGCTGGCAAAGATTTCCCGCAGTGTTAAAAAGGCCAGCCCCGAAGCCAGCCTGGAAGTGCTGCTGGTGCTGGATGCCATCACCGGCCAGAACGCCATCAGCCAGGCCGAGGAATTCTGCCGCGCCGCCGGTGCTACCGGTATTGTGCTGACCAAGCTGGACGGCACCCCCCGCGGCGGCTGCGCTGTCTCGGTGTGGGAGAATCTGGGCCTGCCCATCCGCTTTATCGGCGTGGGCGAAAAGATCGATGATCTAATGGAATTCGATGCCCAGACTTTCGTGGAAACCCTGCTGCCCGAGGAAGCACTGCAGAAAAAGGACGAGGAAAAAGAGGAAACTTCCGGGGAGGAACAGGCATGATCGTATGCGCCGCCAGCAACAATGCCGGTAAACTGAAAGAACTGCGCCGCATCCTGGAGCAGATGGGCCACGAGGTCAAGAGCCTGCGGGATCTTGGCATCACCCTCGACCCCGAGGAGACCGGCACCACCTTTGCCGAGAATGCCCGCATCAAGGCCGAGGCGTTCTGCAAGGCCAGCGGCCTGCCCACCGTGGCCGATGATTCCGGCCTGTGTGTGGATGCCCTGCACGGTGCCCCCGGCGTGTACAGCGCCCGCTATGCCGGGCACCACGGCGATGATGCCGCCAACAATGCGAAGCTGCTGCATGAGATGGAGAACGTCCCGGCGGAACAGCGCACCGCAAAATTTGTCTCTGCCATCTGCTTTATGCTGCCCAATGGCCGTGCGCTGGAAGTGGCAGGGGAGTGCCCCGGTTCCATCAGCTTCGCCGAGACCGGCTCCAACGGTTTTGGCTACGACCCGCTGTTTGTGCCCGCCCGCGTGGGCCTGCCCGATGGCACCACCACCGAGAACACCGCCCGCCGCAGCTATGCCGAACTGACTGATGCCGAGAAAGATGCCATCAGCCACCGCGGCCGCGCCATGGAAAAACTGGCGCAAGAGCTTCCGGCGTTTTTACAGTAACTTATCTATACAAAGGAGACCACTATGTCTTTAACCAGCAAACAGCGCGCCGCCCTGCGCAGCGCCGCCAATACCATTGACCCCGTTTTCCAGATCGGCAAGGGCGAAATTGACGAGACCCTGATCCAGGGCCTGGCCGACTGCATCGCCGCCCGCGAACTGATTAAAATCAAGGTGCTGGAAAACAGCGAGTATTCCGCCTGCGAAGCCGCCGATGCCCTCTGCGAAGCGCTGGACTGCGAGTGTGTGCAGGTCATCGGCCGCAAGTTCGTGCTGTTCAAGAAAAAGAAGAAAGAAAGCGCCTTTGACGCTGTTTTTGCAAAATAATGGATGCGGTGCAAAAGGTCCTGTTGTATGGCGGCACGTTTGACCCGCCTCACAACGGCCACATCAACAACCTGCGGGCCGCGCTGGAACTGGTGCAGCCTGATAAAGCCATCGTCATGCCTGCAGGCATCCCGCCCCACAAAAAGGCCAGCACCACCCCCGGCGAGGTGCGGCTGGCGATGTGCCAATGCTTTACGGCGCTTAGCCCGGCGGTGAAAGTCAGCGATTGGGAGATACGCCAGGGCGGCCGCAGCTACACGGTACACACGCTGGAAATGCTGCGGGATGCCTACCCCGGCGCGGAGCTGTACCTCTGCGTGGGCAGCGACATGCTACTGACCTTTACCCAGTGGTACCGCTGGCAGGATATGCTGGCTATGGCCGCGCTGGTGGTAGAAAGCCGTGAAGCAGGGGACATGGCCGCTTTGCAGGCGGCCGCCGCTGACCTGACCGCCCAGGGCGGCAGGGTGCTGTTTGCCAAAGCCGAGGCCTACCCCTGTGCCTCCAGCGATATCCGCAGCGGCAAGATCCCGCCGGAACGCTGGCTGGAGGTCTTGCCGCCGGAGACCCTGCATGTGGTGCAGAAAAACCATTTGTACGCTGCAGAAATGTAGGGGCGAGCAGTGCTCGCCCGGCAACCTGACGCTGCAGCGCCTTTATGGGAAAGCCGCATCCAATACAAACAGCCACGGGCGAGCAATGCTCGCCCCTACAGCTAGGATACATCCTTTAACCATCCAAAAAGAAGGTTCAAAACCCATGACCTGCGAAGAAGCTAAGAAGATCGTGAAGCCGCGCCTGAGCGAAAAACGCTGGACGCACACCAAAAATGTAAAAAAAATGGCGGTAAAACTGGCAAAACAGTGGGGCGCAGACCCGGAAAAAGCCGCTGTGGCGGCAATTTTGCATGATTCTGCTAAAGAACTGCCCAAAGCGGAGTTGTTGCAGATTTTTGCCGATAATGCTATAATAGCAAAAAATGCCCCTGCGCGCCCATCGCCCGTGTGGCATGGCATTGCCGCGGCCATCCTGGCCGAGACCCAATGGGGCGTTACCGATCCCGAGATCTTGTCCGCCATCCGCTGCCATACTACCGGCAAGCCGAATATGAGCAAACTGGACAAGATCATCTACCTGGCGGATATGTCCAGTGCTGAGCGCGATTGGCCCGGTGTGGAGGACCTGCGCAAATTGGAGATGCAGGACCTGGATCGGGCGCTGTGCGATGCACTGAAGCGCAGCATTGATTTTGTAGAAGAAAAGGGCGGTACGCTGGACCCTGAAAGCGTGGCCGCTTACGAGTATGCAAAAGAGCATTTGCAAGAACCGTAAGGGAACCCAAGGCGTTGTTGCCGTATCCGCGGTAGTTCGCTTTGTGGCTGTTCCCGCCAACTCCAAAAACAGGGAGGAAACACAATGAGCGAACCGCGTAAGCTCAATACCGGCAGCGCGTCCGGCGGCTTTGACCAGTCCCAGTACGAGGCTGCCCGCCGCCGCGCCCAGGAGCAGGCCAACCAGAACGCCCGCCGCCGTACCATCCAGCAGCCCATGCGCACCCAGCAGCAGGCCCGCCAGATCCGCCAGCAGGCCCCCGTACAGGAACCTGTGCAGGAAGCCCCGCAGCCGGTGCAGCAGGCCCCCGTGCAGGAGGCACCCCGTGAGCTGACCTACGCCCAGCGCCAGGCCATGGCCTACCGCGCTGCGGCCGAGCGCAAGTACGGCAACACCGTGCAGTTCCCCACGCGGGAGATCCAGACCCGCCGCCCCAGCCAGCCCGCGCAGCAGCAGCCCGCCCAGCGCACCATCCATCGTGATAGCGCTGCCCAGCAGGGCCGCCCCCGCGCCCAGGTGCAGCAGTTGGATGTAAACCAGGTCCAGGGCAGCCGCCCCGCCTTTAATTATGACGAGGAAGCCCCCGCTGCGGGCGGCATCCAGATGGAGGATGCCCCCCGCACCCATAAAGCCCGCCATACGGACGAGGATGCGCCCCGCACCCACCGCGCCAACGGCGGCGGCCGCAAACCGCCCCGTGACGGTGCCCCCACGGACCCCAAGCCCCACGGCAAAAAAGGCGGCAAGGGCAAAGACGGCGGCGGCAAAAAGAAGAAAAAGAAGGGCACCTGGTGGAAGATCCTGCTCATCACCCTGCTGGTGATCGTGCTGATCTTCGGCGGCGCATATGCGCTCATTATGGGTGCCATCGCCCCCAAGGGCGGCAGCATCAAGCTGAACCAGCTGGTCAACACCCCCAAGGAGTTCCAGGATAAAGAGTTGAACATCCTGGTCACCGGCGTGGACCGTTCCTCCACCGGTGATCTGTCCGCCGGTGCCGCCAACGACTCCAACGTCAATGACGGCATGACCGATATGGTCCTGTACGTCCACTTCAACAACGAGACCGGCGAGCTGAAGATGCTGCAGATCCCCCGTGACACGATGGTCACCACCGACACCAGCGTCTCCGGTAACTACCGCATCAACGGCGTAGCCAAGACCCAGGGCAGCGATAACAACAACAATATGGCCGCCCTGTGTGAGCTGGTCGCCGACCAGTACAAGATCCCCATCGATGGTTATATCACCATCCGCCTGGAAATGCTGACCGAACTCGTCGACCTGTTCGGCGGTGTCGAGATCAACGTCCCCGTGGATATCGACTATGCGGCCCTCGGCCTGGGTGACAGCTACATCCCGGCTGGCTACCAGACGCTGGACGGCACGGCGATGGAGTTCCTGCTGCGCGCCCGTAAGGTCTACCCGGACGGCGACATTGGCCGTCTGAACATGCAGCGCCAGTTCTACGCCGCCCTGTTCCGCAAGCTTAAGAGCATCGGCAACATCTGGGACGTTGCCAAGCTGACCCCCGCCGTGCTGAACTATATGGAGACCGACCTCAACGCCTCCACCCTTATCAGCTTTGCGGTCAGCATGCTCAAAATTGATTCCAACAAGATCATGATCGCCCAGATGCCGGTCATCAGCGGCCCGCAGTACAACGGCCAGTCGCTATTGTATCCTGCCCGCCAGGAGGATGCCGACCTGCTGAACCAGTACTTCCGCGAGAATACCGGTCCCGTGGATGCCAGCCAGCTGAACCTGTGCGATAATGTCATCGACCTGTCCGGCTACTCGGCCACCGACCCCAACATCCAGATCATGGGCGGCCTGATGAGCGAGGCCGATGATGCCCAGAAGAACAACAACCGCGACGGTTCCAACCAGGTCACGGACGTTATGGAGAATGATTCGGCAACTACGACATCGGAGTCTGAATCCACCAGTGAACCGGCCGCCTAAATAAAAGGAGAACCTATGGAAAGCAGAGAACTTGCCATCCGTCTGGCCCGCGCGCTGGACGCAAAAAAGGCTTTTAACATCCACATCCTGGAGGTTGAGGACCTGACCACCGTTACCGAGTATTTCGTCATCGCCACCGGTAACTCCACCACCCACGTAGGGGCTTTGGCAGATGAAGCCGAGTTCCAGCTGGGCCGCGAGGGTGTCCAGGTGCTGCGCACCGAGGGCCATGACGGCAAGCGCTGGGTGCTGCTGGACTACGGCAGCGTCATCGTCCACGTCTTTACCCAGGAAGCCCATGACTACTACGATCTGGAGCACCTGTGGGCCGATGCCAAGCCCGTGCCCGCCAGCGAGTGGATGCCCGAGGAAGAAACCCCGGCAGAATAAGTAAGCAAAACCCATTTAAAATATTAACGTGGGGAGAAAAGATAGAGTATGAAGTACGATTTCAAAACCGTTGAGGCCAAATGGCAGAAGGTTTGGGAGGACGAAGATACCTTCCATGCTGACATCGACCATTCCAAGCCCAAATTCTACGCCCTGGTCGAGTTCCCGTATCCCTCGGCCGCTGGCCTGCATGTCGGCCATCCGCGCAGCTACACCGCGTTGGACATCGTTGCCCGTAAAAAGCGCCAGTGCGGCTACAACGTCCTGTACCCCATGGGCTGGGACGCTTTCGGCCTGCCCACCGAGAACTACGCCCTGAAGAACCACATCAACCCCGAGATCGTCACCGCCCAGAATGTGGCCCGCTTCAAGAGCCAGCTGAAAGCCCTGGGCCTGTCCTTCGACTGGGACCGTGAGATCAACACCACGGACCCCGAGTACTACAAGTGGACCCAGTGGATCTTCATCCAGCTGTTCAAAAAGGGCCTGGCTTACAAGAAAGAGACCACCGTCAACTACTGCACCGGCTGCAAGGTTGTGCTGGCCAACGAGGAAGTTGTCAACGGCGTGTGCGAGCGCTGCGGCAGCCCCGTTGTGCAGAAAAACAAGAGCCAGTGGATGCTCAAGATCACCGCGTACGCTGACCGTCTGATCAACGACCTGGACGATGTGGACTACATCGACCGCGTTAAGACCCAGCAGCGCAACTGGATCGGCCGCAGCCACGGTGCTGAGATCAACTTCGACACCACCGCCGGTGATACCCTGACCGTCTACACCACCCGTGCCGATACGCTGTTCGGCTGCACCTATATGGTCATCAGCCCCGAGCATGCGTTCATCAAAAAGTGGGCCGATGCCGGCCTCATCAAGAACGCCGACGCTGTCTCCGCCTACCAGGAGGAAGCCGCCCGCAAGTCTGACTTCGAGCGTACCGAGCTGAACAAGGAAAAGACCGGCGTTGTCATCGAGGGTGTGCAGGCCATCAACCCCGTCAACGGCAAGCAGGTGCCTATCTTTGTTTCTGACTACGTCCTGGCTACCTACGGCACCGGCGCTATCATGGCTGTTCCTGCCCACGATACCCGCGACTGGGAGTTCGCCAAGAAGTTCGGCATGCCCATCATCGAGGTCGTCAAGGGCAACACCGAGAGCGACCTGGACAAGGAAGCTTTCACCGATGTTGCCACCGGTACGCTGGTCAACTCCGGCTTCCTGGATGGCCTGTCCGTTGAGGATGCCAAGAATAAAATGTACGCCTGGCTGGAGGAAAACGGCAAGGGCCACAAGCAGGTCAACTTCAAGCTGCGTGACTGGGTGTTCAGCCGCCAGCGTTATTGGGGCGAGCCTATCCCCATGGTCAACTGCGAGAAGTGCGGCTGGGTGCCCCTGCCCGAAAGCGAGCTGCCCCTGCGCCTGCCCGAGATCAAGGACTTTGAACCGGGCGAGAACGGCGAAAGCCCGCTGGCCCGCCATACCGAGTGGGTCAACACCACCTGCCCCTGCTGCGGTGCCCCCGCTAAGCGCGAGACCGACACCATGCCCCAGTGGGCCGGTTCCAGCTGGTACTTCCTGCGTTACTGCGATCCCCACAACCACGATGCCATCGCCAGCAAGGAGGCCCTGGAATACTGGAGCCCCGTGGACTGGTACAACGGCGGCATGGAGCACACCACCCTGCATCTGCTGTACAGCCGTTTCTGGCATAAATTCCTGTACGATATCGGCGTAGTGCCCAGCAAGGAGCCCTACCAGAAGCGTACCTCCCACGGCATGATCCTGGGCCTGAACCCCCATGCTTTCGAGAACCAGCCCGATGCCGAGCGCAAGCGCCTGCTGGCCGAATACGGCGATGAAAAGGGTGCCCGCAAGGCTCTGGTTGAGAAGTACGGCGAGATGGCCGAGCATCCCATCGTTAAGATGTCCAAGTCTCTGGGCAACGTTGTCAACCCCGATGACGTGGTGAACGAGTACGGTGCTGACACCCTGCGCCTGTACGAGATGTTCATTGGCGACTTTGAGAAAGCCGCTCCCTGGAACACCTCCTCCATCAAGGGCTGCAAGCGTTTCCTGGATAAGATCTGGTCCATGAGCGAAAAGCTGGTGGACGGTGACGGCATCCGCCCCGAACTGGAGGCTGTTGCCAACCGCACCATCAAGAAGGTGGGCGAGGACATTGATGCCCTGAAGGCCAACACCGCCATCGCCCAGCTGATGATCTACGTCAACGCCCTCAGCGATAAGGGCGGCGCAACCAAGGCCGAGTACGAGGTCCTGCTGCAGCTGCTGAACCCGTTTGCCCCCCACATGACCGAGGAGCTGTGGCAGCAGCTGGGCCACACCGAGCAGCTGGCCTACCACGCATGGCCCACCTACGATGAGGCCAAGTGCACCGAGCAGACCATCGAGATCGCTGTCCAGGTCAACGGCAAGGTCAAGGCTCGCATCAACGTGCCCGCCGCCATCGAGAACGCTGACGCGATCGCCCAGGCTAAGGCCGAGCCCGCTGTGGCTGAAGCCATCGCTGGCAAGACCATCGCCAAGGAGATCTACGTCAAGGGCAAGCTGGTCAATATCGCCGTCAAAGGCTAATTGCGGGAGTTGATGTTCTTTCTTTGAAAAGAAAGAACCAAAGAAACTTTCAATCAAAGGCAGGACTTGCGAGTCCTGCCTTTTTGGTTTTAGGACAAATGCAATTTGTAGGGGCCGATGCTTGTCATCGGCCCGCAGGAGGTCGAGGACGCTGCCCCTGCATTTCTATTGTTTACAAAAGTATAAAACTACGGTATAATAAAAGATACAAATTTGTCATGAAAGCAGGTCAAAAACCATGCTCATCAGTCTGATCGTACCCTGTTATAATGAAGAAGAAGCCATGCCGCTTTTTTATAAAGAGGCCAGCCGTGTGGCGGCCGAAATGAAAACCAGCCACGGTGCGGATTTTGAGTTCATCTTTGTGGATGACGGCTCCCGCGACGGCACCCTGCGCGTAGCTCGCGAGCTGCATGCCCAGGACGACCGTGTGCGCTACGTTTCGTTCAGCCGCAACTTTGGCAAGGAAGCCGGCATCTATGCGGGCCTGAAAGCCGCTAAGGGCGACTACGTTGCCACGATGGATGCCGACCTGCAGGATCCCCCGGCGCTGCTGCCCCAGATGCTGGACACGCTGCTGACCGGTGACTACGACTGCGCCGCCACCCGCCGCACCACCCGCAAGGGCGAGCCGCCGCTGCGCAGCTGGTTTGCCCGTAAATTCTACCAGATCATCAATAAGATGTCGGATACGGAAATTGTCGATGGCGCGCGGGATTTCCGCCTGATGAGCCGCAAAATGACGGACGCTGTGCTGAGCATGGCCGAGTATAACCGCTTCAGCAAGGGTATTTTCAGCTGGGTCGGCTTCAAGACCAAGTGGTTCGATTACGAGAACATTGAGCGCGTGGCCGGTACCACCAAGTGGAACTTCTGGGGCCTGTTCAAATACTCCATCGAGGGTATTGTCGGTTTCTCCACCACGCCGCTGCTCGTTGCCGCCGGTGTGGGCGTGTTGTTCTGCATCCTGGCGTTCATCGGCATCATTTTTGTTATCGTCCGGGCGCTGATGTTCGGCGATCCTACCTCCGGCTGGCCCAGCATGATCTGCATTATCCTGTTGTGCAGCGGTGTGCAGCTGTTCTGCACCGGCATTGTGGGCGAGTACCTGGCCAAGACCTACCTGGAAGTCAAGCACCGTCCCATCTACATTGTGGCCGAAACTGAGGAAGATAAATAACGCCTATGCGTGATATGACAAAGGGTGCCCCGCTGGGGCACCTGTTCTTTTATGCAGTGCCGCTGCTGCTGGGCAACTGGCTGCAGCTGGCCTATAACGCGGTGGATTCCATCATCGCGGGCCGCTTCATCGGGCAGGATGCCCTGGCGGCCGAGGGCATTGCAGGCCCCGTGATGAACCTGGTTATCCTGGCCATCAGCGGCCTGTGTATCGGTGCCGGTGTGCTGATGAGCGAAGCCTTCGGTGCCAAAAACGAGGAGCGTTTGAAAGAAACGCTGGCCACTACCCTGCTGTTCGGGGCGGCCCTCTGCTGCGCGGTGGCGCTGTTGGGCGTGGCTGCCGCGCCGCTGATCCTGCACAGCCTGGCAGTGCCGGATGAAATTCTGCATAGTACCGGCATTTATCTGCGCATCACCTTTTTGGGCGCACCGTTTACGTTTTTCTATAACGCACTGGCGGCGGGCCTGAAAAGCGTAGGCGACTCCAAAACGCCGCTGAAATTCCTTGCGTTCTCGGCGGTGCTCAACGCCGCGCTGGACATTGTGCTTATCGGCGGGCTGGGGTTCGGCATCGTGTGCAGTGCCGTCACCACCGTGGTGGCCGAAGCCGCCAGCGCCATTATGGCCGCCTGGTACATGGTGCGCCACGTGCCGCAGCTTTGCCCCGCCCGCAGCCAATGGCGCATCCGCCCGGCGCTGCTGGGCCGCATTTTGCAGTACGGCGCGGTCACGGCCTTGCAGCAGGCGGTGCAGCCTGTTTGCAAGGTGCTCATCCAGGGCCAGGTCAACGCCTTGGGTGTGCAGGCCATCGCCGCATTCAACGCCGTCACCCGCGTGGATGATTTTGCTTTCACTCCGCAGCAAAGCATCGCTACCGCCATCACCACCTATATCGCCCAGAACCGTGGTGCCGCCCAAAAGGAGCGCATCCGCCCCGGCTTCCGCGTGGGCATCCGGCTGGAACTGTGCTACTGGCTGCTGGTAGGCAGCTTGACCTGGCTGCTGCGCGCGCCCATCGTCAGCCTGTTTGTGGCAGGGGAGGGAGCCGCCGAGATCGTAGCTTTGGGCAGCCAATACCTGGGTTACATGGCGCTGTTCTACGCCCTGCCCGCGCTGACCAACGGCTTCCAGGGCTTCTACCGCGGCATGGGCAAGATGACCACTACCCTCATCGGCACCTGCCTGCAGGCAGGCCTGCGCGCCCTCGGCGCGGCCCTGCTGGCCCCCCGCATCGGCCTGCCCGGCATCGCCTACGCCTGCGCTTTCGGCTGGTGCGTTATGCTCTGCTTCGAGATACCGTATTATTTTTACACTTGCAAAAAGCAAAATATATAACAAAATTTCCGCCTGACGGCCATAAAGTCAGGCGGAAATTTTTGCTTACTACGCAATAGGATTCTTAGTCAGTATATTTGATTCGGAAATAGTCCAGGTAAACTTTGAATCTATCCTGCGCGGTAAGGCAGGTGTCCATCAGATAACCATGCTCGGTATTCCATTCGTGCAAGCCGCGATAATAGAACATTTTCAAATCGTCCTCAATGATAAAGGGCACGATATTATTTTTCAGACATTCTTTAAAAAGAATCAATCGTCCCACGCGGCCGTTGCCATCTTGGAACGGGTGGATGCACTCAAAATCGTGGTGGAAAGCAACAATTTGCTCCAGTGAATGAGTTTTAGATGTATTATAGGCGGTAAGCAGCGCTTTTAATCGACCCTCTACTTCTTCCGGGGCGGCAGTATCACGGCCGCCGACTTCATTGGGAACACGCTTATATTCACCCACCGCAAACCAATCTTTCCGCGAATCGCTGGTGCCATTCTTTAATATAAAGTGCAGCCGCTTGATGAAAGCTTCCGACAACGGCTGCATGGCATTGTCGATGACCATATCAATACAGCGAAAGTGATTGGCCGTTTCGACAACATCGTCCACATTTACCGCACCATTTTCAAAACCGATCGTGTTGGTTTCGTAAATGTAGCGGGTTTGGTCGTGGGTTAAGCGGCTGCCCTCAATGTGGTTGGAGTTATAAGTCAGGTCGATTTGGACTTTATGGTAGATGCCGCCCTTCCGCTGGTGCTTCTTTTCATCCTGCAGGATGGCCAGCAGAATGTTCTCAGCCTTTGCATTGGTGCGCTTTGGTTTGTCTGCGTCTGCCGGAATCTTCCAGGTCTTACCGGCAAAAACTGCATCCGGAATTTTGCCGATAGCGCAGTAGTTTCTTACGGAGCGCTCCGACAAATTCCACTTTTTTGCCGCTTCAGCGACGGAAATGTAGTCCATGGTATCACCTCTTTAATAAATAGTATACCATACTATCGGCAAAAAGTCAAAGATGCAGAGCTTTTGTGCTTGAATTTTGCCGATGCAAGAAAGAGAAAAGCCGCCCTCCAAAGGAAAGCGGCCTTATAAATAGTAAACCTTACAGATGCAGCACACGGTCCTTGATCTCGGCGGTGCGGCCCTGGTTCCAGAACTGGGTGCCGATGTAACCGCAGGTGCGGCGGGCAACGTTCAGCTTGTTCTGGTCACGGTTGTGGCATTTGGGGCACTCCCAAACCAGCTTGCCGTCCTCCTGCACGATGCTGATCTCGCCATCGTAGCCGCACACCTGGCAGTAATCGCTCTTGGTGTTCAGCTCGGCGTACATGATGTTCTCGTAGATGAACTGCATCACCTTGATAACAGCCTCAAGGTTATCCTGCATGTTGGGCACTTCCACGTAGCTGATGGCACCGCCCGGGGACAGGCGCTGGAACTCGCTCTCGAACTTCAGCTTGGTGAAAGCATCGATCTGCTCGGTCACGTGGACGTGGTAGGAGTTGGTGATATAGTTGCGGTCGGTGATGCCGGGCACCAGACCGAAGCGCTTCTGCAGGCACTTGGCAAACTTGTAGGTGGTGGATTCCAGCGGGGTGCCGTACAGGCTGAAATCGATGTTGTGCTGCTCTTTCCACTTGGTGCAGGCATCGTTCATGTGCTGCATCACGTTCAGCGCAAAGGGCTTGGCGGCGGGGTCGGTGTGGCTCTTGCCGGTCATATACTTGCAGCACTCATACAGGCCTGCGTAGCCCAGGCTGATGGTGGAGTAACCGCCGTACAGCAGTTTGTCGATGGGTTCGCCTTTCTTCAGGCGGGCCAGGGCACCGTACTGCCACAGGATGGGGGCGGCATCGCTCAGGGTGCCTTTCAGGCGGTTATGGCGGCACATCAGGGCCTTGTGGCACAATTCCAGGCGCTCGTCAAAGATCTTCCAGAACTTATCAAAGTCGCCGCCGCTGGACAGAGCCACGTCCACCAGGTTGATGGTGACAACGCCCTGGTTGAAACGGCCGTAGTACTTGGGCTTGCCGTTCTCGTCCACGTAGGGGGTCAGGAAGCTGCGGCAGCCCATGCAGGTGAAGCAATGGCCCTCGCCATTTTTATCCACCTTGTACTCCAGCATCTTCTTTTCGCTGATATAGTCAGGCACCATGCGCTTGGCAGTACACTTGGCGGCCAGCTTGGTCAGGTAGTAGTAGGGCTGGCCCTCGTAGATGTTGTCATCTTCCAGCACGTAGATCAGCTTGGGGAAGGCGGGGGTGATCCAGACACCGGCCTCGTTCTTAACACCCTGGTAGCGCTGGCGCAGCATTTCCTCAATGACGATGGCCAGGTCGGACTTCAGGCGCTGGTTGTCGCCCGCCTCGTTCAGGTACATAAACACGGTGATGAACGGGGCCTGGCCGTTGGTGGTCATCAGGGTGACGACCTGGTACTGGATGGTCTGCACACCGCGCTTGATCTCCTCGCGCAGGCGCTTTTCCACGATCTCGGAGAGTTTCTCCTCGCCGGGATCGATACCCAGATCGCGCATTTCAGCTTCGACATCGCGGCGGATCTTTTTGCGGCTGACATCCACGAACGGTGCCAGGTGGGTCAGGCTGATGCTCTGGCCGCCGTACTGGCTGGAAGCCACCTGGGCGATGATCTGGGTGGCAATGTTGCAGGCGGTGGAGAAAGAATGGGGCTTCTCGATCAGTGTACCGCTGATGACGGTGCCGTTCTGCAGCATGTCGTCCAGGTTGACCAGGTCGCAGTTGTGCATGTGCTGGGCGTAGTAGTCGGCATCGTGGAAGTGGATGATGCCCTCCTCATGCGCCTTGACGATCTCCGGGGGCAGCAGCATACGCATGGTCAGATCCTTGCTGACCTCGCCGGCCATGTAGTCGCGCTGCACACTGTTGACGGTGGGGTTCTTGTTGGAGTTCTCCTGCTTGACTTCCTCGTTATTGCACTCGATCAGCGAGAGGATCTTATCGTCTGTGGTGTTGTGGGTGCGCTTCAGGCTCTGCACATAGCGGTAGGTGATGTATTTGCGGGCAACCTCAAAGGCACCGGTCTGCATGATCTCATCCTCGACCAGGTCCTGGATCTCCTCCACGTTCATGGCGTGGCCGCGGGACAGGCAGCTGGTCTGCACGTGGTCGCTGATCTCAATGATCTGCTCTTTGGTCAAACGCTGGCTTTCCGGCACGACATGGTTGGCCTTGGTAATGGCTGCAATGATCTTTGTAATGTCGAACACGGCCTCGCTGCCGTTGCGCTTGATGATTTTCATGCTGACAACTCCTAAACACTGATCCATCTGAATATACAAACTATATACAAGTTCCAAACGTACAAACTCCGTTTGGCGAGCAAGTCTATCTTATCGCAGCGGGGGTAAAAAGTCAAGCGCGAAAACCACAAGATATAGTGGCGCTAAAATTCGATACGACAAAATATTACATTTCGGACGTTCCAACGATGAAAATGCTGCGGCTACAACCGCGTAGAAAATAAGCCCGATTTTTTAGCTATTTTGGGGAGATGTTGCTAATTGACAAGATTTATGCCGATACAACGCGAAAAAATACAAATCCTGCGGCGCGGCGGGGCTTGCAGTGCGCGGCGTAAGCTGGTATACTGTTAGCAGATATTGAATCACCACGGCACAAAAACACAAGATGTTGAGACGATACTGCATGTGCCACCTATAAGGAGAACCTTGCCCCATGAACTATGCAACCATCAAATACTGCGACATCGCCAACGGCGAGGGGGTGCGCACCAGCCTGTTTGTCTCAGGCTGCCGCCGCCACTGCCCTAACTGCTTTAACGCTGTGGCGTGGGATTTTAACTATGGCGAGCCTTTTACCAAAGAGGTCCGCAACAAAATTTTAGAAAGCCTGGCCCCCGGCTACATCAACGGCCTGTCGCTGCTGGGCGGCGAGCCGTTTGAGCCGGAAAACCAGCGGGAACTGCTGCCTTTCGTCAAAAATGTCAAGGCGCTGTATCCCAACAAGACCATCTGGTGCTACACCGGAAACCATTTTGAGCAGGAGATCCTGCGGCCCGGCTGTGGTCGATGCGAAGTGACGGACGAGTTCCTACAATATATAGATGTGCTCGTGGATGGCGACTTCGTGCAGGACAAGTACGATATCAGCCTGCGGTTCCGTGGCTCCAGCAACCAGCGCATCATTGATATGAACCGCACCCGCACCGCCGGTCATGTGGTGCTGTGGCAGGATGACCCTCTCTTTGCTGACCACAAGATGTAGTAGATACACAAACGGCCCCCACCAGGAATCTATCCCGGCGGGGGCCGTTTTATGCGCAAAAATATCAGGCTTTTTTCGTAAGGGCTTCTTCTTCATCCTGGATGAACATGAAGCACAGGCTCACCAGCAGCAGCGCGCAGCTGAACCAGATGGTCTTGTTGCCAAATACAGCCACACCCTGGGCACCCAACCCGGCACCGATGGCAAACAGCAAGATCACGCCAAAGTAGTGCAGCGCCTTGTACAGCACCTTTTTGTCATGCAGGTGGAAGTAGACCACCAGCGATTCCATACCGCTGCGCATATTGCCAATGCACATGGTACTGGCGAACGGGTAGCCGTGTACCTTGCGGAACGCCTGCACCTGCATGGCGCAGGCAAAGGACACCAAGGCGTTGGCAGCCAGGTCCCAGGTGTTGGGGATGAACCCCACGCCGAACAGCAGCAGAATTTCCACCACCAGAACCAGCTGCCGCCAGTGCAGGCGCTTGGCCTCCCGGTAGCGGATGTGGATCGCTTCGGCCACCGCCACGCCCAGCGCAAAGGAGAGCAGCGGCACCAGATAGTGCAGCACCCGTGCCAGATCACCGTCAAAAGCGGCCTGGCTCATCAATACGATGTTGCCGGTCTGGGCGTTGGCAAACACCTTGCCGCGGCCGATGTAGGTGTAGGCATCCTGTAAACCGCCGGATGCCGAAAGGAACATCACGGTGCGGAAGGCTTCGCTCATCTGCCCGTGATGGTGCCATACTTTGTGTGCCATGGATAACCCCTCTTACCTTATTATATATAACAACATAGTAGGTACGCTGCCCATTATAGCGCGGCGGTGTGCGCTTTGTAAAGCTGCAAAAAACAAAAGCGGCAGGTTGCACCAAAAAACAGCCCACAAACCGGCTTTGTGCAACATGCCGCAGGGGAGTGTGGAAAGATTTTCTGCCATTTTGCCCATGACATGGGGCCGCACAAATGTGCTACAATAGCCAGCGTAAAAACCGAACAGATGCAAGACAGTAAATGTCACCCTGCCAATGTCATGACGGCGGGGGTGGCATTTATTTTTTTGTCTGTACTTTTTCAACATGTGAGAGGAGCAATGTTAAATGTTTGAGAAAAAATGGCACGAGATTTTATTCACCGTCGTCACCTCCGGGCTGATGATCTACCTGATGGGCGTTTACAATGTGGCGCTGCACACCGGCGGGCTGGCCTATGCCACCTTTGGCATGGCCGCCCATAGCTTCCCGCTGGAATGGGTCATCGGCTTTGTGTTTGCCGCGTTCATCGCCGGGCCGCTGGCCCCCAGGCTGGCGTTCCGCGTAGCGCGCCCCGGTGACCGCAGCATCTTCATCATCCTGTGCATCCAGACCTTCACCGTCTGTACGATGGTGCCGCTGATGAGCCTGGTCGGCACCATCGAGAGCGGCGGCCTGACCGCGCAGCTGCCGGTGGTCTGGCTGCAAACTGTGATGCTGAACTTTGTGGTGGCCTACCCGCTGCAAATATTCGTGGTCGGGCCGTTTGTGCGGTGCATCTTCCGCCATGCCTGCGGGGCGTTCCCGGCGGATAAGTAACCAACCGCCAGCCAACAGGCAGCGATAACTTTTGTACAAAACGTAGAATCTTGTAAAAGGGTATTACACGGCGCGTACTTTTGCGGTATACTTGCTTCACTTTCCAACGCAGTGAGACAACAGCCGCCAGGGCGTCGCAACGAGTTGAGCGACACCCCAGCGGCTGTTTTTGTTTTGGAAATCCGTATCTACTTTTATAAATAGAGGAGTAATCGAGTATGCCGCAAACGAAAAAACAGGAAATCGTCTATACCGTTATGATGGTCTGTGTCATGGTCTATGGCATGGTCTGCTACAATATCGCCCTGGATGTGGGCGAGATGCAGAACTTTATCTTTTTAGCTGCCTTCAGTGAACTACCTATCATGGGTACAATCGCTTTCCTGCTGGATACCTTTTTGGTAGGCCCCACGGCCATGCGCATTGCTACGGGCTGGTTTACCCCTGGTAAGGATAAGCAGGTGTTTCTGATTACGGCTATCTCCTGCCTGTCGGCCTGGATGATGTGCCCGCTGATGAGCTTTTTTGCCACGCTGCTGTTTAAGGACAGCCATAACGCGCAGTTTATCGCCATCTGGGTGCAGACTACTATGCTGAACTACCCCGCCGCTTTCCTGTGGCAGCTGGTGGCCGCAGGCCCGCTGGTGCGTACCGTGTTTGGTGCCGGACTGAAAGCGATCTACAAAGAGTGATAAATAAAAAAACACATTTCCGAATCTGTACTAATAAAAGTGCACAAATGAGACTTGCTATCTTTGGTGAAAGTGCTATAATACGGGACGAAACCCGGAAAAATCCCAATATTCCAGAAATGAGGTGCATGGGATGAAAGATGTGAACGATCTGATGCAGGCGATCCTGGAGATGGATGCCGCCCAGCGTAAGGCCAGCGAGAAAGCCAAGGCCGAGCGTACGGCGCGCTTGGCCGCCCTGGATGCCCGCAAGCAGGCGATTGCTGCCGAGTGCGATGCCAAAGCCCAGGCGGACGCGGAAGCTGCTGCCAAAGCAGCCGAGGCCGCCAACGCCGAGGCCCGCGCCGCCTTAGACAAAGAATGTGAACAGGCTGCCGCCGCTATGACGGCCGCCGCCAAACAGCACGAGGCCGAGTGGACGGCAGAACTGGTACGCCGTGCCCTGGCCCAGGAGGCTGCACAATGACCCACGCCAGCGGCAAAGCCAGCAATGCAGTGCTGGCAAAGGCCCGCGCCCTGTATGGCCGCCGCCTGCGCGCCGAGGATTACCGCCGCTTAACGGATTGCCGCACCATGACAGAGCTTGCCAATGAATTAAAAGCCCTGCCGCTGTACGCCAATACGCTGGCCGAGGTAAACCCCACCTACGCCCGCCGTGCCCAGCTGGAAAACCTGCTGCGGCAAAGCCAGTACGAACGCTTCGACAGCCTGTGCCGGTATGACCGCAGCGCAGGCAGCAGCGTCTACCAGTACTTAACGCTTTGCTGTGAGGTGGATGAGTTGACCGCCGCCCTGCGGTGCCTGGATGCAGGCCGCCCCGGCGATTACCTGTACCGCCTGCCGGACTTTTTGGAGCAGCGCTGCAGCATTGATCTGTATGCGCTGGCCAAAGCTACCGACTTAGCCAGCCTGCTGGCGGCGGTGCAGGGTACGCCCTGGCAAAAGGTGCTGGCCCCGCTGGCCAATGCCAAGCCGGACCGCGGCCTGACCGCCCAGGCGGAACCCCTGTTGCAGGAGTACCGCCACCGCGCCCTGGTGGCTATGGCCCCCAGACCCGCCAAGCAGGGTGAACAGCCCGGCCTGCGGGAACTGATCCAGCTGGAGTGCGATACCTCGGCGGTGTCCAACGCCGCGCGGCTCATCCGCGTGGGGGCACCGGCCACTACGGTGCGCAACGCCTGCCGCCGTGACTGCAGCGCCCTGACCACGGCCGAGTGGGATTACCTGCTGGCCGCGCCGGACCTGCCTACTTTTAAGCAGCGGTTTGCCCAAACCAGTTACGGCCCGCTGCTGGCCCACCACGATTATACCGTGCTGAAGGAAGGCTTCTTCCGCTACCGCACCGATTGGTGCCGTAAGTGGCTGCGGTTCTCCACCGACCCCACGCTGGTCATGATGTGTTACATCTGGCTGGCCCAGTGCGAGGTGTGGAACCTGAACCACATCATCGAGGGCGTACACTACAAGCTGCCCGCCGAAGAAGTTCTAGCCCTGCTGATCGGCTACGACGAACACGATTGAAAGGAGTGTGAACGGATTGGTTGAAAAGATGAAGCTGGTGCGGGTACAAGGCACCCTGCCCCAGCTGAACGACTTCCTGGATGCCTGCTGTATGGACGGCCGGTTTGACCTGGAACCTGCCACCCGTTATATGTCGGATTCGCTGGGATACGCCGCCCTCAACGAGGAAAACCCCTATCCCGCCACCCGCGACCAGATCGAGACCATGGCGAAAGAGGCCGGCATGGAGCTGCACGAGGAGCAGCGCCACACCGACCCGCCGGATGACGAAGCCAAGGCTTACCTGAGCGACCTGTTGGAGCAGATCGATGACCTGTGTGTCGAGCGCCAGGGCCTGCTGGACCAGCGGAAGCTTTGCGAGGACGGCATCGCCCAGTACAGCCACTTTTTGAACCTGAAAGTCAATGTGGATGAACTGCTGGACTGCCAGCACGTCAAGGTGCGGTTCGGCTTCCTGCCCATCGAAGGCTATAACAAGCTGATGAGCAACTACGCCGATGACCCTTACATCCTGTTTGTGGAATGCACCCAGACCAAGACCGGCTACTGGGGCATCTACCTGACCCCGCGGGAGAAAGCGCTGGAGACCGATGGCATCTTCTCGATGCTCTACTTCGAGCCGGTGCATGTGCCCGGCGCGGCCGGTTCCCCTGCCGAGATCATCGAGCACTTTAAAGAGAACCTGGAAGTCGTCAAAAAGGCTGTCGATGAGGTCAACGGCCGCATCGCCGCTTTGTGGCACGACAACGAAGCCAAGGTGCAGATGCTGTACGACACGGTGCGTTACTACGCCGCTATGTACGACCTGCGCCGCATGGCTGCGGTGAAAGGTTCCCACTTCTTCTGTGTCGGCTGGGTCCCGGCATCGGATGTGGAGGAGATCGCCGGTAAGGCACGGGCCATCAAGGACCTGCGCGTTACCGTGGACGGCCCCGAGGCCGCCGGTAAGATGACACCCCCCACCAAACTGAAAAACCCCTGGTGGAGCCGCCCTTTTGAGTTTTTCGTCGAGATGTACGGTCTGCCCGCCTATGGCGAGACAGATGTCACCGGCTTCGTAGCGCTCACCTTCACCGTGCTGTTTGGCATGATGTTCGGTGATGTCGGGCAGGGTATCGTGCTGGCACTGTTCAGCACCTTTATGTGGAAGGTCAAGCACAACGACCTGTTCCACCTGATGATCCCCTGCGGCATCTCCAGCACGATCTTCGGCCTGGTCTATGGCTCCTTCTTCGGCTATGAGGAAGCCCTGGACCCGCTCTACCACGCCATTGGCATGGCAGGCAAGCCCGTTTCGGTCATGGATTCCATCACCGGTATCCTGATGGTCGCCGTTTACATCGGTGTTATCCTGGTGCTGGCGGCGATGGCGCTGAACATGTACACCCACGCCCGCCACAAGGAGTGGGGCGAGTTCATCTTCTCCCCCAACGGCCTGGTGGGTGTCGTCACCTACCTGTGCGGTGTGGATCTGGCTTCTGCCTACATGGGCGCTGTCACTTTTATGCCGCAGGTCGTGGCCGTCATCGGCATGGTGGCGGGCCTGGTCTTGCTGCTGTTTGCCGAGTTGCTGGCCCCCATGGTGGAAGGCAAGCCCTGGAAACCCGCTGGCGGTATGGGCAACTACCTGATGCAGAGCGTGTTTGAACTGCTGGAAACGGTGTTAAGCTACCTGTCCAACACCATCTCGTTCCTGCGTGTGGGTGCGTTCGTTATCGTGCATGCCAGTATGATGATGGTCGTCTTTACGCTGGCCGGTACGCCCAACAATCTGCTGGTGGTCATCCTGGGCAACATCGTGGTCATCTGCCTCGAAGCGCTGCTCTCCGCCATCCAGGGCATCCGTCTGGAGTTCTACGAGATGTTCAGCCGCTGCTACAAAGGCGGCGGCCGCAAGTTTACTGCGTTTAATATTAAGAAAGCGTAAGTTGTCAAAGCCTCCCCTGGAGGGGAGGTGGCACGGCGAAGCCGTGACGGAAGGGTGGCCGGGTGGCCGCTGCGTCACCTTGCCCACCCCTCAGTCAGCTGCGCCGACAGCTCCCCTCGAAGGGGAGCCTATATAGAGGGAAACAACATAACAAAATCATGGAGGGTTCTATTATGAAAAGCAAATTCAACAAGCTGTTCGTTACCATTCTGCTGGTTGTGGCTGTGACCTGCTGCGGTGCTTTTGGCGTTCTGGCTGCCGATAACACCGAGGAAGCCGCTGCAGCCACTTCCACCACCGAGACCACCGAAACCAACACCGACAACGACCACAACTCCTCCCTGAGCATCGGCCTGGTGGCTGCTGCTTTGGCAACGGGTCTGGCCGGTATCGGCGGCGGCATGGCTGTCGCTTCCGCTGCCCCCGCTGCAATCGCTGCCAACAGCGAGAACGAAAAGACCTTCGGTAAGAGCCTGATCTTCGTGGCCCTGGGCGAATCCATCGCCCTGTACGGCCTGGTCATCTCCATCATGATCCTGAGCAAGCTGGTGTAAGCCATGCGGTTCTTTCTCATCAGCGATAACTCTGACGCTATGAACGGTCTGCGTTTGGCCGGCATCGAGGGCACCGTTGCCCGCAGCGAAGCCGACCTGCGCCAGGCGCTGGAAAACGCCGCCCAGCAGCCCGACATTGCCGTGCTGCTGGTGACCGAAAAGATCGCCGAGACCTACACCGAGGTGCTGGACAGCGCCCGTGCCAAAGGTACGCCGCTGCTCATCACCGTGCCGTCCACCGGCGGCGGTGCTGCCGGTAAGGACCGCCTGACCCGCTATATCCGCGAGGCCATCGGTGTTAAAATCTAAGAGGTGTGACCATGAATGAATTAGATACCCGCGCCGAGCGGTTCCTGGAATCGATCCGCGCCGAGGGCGAAGCTGCCTGCGCCGCCATCCGCACCGAGACCGATGCCGAGATCGACCGCCAGCTGGAAGAAACGCGCCAGGCCCAGCAGGCCAAGGCCGAGCACACGCTCCGCTTTGAGACTGACCGTGCCCACACCCGCGCCAACCGGGAGCTGAGCGCCGCCCGCATGCAGGCCCGCGCCCAGCTGGCCGCCCAGCGCCAGCAAATCGCAGCCGATACCTTTGCCGCCGCCCGCACCCCGCTGGCCGCTTTTGCCGCCGGTAAGGACTACGCTGCCTGGCTGGCCCAGAGCGCTGCTGCCCTGGCCGATGCTATGGGCGAAAGCGGCACCCTGTACGCCCGCACCGCCGACCTGCCCCTTTTGCAGGGCAAGCTGCCTGCCGGTGTGGCCCTGGCTGCCGATGAGTCCATCACCCTGGGCGGCCTGCGCGCTGCCAACCCCGCCACCGGCCTGGCTGCCGATGACACGCTGGAAGCCCGCCTGAACGCCCAGCACGACTGGTTCCTGCAAAATGCAGGGCTGGAGATCACGATTTGAGGGGCAAAGCTATGGAAAATAAAATTTACAGCATCAACGGCCCCGTTGTTACCATCAAGGGCAAAACCGACCTGGCTATGATGGAAATGGTCTATGTGGGCAAGGCCCGCCTGGTAGGCGAGGTCATCCGCATGAACGATAAAGAGACCACCATCCAGGTTTACGAGGAGACCGGCGGCCTGAAAGCCGGTGAGCCTGTCGAAAGCACCGGCGGCCCGCTGTCCGTCACGCTGGGCCCCGGCATTCTGCGCAATATCTACGATGGCATCCAGCGCCCGCTGCCCGCCATCGAGAGCCATATGGGCAGCTTTATTGAGCGCGGTGCCCATGAGCCGTCTCTGGACACCACCGCCAAGTGGGATGTGACCGTCAGCGTCAAAGCAGGGGACACCCTGATCGCCGGTCAGATCTACGCCACCTGCCCCGAGACCCCGGCCATCCAGCACCGCTGCATGGTCCCGCCGGAGGTTTCCGGCACCGTGACCTGGGCTGCCGAAAATGGCAGCTACACCGTCAACGACCCCATCGTCAAGCTGACCGATGCCAAGGGTAAGGAGCACACCCTGACCCTGTGCCAGAAGTGGCCCATCCGCACCCCGCGCCCGGCGGCCGAGCGTATGACCTCGCCCCGCCCGCTGATCACCGGTCAGCGCGTCATCGATACCATGTTCCCGCTGGCTAAGGGCGGTGCAGCTGCCATCCCCGGCGGTTTCGGCACCGGCAAAACGATGACCCAGCACCAGATCGCAAAATGGTGCGATGCGGACATCATCATCTACGTTGGCTGCGGCGAACGCGGCAACGAGATGACCCAGGCGTTGCAGGAGTTCAGCGAACTGGTGGACCCCCGCACCGGCAAAAGCCTGATGGATCGTACGGTTTTGATCGCCAATACCTCCAACATGCCTGTTGCCGCCCGTGAGGCTTCTATTTACACCGGCATTACGCTGGCCGAGTATTACCGCGATATGGGCTACCACACCGCCATGATGGCTGACTCCACCTCCCGTTGGGCCGAGGCTCTGCGTGAGATCAGCGGCCGTCTGGAGGAAATGCCCGCCGATGAAGGCTACCCCGCCTACCTGCCCAGCCGTTTGGCGGAGTTCTACGAGCGCGCCGGCTATGTCAAGACGCTGAACGGGGCCGAGGGTTCTGTCTCGGTCATCGGCGCTGTCAGCCCCCAGGGCAACGACTTCTCCGAGCCTGTCACCCAGAACACCAAGCGCTTCACCCGCTGCTTCTGGGCGCTGGATAAGTCCCTGGCCTATGCCCGCCACTATCCGGCCATCAACTGGAACGATTCTTACAGCGAATACCTGGGCGACCTGGGCAGCTGGTACTACGACAATGTGGGCCACGATTTTATGTCCTGCCGTGAGCGCATTGCCAACCTGCTGCTGCAGGAAAATAACTTGATGCAGATCGTCAAACTGATCGGCTCGGACGTGCTGCCCGATGACCAAAAGCTGACGATCGAGATCGCCCGCGTCATCCGCGTTGGCTTCCTGCAGCAGAACGCTTTCCACGCCGTGGATACCTATGTGCCGCTGGAAAAGCAGCTGAAGATGATGGAGACCATCCTTTACCTGTACGACAAGTGCGCAGCCCTTGTCGCCAAGCAGGTGCCGGTCAGCCGTCTGCTGGCTACCGGCCTGTTTGATGAACTGGTCAAGATGAAATACGAGGTGCCCAACGATGATTTCTCGAAGTTGGACGCTATGCAGAAAGATATCGATGCCAAACTGGCCGCTGTGGCCCAGGGCTGATGAGGAGGGAATAACATGATTCTGGAACATATCGGACTTTCCCAAATCAACGGCAGTCTGGTCGTGTTGGACGGCGTAAAAGGCGTTCAGTTCGATGAAATGGCCGAGCTGCACCTGGACGATGGCTCCACCCGCGTGGGCCGTGTGGTCCAGGTGGAGGGTGACCGCTGCATTATCCAGGTGTTCGAGGGCACCCGCGGCCTGAGCCTGGTCAACAACCGCACGGTGCTGACCGGCCACCCCATGATGATGGACCTTAGCCCCGAACTGCCCGGCCGTGTGCTGGACGGCCTGGGCCGCCCGATCGATGGCCTGGGCGACATTTACCCCGCCGCCCGCCGCGATGTCAACGGCGCACCCATCAACCCCGTCAGCCGTGTGTATCCGCGTAACTACATCCACACCGGCATTTCTTCCATCGACTGCCTGGCTACGCTGATCCGCGGCCAGAAGCTGCCCATCTTCTCCGGCTCCGGCATGAAGCATAACGAGCTGGCCGTCCAGATCGTCCGTCAGGCCAGCGTGGCCGATGGCTCGGACTTCGCCATCGTCTTTGCCGCCATGGGCGTTAAGAACGATGTTGCCGCTTACTTCCGTGAGTCTTTCGAAAGCTGCGGTGCCATGGAGCGCGTGGTCATGCTGCTGAACCTGGCTAACGACCCCATCATCGAGCGTATCATCACCCCCCGCGCCGCCCTGACGGTGGCCGAGTACCTGGCCTTTGACCTGAACAAGAACGTGCTGGTCATCCTGACCGATATGACCAGCTATTGCGAAGCCCTGCGCGAGTTCTCCTCCTCCAAGGGCGAGATCCCCGGCCGTAAGGGCTTCCCCGGCTACCTGTATTCCGACCTGGCCAGCCTGTACGAACGCGCCGGTATCATCAAGGGCAGCCAGGGTTCTGTCACCCAGATCCCCATTCTGACCATGCCCGGTGATGACATCACCCACCCCATCCCCGACCTGACCGGTTACATCACCGAGGGGCAGATCGTGCTGGACCGCGGCATGGATGCCACCGGCCTGTATCCGCCGGTCTCCGTGCTGCCCAGCCTGTCCCGTCTGATGAAGGACGGCATCGGCGCTGGCTACACCCGTGAGGATCACGTCACCCTGTCCAACCAGCTGTTCGCCTGCTACGCCAAGGTGCAGGACGCAAAGGCCCTGGCAAGCGTTATCGGTGAGGAAGAACTTTCCGAGTCCGACAAGCAGCTGATGGCTTTTGACCGCGCCTTTGAGCAGGAGTTCATCGGCCAGGGCAACACCGACCGCACCATGGAGCAGACGCTGGACCTGGGCTGGGAGCTGCTGGCCGCACTGCCCCGCGCCGCGTTGGACCGCTGCGATGATGCCACGCTGGACAAGTATTACGAGCCTGCCAAGGCCCGCATTGCCAAGCAAGCAAAGCAATAAAAGGAGTTTACCATGGCACAGCAGGTTTTCCCCACAAAATCAAACCTGATGGCTACCAAGCGCAGCCTGGCGCTGGCGGAGCAGGGCTATGACCTGATGGATCGCAAGCGCAACATCCTCGTGCGCGAGATGATGCAGCTGATCGACCGCGCCGCAGGCATCCAGGACCGTATCTCGGCTGCCTACGCCGAGGCGTATGATGCCCTGCAGAAAGCCAATATCATGCTGGGCTCGGTGGGGGAGTACGCGGGCGGTGTGCCCGTAGAGCACGGCCTGCGCCTGAGCACCCGCAGCGTCATGGGCGTGGAACTGCCCACCCTCTCGCTGCAGACGACCTCGCCCATTGGGCTGTATTATGATATGGAGTCCACCAACGGCACCCTGGATGTGGCCTACCTCAAATTCAACGAGGTCAAGACCCTGACGGTGGAATTGGCCGAGGTGGAGACCAGCGTCATCCGCCTGGCCGAGGCCATCCAAAAGACCCAAAAGCGGGCCAACGCCCTGGGCAACGTCCAGATCCCCCAGATGCAAAAGACCATCAAGTCCATTGATGAGGTGCTGGGCGAGCGTGAGCGCGAGGAGTTCAGCCGCCTGAAAGTCATCAAGGCCCAAAAAGAAAAACAGGCCGAAGAAGCCTGATCTTGCAGATAAAAGACCGCCCGATTTTGCGCCGGGCGGTTCTTTTTTGCTGTTTTTCAAAATCCGCCAAAATCTTGAAAAAACCTCTTTCCAAAGGCAAAAAAACTTGCTATAATCAGGAATGTTCGCCCCAAAGCGGGGGCATTGTGTAAGGAAAAATTGAGGAAATCGGAACCATGAAAAATGCAAGATCTCTGACCGAGGGGCCGCTGGCGAAGCAGATCCTCCTCGTCAGCCTGCCGCTGGCTTTGTCCAACCTGCTGCAGGTGCTGTTCAACATGTCGGACGTGGCGGTGGTCGGGCGGTTCGCCGGGTCCACGGCGCTGGGTGCGGTGGGGTCTACCAGCATCTTTGTCACGCTGTTCACCGGCTTTTTGATCGGCCTAAGCAACGGCATCAACGTGCTGGTGGCCCGCTTTTACGGTGCCAAGCACCCCAACGATGTGAAAAAGACCGTCCACTCGGCGCTCATTATCAGCTTTATTGCGGGTGTGATTTTGCTGTTTGTCGGCCTGCTGGGCTCACCCGCACTGCTGGAACTGCTCAACACCAAGCCGGACCTTTTACCCGGTGCCATTTTGTACCTGCGTGTGTATTTTTTGGGCATGCCGGCCCTGGCATTGTATAACTTCGGCAATGCAGTGTTCAGCGCCATCGGCGATACCAAAAAGCCGCTGGTTTACCTGTCCCTTGCGGGCGCTTTAAACATCGCCCTCAACCTGTTTTTCGTCATCGTCTGCCAGCTTAACGTTGTGGGTGTGGCGCTGGCCAGCGCCATTTCCCAGTGCGTGTCTGCTGGGCTGATTTTGCGCGCACTGACCAAGGTGCAGGACTGCTACGCGCTGGATCTCCACGCCATCAAACTGGACCTGGGCATGACCAAGCGCATTTTGCTGCTGGGTGTGCCCGCCGGGTTCCAGAACGCCATCTTCGCCATCGCCAACCTGTTCATCCAGGCGGGGGTCAACTCCTTCGATTCGCTGATGGTCAAGGGCAACTCGGCCGCCGCCAACGCCGATGCCATGATCTACGATGCCATGGCCGCCTTCTACATGGCCTGCGCCAGCTTTATGAGCCAGAACTACGGCGCGGGCAAGGTGGACCGCGTAAAGAAAAGCTACTTCATCAGCCTGGCCTACAGTTTTGGTGTGGGCCTGGTGCTGGGCGGCGGGCTGCTGCTGTTCGGGCGGCAGTTCCTGGCGCTGTTCACAACCGAGCCGGATGTTATCGATGCGGGCATGAAGCGCATCATGGTCATGGGCCTGGCCTACTGCATCTCTGCCTTTATGGACTGCACGATTGCGGCCTCCCGCGGGCTGGGTAAAACCGTGGTGCCGACCATCATCGTTATTATGGGCTCCTGCGTGTTCCGTGTGGCGTGGGTCTACACGATCTTCGCCCACTTCCACACCATCCCGGCGCTGTATCTGCTCTACCCCTGCTCCTGGGCGCTGACCGGCTTTGCCGAGATCGTCTATTTTGTCCACTGCTATAAGCAATCCATGAAAATTTTTACCCAGCAGCCAGCGGCGGCGTAACACCGCGCCCGGTAAACGCCACGGACGGATATGGAATCCGCCCCTACGAGATAGACAACACGCATTGTGTAGGGGCCGATGCTTGCATCGGCCCGCGGGCGAGCAATGCTCGCCCCTACAAACTCAATCCCCAAACAGGACTGGCGGTACACATTGCCAGTCCTGTTTTGCTGCTTATTGTCTTTTTTCTGGCACGGGAGTATAATCAAGTCATATTTCGTGGAGGGTGGCTTATGAAAAAAATCTTACGCTATCTGCGCAGCTGTTTGGGATACCTGTATGTCTGTTTCAAGTGGGTGATTTTGGCTACGCTGGTGGGCTGCGTGGTAGGGCCGGTGGGCGCGGCGTTTGGGCTGGCGCTCAACAAAGTAACGGCCCTGCGCACGGCGGACCCGCGGCTGATTTACCTGCTGCCCCTGGGCGGCCTGGTCATCGTGTTTTTGTACCGGCATTTTGACCCGGAGGGCGGCGGCTCCACCAACCAGATCTTCGTCTCGGTGCGGGAGCATAAGCCGCTGACCCTGCGCACGGCCCCGCTGATTTTCGTCACCACCGTCATCACCCATCTGTTCGGCGGTTCCAGCGGCCGCGAGGGTGCGGCTTTGCTGCTGGGCGGATCGCTGTCCGGCCAAATTGGCAAGGGCCTGCAGCTGGAAGCCCGCGACTGCCGCTTAATGACGATGTGCGGCATGGCAGGCGCGTTCTCGGCGGTGTTCGGCACACCGCTGGCGGCCACGGTTTTCACGCTGGAAGTCGTGGATGTCGGCTCCATGCAGTACGCCGCGCTGCTGCCCTGCCTGATCTCGGCGCTGATCGGCGTTACCATCAGCAGCGGCATGGGGTTGGCCCCCACCGCCTTTGCCCTGGCGGACTACGCCGCGCCCACGCCGGCTACGCTGTTCCGCGTGTTGCTGCTGGGCTTGCTGCTGGCGGGTTTGAGCATCTGCTTTTGTGAAGTACTCCACGCCGCACCGAAGCTGTACGAAAGGCTTTTCCCCAACGCCTACCTGCGCGTGATGCTGGGCGGTGTGCTCATCATTGCGCTGACCACCCTGCTGGGCACCACCGATTACAACGGTGCGGGTGCCAATATCATTGCAGCGGCCATCGCCGGGCAGACTGTTTCCTACGCCTTCCTGCTGAAAATGCTGTTCACCAGCATCACTCTGGGGGCCGGGTTCAAGGGCGGCGAGATCGTGCCCATCTTCTTCACCGGTGCCACCTTTGGCTGCGCGGTGGCCCCGCTGCTGGGGCTGACCCCCGGCCTGGGGGCGGCGCTGGGCATGGTGGCGCTGTTCTGCGGCTGCACCAACAGTCCGCTGGCCTCCATCTGCCTGGCAATCGAGGTGTTCGGCGGGCAGAATATCGAGCTGTTCGCCCTGGCCTGCGCGGTCTCCTACATGATGTCCAGCTACTTCAGCCTTTACCGCGAGCAGCACTTCCTCCACTCCAAACTGCGCGTGGTGGGTGTGCAGCGGGTCCACGGAAAATGGTCGGAGACCGATTCCGATGCGGAGAACTGACTTTGCCGCATTGTACAGCCGGGCAAAATGTGGTATAATTATCTTTTAAAGGAATAGGGCAGGGAGAATAGGTTATAAAGGGGTGATTGGATATGGATTTTGAAAAACACTGCTGGGCTGAAATTGATCTGGACGCACTGCGCCACAATCTGGCCTACATCAAAAATGCGGTCGGTGGGCCGGTCTGCGCCGTTGTCAAGGCGGATGCCTACGGCCACGGCGATAATGTGACCGCCCAGGTGCTGCAGCAGGCAGGCGCGGATGCGTTTGCCGTAAGCTGTTTGGGCGAAGGACGGCATCTGCGCCGCCACGGCATCACAAAACCTATCCTGATTTTGGGCTATGCGGACCCCGCACACGCGGCAGCCCTGGCCGAGGACGACCTTGCCACCGCCTGCTTCTCTACCGAGTATGCCCAGGCGCTTTCGGCTGCTGCTGTGCAGGCAGGGGGGCGGGTAAAAGTTCATATTAAAATTGATACCGGCATGGGGCGCATCGGCTTTGCGGTGCGTTCCGGGTTCGAGGAGACCATCCGCGAAGTGGAAGCGCTGTACGCGCTGCCGGGTATTGAAATTTGCGGCATCTTCCAGCATTTTGCGGTAGCCGACAGCGATACGCCGGACGACCTGGCCTACACCGAGGAGCAGTACAGCCTGTTCACCCGCGTGGTGGACCGCCTGCAGGCCGATGGTTTTGCCACCGGCACTGTGCATTGTGCCAACTCGGCCGCGCAGCTGCGCCATCCCGAATGGCGGCGGGATATGACCCGCGCGGGCATCATCCTGTACGGGCTGGATCCCAGCGAGGATGCCCATTTCCCGGAACTGCAGCCTGCGCTTTCTCTGCACTGCATCGTTACTTTTGTGAAAGAACTGCAGCCCGGCCAGTGCGTAAGCTACGGCCGGACCTTTACGGCCGACCGCCCCATGCGGGTGGCAACCGTCTGTGTCGGCTATGCCGATGGCTACCCCCGCGCCTTGTCCGGCGGGCAGAGCCAGGGCGTTATGAGCATCCACGGCCGCCCCGCCCCTGTGGTGGGCCGCGTCTGCATGGATCAGACGCTGGTGGATGTCACCGATATCCCTGATGTGAAAATGGACGATGACGTGACGGTTTTTGGCCCGGGCGGCGGCGACACCGCCGATACCATCGCCCAAAAGACCAACACCATCAACTACGAGATCGTATGCGGCCTGGCGCGCCGCGTACCCCGCGTGTATAAAGAAAACGGCACCGTCTGTAAGATCTGGAACGATTTGGAGGAAACCTGATGGCCCGCAAAAACATCCGAAATTTCTGCATTGTTGCCCACATTGACCACGGCAAATCCACCCTGTCCGACCGTATGCTGGAGCTGACCGACAGCGTGGACAAGCGCACCATGACCGACCAGGTGTTGGACAACATGGAACTGGAAAAGGAGCGCGGCATTACCATCAAGGCCCGCGCCGTGACCATGCGCTATAAGGCCGATGACGGCGAAACCTACGAGTTCAACCTGATCGACACCCCGGGCCACGTGGACTTCCAGTACGAGGTCAGCCGCAGCCTGGCTGCCTGCGAGGGTGCCGTGCTGGTGGTGGATGCCAGCCAGGGCGTGGAAGCCCAGACGCTGGCCAACTGCTACCTGGCACTAGACCACAACCTGGAAGTGGTGCCTATCCTGAATAAAATCGACCTGCCCAGCGCCGACCCCGATGCGGTAGCGAAAGAAGTCGAGGATGTCATCGGCCTGCCCTGCATGGAAGCGCCCCGCGTTTCGGCCAAGCTGGGCATCGGCATTAAGGACGTGCTGGAAAGCGTGGTGCGGGACATTCCCGCCCCCACCGGCGATGCCGATAAACCGCTGAAAGCGCTGATTTTCGATTCTATCTACGATAGCTACAAGGGCGTTATCGTCTATGTCCGCATTTTCGAGGGTACCGTCAAGCCTGGCGATACCATCCGTCTGATGAGCACCGGCGCGGAGTTCCAGCTGGTGGAAGTGGGCCACATGGGCGCTACCCAGCTGATCCCCAGCGATAAGCTGGAGGCCGGCGAGGTCGGCTACCTGACTGCCAGCATCAAGACCGTGCGCGATACCCGCGTGGGCGATACCGTCACGCTGGCCGCCAACCCCACGCCGGAGCCGATGCCCGGTTTCCGCACCGTCACCCCGATGGTGTTCTGCGGCATCTACCCGGCGGACGGTGCGGATTACCCCGACCTGAAAGACGCACTGGAAAAGCTGCAGCTCAACGATGCTTCGCTTAGTTTTGAGCCGGAAACCAGTGCCGCCCTGGGCTTTGGCTTCCGCTGCGGCTTCCTGGGCCTGCTGCATATGGAGATCATCACCGAGCGGTTGGAGCGTGAGTTCGACCTCGACCTCATTACCACAACGCCGGGTGTCCAGTACCGCCTGACCCTGACCGATGGCGAGGTGCAGATCATCGATAACCCCTCGGCCTACCCCGACCCGACCCGCATCGTCAAGTCCGAGGAGCCGTTCGTCAACGCCCACATCTACACGCCCAACGATTATGTCGGCCCGCTGATGGACCTCTGCCAGGCCAAGCGCGGTGTGCTCATCGATATGAAGTATATGGATGAAACGCGCGTGGACCTGCATTATCAGATGCCTTTGGGCGAGATCGTCTACGATTTCTTCGATGCTATCAAATCCCGCAGCCGCGGCTATGCCAGCTACGATTATGAGTGGGAGGACTGGCACGAAAGCAAGCTGGTGCGCCTGGACTTTTTGCTCAATGGCGAGGTGGTGGATGCGCTGTCCATGATCGTCTTTGCCGACAACGCCTACGCCAAGGGCCGCCGCATCTGCGAAAAGCTGAAAGAGAACATCCCCCGCGCGCTGTTTGAAATTCCCATCCAGGCAGCCGTGGGCGGCAAGGTTATCGCCCGCGAGACCGTCAAGGCCATGCGCAAGGACGTGCTGGCCAAGTGCTACGGCGGCGACATTACCCGTAAAAAGAAGCTGCTGGAAAAGCAGAAGGAAGGCAAAAAGAAGATGCGCCAGCTTGGCAGCGTGACCCTGCCCAGCGAGGCTTTCACCGCCGTGCTGAAACTGGATTCAGATTCCTGACTTTTTGGGATGCCGCAGGGTAGGGGCGAGCATTGCTCGCCCGCAAACCTTGGGTTACCGTTTTCTGTAGGGGTCGATGCTTGCATCGACCCGCGGGCGCACACTGTGCGCCCCTACGATTTGTTACGTTTGCACACTGAAAAGAGCTGCCCCGGTTGGGACAGCTCTTTTGTTGTATGCTTATAAATTGCTTTTCAATTCTTCCAACAACGCCGCGCACCCCTCGGTCACATCCCGCCAGGTGGCATCAAAATCGCCGGTGTACCACGGGTCAGCCACATCGCCGGGGCGGGCGGTGTGGTCCATCAGCAGGCTCACCTTGCCTGCCGGATCGCCGCCCACAAACCGCTGCATGTTGCGCAGGTTGCTGCAGTCCATGGCGATGAGATAGTCGTAATACTCGTAATCCCGCCGCGTCATCTGGCGGGCCGTTTTGCCCGCGCAGCCAATGCCATGCTCGGCCAGCTTGCGCCGCGCCGGGGGATAGACCGGGTTGCCGATCTCCTCGGTGCTGGTCGCCGCAGAAGCAATCTCCAATCGATCTGCCAGTCCGGCTTTCGCCGCCATGTCCTTCATCACAAACTCGGCCATCGGGCTGCGGCAAATGTTGCCGTGGCACACAAAAAGAATTTTTACCATCTATTAAAATCTCCTTTTTATGCTCCTTTCTTTCCCATAAAAAAGAGCCTTAACAAGAGTATATCGCCAGTATATCACAGGTAAGGCTCTTTATCTATACCCAAAGCGGCGCTTTTGTATATAAATTACGCGTTGTTGTTCTTCCAATCGGACAGCATCTCCTCAATTTTCGCCTGCATCTCGGCTACGGTATGGCGGCGGGCGCGGGCGCAGAGTTGGGCTTGGCTGCCGCAGATTAGGCAAGGCCGATACTGCGGACGGGAAAGTTTATGCCCCGCACTGTCCAGCACATCGATGTCAAACAGGCGGCCGAGCAGGTGTGTTTCCTCAATGTGCTGCATCAGCTGCTTGCAAAGGGGCGCTTCGGCATCTACGCAGAGCAGCATTTCATCCCCTGTGGAGGCAAGTGTTTCCTGCCGGGAAAGCACCTTAATATCTGCCTGCTGCAAGGTGCGGTTGATTTCCAGCACACCATCCGAGTAGAGCGCGTACAAATCTTCGTTCGTCTTGATGGGGCCGGGGATATTCAGGCAGAACGAGATCAGCGTATTGTGGTAGCGCTCCAATGCGGCTTGCTGCATGGCTGCGCGTTTTTCACGGCAGCGCAGCATATCGGTCAGCGTGACTTCGGTTCCGTTCATGGGAGTTCCTCCTTATGAGTTTTTCTAAAAACAGGGCTGCGGCCAGAAAATCTGCCGATCCGCCGGGGCTGATATTGCGCTGTACACAGGCTGCATTCAAAGCAAGCAGCTTTTGTGCAGCATCCGGGGCGAACGCACCGCCCTGCGCCAGCAGCGCGGCGGCCTGCCGCTGTATCCATGCCAGATCTTCCGGGGTTCCGCGCGATAAAATACAGGTGTCCTCCAGCACAGCCATGCTCTCCAAAAGCAGCTGCAAATTGGTCTTTTGAGGATCACAGCCCTGGCAGCGCAGCCCCTGCAGCAGCGGGCAAAGTAGGTTGGTAATAACCGGGAACCCCTGTTGTGCCTGCCCGCGCACCCCCTTGATGCCGTACTTGCAGTACAGCACTTCTCCGTGGGTTTGGGGCGTTCTGCCGTGCATGGCGGCAAATTCCCGTTCGAGAGGTTCACGGGTCATCTCAGCGGCATAAGCCCCGATCCCCTGCGGTGTAAGCCGCACACCCTGCGCCGCGCAATGCCCTGCGGCGGCAGCCAATATCGCAAATGTGAAAATCGCGCCTTTATGGGTGTTCACGCCGTCAGTGGCAGCCAGCATGGCTTGTTCGGCTTGCAATCCCAGCGGACGCAGGGCGCAGAAAAGCCCCTGCGGCGCGTCCATCCAGCGTCCGCCCAGTTCGTACATGGCGGCGATGTAGGTCGCAATGGCGGCAGCGCTTTTTTCAAACGTCTGGCAGTCCATGTCGGTGTGTGCCCCGGTGTCGTGGCGATCCACCAGTCCCGGCTTCGGGGTGGTGTAGACTTCTTCCAGCAGTGCTTCCTGCGCCAGCCTTGCAATCATTGGGAAACCTCCTGCAAATAGCGCCATGTGGTTTCGGGGGTGAGTTTTTGCACGGTCTGCCAGTCGCCCGCCGCCAGGGCGCGGCGCACAGTACTTGCGCTGACCGCCGTGCCATCGATTTCCAGCCGTGGCAGTTCCGTCACGGCAACGCCATAATCAGGCAGTTCGGTTTTCAGGCAAGTGTTGTACTGCGCAGTTACGCCGCAGCTTGGCTCTGTGCCCACAAAGCGGCGGGTGATACCCAGCGCCGGGGCAATGCGTGTGCCGAAAATGCGGATGTCCAGCCCGCAGTTGATGCCGAAGGCCCCTGCTTTATCCTTGATAAAATAGGTCGGAAACACGGCAGGCGAAATCAGGTAGTCTGATGCACTGTGTACCAGCACATTGGGCAGATCTGCCACACCGGCCCGCACCATCGTCATCCGCTGCGCGGTGGTGAACGTTTCCTGCTCCTGCGCCAGCACAAACAGATGCAGCAGCCCGCACCGGGCGGCAGCCTGTTCTATCAGCCAGCGGTGACCTTTCGTGAACGGATTGCAGTTTGCCACCACCGCACTGACACTTCCCTGCACAGCGGAACTTTCGGCTTTCAGCTGCCGGATGTACCGTTCCAGCCCGTCGCGGCGGTTTTCCATCAGCAGTACTTTGTCGGTGGATTCCACCGCATACAGCCCCATACCCGCGAACAATTCCCGGTTCTGCGGCTTGGTAAAGAGAAAATAATGGGAGATCCCCTTCTCAAACAGATGCGCCACCAGCTGCGTCATCACGGTGCCCAGCAAATTTTGCCCCCGGTATGCCGGGTCGACAGCCACACATTTTATCACGTTGTTGTGGCAGGAGCCACAGGCCGCAATGCCGGAATCACTTTCCAGCAGCACAGTGTAGGTGATGCTCTCATCATAGTCCAGCCCCTGCCGCTGCAAAAAATTCTCTAAACTCTGTCGGTCTGTGCCCGCAAAGGGCGTGCCGATGCGCATAGTCAGTTCATCCATTGGTTTCTCCCAAAGCAAAAGGGGGCTGCTTCGGCAGCCCCCTTTTGTGTTTTATCCACGATTGCGGTTATAGTTGATAAGACACCCGGCCTTAACGATTTTTTTCTCGTCATCGGTCATGGGGGCAATGTAGAGGTGCAGTTCCCGCACCTCGCCGCCCAGCACATAGGCGGGAATGTCCTGCATGTCACCATCCAGTGCCTTGCGGACGTTGGGAACGAGGATGTAGTCGCCCACCTCAAAGTTCGGCTCGGCTTTCATCTGGAACGGCAGCATGCCCCAGTTCATCACGTTGGAGCGGTAGCGCTTGGTGGCGTACTCGGTGCAGATGTTGGCAAGGCCGCCCAGCACACGCTGGCAGCTGGCGGCCTGCTCGCGGGCAGAACCATCGCCGGGCTTGACGCAGTAGATCATGCTGCCGATTTCGATTTTTCTTGTGTCTGCATCGGGCAGGATGGCGCGTACCTGCGCCAGCGCAGCGGCAAGGGTCTCATCCTGCGCGGCGGGATTTTCGCCTGCCATGCGGGCTTTTTCCAGCGCGCGCACAGCCTTGGAGCGGCCCACATAACCGGGGTCGCGGCGGGAGAGGGCGAACTCTGCCAGCCCCAGCGGGTTGGAGCGGTAGGAGGATGTCTCACCGGAGGGAATCAGCTCATCGGTGGTCGTGACCTTGTCCATAATCTTGGAGCAGACACGCAGCAGGATATGATCGGCCAGCGCTTCCTGTTCCGGCCAGTCCTTGATGTTCGGGCCGTAGACCAGCTTATCCTCCGGGTCACCCTTGCCGAAACCGTTGTAAACACGGGCACGGTAAGGGGAATCGTCAAAGTGATACTCCGGCACAACGTAATCGTCAGCGTACTTCTCGGCAGAGGTCAGGATGCCGCCGTTGGCTGCGGTGGCGGCGATGGAGCGGGCATCCATCAGTGCAACGGCACTCAACTGGCCGACACCGGGCTTCGAGCCTTCGCGGTTCGGGAAGTTGCGGGTCGTGTGGCGAATGCTCAGGGCGTTGTTGGCGGGGGTGTCGCCCGCGCCGAAGCAGGGACCGCAGAAGGCAGTCTTGATAGCGGCACCCGCAGCCATCAGCTGGGAGATAGCGCCCTTGGCGACCAGATCCATGAACACCGGCTGGCTGGACGGATAGACCGACAGGGTGAATTCATCGTGGCCGCACTGGGCGTTGCGCAGAATGTGGGCAGCCTCCATGACATTGGTGTAGTTGCCGCCGGCACAGCCCGCAATAATGCCCTGCTGCACCTGCAGGCCGCGCGGGGTGATCTTATCGGTCAGGCTGAAATGGATCTCCTTGTTATCGCACAGGCGGGCGGCTTCTTTCTCGACCTCGTGCAGAATGTCACCCAGGTTTGCGTTCAGTTCATCGATTTCAAAGGTGTTGCTGGGGTGGAACGGCAGCGCAATCATTGGCTTGACGGTGGACAGGTCAACATAGACCATGCCATCGTAATAGGCGGTGGCAGCGGGGTCCAGCTGGCGGTAGGCATCGCCGCGGCCATGCACAGTCAAAAACTCGCGGGTCTTTTCATCCGTGCGCCAGATGGAGGTCAGGCAGGTGGTCTCCGTCGTCATAACGTCAACGCCGTTGCGATAGTCAGCCGTCATGCTCGAAACGCCGGGGCCAACGAACTCCATGACCTTGTTCTTGACATAGCCGTTCTTGAACACTGCGCCGATGATGGCCAGTGCAATATCCTGCGGGCCGACACCGGGGTTCGGCTTGCCGTCCAGATAGATGCCGATGACACCGGGGTAAGCAACATCGTAGGTGTTGCACAGCAGCTGCTTGACCAGCTCGCCGCCGCCCTCACCGATCGCCATTGTGCCCAGCGCACCATAGCGGGTGTGGGAGTCGGAGCCAAGAATCATCTTGCCGCAGCCGGCCATCGTCTCGCGCATATATTGGTGGATGACGGCCATGTGCGGCGGAACGTAGATGCCGCCGTACTTGCGGGCAGCGGACAGGCCAAACACATGGTCGTCCTCATTGATGGTGCCGCCAACGGCACACAGGCTGTTGTGGCAGTTCGTCAGCACATAGGGGATAGGGAACTTCTCCATGCCGGACGCGCGGGCGGTCTGGATGATGCCCACAAACGTAATATCGTGGGAGGTCAGCGCATCAAACTTGATCTTCAGCTGCTCCATATTGCCGGAGGTATTGTGCGCTTTTAAGATGGAATAGGCAATCGTGCCTTGCTTGGCTTCTTCCTTATTATAGTGTGCGGGTGCGGCGGCTTCGGGCACGATCTCGGTGCCGTTGACGAGGTAGACGCCGCCATCATATAACTTGACCATTGGTTGCCTCCTGTATCGTTTTGCTCTTAGTCCTGAAACTCAAAAGGTTTGATCTGCCGTACCACGTCCATGACCGTGCCATCGCGGGCTTCGATGATGCCTACGATGCGGTCTGCAAACTGAACGGGCTGGGGTTCGCCTGCAATCTTGTATGCCATGTCGCGCAGTTCCTCAATGGTCTTGAGGGGGACGCAGTCTGCATCCTGCAAGGTTTTCAGCAGGTCGGGGCGGGCGGGATTGACGGCCACGCCGTAGTCAGTCACAACAACGTCCACACTCTCGCCGGGGGTGGTCACAGTCGTAACATCGGTGCAGACAGCCGGGATGCGGCCTTGCAGCAGCGGCGAAATGACGATCGTGCATTTTGCGCCCTGCGCAGCATCGGGATGACCGCCCTGCGCACCGGTAATAACGCCGTCCGAGCCGACGACAACATTGCAGTTGAAGTGGGTATCAACTTCCAGCGCGGCGAGGATGACGTAGTCCAGCTTATTGACGAACGCACCCTTGTTGAAGGGGTTCGCGTAAGCGCCTGCGGAAATGCGGTGGTGGTTCGGGCGGCGGACGCTCTCGACAGCCGCCGTGTCAAAGTCCTGCGTGTCCAGCAGGCAGCCGACAAGGCCCTCGTCCAGCAGGTCGCACATGCCCTTGCTCATGCCGCCAACGGCAAAGCCCATGTGGATGCCGCGCTCTTTCATGATTTTGCCCAGAGAAGCCGCCGAGGCAATGGACGCGCCGCCGACACCGGTCTGGTAGGAGAAACCGTCCTTGAAATAGGGCGTATTGACAACGACCTGGGTGCAGTAGTCGGCCATCATCAACTTACGCACATCGGTGGTGGGCTTGGCCGCGCCGGTGGCAATTTTTTCCGGGATGCCGATCTGGTCAACCACGCAGACGTAATCGACCTTGGTGCAGTTGATGTCTGCCGGGTAGTTGGGGAACGGTACCAGGCAGTCGGTAACGGCCACGACCTTGTTGGCGTGGTTGCCGTCCACGAAAGAGTAGCTCAGCACACCGCAGTCGCTCTTGCCGCCAACGCCCTTGCAGTTGCCGTAGTCATCGCAGGTGGGGGCACCGATAAAGGAGATGTCGATGGTCGTCTCGCCGGTCTGGATGGCACGGACGCGGCCGCCGTGGCTGCGCATGATGGCAAGACCTTTCAGCTTGCCCTCCGAGATGGCCTGCCCGATCTTGCCGCGCACACCGCTGGACTGGATGTTGGTAATCGTGCCGTCCTCGATCATCGGCACCAGCGCGTCATGCGCCTTGCCAAGGGAGCTTGCGCAGATGGTGACATCTTTAATGCCCATCTTGTGAACTTCCTCCATGACCATATTGACGACCAGATCGCCGTCACGGAAATGGTGGTGGAAGCCCAGCGTCATGCCATCGCGGGCACCGCACTTGACAAGCGCCTCGTGGATAGAGCCAACGAGTTTGCTCGTGTCGTGGTTCATCACGACTTTGGTGATAGGCCCCTGCTTGTGGAACTCGGTGCCATCCTTATAGTTATTGCCCTGAAAGACTTCCTTGCCGGTGAGTTTCAGGATTTTTTCCGGGATCTCTCTGCCTACTGCATTTTTCATATTACAAATCCCCCTTATATACGCCGGAGGCTTTTGCCAGTTCAATCGTGCGCTTGGCACCATCGTAGAACGCAATGTCGATCATCTTGCCGTCCACGGTAAAGACACCGATGCCCTTAGCCTTCTTGTCATCGATCTCCTTGACGACCTTCTCGGCGAAGATAATGTCTTTCGGCTTCGGGGTGAAGATCTCATGCACAACGGAAATCTGGCGCGGGTTGATGATGGATTTGCCGTCAAAGCCCATCAGATGAATGGCCTCGACATCCTTGCGGAAGCCCTCCATGTCATCCAGATTCGTGTATACGGTGTCAAAGCACTGCACACCGGCGGCACGGGCGGCGATAATCATGTTCTGGCGTGCGCCCATCAGTTCAATGCCGGTGCCGGTGATATGGGTCTGCAGATCCTTGGTGTAGTCGCCGCCGGAAAGTGCGATGCCGAACAAACGTTCCGATGCTTCGCAGATCTCCAGCGCCTTCATGATGCCGCGGGCGGATTCCAGCGCGGCGATGATGAGTGTACGTCCCTCCGGGATATGGAACTCTTTCTCCGCTGCCGTGATGGCATCGGCCACCAGCAGCACATCCTTGGCGCTCTCGGTCTTGGGGATGCGGATGGAGTCACAGCCACCTGCCACCGCCGCGCGGATGTCCTCGCGCCAGTAGGGGCTGTCCAGACCGTTGATGCGGACAACGCGTTCGACATTGCGGTAGTCAATTTCCTGCAAAGCGTGGTAGAGGGAGAAGCGCGCGGCATCCTTTTCTTTCTCGGCCACGGCATCCTCCAAGTCCAGCATGATGGAATCGGGCTTGTAGATGTAGGGGTCTTTGATAAGACCCGGCTTCTGGCAGTTCAAAAACATCATCGTGCGGCGCAGCCGCTTCTTGTTCGGATTGCTCATTGAATGGCACCTCCCCACGGCAGAGCGTCTTTCTGGCCTACGGCGCGGTAGACTGCACATTCCACGCGGGCTTTCAGTGTGCAGTCCAGCGCGCCCTTGTCCACGATATGGATTTTCACATCGTCCACGCCGAGGTTATCCAGCGTTTTCAGCACGGTGCGGCGGATGGCGCTGCCGTACTGGTTGATGACCGAGCTTTCCAGCGTGAACTCCACGCTGCCCTCGCCCGGCTCCACCGTTACCATCGCATCGCTGGATTCCAGCGTACCGGCAACGGCACTTTTTTCGATCTTCATATCTATGCCTCCCTTGGCAGTTGCTTTCTGTACTTGTATTGTAAAGCGTAGGCGCGGTTTTGTATAATCGTCAAAAAGAATGATGCGATAACTTTGCGTTATGCCTTACAGGAACAGGCGGTACACGCCGATGAACGCGAACAGTGCCAGCACCGCCAGCGCCAGAAACGACACGGCAAACAGCTCCACAAACAGGCGGTTCTGGGGGAACTTTTCCTCGGCGTTCTCCTGCTGGGCAACGCCCGCCATAATCAGTGCGCCGGTGGTGGAGATGGGCGTAAAGCCTGCCACCGTGCCGCCGATGACGATGACCGCCACCAATTCAACAGCGTCCACACCAAGGCTGGCGGCCAGGCCGCTGGCCGTGGGGATCAGCGTAGGGAACACAACACCCAGCCCGGAGGAGAAGAACGACATAATGCCCGCCGTGACCGACATGATGGTAGCAGCCGTGCGCGGCCCCATGATAGCTTCCAGCGCAGCGACCATAATATCAATGCCGCCGGACAGCGAGATGACGTGCATCAGGATACCAACGCCCATGACCATGAGGATGACGTTCCACGGCACAGCGGAGACGGCCTTTTTCTCATTGCCGCAGCCCAGCACGATGAGCACCGAGCCAACGGCGAACCCGGTCAGACCAACGTTCCAGGAGAAGAACAGCGCACCTACGGCCAGCACGGCAAGCCCCGCAAGGGAGAGCCACTGCTTTGCCGTGAAAGCGGGCAGCTTTTCCTGCACATTAGCGGCGGATTCATCCACGCGCCAGCCCTTGTAGTAAACGTAGACGACAGCAGCAGTTGCCAGCGCCGTGATGGTCAGTGCAATCATGATCGGCACGGTGTTGGCCTCCAGCCCCTGCTCCGCCATCAGCTCACGCACAACGGCGGCTTCGGGAGTAAGCGGGCTCATGCGGCCGGACATAACGCCCAGGTCACCGATAACGGCGGTCATAATGGGGTTGACACCTGCCGAAACCGCCACAGGGATCGCGATGACCGGGATGATCGCCAGCGAGGGGATCGCGCCCGGCCCGCAGGCACAGATGGCAAAGCCCAGCAGATACATGACAAAGGGAATCAGGCGGCGCTTGGCGTCGACCAGCCCCACGAGCTTGCGGGCCAGCAGTTCCAGTGTGCCGTTGCCCTGAATGATGGCGAACAGGTAGGTGATGCCCACCATCTGAATAAACAGCGATGAACTGAACCCGGAGAGAATCTCTTTTGTGGTAAGGCCATAAATCAGCCCCAGCACCATCGCAAAGCCGATGCTCAGAATGCCCACATTCGCGTTGCGCAGAAAGCCGACCACGATAGCAGCCAACAGGCAGAGCAGTGATACGAACCCTAAATTCATTGCGCTGCCCCCTTATTTAAAGGTGATGCAGACCGGGCTTTCGGTCTCGATGATGCGCCCGGTGTAGCTCATCTGGCCTGTGACGGAGTCAAGCTTCATCTCAACGATGGTGTCGCTGTCCTCGTTAGCGGCGTAGAACAGCTTGTAGTCGGGGGTAAAGGTGATAAAGCGCGGCGTCTTGCCAAGGCAGGGGTAGTAGCCCAACTCGGTCATGTAGCCGGTGTTCTGGTCGATGCGGTAGACGACCAGCGATTCATGGATGCGGTTGGAGCCGATCAGGATATGCCCCTGCTCATCGAGGATCGAGGCGCTGGCCTGCCCCTCGCCGGTATAGGTGGCGGGCAGGCTGGGCAGGTTCTGGCGGGCCGTCAGCTTGCCGGTGGTCTCATCAAAGGTCAGGAAGGTCATCTTGTTGCCCTTCTCGTTGATGAGGTAGACATAGCGGTTGTTCGGGTGGATGGAAACATGGCGCGGTTCATCGTAGGTGCGGGCGTAGTAGGTATCGGTGGGGGTCAGGCTGCCATCGCTCGCGTCAAACTTGAAAACGCGCACCATGCCGTAGCCCTGCAGGCGGGCCTGGGTCACAACGAACAGGTACTCCTTTTTGCGGTCCCACAGGCACTGGTGTGCAAAGGAGACGAAACCGTCTTTCTGGCCTTCCATGTGGGTGGTGGTGACGATCTCGCCCAAGGTGCCGTCCGCATTGCGGCGGATGACGTAGACTGCGCCGCCCTGCAAGGCTGCGACCACGATATAGCGGTTTGTGCGGTCGGGGGTGATGAACACAGGGTTCTTGCCGCCGATGTCAATGGTGTTCAGGTGCTCCAGTGTGCCATCGCCCAGAATGCGGTAGCTGCTGACCTTGGTAATGTCGCCGTGGACGGAGTAGAGGTACTTCTCCTCGTTGTCCAGCGTCTGATAAGAGGGATTCGGCTCGGTGGCAAGGCACTGGATCTCGTTCCAATCGCCTGTGCTTTCATCAATGCGGTAAACCTTCAGGCCCTTGCCGCGGGCATTGCGCTCCCGCGTGGTGCGGCAGCCTACATAAGCGTACTTCATACGTTTGCTCCTTTTGTTGTGTTTTCCGTTTTTCTGTTGCAGCACAGTGATGGGAACACCCCATCGTTTGTCTGCATTATAGAGTACACAGCTGTCAAACAGAACTTCCGTTATGGCCGGGCGCAGCCATAACCAAACGGAATGGGCATTTGTGCAATTTGTCGAAGCAGCGAAAAAAGAAAACGCCCAACAGGCGCATCGGAGAGGCAAAACCGATGCGCCTGTTGGGCTGTTGGATAGAGAAAGGCTTAGGAGAGATCGCCAAGGCTGCTTTGGCAGCAGGTTCATCCGGTAGAATTTGTAGGGGCGGATGCTTGCATCCGCCCGCGGGTCGATGCGAGCATCGACCCCTACAACACACCTTTTAAATCTGTTGTCAAAATCATTTCCTTGTCTGTTGTTACTGTACCATAGTTATGCGTAAAAATCTAATTCCCGGTAGCTATGGCGGTATTCCCGCCAGGCATAGCGTTTACCGCAGCAGATCCCGGCGGCTGTAATAGTGGGTATGCAGCAGCTTGTGGGATGCTTCACTCAGCGGTGCGCCGAGGTACTCTTTGTAAAGCGCCTGTACATAGGGGTTCTCGTGGGATTTGCGCAGCGGCAGGGCGGTGTCCACGGCGTAGATGGCTTTCTGCCGGGCGCGGACCTTGCGCATGGTTTTCGGCTCGTTGCCGCCGCCACCGATGCAGCCGCCCTCGCAGGCCATGACCTCGATAAAATGGTAGGGCGATCTGCCCGCACGGATGTCATCCAGCAGAGGCTTCACGTTGGCAAGCCCGTGGACGATGGCGACCCGCAGTGTCTGGCCGTTCAGGGTCAGCTCGGCCTCGCGCACCGATGCAAGCCCGCGCACGGCCTCAAATTCGAGTTTCGGCAGGGGCTGCCCGGTCACGACCTCGGACACGGTGCGCAGGGCGGCTTCCATAACGCCGCCGGTGCTGCCAAAGATAACGCCTGCGCCGCTGCCCAGCCCAAAGGGCGAGTCAAAGGGGCAGTCCTCCAGATTTTCAAAGTCGATGCCCGCTGTGCGGATCATCTTGGCAAGCTCCACCACCGTGATGGAAATATCCACGTCACGGTGGCCGCTGTCCGCAAATTCGGGGCGGGTACACTCAAACTTTTTGGCCGTGCAGGGCATAACCGAAACGCTGCAGATCTGCGCGGGGGCAATGTTCTGCTTTTTGGCAAAATAGGTCTTGATCACCGCGCCGAACATCTGCTGCGGACTTTTGGCCGTGGACAGATGGGGCAGTTCGTCAGGGGCGTAGGTCTCGCAGTATTTGACCCACGCGGGGCAGCAGGAGGTAATCAGCGGCAGCGTACCGCCGTTCTGCAGGCGATGCAAAAACTCGGTGCCCTCCTCCATGATCGTCAAATCGGCGGAAAAGTCAGAGTCAAACACCCACTGGAATCCAATTTTATGCAGCGCATGGACGATTTTGCCCGTTGTGACCGTGCCGGGCGCATACCCCAGCGACTCTGCCAGCGTCACCCGCACCGATGGCGCGATCTGGACGACCATGGTTTTGCCGGCAGCAATTTCGGCGTAGACACGCTCGGTATCATCGTGGATGGACAGTGCGCCCACCGGGCAGACCTGCACACACTGGCCGCAGTTGACACAGCTGGTGTCCACAAGCTTTTTGCCGTAGGGCGGCACGACCACCGTGTCAAAGCCGCGGTTTTCCTTTGCCATCACCATAACGCCCTGCTTCTCGCTGCAGGTCTCAACGCAGCGGTTGCAAAGGATGCACTTGCGCATATCCCGCACAATGGATGGCGAGCTGTCATCGAACCGCGCGGCGCGGATGTCCTGCTCGTAGCGGTTCGGGCGGGTCATGTTCAGATCGCAGGCAATTTTTTGCAGCTCGCACCGTCCGTTTTTGGAGCAGTTCAGGCAGTCCTGCGGGTGGCGGGCAAGAATCAATTCCATGATGTTCTTGCGGGCGGTAATGACCTTGGGCGAGGCTGTTTTGACGACCATGCCCTCGCTGACCGGGGTGCTGCATGCAGCGGGCAAAAGGCGCTGGCCTTCGACCTCCACCACACAGATGCGGCAGACCGCCTTGACGGCCTGATCCTCGTGGTAACAGAGCGTGGGGATATGCACATTCAGGCGGCGGGCGGCTTCAAGAATCGTCGTGCCCTGCGGCACGGCGATGGCTTCTCCATCGATGGTGAGATTGACAAGATTCTGATTACTCATGGCGGCAGCCTCCCTTCGGCATACAGACCGGGCAGGGGTCTTTGTCGATATGGTGCAGGTAGGTGGGGTAGAAGTTCTGGATACTGCTTAAGACCGGCACAGCGGTGGAATGTCCCAGTCCGCACAGGGCGGTCAGGCGCATGGTATTTGCCAAATCCTCAATCGTGTGCAGGTCGGCCACCGTGCCGCGCCCCTCGGCAATTTTGGAGATCAGCTGATAGAGACGTGTGCCGCCCTCACGGCAGGGGGTGCATTTGCCGCAGCTTTCGCCCCGGAAAAAGTCGAGATTGTTGCGCACGATGTCCACAATGCAGTTGCGGTCATCCATAACCAGAATCGTGCCGCAGCCCAGCCGTCCGCCGGATTCCGAAACAGCGTCAATGTCCAGCGTCAGGTCGATTTGGTCGGCGTTGATAATCGCACCCGATGCACCGCCGGTCTGGACGGCCAGCAATGTATGGCCATCCTCCAGGCCGCCGCAGACATCGAAAATCAAATCTTTTAAATTGATGCCCATCGGGAACTCAAACACACCGCGCCGCTTGACATTGCCGCAAACCGTGAATAGTTTGGTGCCGGGGCTGCCCGCCGTGCCGATGCTGCGGAACCACTGCGCCCCGCGCTGGAAGATGACCGCAATATTGGCGAGCGTTTCCACATTGTTCAGCACAGTCGGCTTGCCGAACAACCCCTTAACGCCGGGGAACGGCGGGCGGAAACGCGGTTCGCCGCGCTTGCCCTCGATGGATTCAAACAGGGCGGTTTCTTCGCCGCAGACATAGGCACCTGCGCCGGAGCGCAGCTTAATGTCAAAGGCAAAGCCGCTGCCCATGCAGTTTTCTCCCAGAATGCCCGCCTCGCGGGAGGTGCGCAGGGCTTCCTCCAGAATCGGTACAAGGTAAGCGTACTCCGCCCGCAGGTAGATAAAACCCGTGTGGGCGTTGACCGCCTTGCCCGCAATAGCCATGCCCTCAAACACGGCACAGGGGTCGCTGGAAAGCAGGATGCGGTCCTTATTTGTGCCGGGTTCGCCCTCATCGGCGTTGCAGACAATGTACTTCACATCGCCCGACGCATCATAGGCAAATTGCAGCTTGCGCCAGGTGGGAAAGCCCGCACCGCCGCGCCCGCGCAGGCCGGATGCCTGCAATTCTGCGATAATGTCTGCGCCGCTCATCGAAAGGGCACGGCGCAGCCCCTCGTATCCGTCAGCGGCGATGTAGTCGGCGGCGCTTTTCGGGTCGATCTTGCCGCGGTTGCGCAGCAAAACACGCAGTTCTTCCATCAGTCGTCCACCTCCTCACGGATATAGCGTTTGACAATATCCCGCACCGATTCGGGGGTCAGGTTTACATAAGCGCGGTCATTGATCATAATGGCGGGTGCCTGCTCGCACACGCCAAGGCAGGGGCAGTATTCCAGGGTGAAGCGCTTATCCTCGGTCGTTTCGCCCATTTGGATGCCCAACAAATCTTCCAGCGCGTCCACAATGGCCTGTGCCCCGCGCACATGGCAGGGGGCGCTTTTGCACATACGGATGATGTACCGCCCGCGCGGCTTGACCGACAGCATGGCATAGAACGTGATAAAGCTGTACACCTGCGTCTGGGGGATGTCCATCTCCCGCGCAATGACTGCCGCCACCGATGCCGAAAATGCCGTGACGATCTTCTGCGACTGGATGATGACCTTCATCAGCATTTCGGGCCGCCCCTTGTAGCGTGATGCGATCTGGGCAATCTGCACCAGCTGTGCCGAGGGGGTCTTGTAGCTGTATTCTTCCTCTTTCATAGCGTACCTCCGTTTCTTTTCTGCTCTTGGTGGCTCAAGTATAGCAGATGCAGGGAGCGGGGGTCTAATTCAGTTTTTTTATACGGATATTCACAAAAGAATCGTATGATTGTAGGGGTCGGCGTCCTCGACGACCCGGGCGGTGTGCGGCTGCCGCAAGGTTCCTGCGGGCGCACAATGTGTACAGAGTAGTAACATAGGTAACAGGTAGGGAAGGAAGATAGGTAACAGTT
>CAVKDR010000020.1:0-54149 GCA_963655125.1 Bulleidia sp.
CGACTCTGGGTGAAAATGTCCAACCTTTTTGGCTGAACCCTATTTTGAACATACTCATTGTAACATACGGGATTATACACGTATATACAAGCGCAATGCGGATGTTGTGCAGATGTAATGCAAGCGCAGCAAAAAACTTTTTAAGCGAGCATCGTAATCAAATAATCCCGATGTTACCACAAAATTTACTTCTGTTATAGAAAAAGTAAATCTTTCATGTTAAAATAAAAATATATACTCTGTGGAGGTCGAAGCACATGGACGAGAATAATACCATCCAGCTTTTTGAGGATAAAAAAATACGCACCGCATGGGATGAAGAAAGGGAAGAATGGTATTTTTCCGTTCAAGATGTAGTTGCAGTTTTAGCAGAAAGTTCTGACCCGAAGCAGTACATAAAGAAAATGCGTGCTCGTGACCCAGAACTGTCTGCCAACTGGGGTACAATTTGTACCCCAGTTCAGATGATTGCGGCAGATGGCAAAATGCGAAAGATTCAAGCAGCTGATACCGAGGGGCTGTTGAGAATTATCCAATCAATTCCTTCACCAAAGGCAGAACCCTTTAAGCGCTGGCTGGCACAAATCGGTCGGGAGCGTATTGAAGAAACCATCGACCCAGAGCAGGCAATCGACAGGGCCTTAGAAACGTATCAGAAAAAGGGCTACGATACGGACTGGATTCACCAGCGGCTCCTCTCTATCCGCGTCCGCAATGAGCTTACCGCTGAATGGCAGGAGCGCGGCGTACAGCAAGGCAAAGAGTATGCCATTCTCACAGATGAAATCACGAAAGCATGGTCCGGTATGACTACACGGCAGTATAAGAAGCTGAAAGGGCTGAAAAAAGAAAATCTTCGTGATAACATGAGTACGATGGAAATCGTGTTGAATATGTTGGCAGAGGCGACAACAACAGAACTGTCAAAGGCACATCAACCGGATGGCTTTTCAGAAAGTCAGCAGATTGCCCAACGCGGCGGCAGCTATGCCGGTCAAGTGCGACAAGATATTGAAAGGGATACCGGGCGTCCTGTCATTACATCGCAGAATGCTGCGCAGCTTAACGCCGTAGTCGTTGACGTGATAGAAGGCGTAGCCAAAGCGGAAAAGTCTGATAATGACGAAAACAAATAAAGCCCTACGGGAAAAACAGTATGATCAAACAATCTTCGCTAATACAAAATAGAATCTGTCACACCTATGGTGATACCGGTGCCGAGTATCTGCTGCTGCAAATGGCAGACGAACATGACCTTGCAGGAATGGAACGGGAAGTTGAAGCTATACGTCGGCAAACCGCACAACCATTTTTACTGGCTGCTGTCCAAGTAGAGAATTGGAACGATGACTTATCGCCGTGGCTCGCGCCACCCGTGTGGGGCAAGCAGGGCTTCGGCGGCAGGGCAGGGGACACGCTGGCATGGCTGGAACAGGCTGTGCCGAGCATCCGCCAACACTATCCTATAAAGGAACATTGCAAAATCGTTTTGGGTGGCTACTCGCTGGCTGGGTTGTTCGCGCTGTGGGCGGCAACGCAGACAGATACACTGTATGGTGTGGCCGCCGCTTCGCCGTCCGTGTGGTTTCCCAGCTGGCCGGAATACGAAGCGGCGCACCCTATTCAAACGCAGCAGGTTTACTTGAGCCTTGGCGACCACGAGGAATGTACCAGAAATCAGATTATGGCGGCAGTGGGTGACAACATCCGCGCTTTGCACACTGCCCTAACCCGGCGCGGCACAGCCTGCACACTGGCATGGAACGCAGGCGGTCACTTCAAAGATGCAGATTTACGGACAGCAAGGGCATTTGCTTGGGTTATGGAAGGAAAACAGTAAAGTGACGATTCTGATAGATGCCGATGGCTGCCCGGTGGTAGATTTGACCGTGCAGACAGCCGCCAAATACAAAGTGCCTGTGCTGATCCTATGCGATACCGCCCACCAAATCCAACGCGATGGTGCGCAGACATTGACCTTTGATAAAGGCGCCGACAGCGTGGATTTTGCACTGGTGAACCGAGTACACCCCGGTGACCTAGTGATAACGCAGGATTATGGGCTGGCAAGTATGTGCCTGGCACGCCGTGCCCGCGTACTGAACCAGAACGGCTTAGAGTACACATACGAAAATATTGACGGCTTATTGTTCCGCCGCCATGAAAACAAAAAACTCCTCCGTGCCGGAAAGCACCCCAAGGGGGCACCCAAGCGAACGAAGGAGCAAGACACGGCCTATAAAAATGCCTTAGAGAAAATCTTGCAGACTGCATGAGCGCCATAACAAAAATAGCCTTTCCCGCATACTTCCAAGAAAGTGAAGTACAGGGAAAGGCTATTTTTCATTCCAAAGTTATTGCCTCGCTTGCAAGGCTTCACAGCGTGCTGCCAGAGCATCAGCCAAGATGTTGGCACGGTCAGGCTCCCCGAAATGCGCCCGCTCAAAAATTGCAAGAACCTCGTCTTTGCAGCCATTTAATGCGGCGAGATTCAGCGTTTGCAATCCATCTCTTGCAAGGGCAAGCTGTGCCTGTTGCGTGGCGGCGAACGGTTTCGTCGGGGCATCAGCCGGTGCGTCGATTTTGGAGGCGTATTGGTCAAACCAAAGGCTGGTGCCGCTGTCAAAAATCGGAGCGAAGCCGACCCATTCCAAGGTTACTGCATCACGGATAGCACCAAAATTGCCGAGGTGACGATCCTGATTGCAAATCAGATAATCCAAAATCATCATCTGCTGCAACCGTTCGGACACATCTGGGATTCCCAGCTTTTCACAACAAGCAAGAAAGTGGTCGTAAGCACTCACGCCGTCCGCGCGGGGAAAAGCCGAAAAGATATAGTAGGCACTTACAAAATCCTGCCGATCAGTTGTCATATTCGGACATACGGAATACGGCTTGCCATCTTCAAACAGCAGACTATATTCTACATGCGGGATTTCCAGCCTGCGGCAGAGCAGAGAAGCAACGACTTCGTTGAACGGCTCCTGCTGTGCCATGCCGCTGCCGCCCTTTACCAGCACGCGCTGGCCGTTCAGAATCTTCCATTTCTTTTTCAGCCAGCCGTCCGAGGTGTTGCAAGGGGAAACGAGGTCAAGAGTGTCCTGCTGCGGGATCTGCCCAAACAAGATGTTGCCGACATCCTCAGAAAAATCGTTATTATAGAAGTTGACCTTACGCCATTCCAATGGCTGCTCAACGGGGTTGAGCCAGTATTGATCGGACAGGCTCAACGCAAAGCACTTCATCATCAAGACGTTGGCGGACAGCTGCAATTTCTTCTGAATCTGCAAATCCTCCAGTGCGCGGTGAAAGCCCGAACGGCTGGCAGGGATGGTACGCCCGGCTAACCAGAGATTCAGATTCTTGGCAAGCTCTTTGCGGTCAGCCGCGTATAATCCAATCGGCAGGTGGGCAGACTGCAACACATCGTCCACGCGGTATACCGTGCCGCTGATGTCGTTGATGCTCAGCACAGCAACGGCAGTTTCGCGGTGCATCAAAATGTATTTCATAGATCCGCCCCACCTTTCCTTTTCATTATATCCATATTATACAAGGGGGAACGTCGTTTAGCAATATTTTATTGTATAGGGTTGCCCTGGTGCTGAGAATCTGTATAATAGAAATGAATTACTCTGCCCAAATTATACGATTGTACCTGTTTTAGAAATAAAATAAGGCTTGCATTTTGGTCGAGTAATCAAAATGCAAGCCTTATCGTTCGATAAATAGGACTGCTTATTTGCTAAGAATTTGCTAATTGGACCCCCAAAAACTGCGAAAAAACACGCGATACCACAGAGTACAAAGCAAGAAATAAAGCTATATAAAATATCGTTGCTTCGCAGAAAATATAGCATTAGACAACATGATATAAAACGGTGTACGATTCGATAAGCCATACTCCTAAGCGGAAGGCCGCGCGTTCGAATCGCGCCGGGGACGCTTAAAAAAGCCGCAAGTCCGTGTTTTTTCGGGCTTGCGGTTTTTTGCGTATCGCGCGGCACCTTATGTGCAATAAAAACTGCATTTTTGCAATTAGGTCTCTATATGGCGTGGCGGCTTCACCGTCTGTGTGGTTTCCCGGCTGGCCGGAGTACAAAGCGGTGCCTACATTATCCCCAAACATCGTCCTTGCCGTCCTCACGTAAAAATTCCATGACCCGCCGATAAAATTCCTGCGGGTAGATCATCACAAGTTCGGCGTGATCCATCTTCGGTACGCTGTGCATCTGTACCTGCGGAAAATACTGCTGAATGAAGCGGATATTTCTGCTTCGCGCTTTTTCTTCCTCCTCGCCATACCAATAGGCGATGCGGCGGGTCTTTCCCATCGGTTTTGGCGGCAGCGCATAATTGTTGGCCGACCAGAAAATATTGTGGATGGTCCGGTTGGAGTAAGTCTTTAAGTACGCAGTTAAAGCGGCGTATTCCTCCACCGGGTCACACCCCGGCAGCGTCCAGCGGTCAGGCGGATAGGCAGCTTCCAGGATCTTTCGGCTTTTTGCGATGAGTTTAAAGCCCAGATAATCGACCTGACAGATCAGTTTGCGCACAAACAGCGGCAGTTGGTAGGGCGTAATACCGGCATCAATTATGGCGCGTTCAACAGGGATTTCTCCCAGCGCAAGAAAACGCGTAAGACATGCGCCGCCCAAGGAGCAGCCATAGGCCGCATCCAGCTTTGCCATGCCGTGGGCGCACAGCCAATCGGTCACCTCGTCCATGGTTGTTTCCACCGAGAGAAAGTCCTCTCCCGTTTCGCCGTGGCCATCGTAGACAATTTGCATTACGTGGTAATCCTGCGCTAACAGTTTCACGGAATCGGTAAACGACCACGCCGGTTCTGCTGTGCAGGGAAGAAAAAGCAGTGTCTTTTCCTGGGTTTTCCCATACTCCAAAACTCTCATGTGTTTCAACCTCTTTTCCGTTTATTTAGCGGCGCGGTTCGGCCTTGAACACAAATCGGCAAATTTCACGCTCCTGGCCCTGGTAAGGGCCGGGGCCTTCATACAGCTTGGTAAAGCCGCAGTGCTCCATTACTTTTACCGATGCTTTGTTCTCCGCCAGGCAGATGCCGGTGATCTCGGCAAGGCCCAGCTGCGCCATAATTACCGGCAAAAAGGCGCGGACGGCTTCTGTGGCATAGCCGTGCTTGGTATGATCTCCGCCGATGTGGTAACCAATCTCCCAGGTGTCATCCTCCAGGGGGATGGCCTGCACATAGCCGATGCAGGGGCCGTTTTTCAGCAGCACCGGGTACACCAGCGGGCCGCCGCCATGGGTGTAAACACCCATCAAAAAGTCGATAGTCTCGGCGGCTTCCTCCACCGTCTCAAACACCTCATCCGGTACAAAACGGCGGTTGTCTGCATCCAGCGAGTTTTTGTGCACACTTTCCGCCATGCTGCGGTCAAATTCCGTAATGACCAGGCGTTCGGTTTCGATTTTCATGGTAAAGTCCCCTTATATTCATTCTTATTTTGTATCATTGTATCAGAATCTCCCACAGGTATCAATGCCTTGGTGCGTCTGGCAGGCTTTGCCTTCTCTTGTTCTTTAAACTTGCGGCTCTTAGAACCCCTACCTATATAAATAGCCGCCCTCGGTTACCCAGCGGGGGCACTTTTTTATGGCTGGCTATTGCTTTTTACAATATTATATGCTATATAATATATAAGCTTATACACTATCCTACCAAAAAGCCTAAAGGAGAAACGCCATGTCATTTAATACCGGGGCGGCGCTGCTGGATGCCATCGTGCTGGCCGTTGTCGGGCGGGAGGAAACGGGCACCTACGGCTACCGCATCACCCAGGATGTGCGCGCCGTGCTGGACATTTCAGAGTCCACGCTATATCCCGTTTTGCGCCGCCTGCAAAAAGACGGCTGCCTGACCGTCCACGATGAACCGTTCAATGGCCGCAACCGCCGCTACTATCAAATCACGCCCACAGGCCGCGCCCAGCTGGCGGGCTACCGTGCCGAGTGGGATGCTTACACTGCCAAAATCGACCAACTGTTTGAGGGGGAGACACAATGAACAAACAAACTTACTTAGCCAAGCTGGCGCAGCTGCTCGCCCCTCTGCCCGAGCAGGAGCGCCAGGACGCGCTGAACTACTACGAGGAATATTTCGATGCCGCAGGCCCGGAGGCCGAGGATGCCACCGCCGCTGAACTGGGCGATCCCGCCGATTCTGCCCGCAAAATTTTAGAGGGCGAGGGCCTGACTTTGGACTCCACCGCCCCGGACGCAGCAAGGGAGAGCGACAAGGCTGCCGACACCGCCGCGCAGGACGCTGCCCACCCCGCCGCCAAACCCGCACCCCACGGACCGGCTGCCATCCCGCCGGTTTTGGGCGTATTGTTGGCCCTTGCTGCCGCGCTGGTCGTGATCTGCGTTTTGCTGATCGGCTTTCTCGGTGTGCGCCGCAGTTCTCTCTCCAACACTGCCGAAACTTTCGTTGTTGCGGCGGCCGAGTCGCTTGCCGCGCAGTCCCAGGACGCTGACCCCACCACCGAGACCCCGGACAGTGAAATCGTTGAGGAAAGCGGCATCGCCTCCGAAGGCCCCTCCGATGCTGTGGATGACAACAGCCCACACACAATGGACATGTCCTTTGACAGCATCACCCCGCAGAATGCCGTGCTGGACATTGATTACGGCCGTCTGACCATCGTGATTGACCCCAGTGCCACCAGCGCCGCCTTGCATTGTGAAAACATATACAGCAAGCGGTTCGACATCACCTACACCGAAAACGAACCGCTGACCATCCGCTACAAAGTGCCCGCCAACTGCGATTTGAACAGCGAACCGGAGCCGGAGTTTGTTTTGTCCGTGCCGGATGCTGACAGCTTCCATTTTAAAAAGCTTGCCATCACTTCCGCCATGGGGGATGTGGAGTTTGACAACAACGAGACCATCACCGCCGACAGCATCGAGCTGAACCTGGCTATGGGCGACTTCACCTGCAGCACCGTGCAGGCGGAGAATTTCAACGCTACGGTCTCGATGGGCAACTTTACCGGCGGCCTTGTGCAAAGCAGCAGCTTTACCGCCGAGGTTGCCATGGGCAACTTTGACCTGGGGCGGCTGGAGGGTGCCAAGACCTGCACGGTCAAGGCAGGCATGGGCAACATCGGCTTGACGGTGGACGGCAAGCCCGACGACTACGCGCTGGACCTGCAGGCTTCCATGGGCGAGGTTGCCTTTAACGGCAAGCCGCAGGGCACCCGTTACACCCAAGCGCCCACCACCGCCCGCCGCGTGACCCTGACCGCCGGGATGGGGGATGTGGTGCTGACGACAACGGAGTAAAAGCGCCGTACATACAGCCTCCCTTGTGCAAAGGGAGGTGGCACGGCGCAGCCGTGGCGGAGGGATTGTGGCCTTACGTGGGCAGGTCGATATTCGAGCAAGGTCACAATCCCCCAGTCTGCGCTGCCGCGCAGCCAGCCCCCTTTGCACAAGGGGGCCTTTTAGATTCGCACAATTTCAATCATGTCCCAAAGTCATACTTCCCGCAAAATCTTTGGTGCAAAATCCACAACTTTCTTTTTTGCGGTGCAGGAAAGATTTCTGCAAAAAGTTTTGTATTTTGTCCGCGAATGTGGTACAATCTTTCTAATCAGTAAGATTACGATGATTACGAAATATTGTAGGAGTCAGGAGCGTGTAACATGGCATATTTTTTCTCTGAACCGTCCCGCACCTTTGGCGAGTATCTGCTGGTCCCCGGCTATTCTTCTTCCGAGTGCGTCCCCACGGCTGTCAGCCTGAAGACCCCGCTGGTCAAGTACCGCAAGGGTGAGGAAGATTGCCCCCTTGAGATGAACATCCCGATGGTCTCCGCCATCATGCAGTCCGTTTCCGGTGAAAAGCTGGCTATCGCGCTGGCCAAGCAGGGCGGTGTCTCCTTTATCTACGGCTCCCAGACCATCGAGCAGGAAGCCGACATGATCCGCCGCGTCAAGGCCTACAAAAAGGGCTTTGTCACCTCTGACTCCAACCTCCCGCCGGAGGCTACCCTCGGCGATGTGCTGGACCTCAAGACCCGCACCGGCCACTCCACTGTAGCCATCACCGATGACGGCACGGCCCACGGCAAGCTGCTGGGCATCGTTGCCTCCCGCGACTACCGCCTGTCCCGCATGACGATGGACCTCAAGGTCACTGAGTTCATGACCCCGCTGGACAAACTGGTCACCGCCCCCGATACCACCAGCCTGCATGACTGCAACGACATCATCTGGGACAACAAGATCAACTCTCTGCCCCTGGTCGATGCCGAAGGCCATCTGCAGTATATGGTTTTCCGCAAGGACTATGACTCCCACAAGGAGAATATTAACGAACTGCTGGACGAGAACAAGAGCTATGTCGTTGGCGCTGGCATCAACACCCGCGACTACGCCGAGCGTGTGCCTGCTCTGGTGGATGCCGGTGTGGATGTGCTCTGCATCGATTCTTCCGAGGGCTTCAGCGAGTGGCAGTCCCGCACCATCGCCTGGATCCGTGAGAACTACGGCGACAAGGTAAAGGTCGGCGCTGGCAATGTTGTTGACCGCGAGGGCTTCCTTTTCCTGGCTAAGGCTGGTGCTGACTTTATCAAGATCGGCATCGGCGGCGGCTCCATCTGCATCACCCGCGAGACCAAGGGCATTGGCCGCGGCCAGGCTACCGCTGTCATCGAGGTCGCCAAGGCCCGTGACGAGTACTACAAAGAGACCGGCATCTATATCCCCATCTGCTCCGATGGCGGTATCGTGCAGGATTACCACATCACCCTGGCCCTGGCTATGGGCGCTGATTTTGTCATGCTGGGCCGCTACTTTGCCCGCTTTGACGAATCCCCCACGAACAAGCTGCGTGTGGGCGGCAACTACGTCAAGGAGTACTGGGGCGAAGGTTCCAACCGCGCCCGCAACTGGCAACGCTACGACCTGGGCGGTGCCCAGAAGCTGAGCTTCGAGGAAGGCGTTGACTCCTACGTGCCTTACGCCGGTCCCCTGGCTGACGGTGTGCAGACCACCCTGTACAAGGTGCGCTCCACCATGTGCAACTGCGGCGCACTCTCCATCCCCGAACTGCAGGAGAAAGCCCGCCTGACCGTGGTTTCTTCCACCTCCATTGTCGAGGGCGGCAGCCACGATGTCATCCTGAAAAACGGCCCGCAGAACCGTTGATTTTCCCCGCATAACCACCAACAGCCCCGCCAAACGGCGAGGCTGTTTTTTATTTCTTTGCGTTGTTTTTCAGCGGCAGGGTCACGGTAAAGGTGGTTTTTCCGTCTGCGCTTTCCACGGAAATATGCCCCTGGTGAGCCGCCGTTATGCTTTGGGCAATGGCCAGCCCCAGCCCGTAGCCGCCCCGTGTGCGGGCGGCATCGGTGCGGTAAAACCGCTCAAACAGGTGGGCCTGTTCTTCTTTGGTCAGGGTCTCACCGGTGTTGGCGACTCGCAGCACCGCCATATTTTTGCGGCGGCGCAGCTGCAGCCCGGCCTGCCCGCCGGGGCCTGCGTATTTGCAGGCGTTATCCAGCAGGATGGCCGCCAGCTGGGCCAGCTGTTTGGCATCCCCCTGCACCGTCAGGCCGGGGGCAATGTCAGTTTCCAGTTCGACACCACGCTCATAGGCCACAGGGTCAAAGCTCAGGGTCTCGCTTTCCACGGTGGTGCTCAGGTCCACCGGCGCAAAATCCGGCTTGCGCAATGCGTCCGCTTTAGCCAAAAACAGCATATCTTCGACAAGATGGTACATGCGGTCAGCTTCATCCCGGATGCCCTCCATCCACTGGCGGCGCTGGGCGGGGACCGCCTCTGGATGGTGCAGGTCCAAGTCGGCGTTGGCCATAATGACCGTCAACGGGGTTTTCAGTTCATGGCTGGCATCAGCTACAAACTGCCGCTGCTGCCGCCAGGCCTGCTCCACCGGACGCAGTGACATCTGCGCCAGCAGGGCACTGATGCCCCAAAACGCAATGAGGACGCACAGCCCTACCAGCACCAGACGCTCGGCCAGTTCCCACACGGCCTGCCACTCAGCCGTGCGGTCGGCAAAGGCCACGCGCCAGCCCTCTGGCGTGTGCTGGGCCAGGTATCGCAGGTCGTACCGGGGCAGGATGCCGCTCTGCTGCCCGGTCTGCAGCCAGGCAGCCGCCACATCCCGCAGGGTGTCCTCGGTAATCGTGACCTCCTCGGTGTCACTGTCGGTGATATTGCCATCGGCATCCAGCAGCACCCAGAATACGGCTGTGCTGCTGGCGGTGGACGGTTCTTTTGTGCTGCTCTGCTGGGTCTGCGGCTGTGCCTGGGATTGTGCGCCAAGGGGCGCACCTGCCGGGTCGGTTTCACTCCGGGGTTTGTCCGGCGGGGCGCTGCTGCCGGGGCCTTGGCTGTCCTTAGGCTCGATCGCCGGGCGGGTATCCTCGGCCGGGCTTTGCTGCTCTACGGTGCGGCGCAGCGTAGACTCGGTGCTTTTGCGGGCCGAGACCGAGGTCGAAAACAGCAGATAGCCGAACGCCACCGCCAACACCAGGCTGACCAGTGCCATATTGGTCAGGATAAACTTGCGGCGCAGGCGGCGGATCACGGCTGCACCTCCAGCCGGTAGCCCACCTTGCGCTGGGTGGCAATGGCGACCCGGCTGCCCAGAAAGCGCAGCTTCTTGCGCAGAAAGCTGATATAGGCTTCCACATTGTTATCCTCGGCATCCGAGTCATAGCCCCAGATGCGGGTGATGAGGGTCTCTTTGGGGATGACCACTTCGGGGGAGGTGAGTAGCAGCCGCAGTACCTCGAACTCCTTATTATTCAGATGGACGCTGCGGGTCCCGCAGCAAAGGTCGTAGCTGGTCAGTTTCAGCGTCAGATCCTGCCAGGCCAGTTCTTCCAGCTGAATCTCTCCGCGGCGGCGGGTCATGGCACGCAGCCGAGCCAGCAGTTCCTCCGGCATAAACGGCTTCGTCATGTAGTCATCGGCACCACAGTCCAGCCCGTTGACCTTGTCCCGCACATCGTCACGGGCCGTCAGCATCAAAATGGGCGTAGCGATTTTTTTACGGCGCAGCGCACGGGATACAGCAAAGCCGTCCATGCCGGGCAGCATCACATCCAGCACAATGGCATCATACTCGCCGGTTTCGGCATAGGCCAGCCCGTCCGGACCGGTGTAGACGGCCTCGGCCTGGTAGTGCTGCCCCTCACAGATCTGCACCAGCGTCTGCGCCAGCTGTTTTTCATCCTCTACGATCAGGATGCGCATATCGATCCCCCCCTGTATACCGCCCATTATACCACAAAATGCTGCCGGGCCAAACCACCCGGCAGCACTTTTATGCAGCCTGCCCAATGGGCAAGGCAGCTCTATATAAATCAGCCCTGTGCAAGCACGGTCACGGCAATGATGGTGCCGTTTTCATCCGCCTTGAGCAGCAGCAGGCTGTCCACGGTAATATCACTCAGGGAACCGCCGCTGACTACGCCGTCATTTTCCACGGTGATGGTCGCATTGCTCAGGTCGTAGGTCACAGGCTCGGCGCTCCAGTTCATCTCCGGGGCCACGCCATCCTCCGGCTTCTCCGGGGCAGCGTCATCGGCGGGCTTTTCGGGGGCGGCATCGTCAGCCGGTTTCTCCGGCGGGGTCTGGTCATCGGCATGCTTTGCCATGGTGCCGTTATCGGCAGGTTTCTGGCCATCCGTGGGCTGCTGGCTATCGGCGGGCTGGGTGGGGGCGGTGCCGTCATTTTCCGGCAGGGCAGGGCGCTCGGCCAGCACCACGGTCACGCTGCTGCCGTCAATGGCCGTAACCTTGCCGCTCAGGCCCGCATCCTGCGGGTCTACGCCCTCGGGGGCCTGCTCCTGCTCGGCGGGGGCTTCCTCTACAATGGCGGGCGGGTTTTCAGCCGCAGCGGTACTGGCGACAGGGGTGGCAGCGTTGACACCGGCAAAGAGAGCCATAACAGGGGCAGCGATCATAGAAAATAAACGTTTCATAAGTAAATCCTTCCTTTTCAGTTTGTATGTGTCGTGGGTGTTTTCCCTTTCGACACCCAGAGTATACCGCCCTTATCTGAAATTAGTCTGAAAAGATTTAGATTTTTCAAAAACCTTTTTGCCCTAAAACAAAAGCAGCCCTGCCGGGCGGCAGGGCTGTAAGCAAGGGCATATTTATGATTTTCCTTTTTGCGTCTTTGCACTGCCAAAAAACACAACGGGGGCCAGCAGCAAAAACGGGTTGGCGGAGAGCAGGAACGGCTTGTTTTCCATGAACAGGTAGAGCGTCAGGGCCAGCAGGCAGATCGTATCGGTGGAGCGATGCTTTTTGCACAGCCGCCACAGCAGCAGCAGGAAGAACGCTGCCACAAGCACCGCGCCCAGCAGGCCCTTGTTCATGGGCACAGCCAAAAAGGTGTTATCAATGGCGTGGTGTTCATCGCCATCGGTGGGCAGGCCGCCCAACAGGGTGAGGGGAGAGCCCCAGAACACGTTGTGCCAAATTTCAAACCGACCGGACAGGAAGATGCTCAACAGCAAAATCGCCATGTGGTCGTAGGGCCATTCCGGGTTATAAATGTACCCGGCATACAAGCTGAACACCACCAGCACCACCGGAACGGCCAGCACAAAGCCGTACCAAATTTTGTTGTCAAACAGTTTGGGGAAGAATTTCTGCACCGCAAACAGCAGGAACATAACCGCCATGCCGCCGAACGCGCCGCGGCTGCCGGGGACTTTGTAGGTAAAAATTGCCAGCGCAGCAAGGCCCATCCAGTCGATGGCACACAGTTTGTCGTGCCGCAGCCAGCCCCAGGCGAAGAACACGCCCGCCAGCCGCGCGCCGAAACCGTTGTAGTGGCCGTAGCCGAAATCCCAGTTGCGGCAGTAGAAGTTGTAGGGCATAAGCGGGGTGGCAAAATGGAGCAGCTGCACCACCAGCAGGCCCGCCACGGCCGCCGCCAGGTAGACGCGCAGGGCAGCCTTTATATCCACATCTTTAGCGCCCAGGCCCACCAGCGCGGCCAGGAAAAACCACACGTCATCGCCATACCAGGTGGCGAAAGCGGTGTAGGCCAGCACCAGGGCGGCCAAAATCGGCTGCCAGCGGGCCTCGTAGTCCGTCAGGAAGAAAATTTTGACACCCAGCAGCGCCACCGCACCGCCCGTCAAGGCCAGGCGGGCCAGGCTGCTAAAGGTCGGCAATGTCGCCTGGATATTGGAGCTGAACACCTCCGACAAGATCAGCAGCAGCACGATCGCCGCGCAATACACCTTTTGCGCCAGGGGTTTATATTTGGAAAGCAACATGGAGTTGTCCTTTCTTTTGGTTTAGATAGGTGAGTTGATTATACCATAGTTTTTGTAAAAAAGGAAGATAGGGGACAACCCGTGATGCCCCTACGGTCAGGAGGGGTCAAGACCTCTCCCTACAGTACCATTGGCAAAGGGGTCGTAGGGGCGAACAGTGTTCGCCCGTGGAGTTTTGTGGTAACGCTAGATTCCACGGGCGCTCAATGATCGCCCCTACGATACATTTATAAAATGCTTTGGCCCCGGAGGGGTCAATCTGGAGAAAGCCCTGCCGCTAGGCAGGCAGGGCCGCTAGGCAACATAGCCAAAACACAAAGTCAGCAATTGTGCAAATTAACGGTTGACACCATCGGCAAAATCCGCTAAAATAATCTCATTGATTCAAATGCAAAGATGGGGAGAAAGCCATATCCACCCCGCTGCAGAGAGCCGTTGGTTGGTGCAAGACGGTGCGGCAGATATAGCGTCACTGGCCCCGGAGCAGCTGTGCTGATAGCTTTTCGCTGTAGGCATGGCCGGCACCTGACCGTTATCATGCAGGAGCGATTCGCCGTTTGCTTAATCTACAGCAAACTCGCTGATCGTGCAGAGAGGTCGCAATGCGACAATGAGAGTGGTACCGCGGGTACAGCAACTGTAAATTTGCTCCCGTCTCTCAAAGGCAATCCGCCTTTGGGGGACGGTTTTATTTTACCTCCTTTCAAAGGCACAACGCTTTGAAGGAGGCATTTTTATTATGATGGACGCAACCAAGTATCATGTAGGGTATTATCCGCCGCCGGTTGAGCCTGGCCATGTGTATGAGTGGACCAAAAAGGACCACATCGAAAAAGCCCCGGCCTGGTGCAGCGTTGACCTGCGCGATGGCAACCAGAGCCTGATCGTGCCGATGAGCCTGGACGAAAAGCTGGAATTCTACGATATGCTGATTAAAATCGGTTTCAAGGAGATCGAGGTCGGTTTCCCAGCCGCCAGCGAGACCGAGTACGAGTTCCTGCGCAAGCTGATCGATGGCAACCGCATCCCCCAGGATGTCACCGTCCAGGTGCTGACCCAGTGCCGCGACCACATCATCCGCAAGACGTTTGAGGCCGTCAAGGGTGCGCCCCGCGCCATCATCCACTTCTACAACTCCACCAGCGTTGCACAGCGCGAGCAGGTGTTCAAAAAGTCCAAGGAAGAAATCAAACAAATCGCCGTGGACGGTGCGAAGCTGGTCAAGCAGCTGAGCGAGGAATACGAGGGCAACTTCCTGTTTGAGTACAGCCCCGAAAGCTTCACCGGCACCGAGCCGGAGTACGCCGTGGAAGTCTGCAACGCCGTGTTGGATGTCATGCAGCCCACGCCGGACCGCCCCATGATCATCAACCTGCCGGTCACGGTGGAGATGAGCATGCCCCACATCTACGCAAACCAGATCGAGTGGTGCTCCAACCACCTGAAATATCGTGACAGCGTTATTCTTTCCACCCACCCCCACAATGACCGCGGCTGCGGCGTAGCCGATGCCGAGCTGGCCGTGCTGGCCGGTGCCCAGCGCATCGAGTGCTGCCTGTTTGGCAACGGCGAGCGCACCGGCAACGTGGACGCTATCACGCTGGCTATGAACATGTACAGCCACGGTGTGGACCCGCACCTCGATTTCAGCGACATGCCCAAGATCTGCGAGATCTACGAGCGCGTGACCCGCATGCACGTCTACGAGCGTACGCCTTACGCCGGTGCGCTGGTGTTCGCAGCCTTCAGCGGCAGCCATCAGGATGCCATCGCCAAGGGCATGACCTGGCGCAAGGAGAAGAAACTCCACGACTGGACCTGCCCCTACATCCCCATCGACCCCCACGATATTGGACGTACCTACGATGCAGATGTTATCCGCATCAACAGCCAGAGCGGCAAGGGCGGCATCGGGTTCCTGCTGCAGCAGAACTACGGCTACAACCCGCCACCGAAGATGCGCGAGGATCTGGGCTACCGCGTCAAGGATGTCAGCGATCACGAGCACCGCGAGTTGAGCGTCAAGGAAGTGCTCTACGTCTTTGAGACAGCCTACCTCAACCACAACAATCCGCTGAACATCCCCGAAGCCCACTTTGTACAGAACCCGGACAGCACCATCACCGCCAACATCACGCTGTCGGTCAACGGCAGCGAGACCAAGTGCTCGGCTACCGGCAACGGCCGCTTGGATGCTGTGGCTACCGCTATTGAGCAGCAGACCGGCATGCACTTCACCCTGGTACACTACAGCGAGCACGCGCTGGATTCCGACACCGACTCCCGCGCCTGCTCTTACGTTGGCCTGAAATGGGCCTCCGGCGAGGAGACCTGGGGCTGCGGCACCCACACCGACATCATCGTGGCCGGTATCAAGGCTTTGGTGAGTGCAATCAATAATAAGTGATACAGCGCCCCACAAACTGTAGGGGTCGATGCTCGCATCGACCCGCGGGCGGATGCAAGCATCCGCCCCTACACAAGGGGCAATAGAAGCCAAAACGGAGGGAACACCATGGGAATGACCATGACACAAAAGATCCTGGCCGCGCATTGCGGAGAAGCAGCCGTGACGGCCGGCCAGCTTATTAACGCCAAGCTTGATATTGTGCTGGGCAACGACATCACCACCCCGGTAGCCATCAACGAGTTTGAGAAAGCCGGTTTTGACTCGGTGTTTGACCGCACCCGCGTCAACATCGTGCTGGACCACTTTGTTCCCAACAAGGACATCAAGAGCGCTACCCAGTCCAAACAGTGCCGCCAGTTCGCCGATAAATACGACATTCTCAACTTCTACGATGTGGGCGAGATGGGCGTGGAACATGCGCTGCTGCCCGAAAAAGGCATCGTGACCGCCGGTGACTGCATCATCGGTGCCGACAGCCACACCTGCACCTACGGTGCCGTGGGCGCATTCTCCACCGGCGTTGGCTCCACCGATATGGCCGCCGGTATGGCTAAAGGCGTGGCCTGGTTCAAGGTTCCCGCCGCGATCAAGGTCGAACTGACCGGTGCCATCCAGCGCCCCGTCACCGGCAAGGATGTCATCCTGCACCTGATCGGTGAGATCGGCGTTTCCGGTGCTTTGTACAAGAGCCTGGAGTTCGTGGGCGAAGGTGTCAAGAGCCTGACCATGGAGGACCGCCTCTGCATCTGCAACATGGCGATCGAGGCTGGTGCCAAAAACGGCATCTTCCCGGTGGATGAGATCACCGAAGCCTACTTAAAGGGCCGCAGCCAGCGCCCCTGGGTCAAGTACGAGGCCGACCCCGATGCCGAGTACGAGCGCACCGTCACCATTGACCTGACTACGCTGGAACCCACCGTCAGCTACCCGCACCTGCCCGAGAACACCCACCTGGCTAAAGAGGGCAAAGCCATCAAGATCGACCAGATCGTCATCGGTTCCTGCACCAACGGCCGCATCGAGGATATGCAGGCCGCCTACGAGGTGCTGAAAGGCAAGCACATCGCCAAGGGTGTGCGCGGCATCATCATCCCCGCCACCATGGCTGTCTACAAAGAGTGCATCCTGCGCGGCTACACCGAGGCATTCATCGATGCCGGCTGCATCGTGTCCACCCCCACCTGCGGCCCCTGCCTGGGCGGCTACATGGGTATTCTGGCGGCAGGGGAGCGCTGCGTTTCCACCACCAATCGCAACTTTGTAGGCCGCATGGGCCATGTAGACTCCGAGGTCTACCTCGCCAGCCCTGCCACCGCCGCAGCCAGTGCGCTGACCGGCTACATCACCGATCCGAGGGAGGTTTGAGCCATGAACGCAAAAGGACCTGTTTTTAAATACGGCGACAACATCGACACCGATGTTATCATCCCCGCCCGCTACCTGAACACCCAGAGTGCCGCCGAACTTGCCAGCCACTGCATGGAAGATATCGATAAAACGTTCATTACCCGCGTCAAGCAGGGCGACCTGATGGTGGGCGGCGAGAACTTCGGCTGCGGCTCCTCCCGCGAGCATGCGCCCGTGGCTATTAAGGCCGCCGGCATCAGCTGCGTCATCGCCAAGAGTTTTGCCCGCATCTTCTACCGCAATGCCATCAACATTGGTTTGCCGATCTTGGAGTGCCCCGCCGCCAGCGAGGCCATCAACGAGGGTGATATCGTCAGCGTCAACTTTGACACCGGCGTTATCACTGACGAGACCACCGGCCAGACCTTCCAGGCAGCCCCGTTCCCGGAGTTTATCCAGAACATCATCCGCCAGGGCGGCCTGATGAACAGCTTGAAAGATTGAGACCTTATAAAGGCCCCCTCTGCGAGGGGGCTCCGCGAAGCGGTGGGGGAGAGAGCCTTATCTTAGTGCCTGCTTTGGGTACAGTCTCTCCCTCAGTCTGCGCTCCGCGCAGCCAGCTCCCTCACAGAGGGAGCCACATAGGAGGAGGATTCTGCATATGAACAAGAACATAGCCCTGATCTACGGCGACTGCTCCAGCCCGGAGATCGTGACCCAGGCGGTGCGTGTGCTGGACAAGATTGCTGCCAAGCACGGCCACACCTTCACTTACACCCGCGCCTACATGGGCGGCGAAGCCATTGATAAATTCGGCGACCCGCTGCCCGCTGCCGAACTGGAAAAGTGCAAACAGTCCGACAGTGTGCTGCTTGGTGCCATCGGCGGCCCCAAGTGGGAGGGCATGCCCGGCGACCGCCGCCCCGAAAAGGGCCTGCTGCGTCTGCGCGCGGGCATGGGTCTGTACGCCAACAACCGTCCGGCCAAAATCTGGCCCCAGCTGGCGGATGCCTCTCCGCTGAAAAAATCCATTGTGGACCAGGGCATCGACTTTATCGTTGTGCGCGAACTGATCGGCGGTGTTTACTTCGGCGAGCATAAGACCATCGAAGAAAACGGCGAGAAAGTCGCCATCGACACGATGCCCTACTCCGAGCATGAGATCGAGCGCATCGGCCGCATCGGCTTTGAGACGGCCATGAAGCGCCGCAAGAAGCTGACCTGCGTGGACAAGGCCAACGTGCTGGACACCAGCCGCCTGTGGCGCGCCGTCATGCACCGCCTGCAGGCCGAGTACCCTGAGGTGGAGTATAACGAAATGTTCGTGGACAACTGCGCTATGCAGATCTGCAAGAACCCCGCGCAGTTTGATGTCATCGTCACCGAGAACATGTTCGGCGATATTTTGTCTGATGAAGCCAGCGAGATCACCGGCAGCATCGGCATGGTGCCGTCCTCCTCGCTAGGCGAGGGCACCTGCGGCCTGTATGAGCCGATCCACGGCTCCGCCCCTGATATCGCCGGGCAGGATATCGTGAACCCCATCGCCTGCATTTTGTCCGCCGCCATGATGCTGCGCTACAGCTTTGATATGCCTACCGAGGCTGACGAGATCGAAGCCGCCGTCAACGCCGTACTGGATGCGGGCTACCGTACCGCCGACATGATGGCCGAAGGCTGCACCAAGGTTGGCTGCACCGAAATGGGCGACAAAATCTTGGAAAATATTTAATTAGCCATCTTCTTTAGGGAGAGTCTTGTTAAAGTTCTTTTGCTCCTTTTCTTTCAAGAAAAGGAGGGCCCCCGCTGGATTGTGCGAACCAGCGGGGGCATTTTTTATTATTTGTTACCATCGGTTACGGTGCGCCAGGGGCGGGCATCGGCCAATTGATTGTAGCGGCGGGTGCGCCAGGCGCGCAGGACCAGGGTAAGCACCGCGAACAGTACCGCAGCCACAGCGTTGGGGATGCCGACCACTGGCAGGGCCGAGTAGACCCAGTTATAAATCAACCAAAACTCCACCAGCCATAACGCCAGCAGCGCCGCCTGCGCACTGCCATACCGTAACCCCTTGCCGTAGGAAAGCCAGGATGTGGGGACGATGCGCTGCATCAACCAGGCACTGGGCATCATCACCACGATGCAAAGCCCCAGCGTGGCAGCATCAAAGTGGCTGTCCCACGCACCGCGCAGCAGCAAATAGGTCGTTGACATCGCCAGGCCGTAAATGCACATCCACATCAGGCTGTCCAGCATGTAATCCAGCAGCTTGGGGCGGGGGATGCTGGCCAGCAGGTCCAGCTTGAATGCCCCCACATCCCCGATGACCGCGGGCAGGAATTGGCCCTCCGCTTCGGCGCTGGCGGCCATGGCAATGAGGTCCTTGCGCACGAGCTCGACCTCGTAGTTGATGCCGCGCGTGTTGCTGATGGTGTTCAGGATGTCGGTAATGGTATCACGGTCGCATTCGGCCAGCGTGGAAAAGATGAGGTTGTTTTCCCGTTTCAGCTGCTTGTACTCGTTGCGGAATTTCATGGTTCAGCCCTCCTTGTCCTGTAAAATGCGGTTGACGGCGGCACTGGCGCTGCGCCAAGCGGCCGTGAATTCCTGTAGGTAGGTTGTTCCGTCCGGGGTCAGCTGGTAATATTTGCGGCTCGGTCCGCCGGAACCGGCGCGGTACTCGGCCTTAATCAATCCCTTGCGCTCCAGCCGCAGCAGCAGGGGATAGAGGGTCCCCTCGGTCAGGTCGGCAAAGCCGCTTTCCCGCAGGGTAGCGGCAATGGCATACCCATAGGTCGGCTCCGCCGCGATGATTTTTAATATGCAGCCTTCCAGCGTCCCCTTGCGCAGCTGCGATTGGTCAAACAAGTGACCACCTCCTCCCACTACCTTGCATTGCCATAGTCTTGTTTGAGTATATTGTAATGCAAAGTAGTCATGTTGTCAATAGGATTTGCACAAAAGAAAAGAGCGCCGGTCACCCGGCGCCCCAAAGGACGAAATCACTTTTTGCGCAGTCTATACCAAACATTCGCCACAGCATCAAACGTCTTGCTCACCGGCGCACTTGCCAACAGGCAGACGCAGCCCAGGGCTTCCAGCAGCACAAACACCACCGTGACCGGCAGCGGCTTCTCGTGGGCAAGCTGGAAAAAGCCCAGCTCACTGTAAAACGCAAAAATCGGCATGTGGAAAAGATAGACAGAAAGCGTCTTTTTCCCTAAATTTGCAAAGGCTTTGCAGCTACCCAGCGCGGCGATCAGCGCCAGGCTGGTCACAATGCCGATGGCGTAAAACCGCGCCCGGTCGGGCAGGGCATAGCCATCGCCATAGGCAACATCGTTAAAAATTTTGGCGCTTTCCCGCAGCTGACCCTCCTGCAGCATCAGGCTGCGGAAGTACAGCCCGTAGCAGACCACCAGCGCCCCCGCCGGGGCCAGACGCATCACGGGGCTGGTCGCGGCCAGGTCATCCAGCCGGTCAATCTGCGGGCGGAACAACACACCAAACGCATAAAACGGGTAGTAGGCAAACACACGCACCAGCGTAAACGGCCAATCCACGTTGCCAGCCCATAAGCCCAGCGCCACGGCCCCCGCCAACCCCAGTAGGGCAAAAGGCAGGCCTTTATCCCTCAGACGGGTCAGCAGCGGCAGAGTCAGGTGCCAGAAGATCAGCGCATACAGGTACCACATATGCCGCCAGGGCAGCAGAAAAGCCAGCAGCAGCCCGCCAGATGCGGCAAAATCCTCCCGCAAAATCACGGCGCGGAACACCAGCATGATTGCCTGACCCAAGGCGTACAGCCACACCTGCTGGGTGATGAGTTTCCATAAACTGAAATGCGCCACCAGCCCGCTGCAGATGCAGAACAGCGCCATATGGAACAGGTAGATGCAAATGAACGTTGCCCCGATGGGCTTGAAGCCGAAGCGGAACTGCTCCATAAAATGCCCCAGCACCACCAGCAGGATACCCAGGCCTTTCATAATGTCAATATAATCGCGGCGCGCGGTTTTATTGTTTGGCATAGAACCTCCTTAGGGTATAGCAATAAGAGCCCCCTCGCTGAGGGGGCCTTTTGTTTGTGTTGCACCGTAAAACCGTAGGGGTGGATTCTATATCCGCCCGGGGAACCTGGCGTTGCCGCCAATTACCACGGGCGAACACTGTTCGCCCCTACAAAGTGCTTTCCGACAGTCTGCGGCTCCTCACCGGAGAGGCCTTTACTTTCTCACAATTTCCCCAGAATCCACCTTGGTCAGGGCTTCTACCTCGGCACCGGCTTTTACGATGCCGCCGGGGGCAATGTGTACACCACGTCCCAAAGTGGCACCGTGGTCCACGATGGCCCCGCCGTTGACGATGCAGCCAACGCCCAAGTGCGCACCGGCCCCCACGTAAGCCTGGGGCAAGATCACGCAGCCCGGCTCCAGCACGGCGCTGGGGCTGACGGCTGCCATATCGCTGATGAACACCGGCGTATCATACCCAGCAGCGGCCAGCTTTTGCAGCAGTTCCACCCGCAGGGCGTTGTCACCCAGGGCCACAAAGGCCGGGCGGCCCGGCTTTAACAGCTTGGGGTCGGCGTAGTCCCGCAGACCGCCCACGCAGCCGGGGGCGTTATCATCGAGGAATTCCGCCTCGCCCCAGCCCTCGGCCGAGAGCCAGTCCGCCAGCTGGCGGCCAAAGCCGCCCTTGCCCAAGATCAGCGGATGATTTTTGGTGATGCTGATAGAAATAAATGCCATACTTATCCCTCCTGTGCCGTTTCGGCAGTCTCACCGTTCGGGGTCTCTACAACATCGGGGTCTGCGCTTTCCAGGCTGGTGCGCGGGTGCACAGCCAGCGGGTCGGGCAGGGTGCCCGTTTCCAACTGCTGCAAGGCCTGCGGTATGCCGGGGAAGAACCGTGCAATGCCGGTCCCGGCGCAGTGCAGACCGTCAAAGAAATCCGTTTCCTCCAACCCCTCAATGCACTCGGGGTCGTAACTGCCATACAGCGGCACGTTATTTTTTGCGCAGTATTCGCGCAGCCAGTTCTCCACCTGGAAGAAACCCTTGTGCAGTTCCGGCTCGGCGATCAGATAGCCGTACAGATAGGGGTGCCAGGGCGACAGCACCAAAATCACGGTGGTGCCCTGCTCCTTGGCGTAATCCATAAAGGAGGTAAACGCCTGGATCTGGGTGGCGCTCATCTCATCGAAACCTTCCATGTGTACGCTGTTAAAGCTCATGCAGGCTTCGGCGGCCAGGGTGCGGATCTGGTCCGCCGTCTGGGTGCGGAACGCTACATCGTACAAAACGCTGCCGTCCGACCGTTTGATCGTGGTCGTCTGGTCGTAGGGGTCGCCCTGCACGGGGTTGAACTCAATGGTGTTGCCCTCGTCATCGGTGACCGTGGCCTGGCCGCGGTTCTTTATGTAGTAGTCCACGTTGCCCTGGAAGTAGGCCGGGTCGGCCAGCGCCTTCCACAGCTCCACTTTGTCCGGCTCCTCGTAATCGGTGGGGACGTTCAGCACCTTGGTCAAAAACTCGTTGTACAGGTCGGCATCGGCGCGGGAGTCAAAGGCATCCTCGCTGCCGTAAAAGACCCAGGGGTCGATGCTCCATAGCAGCACCTTGGGCGTTTTGCCGTAGCTGACCATCTTGTAGTAGCTGGTCATGTTGTCGCGCACGTCCGCGCCGGTAACGCCCATATTAAAAAAGGTATCCACGCCGGTGTTTTCCCGGTTGAACTGCAACACGCGGCTGGAGCCGATGCCGATAGCCTCGGGGGCCTGCTCCACGTCCTGCGCGAACAATTGTACCACCTGGCGCTCGTCCATCTGCTCGAAGTTGGTCACATCGTACCCCTGCAGCATCAAGTCCACGATGCGGCGGGGGGCCAGCGCGCCCTGGAACAGGCCGCTGCGGTCCACGTTATAGCTGAACGCCACCATGAACACGAGGATAGGCACCAGCAGCACCAGACGGCTGGCGGTTTTTAAGCCAAAATAGATGCGGCGGATCAGGCCGTGCAAAAACCACAATACGGGATTGCGGCGGCGCTTGCGGCGCTTTTTCGGCTTCGGTTTGGCCGGTGCCGGGGCAGCTGCGGCCGGGGTGGCATCGCGCTGAATTTTGACCGGCGGCGCGGGGATCGGGGTAGGGGATTTAGCCATAATGCACCGCCTTTCGTTAATATTGCTGGTAGATGAACGCCGACTGGCCGAACGCCGCGAAGAACAAGATCGCAGCTGCCGCAGCGTAGTAGAGCGTCCAGCGCAGCGGCCAGACCTGCTCGCGGATCCAGCGGGCCACGCTGCGCCCGCCGTGCTCCACGGCCAGCACCACAAAGGTGCCAAAAAGCAGCACCACCGGCAGGCGGCCATCGATGCCGCAGTCCAGCAGCATCTGCTGCACCTGGTGCCAGCTGCCGGCAAGGCCGTTCCAGCCCTGCAGCATGGCGCTGTAGATGGCGAACGGGTCGGCGTTATACAGCGCTGCTGCGAAGAATACGAGGGTAAAGCAGAACAGCAGATCGGTGATGGTCACCTGGCAGACGGTTTTCAGCCAGGCCTGCTGGTACAGCGGATTGAATTTTTCAAGCTTCTTGCGGGCCTTGGCGGTCATGGCACCAAAGGCGGCAAACAGGCCGCAGGCCAGGCCCCAGGCGAGGTACCGCCAGTCGGCCCCATGCCACAGGCCGCTGCATAAAAACACGATGACGATGTTTAAGTAGTGCCGCCAGGGCGCACAGCGGCTGCCGCCCAGCGAGAAGTAGACGTAATCCCGGAACCAGCCGGTCATCGAGATATGCCACCGCCGCCAGAAATCGTTGAAGCTGCGGGCCTCAAAGGGGGAGTTGAAGTTTTCAATCAAATCGTAGCCCAGGATGCGCGCCGCGCCCAGCACGATATCGCAGCAGCCCGAAAAGTCCATGTACAGCTGCACGGCAAACAGCACCGTGGCGGCAAACAGGTTGGGGCCGCTCATCTCCGACATATTGCCGTAAACGAAAGAGACGTACTGGCTCAGGTTGTCGGCAATGACCATCTTTTTGGTGTAGCCCCACAGCATGCGGAACGCGCCGCCCGCGCAGCGATTGTAGCTGAAGCGGCGGCTTTTCTGGATCTGCGGGCGCATCTGGGGGTAGCGCTCAATGGGGCCGGTGATGAGCGTGGGGAAGAAGCTGACGAACAGCGCATAGTGCAGCGGGTTCATTTCAACCTTGCAGCGTCGTTTATACACATCAATGGCGTAGCTCATCGCCGCAAAGGTGAAGTAGCTCAGGCCCAAAGGTGCCAGCAGGTTATCCCGGTGGCTGAGGATGCTGCCGCCGAGGGTATCGGCCAGCATATTCCAGTATTTGTAGTAGACCAAAATGCCTACGCCGCCCAGCACCGTCACCAGCAGCGCCAGCACCCGCACGGGCTTGGCTTTGACTTTGCCGATGACCAGGCCGCACAGCCAGCTGACCACCGTGGCCCCCAGCAACACACCCACCAGCGGGCGGTTGACGGGGTCATAGCAGAAAAATCCATAACTGGCCGCCAGCAAGAAGTAGGGGCGCAGCACCCGCGGCAGCGCGTAATGCACCAGCGCCACCGCCGCAAAAAAGGCGATAAACAACAGCGATGTGACCGCCATTGACTGATCCTCGCACAAAAAGGCGAGGATCTGCTCCCAAGTGATCGTCATAACCGCACTCTCTCTTTAGCTCTTTTGTATCGTCTTATCGATTCTTTTCTTCCAGGTCACGCACACGCTTTTCCAAAATCGCGTTGGCCTGGGTCAGCCGCTTGCACTTTTCGGCCAATTGGGTGATGGCGATGCTCAACGAAAGCAGCACCACCAGCACAAAGCAGAACATCAACAAAAATACCAGGTTGACCGGCATTTCAATGGACAAAATATCCCGCAGCACGTAAATTACGTAGGGGAACGCCGCAGCGATGACCAGCGCCACCGCCAGCAAAAGCCACAGCAGGCTGTACTTCACGCTCATCAGCCCGCGCTTGAGCAGGGTAAAAATGATGCACAGCAGCACCAGCGCACCCAGCACCATAAACAGCTGCAATTGTGGGGTCATGCTTTGCCTCCTTTTACCTTGTGGATGGAGAAGCGGTCAATGATGAGCGCCAGCGACACCTTGATCATGTAGTAGGCACTTTTAAAGCTGTGGATGCTGGACACGCCGCCCTGGCGCTCCCGCATGATGACGGGGGCTTCGCCCACCGAGAAACCCGCCAGGCTGGCGGCAAGGATCGCCTCCGGCTCGGGGTAATCAATGGCGTAGTGACGTGCAAAATAGGCAGTCATCCGGGCGTTGCAGGCGCGGAAACCACTGGTAACATCCAGCACACGTTTGCCGCACAGCAGGTGGATCAGCCAGCTTAAAAAGCGGATGCCCACCCGGCGCATAAAGCTGGTCTGGAAGCCTTCCTTTTTAATAAAGCGGCTGCCGATGCACATATCGTAGGTGCCATCCAGCACGGGCTGCACCACTTCCATCAGGTAGGCGGGGTCGTGCTGACCGTCACCGTCCATCTGCACGGTCACATCGTAACCGTTGTGCACCGCATACTGGTAGCCGCACTGCACACCGCCGCCAATGCCCAGGTTGACCGGCAGGTCCAAAAACGGGTAATGGTGGGTGCGCAGGATGTCGGCGCTATGGTCGGTAGAGCAGTCGTTGATGACAAGGAAATCCACCTGCGGGCAGGTAGATTTCAAGCGTTCCACCGTTGCTACGATGTTTTCTTCCTCGTTATAACAAGGGATCAGCACCAAAATTTTTTTATCCAAAAGGAGGTACCTCGTGTTTTCTTATTCTCCCCGCAGGGTAAAGCTTTCCAGGCGGCGCAGCAGTTCGGCGCGGCGGTAGTGGGCTTCGTAGTAGGCCTTGGCTTTGGCACCCAGGGCGGCACGGTCAGCGGGAGCCATGCGGTACAGCGCCAGCAGGTTGGCCGCCAGTGCGGCCCGGTCACAGGCAGGGCTGACAAGGCCGCCGCCGCTTTCTTTTACCGCCTCATACCCGGCACCGTTCATGCTGGCTACCACCGGCTTACCGGCAGCCATGTAGCTGGCCAGCTTGCCGGGCACCGTAAGCCCTAAATCCGGGGAATCGGACAGGGAAATCAGCAGGGCATCGGCCAGGGTTGTAAAACTCGGCACTTTTTCGGCGGGCACACTGCCGTAAAAGGTCACCGCATCCCCGGCGTGGAGTTCTTCGGCCAGGGCTTGCAGGCTCTCGCGGCTCATGCCATCGCCCACCAGCAGCAGGTGCAGGTTTTCGGCCCCGGCAGCGCGGGCATCCAGCACGGCGCGCAACACCATATCCAGGCTTTGCGCCGGGGTGAACGTGCCGGTGAACACCAGGTTGAACCGCCCGGCAAAACGGGCCTCCAACTCCGGGTCATGGCAGGGCACAGCATAAAAATCCTCGCAGTACTGCGAAATAACCGCCACATCTTTTTCCGGCTTGCCGGTGCGGGCGATCAGCCGCTTTTGCAGCGGTTCGCTCATGGCGATCAGGCGGTCGGCGCGTTTATACAGGCTGTCGCTGACCGTCTGTGCCACCCATCGCATAAAAGTATTTTTGACAGGCAGTACGCTGTACAGGTTTTCCGGCCAGAGGTCCAGCACATAGTTAGTAAAGGGAATTTTATGCTTTTTGGCATATTTGATGGCCGGCCAGCACATCAGCACCGGGCTGGTGTTGAAGCAGAACACCGCATCGTACCCGCCGGGCAGGCGGTTCAGCGCACCGGCAGCATACAGCGGCCAGCTGACGTAATTCAGAAAAATCGTCTTGCCGGTGTTGCCCTTGCGAGGGATCTCCCGCGCGCGAAAAATGTACGCACCTTTGTAGTTTTCTTCAAAGGGGCCGTTCGCGCTGTAGCCGGGGAACCACTCGCCCTTAGGATAGTTGGGCAGGCCGCAGAGCACGTCCACTTCCAGCCCATCCTGCACAAAGCCCTCGACAATATCATTGATCCGGAAATTTTCCGGCCAAAAATGCTGGGTCACGACCAAAATTCGCATAGGTAAGTTATTCCAATCTTAATTCTTCCGCCACACCATCTTATTGACCACGCCGGTGTAGCTCTGGATGATCTTGACCACCTTGGTGGAGACATCCTCGGTGTAGTAGGGGACAGGGATGCCGTTGTCGCCGTTGGCGTTCATGGCTACAGCGGTCTCGACAGCCTGCTCCACGCCGCCGGCGCGGATGCCGGCCAGCACAAAGCAGCCCTTGTCCAGCGCCTCGGGGCGCTCGGTGGAGGTGCGGATGCAGACCGCCGGGAACGGATGCCCCACGCTGGTAAAGAAGCTGGATTCCTCCGGCAGCGTACCGGAATCCGAGATGACGGCGAACGCGTTCATCTGCAGGTGGTTGTAATCGTGGAAGCCCAGGGGCTCGTGCAGCTTGACGCGCTCGTCCAGCTTAAAGCCCATGGCATCCAGCCGCTTTTTGCTGCGCGGGTGGCAGCTGTACAAAATCGGCATGTCGTAGGTCTCGGCCAAGTGGTTGATGGAGGTGAACAGATCGATGAAATTCTGCTCTGTATCGATGTTTTCCTCACGGTGAGCGGAGAGCAGCATGTACTTCTGCGGCTCCAGACCCAGGCGCTCCAGCACATCGCTGGCCTCGATCTTTTCAAGGTTGGCATGCAGCACTTCGGCCATCGGGGAACCCGTGACGAAAGTGCGCTCTTTAGCGGTGCCTTCGGCATTCAGGTAACGGCGGGCATGCTCCGAATAGCACATATTAACGTCAGAAATATGGTCCACAATGCGGCGGTTGGTCTCCTCGGGCAGGCACTCATCAAAGCAGCGGTTGCCGGCTTCCATGTGGAAGATGGGGATGTGCAGCCGCTTGGCCGCGATGGCGGACAGGCAGCTGTTGGTGTCGCCCAGAATCAGCAGGGCATCGGGCTTCTGTTCCACCATCAGGGCGTAGGATTTTGCAATAATGTTGCCGATGGTCTCGCCCAGGTCCTTACCCACTGCATCCAGGTAGAAGTTGGGGGCGCGCAGACCCAGATCCTCGAAAAAGACCTGGTTCAGGTTATAATCGTAGTTCTGGCCGGTGTGGACCAGGATCTGGTCAAAGTAGACATCGCATTTTTTGATAACGGCCGACAACCGGATGATCTCCGGCCGAGTGCCGATGATGGTCATGAGTTTGAGTTTGTTCATATTGCACCTCTCTTTTAAGGCCCCCTCTGGGAGGGGGCTCCGCCGTAGGCGGTGGGGGAGAGAAACTAATAAATGTCCGAAACTTCGGGTCTCGGCACGGCTCTCTCCCTCAGTCAGCTTCGCTGACAGCTCCCTCACAGAGGGAGCCTTTCGTTGGCGGCAACCAACTTGCCCGCGTTTAAACTTTCAGCCCAAACGTATCCGGCCGCTCCGGGTCAAACGGTTCGTTGGCCCACATCAGGGTGATGAGGTCCTCGGTGTCGCTCAGGTTGATGATATTATGGGTATATCCCGGCAGCATCTGCACGGCCGTGGGGGCATCGCCGCTCACGGTAAATTCCAGCACTTCGCCGCTGTCCACGCGGCGCTCCTGGATCAGGGCGCGGCCCGCCACCACAATGAAAAATTCCCACTTGGTGTTATGCCAGTGCTGGCCCTTGGTAATGCCGGGCTTTGAGACATTCACGCTGAACTGGCCGCAGTTTTCGGTTTTCAGCAGCTCGGTAAAGCTGCCGCGGGCATCCACATTCCTTTTTAACGGAAAGGCGGCCTTTTCTTTGGGCAGATAGGAAAGATAGGTGGAGTACAGCTTTTTGGCAAAGCTGCCCGCCGGGATGGCAGGCACCACCAATGTTTGCGGCTGATCGTGGAATTTTTGCAGCAGGTCCACGATTTCGCCCAAGCTTACCTTATGGGTCACAGGCGCAGCGCAGTAGCGGCCCTGGGCACCGAAAACCGGTGTCAGACCGTCATAATCGCAGCGGTGGGGGCGCATTTCCAGCGCGTCCAGCATTTCCTCCACCAGATCATCGATGTACAGCAGCTCCAGTTCGGTGGCACGGTCGTTCACCGTGATGGGCAGATCGTGGGCGGTGTTGTAGCAAAACGTCGCTACAGCGCTGTTATAGTTGGGGCGGCACCATTTGCCGAACAGGTTCGGGAAGCGGTAGACCAGCACCGGCGCGCCTGTCTCCTGGGCGTAGGCAAAAAACAGTTCTTCGCCCGCCAACTTGCTTTTGCCGTAGTCGCTCTGGCCGTAGCGGCCAATGAGGGTCGCCTGGATGCTGCTGGACAGCATGACCGGGCAGGTGTTGCCGTGGCGTTTCAGCGTGTCCAGCAGGGTAGAGGCAAAACCGAAGTTGCCCTGCATGAACTCGGCCTCATTTTTGGGGCGGTTGACCCCCGCCAGGTTAAAGACAAAGTCCGCCTTGGCGCAGTATTCGTCCAGCAGGGCCGGATCGGTGTCCAGGTCGTACTCGTAGATTTCCTCTACGGTCAGGGCGGGGCGGGTGCGGTTTTTTCCGTCCCGCAGGTTTTTCAGGTTCTCGCACAGGTTGCGTCCCACAAAGCCTTTGGCACCGGTGACAAGAATTTTCATGCCTTGCCTTCCTCTTTCAGCATCTCCTGGATGTACTCGGTGGTCTTGATCTTGGCGATGGTCTCCTCCACGTTCAGGCGGCGGGTGTTGTGGCTGGTGTAGTCCTCGTCAGCCTGGGTGTGTACCTGGCCCTTGACGAAGAACTTATCGTAGTTCAGGTCACGGTTATCGGCGGCAACACGATAATAATCACCCATATCCTCGCTGCGCATCCGTTCTTCCTTGGTCATCAGGGTCTCGTACAGCTTTTCGCCGTGGCGGGTGCCGATGATGTTCGTGCCGGTATCGCCAAACAGGGTCTGCACGGCCTTGGCCAGGTCGCCAATGGTAGAAGCGTCCGACTTCTGGATGAACAGGTCGCCGGGGTTGGCGTGCTCAAAGGCGAACATGACCAGGTCGACGGCCTCGTCCAGGTTCATCAAGAAGCGGGTCATGTTGGGGTCGGTGATGGTGATGGGGTTGCCAGCCTTGATCTGCTCCACAAACAGGGGGATGACGCTGCCGCGGCTGCACATGACGTTGCCGTAGCGGGTGCAGCAGATGACCGGGCCGCCGCGCTGGGCAGACACACGGGCATTGGCGGTAATGACATGCTCCATCATGGCCTTGGAGATGCCCATGGCGTTGATGGGGTAGGCGGCTTTATCGGTGGACAGGCAGACCACGCGCTCGACACCGGCCTCGATGGCGGCATGCAGCATGTTGTCGGTGCCCTCAATGTTGGTGCGCACGGCCTCCATGGGGAAGAACTCGCAGGAGGGAACCTGTTTCAGCGCAGCAGCGTGGAAAATAAAGTTGACACCGGGCATAACATCGCGGATGGACTGGGGGTTGCGCACATCGCCGATGTAGAACTTGACCTTCTCGGCGTAGGCGGGGTACTTGGCCTGCAGCTCATGGCGCATATCGTCCTGCTTTTTCTCATCGCGGGAAAAGATGCGGATCTCGCCGATATCGGTGGTAAGGAAATGCTTCAGCACGGTATTGCCGAAGCTGCCCGTGCCGCCGGTGATCAAGAGGGTCTTGTCTTTAAAAATCGTGTCTGCCATGATGGCCTCCTTATACGTTAAGCGCCGCCGGGCGCAGGTATCCCTTTACCGCAACACTGCACAATTCCCGCCCTACGGGCTTAAGCGCCGCTCCGGCGGCTGCGGCGCACCATCTGCGTTGCAAAAATGCTCGAGAATACACAAAGTATTCTCTGCGCTTTTCGCTTAGCAGCTGACACACCTCGCTCGCCGTATCGGCACTTAGAATTATGCAGTATTGCTCTTATAATCTTTCTCATTGTATCATAAAATGACAGGTTTGAAAAGAGGGCAAAGCCCCACTTGCAGGATTTGGTATTTGTGTTATACTAACTACAGAGCATTTACACTTTTTCCTATTATAATAAGGTAAGAAAGGACACTATCATGCGCGCATATGAACGTCTTTTGAAGTATGTCAAGGTCTGGACGACCTCTGACCCCGAGAGCGGCACCCATCCCAGCACGATGCGCCAGTTTGACCTGGCCCACCAGCTGGTGCAGGAGCTGAAAGATCTCGGCCTGGCCGATGCCCACGTGGACGAGCACTGCTACGTCTACGCCACGCTGCCCGCCACCCCGGGGCAGGAGAGCGCCAAGCCCCTGGGCTTCATCGCCCACATGGACACCACCGATGATGCCAGCGGCGAGAACGTCAACCCCCAGATCCATCCCAACTATGACGGCGGCAAGGTCGTGCTGCCCGCCACCGGCACCGTGCTGGATCCCGCCCAGTTCCCGTTCCTGACCGAGATGAAAGGCCAGACTCTCATCACCACCGATGGCTCGACCCTGCTGGGTGCCGATGACAAGGCCGGTGTGTCCGAGATCATGACGATGCTGGAGCGCGTCATTGCCGAAAAGCGCCCCCACGGCAAGCTGTGCATCGGCTTTACCCCCGATGAGGAGATCGGCGAGGGTGCCAGCCTGTTTGATGTCGAGGGCTTTGGTGCCGCCTACGCATACACCGTGGATGGCGAGGATGCCGGCGAGATCAGCTACGAGAACTTCAACGCTGCGGCCGCCGTTGTGACCGTCCATGGTTTCAGCGTTCATCCCGGCAGTGCCAAGAACACCATGATCAACGCCCAGAACGTGGCTATGGAGTTCCACGCCGCCCTGCCCGCCTTTGCCCGCCCCGAGCATACCGAGGGCCGCGAGGGCTTCTTCCACCTGACCAGCATGGTGGGCGATGTGACCACCGCCAAGCTGGGCTACATCGTGCGTGACCACGATGCCGCCAAGTTTGCCGCCCGCAAGGCCCAGATGGAGCACATTGCCGCCTGCCTGAACGAGCGCTACGGCGAGGGCACCGTGGAGCTGGACATCCACGACAGCTACCACAACATGCTGGAGAAGATCCAGCCCCACTTCCACCTGGTGGAGAACGCCCGCAAAGCCATCCGCGCCGCCGGGCTGGAGCCCATCGAAACGCCGGTACGCGGCGGCACCGATGGCGCGACCCTGAGTTATATGGGCCTGCCCTGCCCGAACCTGGGCACCGGCGGCTTCAACTTCCACGGCCCCTGCGAGTGCATCACCGCCGAGAAGATGGACCAGTGTACCGAGATTCTGCTGAATTTGGTGGATCTGTATAAGTAACCGCTTAAAGGCCCCCTCTGGGAGGGGGCTCCCGCGTTAGCGGGTGGGGGAGAGAGCCTTGCTTATACAGTAAGCACTTCGGATAGCCGCAGATTTCTCTCCCTCCGCCCCTGCGGGGCACCTCCCTCCCAGAGGGAGACTTTTTCCCTCGTCCACCCCTTTGTGCAAACCACACAAGGGGTGGATGGGGAATTTTTTGTGTAAAAAGCCTATAACATTTCCCGGAAAATTGTGTTATACTATATATGAAAATACATAGTATCGAAACTTTACAAGGAGGTCAATTATGTTTCATCCGGGAGATATTGTCAGCTACGGCACAAATGGCGTGTGCGAAATTACCGAGCAAAAACGTATCCGGCTGGCGGGGCAGCCCTGCGACTGCTTTATTTTAAAGCCGGTCTACGACCAAAGCATGACCATCTGTGTGCCCTGCACCAGCCAGGTTTTGTTGGACCGCATGCGCCCGCTGCCCACCAAAGAGGAACTGCTGGCAATGCTCCACGAGCCTGCCCCCGCCCATGAGGCAGATGCCGATGCCCGCAAGGAGCAGTACCGCCAGGCCCTGCAAAGCGGCGACCGCCACCGTCTTTTGCGGATGGTGCGGGATATCCACGCCCAGCACCAGGCCCGCAAAGCCCAGGGCAAGGGGCTTTCGGCCTTTGATGACCGCGCTTTGCATGAGGCACAGAACCTGCTGCACAGCGAATTCGCGTACATTTTGGGCATCGAGCCCAATGCCGTACCCCGGTTCATCGCGGCAGAACTGGGCGATGAATAAAAAACAACGCTCCCTTGACAAACATTTTTTGCCATGCTATATTCAATACCAGAGCCGGGTGTCTGGTACGTCTGGCCCTGCAACGCTTTGAAACAAAAGGAGTATGCTGAATGACGTTGTCTCGTGAATTGGAGATTGTGCGCTGAACCGGGAGGTTTGCGTCACATCTTTCGTTCGCACCTCCCGCATGATCGCACACACGCATCATTCTGGAGGGAAACCAAACATGAACCGTGAAAACAAACGCAAGAGCTTTGAAAAAGGATATTACAAAACCCACGCCTGCAGCGAGGTATTCACCTGCAAAAACTGCGGCCGCGTCATTGTTCCGCAGGGCGCAGGCAGTGCCCACCGCAACCATTGCCCGAACTGTCTTTGCAGCCTGCATGTTGACGAGGAGCCCGGCGACCGAGCATCCGTCTGCGGCGGATTGATGGAACCCGTGGCAGTTTGGGTGCGCAAGGGCGGCGAATGGGCTATTGTCCACCGCTGCCGCCGGTGCGGCAAGCTGGATTCCAACCGCATTGCTGCCGACGATAACCCGATGAAACTGATGTCCATTGCCATGAAGCCTCTTTGCGAACCGCCGTTCCCCCTTGACCGCATCCGTGAGATGACGGCGCAGATGGGCGGAGACGGAATCATGAAGTAACACAACAACAAAAGTCCCATGTCCGACACCTTAACGGTGCAGACATGGGACTTTTGCTTATTTTATTTTTATTTCATCTTGCCAACGTATACAAGATAGGAATACAGGTAGATCCACGCCGAGCCGCCAAGCACGGCACCCAGCAGCAGGACCAGCGTACCGGTGTCGCCCAGCAGGCCGCCCAAAAAGGCTACTGCAACCAGCGCAATGCCCATCACGATAAAGGTGATGCCGCCCATGCGCTGGGTGCGCTGCCAGTTGTGCTCATCGTTCAGCGCCCAAGGGGTGCGGCAGCCGAAAGTGTAGTTCTGCTTGATGTTGGGCATATAGTTGCCAAAAATGATGAACATCACGCCAATGCCGCCGCAGACCAGCAGACTGACGATATTGCTGCTTTGCGGCAGCATGTTGAATACCGTCAGTTCGGTCAGCCAGGTCATGCAGCACGAAAACAGCACAAACAGCGTAATGAAAATGTTCCACACCTTGCCGAACCGCTCAAAATTCTGGTGCTTGGGGTCGATGCGGCGCACCACCTCCATAAAGATCAGCAAAACCAGCGGAAGTACGCTAAAAATCAGGTTGCTCTGTTTGCTGCTCCAGCCGTTTACCTCGCCGCCTGCACCCCAGTGGGTGGGCACGGTACCGGGCAGGGCAGGGTAGACCGCCAGATGGCCGACCATGTTCAGCACACAAACCGCCAGCAGCCCCCAGAACAGGGGACCCAGTTTACTTTTTTTCATCGTCGGTTCCTCCTTTAACGAAACCACAATCGTAGAACCATTTCATCAGTTCCTGAAACACGGTCAGGTTGATACTGTACACAATGTTCTGGCCGCTGCGCTCATCACTGACCAGGTCCGCCGCCTTTAAAATGTTCAAGTGGTGGCTGACCGAGGGCTTGGTCATGTCGAACTGCGCCGCGATTTCCCCGGCTGTCAGGTTGCCCTGGGCCAGCAGCTCTAAAATGCGCCGCCGGGTCGGGTCTGCCAGGGCCTTGAATGCGTCACCCAAAATTACGGGGCCTCCTTTTGTTGGATTTTTGCGGACGGATATGGAATCCGTCCCTACGTCTACCTTATGTAGGGGCCGATGCTCGCATCGGCCCGCCAAGCGTAACTCGGCAACCATTAGATGTTTAGACATTTATCTAACTGTCTATCTGTGCAATACCACGCCCGTATCTCTTTGTCAATAGGGGAGAGAACAAAAAATGCCCCCGGCATCCAAGGATGCCAGGGGCGGTTGCTGCTTTACACAGCAGACTTATTCGTACTTCACGTTATCGATGAGGCCCTGCATAACTTCGCTCTGCAGCACGTTCATCTTAATGTAATTCTCGCCGTAAGAGGAGATGTAGGCGCTGGGATCGGTGGTGCCGTAGAATTTGCCGAAGTCCTGGTTCATCAGGGCGGTGTCGCAGACCAGGCCCTGCTTCTCGGCGATGGCCTGCATCAGCAGAGCCTGCTCGGTGATGGTGTTCAGGCTGCCCTGGATGTCCTCGACATAAGCATCGATGCTGTCATAGCTGGTGCCGAACAGGCCGCTCTGCAGCAGGGTGGTCATGGTGGTGCCGTAGTTCTTGGCGTAGTTATACACGCGGTACAGCACAACATCGCGGTAGTAGTCCAGCACGTTCTGGGGCAGCTCATCGGCAAAGCTGACCTTGTCATGCAGGGCGCTGTACACGGTGCTGGCCTGCTGGTCGTAGAGCATGGTGTTCTTAACGAAGGTGTTCAGCTCGTTGACGTTGTTCAGGTTCATCGTCTCGCCCAGGTTGCTGGCAACCCAGTCATCGGTCAGGTCGGGGTTCTTGGACTCCTTGATGTAGTTCAGGGTGGTCTTGAAAACGGCTTCCTTGCCGTTCAGATCCTCGTTGCCGTAATCCTCGGGGAAGGTGACGGTGACATCAAAGGTCTCGCCGGGCATGTGGCCAACGATCTGATCTTCGAAGTCATCGATGTAGCTGTTGCTGCCCAGGGTCAGGTCAGCGCCGTTGCCCTGGGTGTTGCCGCCGTCAAACTCCACGCCATCGATGGAACCAACGTAGTCGATGTTGACGGTGTCGCCGTCAGCAGCGGCGCGGTCGGTGATCTGCTCGTCCGTGGCGTAGTTGGACAGGACGTTCTGATCGATGTAGTTGCTCACGTCCTCGTCCGTGACCTGGCCCAGGCTGGCCTCGATGGTGATGTCGGCGTAGTCATCGGGCAGGGTGACGTAATCCAGGGCGGTGACATCCTTCAAGTAGCCGTTGTCGTCATACGCCTGGGAGAAGCTGAAATCAGCCAGGTAGTCGTAAGCGGACTCGTCCACTTCGGCGGTCTCCTCGGTGGTGGTGGAATCGGCGGTTTCCTCGGTAGCGGCAGACTCGGCGGTAGCCTCGCTGGAAGAAGCAGCGCTGCTGCAGCCTGCCAGGGCAGTGGTCATGCCCAGGGCCAGCACAGCGGCCAGGACACGGTTCATAGTAGAAAGTTTCATGGGATTCTCCTGTTTCTTAAAATTGCATACCATTTTATTATACACGCATTTTGGCAAAAGTACAGCGTAAACGATGAAAAAGGTGTGAAATCTGCCCATGGTCCGGCAAAATTCAGCCCAAAAATGCCAACCGCTGGCCGTTGCATTCTCCGCAGCGGGTCCTGTTAGAAATACGAATGATACGGTGCGAATATTGCAAAAGCGTGGTATAATAAAAACATACCGCAATTTCTGTAGGGGCTGATGCTTGCATCAGCCCGCGGGGCGATGCAAGCATCGCCCCCTACATATAATGGGAAGCCACCAAGGAGACATTATGGATAAGAATAAAATTGCCCGCATCAATGCGCTGGCGAAAAAGGCCAAGACCATCGGCCTGACCGAACGCGAAACCGCCGAGCGCGATGCCCTGCGCAAGGAATACCTGGCCGAGATGCGTGCCTCGTTCAAGGCACAGTTGGATTCTACCTACGTGCAGACCGCCGATGGTGCGAAGATCCCCTATGCCGAGTACGCCCGCACCGCTAAAGAAGCCGCCGATGACATCCGGGCCGAGCATGCCGGGCAGGGGAGTGCAAACGGTCAAAAAAGTTAAGGCACCCTTGCACAATTGCACCAAAAATCACTATGGAAATCTGCAAATCAGTATGCTATAATAAAAGAACGGCAGCGGATCCCGGATGTTCCCGGAGAAGGCTGAAACGCCTAGACTTTACGAATTTTACGAAAGAGGTAAAAACGTATGCTTACTTCCATCACCGGTATCAACTGGGGCGACGAAGGCAAGGGCCGCATGGTCGACCTGCTCAGCCAGGATTATGACATTGTTGCCCGCTATCAGGGCGGCGACAACGCCGGCCACACCGTCAAGAACGAGCGCGGCAAGTTCGTGCTCAATCTGATCCCCTCCGGCATCCTGCGTCCCGAGGTCGTCTGCGTTATGGGCGGCGGCATGGTCATCGACCCTGAGCATCTTGAGAAAGAGATTGCTTCCCTGACCGAAAAGGGCGTTGAGATCAGCCCGAAGAACCTGAAGATTTCCGACCGCGCCACCATTACCATGCCTTTCCATGTGGCACAGGATGGCCTGGAGGAGGAGCGCCTGTCCAAGACCGGTGCCCAGTTCGGCTCCACCAAGCGCGGCATCGCCTACAGCTACGGCGACAAATACATGAAAAAGACCCTGCGCATGGGCGACCTGGTCCACATGGACGCAGGTGTCAAGAAGCGCCTGGAGACCATCGTTGAGTCTAAGAACCTGACCATGGTTTCCATCTACGGCCAGCAGCCTGTCAGCGTAGAGGAAATGTGGGCCTGGTGCGAGAAATACTCCAAGCTGTTTGCCCCCTATGTCTGCGATGTCGGCCAGTACCTGGCCGAGGCTGACGAGGCCGGCAAGAAGATCATGTTCGAGGCCCAGCTGGGTGCCCTGCGTGACATCGACTTCGGCATCTACCCCTACACTTCTTCTTCCAACACCGTGTCCGCCTACGCCCCCATCGGCGCTGGCATCCCGGGCCACAAGCTGAACCTTTCCATCGGCATCATGAAGGCTTATTCTTCCTGTGTCGGCGAGGGTCCTTTCACCACCGAACTGGCTATGACCGAGGAAGAAAAGGACGTTCTGCGTGAGCACGGCCACGAGTACGGTGCCGCCACCGGCCGTCCCCGCCGCGTTGGCCCGTTTGATGCTGTTGCCAGCCGCTACGGCGTACAGTGCCAGGGCTGCGATGCACTGGCACTGACCCTGCTGGACGTGCTGGACTACATGGAAGAAGTGCCCATCGTCACCGCTTACCGCCTGACCGATGGCAGCACCACCACCCGCTTCCCCATGGGCAAGACCCTGGACGATGCCCAGCCTGTCGTGGAAAAGGTTCCCGGCTGGCACTGCGATATCACCGGTGTGCGCAAGTTTGAGGACCTGCCGGTGGAAGCCCAGAACTACGTCAAGCGCCTGGAAGAATTGGTCGGCTGCAAGATCAAGTACATCTCCGTTGGCCCCGAGCGCGATGCCTGCATCGTGCGGGAGTAAGCAGTTCTTTAATGGCCCCCTCTGGGAGGGGGCTCCCGCGAAGCGGGTGGGGGAGAGAGCCTCATTTTCGCCCGAATCTTCGGACATTGGCAAATTTCTCTCCCTCAGTCAGCTTCGCTGACAGCGCTCCCCCTCTGGCACTTCGTGCCACCTCCCCCGTATCGGGGGAGTCTGTCTCACAGAGGGAGCCTTCCTCTAAACCAAACAACCCACAAAAGGCAGACCCAACGGTCTGCCTTTTTGTGAAATACGGAAAGTGAGTTCCCATGATCCAACTGCTGATCCGCACCTTTATCAAGGATGCGGACAACACCGCCAGCCGCACCGTGCGCACAGCCTACGGCAACCTGGCATGCCTGGTCAGCGTGGTGTGCAACCTGCTGCTGTTTGCAGGCAAAACCGCCGTAGGTACGCTGTTTTGCAGCGTATCCATCACAGCAGACGGCTTAAACAACCTGTCGGATGCCAGTTCCAATATCGTCAGCCTGATCGGCTTTAAGCTTGGTTCCCGCCCGGCTGACTCCGAGCATCCCTACGGCCATGCCCGGTACGAATACCTGGCCGGGCTGGCCGTCTCGGTGATGATTTTAGTCATCGGCGTGGAACTGTTTAAGGAAAGTTTTGCCAAAACGCTGGCTCCCTCGCCGGTTAGCTTCGGCTGGCTGACGGTGGTCGTACTGGTCGCGTCCATCCTCGTCAAGCTGTGGATGAGCCGCCTCAACCGCACCATCGGCCAGCGCATCGACTCCGACACGCTGCTTGCCACCGCCGCCGATGCCCGCAACGATGTCATCACCACCAGCGTAGTGCTCCTCGCCGCCGTGCTGACCCAGCTGACCGGCTTTGCCCGGCTGGATGGGCTGATGGGCATCGCTGTATCGCTGTTTATTTTGTACAGCGGTGCCATGCTGGTGAAAGACACCATTGACCCGCTGCTGGGTTCGGCCCCAGACCCCGAACTTGTCAAACACATCGAGGACAAGGCGTTAAGCTACCCCGGTGTGCTGGGTGTACACGACCTCATGATCCACGACTACGGCCCCGGCAACCGACTGGTCAGCTTCCACGTGGAGATGGATGCCAACGCCGATGTCATGCACAGCCATGATGTCATCGACCGCATCGAGCGCGACCTGCTGAACCAGGACGATCTGGCAGCCACCATCCACTTTGACCCCGTCATCACCGGCGACAGCCACGTGGCCGAACTGCGCGCCTTTTTGCAGCAGGAGGTCGCCAGCCTGGACACCCGCGCCAACATCCACGATCTGCGCATCGTGCCCGGGCCAACGCACACCAACGTGATTTTTGACTGTGCCGTCCCCGCCGAATATATCACCGAAAAGCAGCGCCGCGGTGCCAAACTGGCCGCCGCTCTGCGCGCTGCTGTCGAGCGGAAGTGGCCCGACCATTTCTGCATCATCAAGCTGGAACCCGACTACTCTGCCGGGATACATGAAACCAAATAACCAGGGCAACACCGCACAATTCCCGCCTGACGGCTTAAGCACCGCTCCGGCGGCTGAGGCATGCCATCTGCGTTGCAAAAATGCTCGGTAATACACAAAGTATTACCTGCGCTTTTTGCTTAGCAGCTGGCATACCTCACTCGCCGTATCGGCACTTAGAATTATGCGGCATTGCCCAAAAAACAACACAGGAACGAGGTATGTATCATGGATTACAACAAAGCCGCCCTGGAACTTCACAGCAAATATCCCGGCAAGATCGCCGTGCAGAGCCTGGCCCCCTGCAAAGACCGCGATGCCCTGTCCACCGCCTACACCCCCGGCGTGGCCGAGCCTTGCCGCAAGATCAAGGCCAACCCCGATGACGTATACACCTACACGATGAAAGGCCGCACCGTGGCCGTTGTGACCAACGGCACCGCCGTGCTGGGCCTGGGCAACATTGGTCCCGAAGCCGGCCTGCCGGTCATGGAAGGCAAGTGTGTGCTGTTCAAGGAGTTTGGCGGCGTGGATGCGTTCCCCATCTGCCTGAACGCCAAGACCAAAGAGGAAGTCATCGCCGCCGTCAAGGCCATCGCCCCGACGTTCGGCGGCATCAACCTGGAGGACATCCGCAGCCCCGAGTGTTTCGAGATCGAAGCCGAACTGGAGCGCGACCTGGACATCCCCGTTTTCCATGATGACCAGCACGGCACTGCCATCATCGTACTGGCCGGTGTGCTCAATGCCTTGAAAGTGGTGGGCAAGCGCATCGAGGATATTAAAATCGTGCAGAACGGCCCCGGTGCTGCCGGTACCGCCATCATCCACATGCTGCAGGTCGCCGGTGCCAAGCACATTATTGCTGTTGACGAGCACGGCATCCTGGTGCCGGGCCGCCCCGCCGGGCTGGAGGGCCACAAAGCCAAGCTGGCAGAGGAGACCAACCCCGAGAAGATCAGCGGCGGCCTGGCCGAAGCCATTAAGGGTGCCGATTTGTTCATTGGTACGTCCATTGCAGGCGCGCTGACCCCCGAACTGGCCGCCACCATGGCCCCGGATGCCATCGTCTTTGCCATGGCCAATCCCACGCCGGAGATCATGCCCGACCTGGCCAAGGCCGCAGGCATCCGCGTCATCGGCACCGGCCGTTCGGACTTCCCGAACCAGGTCAACAACGTCTTGGCGTTCCCCGGCATCTTCAAGGGCGCGCTCTCCGTCCGCGCACGGGACATCAACCCCGCTATGAAGATGGCCGCCGCCCAGGCCATTGCCGGCCTCATCCCCGATGAGGAACTGAACGAGGAGAACATTCTGCCCAAGGCGTTTGACCCCCGCGTGGCCGATGCCGTGGCTGCCGCCGTGGCCCAGGCCGCAAGAGAAAGCGGCGTGGCCCGTGTATGAGCACCATCCGTGAACTGCCCGCTGCCGCCATCACCGAGGCGGTCGAGCGCTTGTGCATCGAAGCCAACACTCGGCTGCCCGCCGATGTAAAAGCCGCGCTGGACAAGGCCGAAGCCGCTGAGCCGTGGCCGCTGGCGAAAGAGACTCTGGGCCTTTTGCAGAAAAACCTCTGCACAGCGAAAGAAAAAGACCTGCCCATCTGCCAGGACACCGGCATGGCCTGTGTGTTTGTGGAACTGGGGCAGGACGTGCATATCAACGGCGACCTGACCGAAGCCGTCAACGAGGGTGTGCGCCGCGGCTACGAGAAAGCCTACCTGCGCAAGTCCATCACCGCCGACCCGCTGCAGCGGGTGAACACGGGGGATAACACCCCGGCGTTCCTCACTGTGCATCTGGTGCCCGGCGATGGCTGCCAGATCACCATCGCCCCCAAGGGTGCCGGCAGCGAGAACATGAGCCGCCTTGTCATGCTCAAGCCCGCCGATGGTGTGCAGGGCGTGAAAGATTTTGTGCTGGATACCGTCAAGCAGGCGGGTGCCAACCCCTGCCCGCCCATTGTGCTGGGCATTGGTATCGGCGGCAGCTTCGACCACTGCGCCGCACTGGCGAAACACGCCCTGCTACGCCCGCTGGACGTGCCCAACCCGGACCCGTACTACGCCGCGCTGGAAAAAGAACTGCTGGATGCCATCAACGCCACCGGCTTTGGCCCCCAAGGCTTTGGCGGTGCCACCACCTGCCTGGGCGTTGCCATTGAGCAAAAGCCCACCCATGTGGCCTGCCTGCCGGTGGCCGTCAACATCAGCTGCCACGTCACCCGCCGCGCCAGCTGCACACTGTAAGGGGGCGAACCGCATGCAATATGTTTACCATACACCGCTGCAAAAATCCGACCTTGCACCGCTGAAAGCAGGGGACACCGTGCTGCTTTCCGGCGTGGTGTACACCGCCCGCGATGCCGCCCACGCCCGCATGATGGAATTGCTGGACAAGGGGGAGCCGCTGCCGTTTCCGATCGAGGGTGCCGCCGTCTACTATGTCGGCCCCACGCCGGAGCGCCCGGGCTGTGCCATCGGTGCCGCCGGGCCTACCACCAGCGGCCGCATGGATGCCTACACCCCGCGCCTGCTGGATCTGGGCCTGGCCTGCATGATCGGCAAAGGCAAGCGCAGCAAAGCCGTCAAGCAGTCGGTCGTTAAAAACGGAGCCATCTACCTGGCCGCCATCGGCGGTGCCGGTGCCCTGATGGCAAACAGCGTACAAAGCTGCGAGATCATCGCTTGGCCGGACCTGGGCTGCGAGGCTGTACGCAAACTGGTGGTCAAGGACTTCCCGCTGACCGTCCTGCTGGACACCCACGGGGGCGATTTGTACCAGAGCGGCCCCGCCGCCTACCTGGCCAGCCTGACCTGAGCGGGGGAGGGGAACACCCATGAGCAAATCTCAACAAACCCGCCTGAAACGCCGTCTGCTGCTCTGCGCCCTGGCGCTGGTTGTCTCGGTGGCTGCGGCCATCCTGCTGGTGGTCTCCGCCAACGCCAAGCGCGCCCGGCTGCAAGCCGAAAGCGAAGCGGCTGCCAGTGCCGCCGCCCAGGCGGCCGCCGAAAGTGAAGCCGCCGCCAAAGCCGCCAGTGAGGCCGCCGCGCGAGAAGCTGCCGAAGCCGCCGCCCGTGCCGAGGAAGAAGCCAAACAAAAGCGCGCCGACCAGGTTGCCGCCGCCAGCGAAGCCCACGAAAACACCCGCTACGGCGACAAACTGGGCCGCATCTGGGTGGAGGGCACCAACGTAGACTGCGACCTCTACCTGGGCGACAGCGAGACCCAGTTCGGCCGTGGCGCTGGCTGCCACGCCGAGGACGGCTGTGTGCTGCCCGGCGAGAATGGCACGGTCTTTATCGGTGCCCACACCGGCACCTACTTCTCCGACCTCGGCTCCTGCGAGATCGGCGCGATCATCCACCTGGAAACCACCTGGGGCGATTTTGCCTACAAGATCACCGACATGCAGGTGATTCTCGAAACCGATATCGATAAAGTGCGCTGGGGCGCGGCCGAACCCAGCTGCATCCTCTACACCTGCTATCCTTTCGGCATCCTGACCCACACCACCCAGCGCTACGCCGTCTACGCTGACCCCCTAGAAACCGATGAATACGGCGTGGTTGCGGATGTGGATACCGGTACAGTAGAGTAATAAATAAAAATGAGCACTCGCCCGCAACAGGGTAGGTGCTCATTTTTTCATTTAGATATGAAATAGTAGTTGTTTTTAGCTTCACTCTTTCTATGCAAAAATGAAAATATTCCCATTTTGATTTCTCCAAATCATCTAGTTCAATAAGATATTTCTAATTTTCGTCTTAATACAAAAAAGCTGTTGCAGTCGTTGATTATCTATCAATACTGCAACAGCTCTAGTGCGGCTAACAGGACTTGAACCTGCACGTCTTGGACACTGGACCCTAAAACCAGCGCGTCTGCCAATTCCGCCATAGCCGCGTAACGACTATTAGTGTAGCAAGTTTCCCCGCATTTGTCAATGGCAGAAGGCCTAGCACAGATCATTGCAAAGGCGTACGTGTTACTGCAATCCCTCTTTCATCTTTTTCAAAGCCCTATCGAAATCGGAAGTGATTTTCTGCGTAGGATTGAACAGTTCATATTCTTGCTCTGCCTTTTGGCGAGCTTGACGGGCACTGATTTTACCCTTATCCGGCAATATATCATATCGCCGGAAGGAGAGAAACTCGTTTATACTGGCAGCAAACTGCTCCATGGTAAAGGTATTTTCGCGCTCGATCAGATCTTCGATATAATCAAAATATCCTGTTACCGTGCGCTCTAACTGGCGTATCTGTTTGGTATCCAAGTAATTTTTCGCCGTGGAAACGTCTGATTTCAGCACACGGCCATCTGGTGCATTTTTCCAGGTCATTAAACCCATATGATCTTTTGTGTGGTCTGCCCGGTTATATACGATCTCCGCCGCCGTCTGCCCTGTAATGGCATAGTGGAATTTATTTTGCACCATAGCATAAAACTCTTTGGTAATCGTCGCATCTTTATCATAGTCAATACTGCACTCAGCAAAAATATCTGTGACCTGCTGCCAGATGCGGCGTTCGCTGGCGCGGATAGAGCGTACACGCTCCAGCAATTCGCGGAAATAGTCTTTACCAAAGGCCGTACGGCCCTGCTTTAGGCGCTCGTCATCCAATGCAAATCCTTTGGTCATGTACTCCTTCAGTACACCGGTAGCCCAGATGCGGAACTGCGTTGCGCGGCGGGAATTGACACGGTAGCCAACCGAGATAATGGCATCTAGATTGTAAAAGTCAACTTTACGCGTCACTTCACGGGTTCCTTCAGTTTGAACTATTTCCATTTTGGAAACAGTTGCCTCCTGACTTAACTCCCCATCTGCGTATATATTGGAAAGATGCTTTGAAATGGCCGGAGATTCCACACCAAACAACTGTGCCATAGCTTTCTGTGTCAGCCAAATCGTTTCATCCTTAATTACTGCATTGACAGAAACATCACCTTCGGCAGTATTATAAATCAAAAACTCAAAATTGTTCGGCATTGTGCTCTCCTTATATGTGGAAATCGCCATGCATACACTCCGTACGGTAAATCAATGTCAACGACGTTTCCGTTTTAAGTGGATCTCCGGGATCGCCACGTTGTCGTAGGTGATGGGTTCCTCGGCGGGCTTTTCTTCTGCTGCCGGGGCAGGGGTGTCCTCGTGGGTGTGGCCGGTGTGGATCTCGGGTACGGCAAGGTCATCCTGCTCCACACGGTAGCGGTGCTGCCGGACCTTGGCGGTCCATTTTTTCCAGAACATGACAGGCTCTCCTTACAAAAAGTTGATAAAAACCGTGATGACCAGGCTGTTGATAAAATCCGCAAACAGACTGCCCACCAGCGGGATCAGCAGATATGCCTTGACCGAAGGCTCGTACCGGTCGCACAGGGCCTGCATGTTGGCCATGGCGTTGGGGGTGGCACCCATGCCGAAACCGCACACGCCGCTGGAAAGCACCGCAGCATCGTAGTCCCGGCCCATCACATTAAACACGACATAACGTACAAATACAAACATCAGCACCGTCTGGCCAGCCAGCAGCACCAGCAGCGGCAGGGCCAGTTCGGCCAGCTGCCACAGTTTCAGGGTAATCATCGCAATGCCCAGGAACAGCGACAGGCTGATACCGCCGATGTCGTTGATCTCGCCCATGTGGGTGACGAACTTGCCGCTGTACTCGCCGATATTGCGGATGCAGGCGGCGGCGATCATCGCACCGATATAAATCGGGAAGGTCATGCCCGTGAGGGAGAGTAGCCGCGAGATGATCGTGCCGATGCCCATTGCAATAATCAGCTGGAAAGTCGCGGCGGGGTACATTGTGGTGTGGCGCTCGTGCTTGATCTCATCTTCCACCAGCAGGCTGTCATCCTCGGGCACCACAGTGTCCAGCAGGCTGTACTTTTCGATCAGACCCTTGGCGATGGGGCCGCCGATGACGCTGCCCGCGATCAGGCCGTAGGTGGCTGCGGCGGTACACAGGGTCGTGGCACCCGAAACACCGAAGTCCTCCAAGATCGGGCCAAAGGCACCCGCTGTGCCGTGGCCGCCCACCATGGGGATGGAGCCGGTACACAGGCCCACCATGCTGGCCAGCCCCAGCAGCTTTGCCAGACCCACGGCCAAAAAGTTCTGCCCGGCGATCAGCCCGATGACCAGCAGCAGAAACACAAACAGGTCCTTGCCGCCGCTTTTCAGCACCTTTAAGTTGGCCTGGAAGCCCACCGAGGTGAAGAAAAACACCATGCAGACCTCTTTCAGCAGGTCGTTGAATTCAAACTCTGCAATGCCCGCCACGTAGCACACGCAGGTGAACACGGCGAACAGCACACCGCCGATGACCGGCGCGGGGATGCAGAACCGTTCCAGCGCACTGATGCGGCTGCGCAGGAATTTACCCAAAGTCAGTACCACCACGGCCAGCGCCAGGGTCTGGTACATATCCAGTTCGATCTTCATCATGCGGCGGCCTCCTCCCCGGTCTGTACCGGGGTCAGGCCCTGGGCGCGGTACCAGGCATCTGCACCAGGGTGCAGCGGCACCGGCAGATCCTGGCAGGCTGCAGCGGGGTCCAGCAGGGCAGGGGAGATAGCTCCCTGCACCGTGTCCACGTTGGCAAACAGGCGGTCGGTCAGCTTCTCCACCTCGGCCGCCGAGAGGTTATCGCTGGCCAGCAGCAGCGCCTGTACGCCCACGGTGGCTACGTCCTGGTCTTGCCCGGTGTAGGTCCCGGCCGGGATCGTCAGCTGCTGGTAGGCGGGGTAGGTGCCCAGCAGGCGGTCCGCCGCCGCGCCATCGATGGCAATAAGCCGGATGCCGCAGTCGGCGGCCAGCTGCTCCAGCACGGCGGTCTGGGTGCCCGCTGTGCAGAACAGTGCATCGATGGCACCGCTGAGCAGTTCCTCCGCCGCCTGGGTGTAGTCCAGTTCAACGGTATGCACCAGGTGGTCGTTCAGGCCGTAGGCGGCCAGGATCTGCCCGGCATTCTGGGCCGTGCCGGATTCCTCCTCGCCAATGCTGACGGTGCGGCCCTGCAGGTCTTCCGGCGTTTCAATATCGGAATCAGCCCGCACCACCAGCTGGCAGGCCTCGGGGTAGAGTGCTGCCACCACACCGAAGCCGTTCATCGCGTCCTCGTACTCGAACAGGCCTGTGCCATTGTAGGCATCGGCCGCCAGGTCAGCCTGCGCCACCGCCAGCTGGATGTAGCCGTTAGAGAGCAGCCGCAGGTTGGCGGCAGAACCCGCCGTGAGTTTTGCTTCCACGGCCGGGCTGCCGGGCAGGGCCGCGTAAGCCGCGCAGAACTGCTGGTAAACACCGCCCTCCCGCGCTGCGCCCAGCCGCACCCGGCTGGCACTGCACCCGGCCAGCAGCAGCATGGCCGCCGCCAGGGCGAAAAATTGTTTTTTCATGGGTACTCCTCTTAACTATGTGCTGTAACACGTTTGTAGGGGCCGATGCTTGCATCGGCCAGCGGGCGCACACTGTGCGCCCCTACATAAATTGCATATCCTAGATAAATAAACCGCCCCCGCGCCGCACAGACTAAGCGGGAAAGGGGGCATGGACCGTGAATTCTCGGAAATTTCGTTGGCAGCGCGTGGGCGCGGCAGGGTTGGCGGCGCTTTTGTTGGCAATCGCACTGCTCTTGTGCCAGGTTCGCCCGGCTGCCAGAACCGAACCGGCCGCCGCCGCAGGCCCCCGCAGCGTGGCGGTATGCGGCACCCCTTTCGGGGTAAAAATGTTCTCCGATGGTGCCTTAGTGGTGGCTTTTGCCGACCGCTATTCCGCATCCGGCCGCGAAAATCCCGCCAAAGAAGCGGGCCTGCGGCTGGGGGATCTTATCATCTCGGCGGCAGGGCTGCCCGTACACAGCAACGATGATCTATCCGCCGCCCTGCAGACAGCGCAGGGGAGCGCCGTCACGGTCCTTTACCGCCGCGGCGGGCACGAATACACCACCCAGCTCACCCCCTGGGCCGATGCCTCCGGGGTGTATAAGGCCGGGCTGTGGGTGCGGGATTCCAGCGCCGGGATCGGTACGCTGACCTTTGTGGACCCGGTAGCGGGCACCTTTGCGGGGCTGGGCCACCCCATCTCCGATGTGGACACCGGGGCAGATTTCACGCTGCTCTCCGGCGAGATCGTGCCGGTCACCGTCACCGGTGTGCGCAGCGCTTCACCCGGCACGGCCGGGGAGCTGCGCGGGGAATTTTTGTCAGATGTTCTCGGCATTGTCACCGGTAACGATGCCACCGGCCTGTACGGCCGCTGGACCGCCCCGGCACAGAATATCGGGACGATGCTGCCCATCGCCGCACCGGGTGAGATCCACACCGGCGATGCCGAACTGTGGACGACTCTCTCGGGCCGCACCGCCCAGCACTACACCGTGCGCATTGAGCGGGTGGGCAGCGGCGGGCAGGAGGCGAACCGCGACCTGACCCTGCGCATCACCGACCCATCCCTGCTTTCCGCCACCGGCGGCATCGTGCAGGGGATGAGCGGCTCGCCGCTGGTGCAGGACGGGAAATTGATCGGGGCGGTCACCCACGTATTGGTGGGGACCCCCGCGAAAGGATACGGGATTTTTGCTGATACAATGGTAAAAATGGCGGAAACGTACACCCCTACAATCATATTGCAAAAAAGGTTTTACACTTCCTCAAACGCTTTCAGCCAATCCACCTCTTTGTCCCGCACCGGCGCACCCAGGGGGTCCTGGCCGCGACGGGCGCGGAATTCGCCCAGTACGGCGGCGGGCATCAGCAAAGCTTTCTCGATCTCGGTCTGGAACACCAGCTTGGGGTTCTTGATCCGGGGATTCTTCATCAGTTCTTTCCAGTAGGTGTCGTAGTCCATCGTCACGGCCAGCGCCTCAAACAGCGGCGAAAGGTCGCCATAACGGGCGATGACCCGGTTCAGCGAGCCAACGAACTGCATGTTGGCCTTGCCCTCCATCATGCCATCGTCCTTGCCTTTGACGTTGCGGCGGCAGAAATAGGCGGTCATCTGCACGATGTCCTCCAACGCTTCCTGCTGGCCGCCGGAAAGGCGCGCTTTCAGGTTTTCGTAATCGCTGAACTTTTCCAGCGCAGCGATCATCGCCTTTTTGGTAGCAGCATCCTCCGGTGTCAGCTGGGCGGGGGCAGCATCCGGCTCGGCCTCCACAAAATCTGCTTCCAGCAGGTCGGGCACCGGCGGGGCCTGGTTGGCGACCGGCTCGGCATCCTCCTCCCGCAGTTCCTCGACCCCGATGCCCGCCACGTAGAGGCGGTAATCTTCCAGGTCGTTCATGATGGATTTGTACAGGTAGGGCATAGGGGCGCGCTTGGTGCGGGCCGTGGGGATGACCTTAGCCGCGTAACGGCTGGCCACGCCCTCAAACCAGCGGCGCAGACCCTTGCAGTTGTCGATGACGTTGTTGACAGTCTGGAAAAACACCGCATTGCCGCCATCGATCATCTTGTCGCTGGGGGCACCGGCCATACGCACCATCGCATCGATGATGACATGCACGGCATCCAGTTCTTCGGGGGCCAGCACCAGGGCCAGTTTATCCAGCTCGGCTTTCACGCCCAATTCCTGGGCCATCAGGTCGGGCGTAGCACCGTAGGAGTAGGGGATGGTGGTTTCCGGCACCGAGACATAATCCAGCGTCAGAATGTTCGGATCATCGTCCAACGTGCCGGTCTCGGCCACTTCCAGCGCGGTGGTCTTTTTGCGCAGGCGCTTGCTGCGCAGCTTGGTGATCTCGTTCAGCTTCTGGTCGGCCACCTGCTTATCCACCGGCTCGATGGTAACCGAGATGGCAATGACCCGCTGACGATCTTTTTCGTACACGGCATAGTCGAACAGGATGTCGGTCTTGCCGTTGATCTCGCTTTTGGCTTTGTCCAGCACGGTACGGCGCACGTGGGCCCAGTTGGACGCGTTGCAGTCCACCTGCTTTTTCAGCGTCTCGATGCTCCACACCAGCGGCTCTCCTTTTTTCTTCTTTTCGAGGTAGAGGTTCTGGTAGCTTTTGCACAGCTCGTAAATTTTGATGCTGTACTGGCTCTTCATCGGCAATGTGTAGGTGATGTTCATTGTCGTGTAGAACTCTTTCAGCTGGATCAGGTGCGGTTTTAGGGACTGGTCCAGCGTCAGCACGATCTTGCCGGTGCCCTCATCGATGGTGGCGCTGCTCAACCAGCGGAACATCGTGATTTTTTGCGTACCGGCCAGCCGAATCCACTGCACCTTGGCGTTGGCAATATCCTCGATGTTTTTCTTGACCTGTTTGTACATCGAGCCATTGTGCGGGTCCACGCCGCAAAGTTTCAGGAATTCGTAAATGGACATCTCGTACCGCGGCAGTTCGGTGTCCGATGGCTTGATCATGGCAAAAATGTGCAGCATCAGCTTTTGTTGGCTCAGCGTCAGGCTGTACATAGCATTCTGGATCAAGTCGTTGGATTTGCGCACAATGGTCTGGCTGCCCCGGGCGCTGTAGGTAGCGACTGGAGTCAGGGCCTCGTCATTGGTCCGTGGGGTATTTGGCTGTTTTTTGGGTGCCATAGTGTTACCTCTGTTTTTTCCCGCAGCTGTGCTTGGCTGTGCCAAAAGGGGTGTTTTGGCGCACAGTCTACGACGGTAATGCTAATAATACCAGATTGTGTCCCGTTCGTCAATTATTGTAATAGTCAGCACATTTTGATTTTCCCGCAAAAATCCTGTATCCGTTGGTCTTATCTTTTTATGGTTTTAGCTTTTTTATTTAGATATAAGGTAAAGCTGTGCTGCCGATAACAACCGAAATGTGCGCAGAATAACAAGCCCATTGTGCCGGGAATAACCACCAATCTGTGCCCGGAACAACAATATGCGGGGGATAACAACCCTGTTTGGACACAAAATGGGGACTGCACAGCAAATTGTGCGCTGGATAACAACCCCTGCGGTCCGTAAGGGATTTTGTGGGATGTGGACAGCCAAATTGGAATTGTGCTGCGAATAACAATAGAGGAATACGGTTGTTATCGACTGCACAATTTGCAGAAAAAATATTTTTTGCATAGAAGTGACAGCGGAGATAAAACGGGGATGATTTTTGGAAATGTGCGCTGGATAACAACCCAAGGGAAAGAATTTTTGCAGGCCCATGCTTGGCCTGGGATATTTCTTATCTCTTTCCCCCTACCGGGTACCTCTAAACCATCCCGGATAACCGCAAAGTCCACACGGTCCCGGCCGAGTATCGCTCATTGAATTGTGCCGCCGATAACAACTCTAATTTATTTGTCCGCTGCTGTGGATCTGCCGGGAAAGCTGCGGTAAACCGTAAAAATGTGCGGACAATAACAACAGCTGATAAACCACCGTAAAAACACAATGTTACGATAAAAGCAAAGACGCTGGCGGCAATGAATTGTGCGTTGAATAACAATCCTGCGTACAAAATCCCGGAAAGTCGCCTGCGGATGCCGCCTGCTTTAAAATGTGCGGTGAATAACAACCCCATCTTGCAAGGTTGCTGCAGCCTGCCGTACAGTAAAATGTGCCGTGGATAACAACCCTGCGCGGAAAATTCGGGCAGGGAATTGTGCTGTCGATAACAATAGCAGCTTTTCGGGCAGGGGCAGCCCGGAAAGCGGAAAATGTGCGGAGGATTCCAACAGGGGTTGGCACATGGGCTGCAGGTAGGGACTTCCCTCCAGGGAAAAGAAATGTGCGCTGAATAACAACCCTGCCTGCAAAGGGGAGGCTGCCCACGGTACACTGAATTGTGCCGCGAATAACAATACCAACCGAAGCAGCCGACAGACCATCGAAACCGGAGCAAATCTATAAATTGTGCTGCGGATAACAACTCATTTTTCCATACGCCAGAGGAAACTGTGCCGTGAATAACAATAGGGCATCAAAAGCAGAGATGGTTGTTATCCGCAGCACAGTTTGCCGCTAGCGCGGGCATGATCCGGGCAGAAAATCTTTTAAAAATAGTTTCATAGGCAGGTTGGCCCCCTCTCCAAACGACACCGCATTTTCCGCACATAGTTTCTGCCGCGCAGCCGGGCCGTATCCGCTGCAAATTATGCCGTGGATAACAACTATTTCTGCAAAATGTGCTGCCGATAACAACATGCCCTTATTATATAAAGGTAGGAATACGCACATGCACAGCGAAAACCGGGAAAGCGCCGGAACTGTAAAATTTCCAGTTGGAAAACCAACTGACACGGCAAAATGGAAAAAATGGAAAATGACTGGAAACAAATAAGACGGCCGAAAAAAGTCTATGTTTTAATAAAATGACGACAAATCTAAGAAAAATGACGAATCGTGTCGAACGAAAATGACGGGAATCGCTGAAAAAAATGGAAAAACCTCTTGCGATGAATGGAAAAATATGGTAAAATTTCCACAGTAAAGAGAACGACGGGCAAACACCACAGTGTGCGGCACCTGTTCATTGTATGGAGGAAAGTTGACGATGGATAAGATCAAGTTTGTTATGACGAATACCAGCGACATCGTGACGGAAGTCTGCCGCGAAGCGCTGGAAGCCAAAGGTGTGACCGTGATGGTATGTGAGAAAAACGGCACCGCCGCCCTGGAGACTCTGCTGGCTGTCCACCCCCAGGCCTGCCTGCTGGATGCCTTTATGCCGGACCTGGATGCGATCACCGTCAAGCAGCGCTACGAGGAAAAGAACAGCAGCGGCGTACATACCACCTTCTTTGTCACCGGCGCTTTCCAGAGCGAGGAGATTGAGCAGGACCTTCTGGATAACGGTTTCTCGTTCTTTTTTGTAAAGCCGTTCGACGAAAATGTGCTGGTCAGCCGTGTGCTGCGCGCCGCCGGTGGTGCCAGCCGCCCGCAGCCGGTCTCGCTGGATTCCGATGAACTCACCGTTACCGAGATCCTGCACCAGATCGGTGTGCCGGCCCACATTAAGGGATACCAGTTCCTGCGGGATGCCATCCTGCTCACCACCGCCGACCATGAGTATATCAACGCCGTGACCAAGCGCCTTTACCCTGAGATCGCCAAGCGCAACGGCACCACGGCCAGCCGCGTTGAACGTGCCATCCGCCATGCCATCGAGGTCGCCTGGGATCGTGGCGATGTGGACACCCTGAACAGCTACTTCGGCTACACCATCCACAACCTCCGCGGCAAACCCACGAATAGTGAGTTCATCGCCATGATCGCTGATAAGATCCGTCTGGACAAAAAGCGGAGAGCGTAAGGCAGCGTAAACCCCGCAGGTATCAGCAAAACCGGCATTTTACGGCGGGCGCTGCAAACCGATAAACTCGCGGATTTATCGCTATAGAAAATGTGAAATTATGAAATAAGCCTATAAATAGTTTGTGTTTATATCGATAAACTTCCTGTATTCATTGGGTCCTGGACTGCATGGATACAGGAGATTTTTATTTTTATGGACATGTGGTTTTCCTCGGCTTGTCTTTCTGCTGGCAAGATGATATACTCAAAACACATTTAATAATGAGGAAAAGGAGCAGGAACATGGATTTTATAAAGCGTTTTAATTTAACGCCCCATGTGGAGGGCGGTGCGTTTCGTGAACTGTATCGTGACGGCGAACGCGCTAAGGAGCGTCCTGCACATGGCGTGATCTATTACGAGTTGGGCCAAGGCGAAGCCTCGCAGTTCCACACGCTGGATGCGGATGAGTATTGGTTTTTCCATGCAGGTTCCACTTTGGAACTGTGGGAGATTGACAACGGCAGGCTGGCAAAATATAAACTGGGTCTGGAAGATGGTGCCGAACCCTGTGTGCTCATGAAAGTCGGTACGATTTTTGGTGCCCGGCATCTTTCCCCAAAGGACGAAGCGACCCTGGTGTCTTGCGTTACCGTGCCGGAGTTTACCTATGACCACTATCGCATCTGCGAACGGGAAGAAGTAGTAACGCTTTGCCCGGTGGCAGAGGAGTTCTATAACAAATAAGGAAGAGGTGTTATTCAGCGCACAATTAAAAAAGTAGATGGATAACCCCTGCTACTTGTAGGGGCTAGTCATCGGCCTGCATGACGCGAACTCCATTTGTATATGTAGGGGGCGGCGTCCTCGACATCCCGTGGCTCCCCTAGAGGGGAGCTGTCAGCCGAAGGCTGACTGAGGGATTGAAACCTTGCGTCACCACCCTTTGCCCCTACAAATGGTGTTAAACTTGCCCAACACCACAATATACACCTTGCCCAAATCCGCGCCCAAAACTTTGTCAAAAAAAGCGAAAAAAGTGCTTGACAAAGGTCATACACCTTGCTATAATAATCAAGCTGTCTCGCGAGGGACAGCCGCTAAAGCTTGTAACTACAGCTTGTATGGCGATTTTGAAGCCGAAAGGCTTCAAAAAATATCGAAAAAAGTTCTTGACAAAAGAACTTTTATGAGATATAATATACAAGCTGTTACGAAACAAGTAACAGCGTAGCAGGACCTTGAAAATTGAACAAAACTGAAACTTGTGGAACCTTGATGT
>CAVKDR010000021.1:0-7994 GCA_963655125.1 Bulleidia sp.
AGGGGCGGATGCTTGCATCCGCCCGCGGGTCGATGCGAGCATCGACCCCTACAATGCGGCGTTGCTATTTCACGTAAGGCCGAATACGCGCCGTCATGGCTTCCACCTGTTCCGGCGTGACGTGGGCCTTGTCTACGTAGCCGTAGATGCGCTGGGCGAAGTTGGCCAGCGGCGGGCAGAACGCAAACACCCGCTTCGGCTCCCAGCCGCGGCGGTAGAGAAAATGCACACCTGCCAGCGCACAGAATTTCAGCAGGTTAAAATGCGGGGTAAAGCCCTCGCCCATCGGCTCGTCCCGGGGCGGGTTCTTGTAGACATCCTCCAGCAGATCGGCCATGCGGATGTAGGCCGGTGTCTCGCTGGGATCAAAGTAACCCTCGATGACCTCTTTCGCAATGGGGAACGGCGGATCGTCCTGCTGCATGGCGGCGGCAAAGTCCGCGTAGGTGGTGATGTAAGCGGCATCCTTATAAATGACCGGGTCATACTCGTGCTCGATGGGCACGGGGCGCAGGATGTGGCAGCTTTTGCCCGCCATGTACACCTCGGCGATGGCGGTGCTCATCCAGATGGAAATGGAGTCCGCCGCCACGATCCACTGCTTGACCGAATCGGCAAAAATGACGTGGAAGTTGGGGCACTTTTTCGCCAGTTCTTCCAGCGCGGGGCTGTTCCACTCACTGGGGTGGCGGCGGTAGACAAGCTCCACCTCCGGGTGGGCGGTGAGGCACTGCTCAAACCAGGAGAGCGTTTCTTTCATCGATACACGGTTGGTTTTGGCAAAACCAGTAAAGTCCGTGCCCGCCATTTTGGAAAGCTCGGCCACCTCGTCATCGTTCATGCTGGCGTAGCCGAAGCTGGAAATATACAGGTGCAGTTTTTTGTTGGGGTCCAGGCCGAACTCCCGGCAAAGGGTGGCTTTATCTTTAAAGTAGCCCTTAAATTCAGGCCGCAGAAAGTCCATCATGACCGCGCCGGTCACGGGGGTGTTTTTGGCATCCATGCCGTGGGCCTGCAGGCGGGCGGCGGTGCGCTTGCCCCAGCAGGTCTGCACACAGCGCTTGGCGTTGCCGTTCATGTTGAACCAGTCGCCCTCCTCCTGCGTATCGGAAAGCATCTGCTCCCAATGCAGGTTGACGATCTTGTTGCATTTGCCGATGTTGTTGTAGACGTGGCTGTTGATGGCCTCGTTATCATACATGCAGCTGGCGACCAGCACCTCCGGCTTATCTTTGCCGAAAAGCCGCAGGTGCTTGGGGTCCAGCAGCTGGCGGATCTCGGCCTTATAGCCGCGGCGCTCCAATTCCAGCTTGAGCAGCAGGTCGCTCTCATATTCGCGCACAGTGTGCTCGTACAAAATCAGAAAGTCTAATGCCATGGTTTGCCTCGTTATAGGTTCATTGCCCGTTCCTGTAGGGGCCGATGCTCGCATCGGCCCGCAAACGGGGGATTGATGTCAACTGGCGGGTCGATGCAAGCATCGACCCCTACGGTGCGTTGTTTCCTTGTCCTTACCCTATATCAGTAAAAAGTTCTTCCGTCCAATCCGGCAGGCCGTATTTTTCGTCCAGGTGGAAGCCGTCAAAGAACTGCGTATCATCGTTGGTAATGCAGCTGCCGCCCCACTCGTAATCCAGCAGGGTGCAGCCGGTCTCGGCGGCGATGGCCTGCAGCGCGGGCAGCACCGTGCCCTGCATCTCCTCCGTAATGCCAAACACATCACACACCTCGGTTCGCACATTCTCGGCCATGGGCGGCAGCACGATGGTCAAGCTGATGCCCTCACTTTGGCAGCGGGCGGCCAGCTGGCCCAGGCGTTCCAGCTGGGCTTCGTTCAGCGTCCAACTGCGGCACTTGGGGGTGATGGTGGCCGGGTAGTCGTACAGTTTGCGGTGCAGCGGCAGGGTGGTGCCGTCATCCGCCAGATAGTCGGCAGCGGTCCAGTCGCCGGATTCAATGGTGTCGGGGGTGCCTTTCAGGGTGTCCATCGCCACGGTCAGGGCGTTGACGTTATATTCGAGATTCAGACAGTAGGCCAGAGGGTTGTTCAGCGTTTCTTCCAACGCCTGGAAGCGGTCGGTGTTGTACCCGGCGTTGAGGGTGTAGAACGAGACTTCCACCAGCAGGCCGTCCACCGGGTTGCCGGAATCCAGCACGTAATCGGCCAGGTCCAGCGTCTCTTTTAGCGAGGCACCGCCAAATGCCAGGTTTTGCCACGCCTTGCCGCTGACGGCGGCCACGGTGTCCATGTCAAAGTGGGCCAGGCGGCTGTCGCCTAAAATCAGGTTGGTGCCCGGCTCCTGCTGGTAGGCCCGCACCCGGGCCACCGGCTGGCTGGACGTAGCGGAGGCTTTCAGCCCGAAGTAGTTGTTCGGCTCAAACGCCGCAAAAAACGCAAACCACACCACAACAGGGATGCAGAGCAGCGCGAGTTTTTTTAGGATATTTTTCATTGAGCGAAAACCTCCTTTCTATCATAATTGCTTTGTCTCCTGTAGGGGCGAGCAGTGCTCGCCCGCAAGACGTTCACGGTGCCGGGCACGGTATCGGCTGTGGCAGGCGGCACGGGCGAGCACTGCTCGCCCCTACAAAGCGGGCATACCACATCAAAAATTGGCATACATACCAAACCCGGATGCTCCGCCGAAGCCGCCGCTTTGCATGATGTAACCAATCAACAGGCAAATCACCAGCAAATAATAAACCACCCAGCGGTGCTTCTCATTCGCAAGGCAAAGTTCGGACGGCTTATTTTTATAGGTAAAGGCGCGGCGGGCATCCAGGGCAAAGCCCAGGGCCAGCGTGACCACCACAAAGGCGTAGTAGGCTGCCACCATAATGGTATTGGCGTAGAACCCGTTGTAGGCTGCGCCGTACAGCTCGGCTCCAAAGCGGGCCGGGGACCAGCCGGTGAACCAGCCGCCCAGGTAGGCAAAGGCATCCCCCGCCGTTAGGCCCGCACCGGACATGCCCACGCAGAAGAACACCATGCTGATGGTCCACAGCACAAACACGCCCGCGCGCTTGGCCCACAACGTTTTGGCCGGGGCTTTCTTTTTGGGCTTGCCAAAGCGGCGGTGCATCAGTTCCTCGCCCAGACGGTAGCAGGCCTGCAGCAGGCCCCAGATGACAAAAGGCAGCGTGTTGCCGTGCCAGAAACCGGAGACAAAAAACACCGTGAACACGCAGAATTCCGCAGGCAGACGCTGCATTTTACCACCCGTCAGGCCCGAAACATCCGCCCAGGCCAGGGGCATGAACAGATAGTCCTGCAGCCAGGAGGAAAAGCTGATGTGCCAACGGCTCCAGAAGCCGGAAAAGTTGGTGGCAAAAAACGGGGTCTTGAAGTTTTCCGGCAGGTCCAGTCCCAGCAGCAGGCCCACGGCCCGCGCGGTCTCGGAGTAGCCGGAGAAGTTAAAATACAGCTGGAACGTGTAAAATACCGCCGCCAAAATCAGCATCGGTCCGCCGTAGCTGCGGTAGTTGGGGAACACCTCGTCCACCACCAGGCCCAGCACGTCACTGATGGCTACCATCTTAAACAGGCCCAGCACCAGCAGCCGCAAAGCGCGCACCGTGCGGGCGGCATCAAAGCGGTGCTCCTGTTTCAGCTGGGGCAGCAGGTCCCCGGCGCGGCAGATGGGGCCTTGCGTAATCGTTGCAAAAAAGTTGAGGTAGAGCACACAGTCGATGAAATTGGTCTCGACCTCGCAGTCGCCCCGGGCGGCATCAATCAAGTAGCTGATGGCCGCAAAGCTGTAAAAGCTGATGCCCAGCGGCATCGCCACGGCCTGCCAGCCGCCCTCGGTGGCAAACGCGCCGTTATATTTAAAGAAAGCCAAAATCGCCAGCAGGCCGATCACGCCCACCCGCAGCGCCGCCGTTTTATGCCTCTGCATCGCCCGGCCGCAGGCGTAGGTACACACGGCAATGGCGATGGTAACAGGCAGCATGGTGGGCATGGCCTTGGCGTAAAAGTACCAGCTGGCCGCCAGCAGAAACGGGTTCTGCCAGCGCTGCGGCAGGTGCAGGTACACCGCAGCCACGATCAGCAAAAAGCCGAAAAAGCCAAAGCTTTGCAGGCTCATACGGCACACCTCCCCAGAATAGTGATTGTAATATCTTATTATACACAATTTTAGAGTGTGGCGCAAGCCTTGATGGGGGTGTTATACTATATTTAATAAGCGCGAATCCAAAGCCTCCCTTGTGTAAAGGGAGGTGGATGCGCGAAGCGCAGACGGAGGGATTGCGGCCCTGCCTGGAAACCGGCTTGCCCTCGTGAGGTCACAATCCCCCAGTCACCTTCGGTGACAGCCCCCTTTGCACAAGGGGGCCATTTGCCCTACATCCCACACAAAGGAGCTATACCATGACCTGGTCCGATGGAAAATGCCGGTGCCGGTGGGCGAACCCGGCCAACCCGCGGTACATCCGCTACCACGATGCAGAATGGGGCGTACCCGTACACGATGACCGCAAGCTGTTTGAGATGCTGATTTTGGAGGGCTTCCAGGCCGGGCTTTCGTGGGAGTGTGTGCTGAACAAGCAGGAAGCTTTCCGCCGGGCGTTTGACGATTTCGACTGGGCCAAAGTCGCTGCCTACGATGAGGCCAAGCTGGCCGCCCTGTACACCGACCCCGGCATCATCCGCAACCGGCGCAAAATTGCAGCGGCCGTGGGCAACGCCGCCGCGTTTGCCGCCATCCGGCAGGAGTACGGCAGCTTTGACAGCTATCTCTGGCAGTGGACCGGCGGCCAAACGCTGGTGGAGTGCGGGCCGACCACCTCTCCCCTGTCGGATGCCATCTCGAAAGATTTAAAAAAGCGCGGCATGAAGTTTGTCGGCTCCACGATCATTTACGCCTATTTGCAGGCAGTGGGTGTGCTGTACGCCCATGAACCGGGCTGCTTTTTAGAGAAAAAAGCGTTGTAGTGGCCCCTAAATCTTGGCAAGTTTTGCACCTTTTCGCCTATTGCTTTCTGTGTTACAATATTAGGCAAAGATAGAGGAACAGTAACGAAAATCATCGCATCATCGAAAGGGATTCCAACGTTTGAGACGCATGTTTTTGCACGCAGTACCGCACATTCTGCCGTGCTGTACTGGGATAAGCCCGCAGCCGCCAAGGCTGGGGCACAATATACCGTTTACCTGGACGGCCAGCCCGTGGCTACCTGTGACCGCACCCATTTTACCCTGACCGATCTGCGCAGCCAGAGCGACTACCAGGCGGACGTATTTTTCGGCCGCCAGTGTGTGGGCAGCTGCGCGTTCCGCACCACGCCGATCAAGCACCGCATCGATGTGACCGAAGCCCCGTTCTGGGCCAAGGGCGATGGCAAAACCAAAAACACCGCCGCCCTGCAGCGCGCCATTGATGCCTGCAGCGCCGGGGACGCTGTGTACATCCCCGCCGGCATCTACCTGACCGGTGCCCTGCGGCTGCACAGCAACATGGAGCTGTACCTGGACGAGGGTGCGGTTTTGCAGGGCACGGCGGAGATCGTGGACTATCAGCCCCGCATCCCCAGCCGGTTTGAGGGCACCGAGATGCGCTGCTATTCCAGCCTTTTGAACCTGGGCACACTGGATCACGCCGCCGGGCCGAACTGCGAAAACGTGGTCATCCGCGGCAAGGGCACCATCGCCAGCGGCGGCCGCGAACTGGCCGAGAAGATCATTGCCGACGAGCAGGAACACCTGAAAGACTACCTGACCGAACACGCCGCCCTGGTGGCCGAGTGCGAGAATGAGCGGACGATCCCCGGCCGGGTACGGCCCCGCTTACTCAACATGAGCAACTGCCGCAACGTGTGGGTACACGGCCTGACGCTGAAAAACGGGGCCAGCTGGAACCAGCACATGATCTACAGCGACAATATCATCACAGACCACTGCCGCTTTGTTTCGGAGGGCGTGTGGAACGGCGATGGCTGGGACCCGGATTCCAGCACCAACTGCACCCTGTTCGCCTGCGAGTTTGCCACCGGCGATGATGCTGTAGCCATCAAGTCCGGCAAGAACCCCGAGGGAAACAAAATTGACCGTCCCAGCGCCCATATTTATGTGTTTGACTGCCGCAGCACCGCCGGACACGGCATCTGCCTGGGCAGCGAAATGAGCGGCGGCATCGAGGATGTGCAGATTTGGGACTGCGATTTGACCAACAGCTGGTCGGGCATTGAGATCAAGGCCACGCCCAAGCGCGGCGGCTTTGTGCGGGGTGTTTCGGTGCGGGACTGCACCGCGCCGCGCCTGCTGGTACACGCCGTGTCCTACAACGATGACGGCGAGGCGGCCCCCAGCCAGCCGGTGTTCAGCCATTTGAGCTTTGAGCGGCTGACCCTGACCGGCCGCGGCCTGCGGGACGGCAGCTTTGAGAATGTGGAGCCGATTGAACTGGCAGGCTTTGACGCGCCGGGGCACGAACTGCGGGACATGGTGCTGGACGGCATCACCGTGGAGAACGAGACCGGCACCATGACCCTGCCGGTGCAGTTCTGCCGTGGGCTGACCATCCGGGACCTGACCTGCGTGGCCCGCAAATAATTTTGGCTTCTATTAGGTGGATGTGTTTTCGTTTTCCGCCTACAAAATAAAACGTATTTAGGAGGTTTATTATGGAACTTTCTGAACTGACTGCCCAGGCCCGCAAGGCCACCGAAGAATTATTGGAAGCTGCCCACCTGGAAACCGGCGATATCTTTGTTGTCGGCTGTTCCAGCAGCGAGATCCGCGGCGGGCGCATCGGCCATGATTCCAGCATGGAGGTTGCCGCCGCTGTGCTGGCAGGTGTGCTGCCCCCGCTGCAGGAGCAGGGTGTCCACCTGGCCGCCCAGTGCTGCGAGCATCTGAACCGCTCCATCGTGATTGAGCGGGAAGTCGCCAAACAGTACGGCTACCAGATCGTAGCCGCCATCCCCCAGCCCCACGCGGGCGGCAGCTGGGCCACCAACTGCTGGCGCACCTTTAAGGACCCCGTGCTGGTGGAGGAAGTAAAGGCCGCCGCCGGTATGGACATCGGCGGTACGCTGATCGGTATGCACCTGCGCCGGGTGGCTGTGCCGGTGCGCCTGTCGCTGGATCATATCGGCGAAGCAATTTTGCTGTGCGCCCGCACCCGCCCGCCGTTTATTGGCGGCAGCCGCGCGGTGTACAGTGACACGGAGGTACGTTGATGGACGAAGCACAGAAGCAGGCAATGGCCGAGGCCGTTGCCAAAATTCGTGAGAATATGACCGCCGCCGCCAAGGCCGCAGGCCGCGACCCCAGCGAAGTGCTGCTGTGCGCCGCCTGTAAGACCCGCACGGTGGAAGAAGTACGCTACAGCGCCGACTTACCCATTGACCTGTTTGGGGAAAACCACGTGCAGGAATTGGTGGAAAAGACCGATGCCGGGGCCTACAACGGCAAGCCGGGGCATTTCATCGGCCACCTGCAGACCAACAAGGTCAACAAGGTGGTGGGCCGCGCCGCGCTGATCCAGAGCGTGGACAGTACCCGGCTGCTGGATAAGATCGAGGCCGCCGCCGAGCGGCTGGGCATCACCCAGGAAATTTTGATGGAGATCAACATCGGTGCCGAGGAAAGCAAGAGCGGCGTTGGCCCGGACGATCTGTGGCCGCTGCTGGATGCTGCCGCCGCCAAAGCCCACATTAAGGTGCGCGGGTTGATGGCGATTCCCCCGGCCGATGCCGATGACACCGCCACCCGCCGCTTTTTTGCCGAGATGCGGGAACTGCTGGCGAAAGCCGCAGCCCGCGGGTACGAAAACGCGCAGATGGATATTTTGTCCATGGGCATGAGCCACGACTACGCCGCCGCCATCGCCGAAGGCGCAACCATTGTGCGCGTAGGCACGGCCATTTATGGTGCGCGGGATTATAGTAAAAAAGCGTGAAGCCTTTTTGAAGGGTGCGGTGTAGGGGCGAACAGTGTGTCAAGCGAAACATAGGTAACACCAGGGAAGAAACATAGGTTACAGTTTTCG
>CAVKDR010000022.1:0-11568 GCA_963655125.1 Bulleidia sp.
AAATGCAAAAGCCCGCCTTGGCGTGACTGCCAAAACGGACTTTTTCTACAAGCTGGGCTCCCTCTGTGAGGGAGCTGTCCGCGAAGCGGACTGAGGGAGAGAGCATTCGCAGTATCCGAAGCTTTGGACTTTGGCAAGTCTCTCTCCCCCACCGCCTACGGCGGAGCCCCCTCCCAGAGGGGGGCCTTTGCGTTGTTGTCCGCATAACAAATAACCCCCACCCCTCCCCCGGTATGTACCGGGCAAAGGGGTGGGGGTTTTTACTTATTCCTCAATGGTGATCTTGGAGATGACCGGCATGTTTACCGGTTTGTTCCAGGTTTCGGGGCCGTAGGTGGGCTGGTTGGCAATCGCATCCAGCACCTCAAAGCCGCTTTCCATCTCGCCAAAGGCCGCGTAACGGCCATCCAGCTTGGCAGCGTCCTTGTGTACCACAAAAAACTGGGTACCGGCGGTATCGGGGTCATCGTCCCGCGCCATCGAGAGCGCACCGCGGATGTGCTTGAGCGGGTTGGGTACGCCGTTCTCGGCAAACTCACCCTTGATGTGCCACTCGCTGTCGGTCATGATGTCATTGTCCGGCGAACCGCCCTGGATGACATAATCCTTGACGATGCGGCACCAGCACAGGCCATCGTAAAAGCCGCTGCGGGCAACCTTTACAAAGTTGGCTACGGTGATGGGGGCATGCTCCGGGTAGAGGGTAAACACCATCGTGCCGAAGCCCTCGGTCTCAATTGTGCAGCGCATCAGCCAACCTTCACATCCTTGAAGTACAGGCCGCCGGAAGCAGTCATGAAGTAGCCGCTGATGTTGTCGTGCATCAGGTAGCTGTTGGACTTGTAGTACAGGGGCAGGCAGGCGTAATCGTTGGAAACGATGGCATCGGCCTGCAGGGTCAGCTCAGCAGCCTTGGCGGGGTCGCTCTCGCTCATGACCTGGTCCACCAGGGCATCGTACTCGGGGTTGGAGTAGAAAGAGTTGTTGGTGGAGTCGTCAGTCTTGAACAGGGGCAGGAAGCTCATGGGGTTCAGGTAGTCAGCGCTCCAACCCATGGCGCAGACTTCGTAGTTGCCCTTGACAACGTCATCGTAGAAGATGGACCACTCGGCAGAAGAAACCTCGACATCGATGTTCAGGTTGTTCTTCAGCATCTCGGCCATAGCCTCAACGACCTTCTTGACGGTGTCGTTGTCGTAGTAGCTCAGGTGCAGGGTGGGGAAGCCTTCGCCGTTGGGATAGCCAGCCTCGGCCAGGGCAGCCTGGGCAGCCTCGACATCAGCGGTAGCAGACAGGCCGAAGCTCTCGCGGCCCTCGGTGATATCCTTGCCATCGACCACGTAGCCGGGAGCCAGGAAGCTGTAAGCGGGGTCTGCATCGACCTGGACAACGTTGTCGATGATGGACTGGCGGTCGATTGCCAGGCACAGGGCCTTGCGGATCAGAGCGTTGTCAAACGGGGCAGCAGAGCAGTTGATGTTGTAGTAGACGGTGCCGTAGCTGGGCACGACCTGCACACCAGCCTTGTCGGCCTTCAGGCGGGCATAGTCAGAGGACGGGATGGAGATGACACCATCGACCTCGTTGGACTCGTAAGCGGTCAGGGCAGTGGCCTGGTCCAGCACATAGCGGAAGGTCAGCTTGTCCAGGGTGACATTGTCGGCATCCCAGTAGTTCTCGTTCTTTTCCAGGATGACGTTCTCGTTCATGCTCATGCCGGTGACCTTGAAGGGTCCGTTGCTGACATAGGTGTCAGCAGAGGCAGCCCAGGCATCGCCGTTGGCCTCCACGGTAGCTTCCTGGATGGGGTCGTAGACCCACATGCTCAGCACATCGATGAAGTAGGAGGTGGGCTGCAGCAGGGTGATCTCGAGAGTGTTGTCGTCAACAGCCTTGACACCCAGTTCATCCTCAGAGCCGCCGTCATAGAACTCCTGGGCACCCTTGACGTAGTCGGTGACCATGCTGACGTACTGGGCAGCGGTGGACGGGGTCAGGACATGCTTGATGGAGTAAACGAAGTCGTTCGCGGTCAGCGGGGTGCCATCGCTCCACTTCAGGCCCTCACGCAGGTGGAAGGTGTAGGTCAGGCCGTCATCGCTGATGTCCCAGCTTTCAGCCTGACCGGGCACGACACTGCCGGTCTCGTCATAGGTGACAAGACCCTCGAAGCAGTTCAGGATGACGTACTGGGCAAAGGAGTTGTTGGTAACGGTGGGGTCGAGGCCGTCAGGAATGTTGTTAAGTACGAAGGTCATTTCCTGGGCGGCAGGCTCGGCGGCCTCGTCCGTGGTGGAAGCAGCTTCGCTGGAAGCGGCGGTGCTGGACACATCGGCAATGTTCTGGGGTTCGCTGGAGCCGCACGCGCTCAGCAGCGAAACCGCCAGCACACCGGCCAATGCGGCGCTGATGGTTTTCTTTTTCATGATAGTCCCTCTCTCTCTAAATTTTGCTGGGGTAAATATGTCTTACGCCAGGGTGGCGGAAAACCGAAAAAAGGATTGCGATTTACTTTGGCCCCCTCTGCGAGGGGGCTCCCGCGAAGCGGGTGGGGGAGAGAAATTGACCGATATCCGAAACTTCGGACACAGGCAAGGCTCTCTCCCTCCGGCCCTGCGGGCCACCTCCCTCACAGAGGGAGGCTTTTTGCTTTAATACAAATGGCAAGCCACAAAGTGGCCGGGGGCGGCCTCTTTCAGGGTGGGGTTCTGCTCGTGGCAGATGGGCTTGGCGTAGGGGCAGCGGGTGCAGAACCGGCAGCCGGGTTTGGGGTTGACCGGGCTGGGCAGGTCGCCCTCGATGCCGGGGTTATCCTGGGCGCGGGCCAGCTTGGGGTCCGCGATGGGGATGCAGCTTAACAGGCCCTTGGTGTAGGGGTGCAGCGGATGGTTGTAGATCTCCTCGGCTTCGCAGGTCTCCACCAGCTGGCCCAGGTACATAACACCTACATCATCCGAAACATAACGCACCATCGACAGATCATGGGCAATGAACAGATAGGACGTGCCCTCGGCCTGCTGGTAGTCCCGCAGCAGGTTCACCACCTGCGCCTGAATCGAAACATCCAGTGCGGAGATCGGCTCATCGCAGATGACCAGTTCGGGGTTGAGCACCAGCGCACGGGCGATGCCGACACGCTGCCGCTGGCCGCCGGAGAACTCGTGGGCATAGCGCCCGGCATGTTCCGCCGTCAGGCCGACACGCTCCAGCATGGCAAAAATCTTATCGTCCATGTCCTTGCGGGACTGGCAGACGTGGTGGGCTTTCAGCGGCTCGGCGATAATATCGCGCACCGTCATGCGGGCGTTCAGCGAAGCGTAAGGGTCCTGGAAGATCATCTGCATCTTGCGGCGGATGGGCTGCAGCTGGCGCTGCTTCATGTGGGCAATGTCCTGCCCGTCCAGGAGAATCTTGCCCTCGCTGGGCTCGTAAATGCGGATGATGGTGCGGGCGCAGCTGCTTTTGCCGCAGCCGCTCTCCCCTACCAGGCCAAAGGTGCGGCCCCGGCGCAGGGTAAAGCTGACATCATCCACCGCGTGGACTTCGGCTTTGGGGCCGACAGAGAAATATTTGGTCAGGTGTTCAACCTGCAAAATCGGCTGTTCCATTATTCGGCCCCTCCTTTCGCTTTAGCCAGGGCGGCCTTATCGTGCAGCGGGTTGCCCTCGGCGGGTGCATCCGGCTGCAGCAGCCAGCAGCGGGCACTGCGGCTGCCAAACGCCACAAAAGGCGGGCACTCCTGGGCGCAGATGTTGCGGGCATAGGGGCAGCGGCTGGCAAAGGGGCAGCCCTTGGGGGGCTTGGTCATATCCGGCGGGCTGCCGGGGATGGACTGCAACCGCTCCTTTTTGTCCTTGTTCAAACCGGGGATGGAAGCCAGCAGACCCATGGTGTAGGGGTGCAGCGGATTCTCGAACAAATCGTTGATCTCCGCCTGCTCCATCACCAGGCCGCCGTACATAACGACCACGCGGTCGCACAGCTCGGCCACCACGCCCAGATCGTGGGTGATAAAGATGATGCTGGTGCCGTATTCTTCCTGCAGGCCGCGCATCTGCTTCAAAATCTGATGCTGGATCGTCACATCCAGGGCCGTGGTCGGCTCATCGGCAATCAGCAGATCGGGGTGGTTGGCAAGTGCCATGGCAATCATCACGCGCTGGCGCATGCCGCCGGAAAACTCGTGGGGGAAAGATTTCAGCCGCTTCTCGGCTTCGGGGATGCGCACATCTTTAAACAGCTGGATGGTCTTTTCTTTCAGCTGGTCGCCGTTCCAGTCCGGGTGATGCACGTGCATCATCTCGGCCACCTGCTTGCCCACCGGGATCAGCGGGTTCAGGCTGGACATCGGATCCTGGAACACCATCGCGATCTTCTGGCCGCGGATGGCGCGCATCTGCTTGTCGCTGACCTTGGTCAGATCGGTGCCCTCAAACTCCACCTTGCCGCTTTTGATGCGGGCAGTGTCGGCCAGCAGGCGCAAAATGGACATAGAGGTGACACTTTTGCCGCTGCCGGATTCGCCCACGATGCCCAGGATCTCGCCCTTGTGTACCGTAAAGCTGACACCGCGCACGGCCTGTACTTCTCCGGCCGAGGTCATAAACGAGGTTTTTAAATCCTCGACCTGTAAAATCGGTTCGCTCATTGGGATACCCCTTACTTCTTCAATTTCGGGTCCAGCGCATCGCGCAGACCATCGCCCACAAAGTTAAAGGCGAACATGATGGCGCAGATCATCAGCGCCGGGATCAGCAGCTCGTGCGGGCTGGTGCGCAGGTTGGCCGAAGCATCGTTGCACATCGTACCAAGGCTTGCCAGCGGGGGCTGCAGGCCGATGCCCAGGTAGCCCAGGAAAGCCTCCATAAAGATGGCCGAGGGGATGAGCATCGTCATCGTAACCAGGATAGAACCCAATGCGTTGGGGATGAGGTGGTCAAACAGGATGGTGCGGGAGGAGGAGCCGATGGTCCGTGCGGCCACGACAAACTCCTGCTGCTTCAGGCTCAAGATCTGGCCGCGGACAACACGGGCCATGTCGACCCAGTAGACGCTGCCCAGTGCCACGATAATGCTTTGCAGGCCGGAGCCAAGCACCTGCATAATCAAAATAACGTACAAAGTCAGCGGAATGGTGGAGATGATATCCACGATACGCATCATGACCATATCCACGGTGCCGCCCACGTAACCGGCGATGCCGCCGTACAAAATGCCAATGACCATGTTGACCAGCGTAGCCATCAGGGCGACCATCAGCGAAATGCGGGTGCCGTACATCAGGCGGGTCAGGATATCGCGGCCCAGGGAATCGGTGCCCAGGATGTAGGAGGTGTTCCACACCAGCCGGGACGGGTAGATGTTGCCGGTGGTCTCATCGGCCATCACGTAGGTGGAGCCGCCGTAGTAGAGGGCAACCTCGCTGCCGTTGACATCGTAGATGGTCATCGACTTGGCATCTTCTTCCCGCACACGCTTCAGCTGGCCGCCCAGCTTGCCGTCCTTGCTTACGCTGACGACTTTCAGCGCGGTGGTAATGTACATGTAGCTGCCGTCCGGTGCTTCGTAAACTTTCATTACCGGCGGCACGTTGACTACTTCCAGGTTTTGCTGGGCGTAGTCATACGCAGTAAAAAACGGGCCGGCCAGCGCAAACAGCGCCAGCACTACGATCAAAACAAAGCCTGCAATGGCTGTGGGCTTGTGCCGGAAACGGAACCAGACATCCCCCGCGAAGGTGCGGCTTTTGGACCAGATCTTCTCGCGGTCACCGGCGTTGGTTTCCAGCGGGGCCCATTTGTTTGCAATATTTTCTGCCATCTTTCCCCACTCCCCTATCAGGTGTCAAATTTGATACGCGGGTCGATCAGGCAGTAGAAAATGTCGACCAGCAGCACCATCGCCATCAAAAACGCCGCAAAGAAGATGGTAACGCCCATGATGGTGGTGTAATCGCGCTGTGTTACGCTGTTTACAAAGTAGTAGCCGATGCCCGGAATGGCGAAGATCTTCTCCACCACAAAGCTGCCGGTGAGCAGGCCCGCCACGGTGGGACCCAGCACGGTGATGACCGGGATCAGCGCATTGCGCAGGGCATGCTTGGTAACAACGGCAAACTCCGTCAGGCCCTTGGCGCGGGCGGTGCGGATATAATCCTGGCCCATGACTTCCAAAAGGCTGGAACGCATCAACCGGGCCAGATAGCTGACCGAGTAACCGCCCATGGCGATCATCGGCAGGATGTAGCTTTTCCAGGAATCCAGGCCGAAGGTGGGCAGCACGTTCAGCTTAAAGGCAAACACGTAGATCAGCACCGAGGCAATGACGAAAGACGGGATGGTAACGCCGATGGTGGCAATGGCCATCAGCAGCATATCCTGCCAGTGGTTGTTTTTCAGCGCCGCAAAAATGCCCATGGGAATGGCCGTAACCAGCACAAATACCAGCGTGACCAGACCCAGCTTGGCCGAAACCGGCGCACCGGTGGCGATAAAGTCGTTGACGGTCTTGCCGGTGTACTTGTAGGACGGGCCGAAATCACCGTGCAGCAGATTGGTCAGGTAGTTGACGAACTGCACCGGCATGGGCTTGTCCAGGCCGTACTTGGCTTCCATGGCAGCGGTAACTTCCTCGGGTACGCCCTTGGTATTGGTGAACGGGCCGCCGGGGATCGAGTGCATCAGCACAAAGGTCAGCAGGATGATCATGAACATGGCCACCAGCATGGTACCGATGCGTTTTAAGATAAACTTGAGCATGTTGTTCCCTCTCTCCACACCACGCCCGGAGAACAGCGTTTTCTGTCGAAACGGCCACGCACAACGCACAGCTGTTTGCATCCAAAAAGCGCTGCGCACATCCCACGGGCGTATGCTTTGGTGAATATAAGGTTTATTATACATCTAAATAAGGCGGATGTAACCATTTTTTGTAAGAAAATGCAGCATTTTATGAAAGATTTGTGAACTTGACTAAACTTTCTCGACTAAAACACCGCACTTTCTCTGTTTAGTGCATTGAAGTGCCCGCCGTGTTTTTCGCTCAAACACAACCCGATTGGTTATGGGATTTATAACCGGCTGGCGCGGCGGTAATCCATGGGCTTTACGTGGTAATGCTCGTAAAACACCCCGGCAAACCGCCCCTGGTTCACGTAGCCGCACTGCCGCGCGATGGCGGCAATGCTCTGACTGGTTTCGGCCAACAGCTGTGCCGCCAGCTTCATCCGCGCATCATGTAAATAGGTAGAGACATTGACACCGTACACCGCGCGGAAGTAGTTCTTCAGGCTCGTCTCGCTCACACCATAGCGCTCGGCTACCTCCCGCACCGCCAGGTGACGGCTCAAATCCTGGGTCAGTTCTTCTTCCAGCTTTTTTGCCAGCATGGACTGGGTGCGGGTCAGGTATTGGGTGGCGCTTTGGGGCGGCAGGTCGTGGGTGTCCAGATACTGCAAAGCCCGCAGCACCTGCAGGCGCACCGTGCCCAAGGTGTTTGCGCCCTCAGCGTGGTACAGTTCTTCCCAGATGGCCTGCATCTCCCGGGGCGTGGTGTAGGCGCTGCTGCGCTGGTAACGGCGGCGCAAAGCCCGCAGATCCAGGCCGAACAGCGCCAGCGTCCGCTCGGTCTCGGCGTTGAACAGCGGCGGGAAAATGTAGAGCTCGTAGCCTTCATACAGCCCGGCCGGGTAGTAAAAATCCCCTTGGGCCATCCGGGCGGCGATGCTGCTCATGCCGCTTTCCACATAGCCGTAGTTATCGTCAGAGACGCAGAACTCGCACCGGCCGTCCACGCAGGCGTTGATGATAAGACAGTCGTCAAAAAAGTGGCTGGCCGCCGTGGGCACGGTGGTGGTGTGTACGTTGTTGAACGCAAACAGCACCCCCGGCAAAATGGGATAAATGGTTACTTCATAGTAGCCATCGGCGGTGGCCTGGTGGGTGCGGACGACCTCGGTCAGGTAGGGCGTGATTTCGGCTGTACGGGATGTTTTCATGGCGATGGGTCCCCTTTCCGGCTGTGCAAAAGCCTGCTTTTATTATAGTTTCAGCGGTGTGGAAACGCAATCTTCATTTATCCGCCTGCCGCAAACGCGATGCTGAACAAGCCTTTTTTGCTGAAACTGGTATAGACAATGCAACGCAGGAAAGTTACACTTTTCACAGGTTAGCAACCGCAAACTAACAAAGGGGTGTATCGCATGAAACTTTCACAGGCACAGGCAGGCTGCTGCGGCCGCGTGGCGGCCATCACGGGCAGCCATCATCTGCTGTCCCGCCTGGTCAGCATCGGCATTGTGGAGGGCAGCCGCATCGAAGTGCTGCAAAACCAACCCAAGCAGCCGGTGCTGTTCTACTGCCGGGATTCCGCCATTGCGCTGACCAAGCAGGACTGCGCGGGCATTGAAATGGAATGAGGGGCGAAACAGGAATGGAAAACGGCAACAAGACGATTGCCCTGCTGGGCCAACCGAACAGCGGCAAATCGTCACTTTTTAACGGATTGACCGGCTCCCACCAGCATGTGGGCAACTGGCCCGGCAAAACGGTGGAGCATAAGACCGGCAGCTTTACGGCGGGCGGCACTGCCTATAACATCGTTGACCTGCCCGGCAGCTACAGCCTGTCGGCTGGCTCGCAGGAGGAGGTCGTCACCACCGGATACATCCGGTCCGGCCAGGCCGACCTGGTGGCGATCCTGGTGGACAGTTCCCAGCTGGAACGGTCGCTTTACATGCTGGCAGATTTCATCGGTACGCGCATCCCTGCCGTGCTGATTCTGAACCTGATGGACGTAGCCGCGCAGAAAGGCATACAGATCGATACAGCGAAGCTTTCTGCCCAGCTGGGCATCCCGGTCATCGGCTTTGTGGCAGCCGAGCGCAAGGGCTACCCTGCCCTGAAAGACCAGCTGGTCAAGGCCCTGCAAAACCCGCAGATCCTCCGCCAGGACGTGCTGATGCAGTATTATCGCGCCGATGCTGCGCTGGATTTCGCCGCTCTGGCAGCCAAACAGCCCGCCGATGGCATCTACACCCAGGAGAAGCAGGCCATCCATGAATTGGAGCAGACCGACACCGGCCTGATGACCTCTGGCAAGTACAAATATCGTTTCATCGATGAATTGCTGGCCGGTGCCGTGCAAAAACCCGCCGCCCAGCCCACGCTTTCCCGCTTTGACAAAGCTGCCTTGGGTGCCCGCAGCGGCAAATGGGTGGCGCTCTGCATGATTTTGCTGGCGCTGGGTGCGGCCATGTGCGTGGCAGGGCCGATCATGGGCGGTGCGTTCCTGATCCCGCCGCTCATCTCCGGCCCGCTGGAACAGCTGATGACCAGCCTGCATGTCTGGCAGCCTATCGCCGAGATGGTGTATGTGGTCATCCCTAACGTGCTGGCGTTCACCCTCGCGATGGCAAGCTTTGTGGTGGGCGTGAACCTGGTGTTCAACTTTCTCGAGGACATCGGCTACATGGCCCGCATCTCCTTTGTGTTCAACAATGTGATGGAAAAGTTCCACCTGCAGGGCAAGAGCATGTGCTCGTTTTTGATGAGCCTGGGCTGCAACATGGCCGGTGTGGCAGGCAGCCGCGTCATTGACAACGCCGGGCAGCGCTTTTTGACGATGCTGCTGGTGTGGAGTATCCCCTGCGGCACCACCATGTCGCTGGCCCCGATGCTGGGCGGCGTGTTCTTTGGCCCCATGGGCAGTGCGCTGGTGATGGTGCTGATGGTGGTAATGACCATCGGCTCGATGTACTTAGCATCCCGCGTGTTTGCGGGCCAGTTGATTGACCAATCCGAGAGTCACGGCCTGGTGATGGAACTGCCGCCTTACCACAAACCCAAATGGGGGCACATCATCCGCAGTAGCCTGATGAAAGCGCTGGACATTTTCTGGCGCGCCTTCAAGATGATCTACCTTGTCTCCATCGTGTTCTACCTGCTCTCCTACCCGTGGGGCGGCAGCGTCAGCCTGCTGGTGCGCATCGGGCAGGTCATCTCGCCGGTGACGGAGTTCTTCGGCATGACGTGGCAGATGTTTATGGCATACCTCTCCTCGATGCTGACGAAAGAATCCCTGCTGGGCGTTATCAATGCGTTGTACAGCAACACCGATATTGCCGCTGCAGCGTTCAATGCCAAGTCGGTGGGCATCAGCGACAGCCTGGCTGTCCTGCTGCCGCAGGTCATCACCAAGGCGCAGGCGCTTGGATTTATCATGGCGATCGTCTTTAACGTGCCCTGCACGATGACGGTTGCCGCCACCTACCGCGAGAACCACTCGGTTAAGTGGATCGCCCTGTCAGTGGGATACTACGTGGTCTTTTCGCTGGCGGTCAGCTGCATTTTTTATCATATCGGATTGTTGATTTGGTAAATTGAATATGCTTAGAGCGGCTCATCTTCTGCGGTGGGCCGCCTTTTTTCGTTGCCGCTTTGTAGGGGCGAACAGTGTTCGCCCGCAGAACCTAATGCGGCCGCCAAACTGCACGGGCGCACACTGTGCGCCCCTACACGATAGAAACATTGCCGTAGGGGCCGATGCTCGTCATCGGCCCGCCCGTCTTTTCGCCCGTCCCCCTCTTGCAATTTCCCCGCAAACCCATTATAGTTAGTATAAACTCACCGCGCGGAAAGGAGCGCCCGCCCATGAAAGACAGCGACCTGCAATTTGACCGCAGCTGCCATGTCCTGTATACCCCCGCCTGCAAGGCGCAGATCCAGGCCAAAATTGCCCTGCACTACCCTGCCCCACAGCGGGAGGACGTGTGGGAAAAAGTCCAGCGGCAGTTCGTGGAGTTTCTCGGCCAATGGCGCACCGACCTGGGCGGCAAGGCAAACTTCCATAACGGCGCGGGCGGCACCTACGACTGCGCGGCCCTGATGGCCTACTACGTTGTCTGCAAGGACGTTACCAGCCTGGCGGAGATCGAGGAGATGGAGGGTAATCTGTTCCTGCCCGCGTTCCGCACACTGCATAAGCTGGGATTCATCAACGCCAATAAGCCGTTTATCAAAAAGCTGCTGCACCTTTCTTTTTCCAAGGCCAAACAGCGGTGCGACCAGTGGAACGACTACAAAATGAACGTTGCCCCCTACGACCCCAATAAGCCGATTTATTATGAATTCACCGCCTGCCCGGTGGCCGAGTTTGCCAAGCAGTTTGACCTGCTGGAAGTTCTGCCCGCCCTGTGCAACCCGGACTACGAGGCCATGGAACTGCTGCATGCCAAGCTGGTGCGCAGCACCACCTGCGGCAACGGCTGCAAGTGCGATTACACGATTTACGGCGACTGCGACCCCTGCCTGAAAGCCCACCCGGAGTACATAGACGAAGCAGGCTACCGCCGCAACAAATAACAACCCTACAAACAAGATACCGGCCGCCTTATCCGGGCGACCGGTATTTTTATGTGCGCTTAGTCTTTCTTCTGCTGTCCTTCGGGGAAGATGATTTTATTCACGAAGAAGAAAATCACCATCGAGATACCGCCGTTGAGCACCGTGGTGCCGATGTTGTAAATAAAGTCCGGCACCAGCAGGCCAGCCACCGCCACCCACACGCAGT
>CAVKDR010000023.1:0-74341 GCA_963655125.1 Bulleidia sp.
AAGGAGACACTCCAATGTACTAGAGTTAAGAGGCGCAGTCCTCAGCATCAGACCCAAGACCCACATCGATCTTAATATCAGAGGGTAAGACCAATGAACAGGTAAACTAAGATCCCTGAAAGGGTTATTAAAATCGCAAAAGTTAGGATGATCCCCCATGAAAACAAGGGTACAGTCCGAAAAATAACGAGTAAGGGTTATGAGGCTATGACTCCGAAGAAGTAAGACCGCCGGGGCGAACGAAAGGTTCGCCCCGGCTTTTTAGTGTTATACATAAAAGGCTCCCTCTGTGAGGGAGCTGGCTGCGCGAAGCGCAGACTGAGGGAGAGACTTTGCCCAGGCTCTCTCCCCCACCGGCTTCGCCGGACCGCTTACGCGGCCGGCCCCTCTGTCGCTGCGCGACATCTCCCCACACTGCGGGGAGTCACCCTCCCAGAGGGGGCCTTTACATTGTGCATATTTTTTCATTGACAAACCCACTTCTCTGCGCTACCATGTTACTATCTTATAGCATACGAGGGGGATCACCATGAAATACGGTTTTATTGGCTGTGGCAATATGGGCGGTGCCGTTGCCCGCGCGGTCTGCAAGGGTGCAGGTGCCGGGGATGTGCTGCTGGCTAACCGCACACCAGCCAAGGCACAGGCCCTGGCTGCAGAGTTGGGCTGCGCCTGCGGTACCAACGAGCAAGTTGCAAGCATCTGCGATTTTATTTTCCTGGGGGTCAAACCCCAGATGATGGCCGACATGCTGGACGAGCTGGCCTCCACGTTGGAGGCCCGGGCCGAGAGCCGCCCCTTTGTGCTGGTCAGCATGGCGGCGGGGCTTTCGATGCAGCAGATCCGCCACATGGCGGGCAGCGGCTACCCCATCATCCGCATCATGCCCAACACCCCCGTGGCGCTGGGCGCAGGCATGATCCAGTACTGCTATGATGATGTAGAACCTGCCCAATTGCAGGAATGGCTGGCCGCTATGCAGCCCGCCGGGCGGCTGGACGAAGTGCCCGAATCGCTGATCGATGCCGCCAGCGCGGTATCCGGCTGCGGCCCGGCCTGGGTGTACCAGTTTATCGAGGCCCTGGCCGATGGCGGCGTAGCTGCCGGCCTGCCCCGCGCCAAAGCCCAGGAATATGCCGCCCAGATGGTGCTGGGCAGCGCCCGCATGGTGCTGGAAAGCGGCAGCCATCCCGGCGCACTGAAAGACGCTGTGTGCAGCCCCGGCGGGTCCACCATCCAGGGTGTACGCCTGCTGGAAGAACGGGCGTTCCGCGGTGCCGTGACTGATGCCGTGCTGGCCGCCTACGAGAAAACGAAAGAGTTGGGAAAGTAAGATGCGCATTGTTGTAAAAGTCGGCACCAGCACCCTGGCCCATCCGGGCGGGCGGCTGAATATCCGCCATACCGAGGACCTTGTCAAGGTATGGAGCGACATCAAAAACGCCGGGCATGAACTGATCGTGGTTTCCTCGGCCGCAACAGGCCTGGGCGTTGGTAAGCTGCAGATCCAAAAGCCGCAAGACATTACCACCAAACAGGCTGCCGCCGCCGTGGGCCAGTGCGAACTGATGTACACCTACGACCGGCTGTTTGGGCAGTACAACCACACCGTGGCCCAGATGCTGCTGACCTGGGAGGATTTTGACCACGAAAACCGGCTGCACAATCTGCGCAATACGCTGGAGCGGCTGCTGGAACTGGGGGCCATCCCCATCATCAACGAGAATGACCCCATCGCCTGCGAAGAATACTCCTTGGGCGACAACGACACCCTGGCCGCGCTGGTAGGCGAGTGCATCCACGCCGACCTGGTGGTGCTGCTCTCCGACATCGAGGGCCTGTACACCGCCGACCCCCACACCCATGCCGATGCGAAGCTGATCCCCGTGGTGGAGGAGATTACCCCTGCGATCGAGGCGCTGGCAGGCGGGGCCGGGTCCAGCCTGGGCACCGGCGGCATGCTGACCAAAATCAGCGCCGCCAAGCGCGCCACTTCTGCCGGGGCCGATATGATTATTACCAACGGTGCCCGCGCCGATGTGCTGTACGATATTGTGGAGGGTAAGCCGGTAGGCACCCGCTTTGTTGGCAAAAAGGAGCATGTCCAATGACAACGCAGGAAATTTTGCAGGCGGCGCAGACCGCTCGCATGCCGCTGGCCCTGGCCGATGCTGACACCAAAAACGCGGCGCTGGAAGCCATGGCTGTGGCGCTGATCGCCGCAAAAGATACGATTCTGGAAGCAAATGCCAAGGACCTGGAAGCCGCGCGCGGCCGGGTCAGTGATGTGATGCTGGACCGCCTGGCGCTGACCCCCTCCCGCCTGACCGACATGGCCAAAGGCATGCGCGAGGTCGCCGCCCTGCCTGACCCGGTGGGTGCAGTGCTGCGCCGCATCGTGCGCCCCAATGGGCTGGTGATTGAAAAGACCGCCGTGCCCATGGGCGTGATCGCCATTATTTACGAAAGCCGCCCCAATGTGACCAGTGATGCCGCTGCCCTGGCGGTAAAAGCCGGCAGTGCCTGCATCCTGCGCTGCGGCCGTGATGCCTGGGCCGGCTGCCACGCCATTGTGGAGGCCCTGCGCGCCGGGCTGCGCAAAGCCCATCTGCCCGAAACGGCGGTGAGCCTGATTGAGGATACGAGCCACGCCAGCGCCAACGAACTGATGACCGCTGACGGACTGGTGGACCTGCTGATTCCCCGCGGCGGTGCCGGGCTGATCCGCGCTTGTGTGGAGAACGCCACGGTCCCCTGCATCCAGACCGGCACCGGCATCTGCCATGTCTACGTGGATGCCGCCGCTGATTTGGAAATGGCCGTGAATATTGTGGAGAATGCCAAGACCAGCCGCCCCAGCGTGTGCAACGCCGAGGAAGCGCTGCTGGTACACCGGGATGTGGCCGCCCAGTTTTTGCCGATGCTGAAACAGCGGCTGGTGGACGACCGCGTCGCTGCCGGGCTGACCCCTGTGGAGCTGCATCTGGACAACCGCGCTGCTGCCATCATTGACGGTGTGCCTGCCGCGCCTGCCGATTTTGACACCGAATACCTGGACTACAAACTGAGCGTGGCCGTAGTGGATACGCTGGATGATGCCATCGCCCACATTGCCAAGCATTCCACCCACCACAGCGAGGCGATCATCACAGCGGACAAGGCTGCCGCCCAGCGCTTTACCGCCTGCGTGGACAGTGCGGCGGTCTACGTAAATGCCAGTACCCGCTTTACCGATGGCGGCGAATTCGGCCTGGGCTGTGAGATGGGCATCAGCACCCAAAAGCTGCATGCCCGCGGCCCCATGGGCCTGGCCGAGCTGTGTACCTACAAGTACATCATCCACGGCAGCGGCCAGACCCGCGGCGGCACCGCCGCCAAACTGCAGACCCCCTGCTGCTGAAAATTTAAAATAACAAAAACTCCCCGGTGCGATTCTGTACGAACCGCACCGGGGAGTCGCTGTTTTATGGGGTGTTAGCCAATGTTCATATCAACGGGCTTGGAGATTCCGTTGACGTGGCCGGAGCCAGTGTACTGCCAGATGTTGTATTTATAGCTGAAGCTCAGGGTGTCGCGGTACTGGGCGATCCAGGTGTTGTACTTGCTGATGTTGGCAAAGTTCAGCGAGTTATAGAACCAGCTTGCGTAGGAGTACACACCGGCGGAGTAGCCAGAGTTGCGGATGGTCTCGCAGAATGCAACGGCGCAGGCAGTGCGCTGGGCAGCGCTGATAGTATCGGCGCGGCCGGTGTCACCGGCAACTTTCTCGGTATCGTAGTAGACACCCAGGGGCAGCGAGTAGCCGCTGACCAGGCTCAGCACCATGCTGGCCTCCTCAACCGCTTCGGCCTCGTTGACGGCCTGGCTGTAGAAGTAAACTCCCACTTTCAGGCCCGCATTGATCGCGCCGCGGATGTTGGCGCGGTAGGTCGAATCCTCGACCAGGGCACCGCTGCCGTAACCACGGTAGCCGCAGCGGATAATAGCAAAGGTGATGCCATCGGCCTTGACAGCGTTCCAGTCAATGCTGCCCTGGAACTTGGAAACATCGATGCCACGGGCTGTGCGGTTCAGCGCTCCATCCGCACCAAAGGTGTAGACATTGCCCTGGATGACCTGGTTGCCGGTCACGGGCTGGTGGGTGGCGGGGTCGTAATAGTACGTGGCACCGTCAATGTTCTGCCAACCGGTGTACTGGTACTCGATCGTTTCGGTGCTGGTTACAGCAAAGCCGTACTCGGCCAGTTTGGCGGCTTCGATCTCATGGGGGAAGCCTGCGGTGCGGTCCACCGGCGTGGGGGTCGGTGTGGCGGTCGGGGTCTCAGTCGGCTCCGGCGTTGTCTCCGGGGTGGGGGTAGGTTCCTGTGTCGGCTCCGGGGTCGCAGTCGCTTCGGGTTCCGGGGTAGGAGTTGCTTCCTGTTCCGGGGTGGGGGTCGGCGTATTCTCGGTATCGCCCTCGTTGTCATCGGCATGGTGGAGCGTACGGGTGGTAACCGCCAGCGGCACAATGCTGTCCGCTGCGCCGGGCAGCCAGACAGACAGGCTTTGGGTGGCGGCGTAACCGTCATCACGCTTGGCACCGGCCAGATCCTGGGTGCCGTCCTTGTAGACAGGCAGGTACGGGGTCTCGGTGCCATCGGACAGTAACAGGTGGCCGCTGCTGCTCAGCTTGGCCGTGTATGTAGTGGTCTTGCCGGTCTCGGTCTTGGCGCTCTCGGCGTAGGCGACGGTGTCGGTCACTTCCTCGGCGATGGGGGCTGCGCCTGCGTTTTTGGTGGCGGAGTCCTCGGCGCTCTCGTTGACCTGGCTGGCCTGGACGATCTTCTCTTTGACGGCGGCCACGTCAGCCTTGTAGACGACCTTCTCATTGACGGTAACCGTCTTGCTTTCGGGGGTGACATAGCCTTCGATGGGCTGCACCGTCACGGTGTAGTCGCCGGGCTCCACATCCTCGGCCAGGGCCGTGCCGGTCTCGGTGTCCAACTCATAATCGGTGGTCTTGCCGTCCTTGTCGGTCAGGGTCACGGTGGCGGCCACATCCAGCAGGGGCAGCTTTTCCTCTGCATCCTTGTCCTTGTTTTCCTCGGCACTTTCGGGGGTGGTGGTGGGCAGTGTGTAAAGTTCCACACCAATATCCTGCTGCACCACAGTCACGTCAATGTACAGATCCTTATCCGGTTCCGGCGTGGCGGTGGGTTCCGGGGTCGGGGTGGGGGTTGCCTCCACAACGGCGGTCGGCTCCGGGGTGGATTCCGGCTGGGCCTGGGGCGTGAAAGACGCTGCCATAACGCCCAGGCCGATACTGGCCGTGAGCACTACGGCCGAGCCGCCTGCCACCAATTTGTACAGCGGCAGACGCGCAAAGGCGTTGCCGGAGAAATATTTCATGGGATTCCGCTTACTGAACATCCTGTCCTCACTGTTTCCTTTGTAAAAATCTACTAGTACTTATGGTCATCATACCATAAAGAATCCCCTGCCCGCAAGGGGGCAGGGACGAAAAAACTTGTAAATTTTTGCCAAAACAGACTGCTCAATTTTGTTCAAATTACCGCATTTTGGCAACTTTTAGCCGATATGGTGGTCACCCAGCCGCAAGGCCCCCAGCAGTTGTATACGGCAAGAATTCTTCTACCAGCAGGTCCACACAGGCACCGTAGCTGCGCATGCCCAGTTCCTGGCCGTAGCCCTGCAAAAAGGCGGTGTATACTTTCTCGCCGGTCTCTTTCACCGGGCCTTCCCACTGTTTCCAGTAAGCGTTGTTGTCCGCCATGTCTGCCTGGGCCGCTTCGCAAAGGGTGGCGTAGGATGCCCGCGCCAGGTCCGGGTCGGCGCTGTACAGTGCGTTGGAGAGATGCAGGTAGCCGAACAGCCAGCCCGAATACTGGTACACCGCATTGCCGCCCGCCGTGGCCGCCATAACTCCAACAAAGTTTGCCTCCTGCTCCGCCGCCACGCCGCGCTGGTGGGCCAGCTCGTGGGCGACCGTCACCGGCAGGAAGACCGCCGGGCTGTCCACGTTGAGGGTGCTCTCCCCTACCAGCGGGCAGAGGTAACCGGTAAAGCCCCAGGCACTCATCAGCTTGGAGTAGACCGCCGGTTTGGGGTGGCGTTCGGGGCCATCCAAAAACGGCCAGCGGTCCAGCAGCGGCGTATACAGGCCGGTGCAGCTTTGCAAAATTTCGGTTTTGTCCACGGCAAACAGGCCGGTTTCATCCCGATGGACGGCATCGGCGGTCTCGTTGACACGGGCGGCGAAGTAGTCGGTCACCGCCGCCAGCTGCTCCACGCTGACCGCCGGGGCCTGCATATCTGCTTTGGCGGCAAAGCCGGTGCCGTAGTACTGGGTGCCCCAGAGGGCGCACACCCCGGCGTAGCCCCAGACCACCAGCACCGCCACATGCAGCAGCCAGGCAGGGATGGCTCCTTTTTGGCCGCGCAGCGTCCTGCGGATGGCACGGATCAAAAAGGCCAGTGCGCCCAGAATCAGCAGTGTAGCGCCCAACTCACAGGCGCTGAAGGGCAACGGGTCCACCAGCGCCGAGATGCCCCGCTTGACGGGCATCGAAACATGGGCCAGCCACCAATCCATGGCCGCTTTGCTGCCGCGCGTGGCAGCAAACAGCCCCAGGGCAGCCAGCCCGGCCAGCAGCCCCAGGCAGGCGGCTACATGGCGGCGCAGCCAGGCGGTAAGGGTTTTGCAGGTGTTTTTCAGCATTATGGTGTCTCCCATTTGTGTTTTATTTTATTATACTACACGCGGCCGCGCATTGCCAAAAGTTTTTGCCTGACTTTTGCTTGACAAAGCCCGGCTTTCGTGTATACTGAAAGCAGACATAAAAACAGGGGCGCTGGGGGGCATCCTCGGCTGAGACCGAAATCAACTGCGATTTTGGAAACCTTACACCTGATCCGGGTAATGCCGGCGTAGGAAGTTTGACCATAGTCGTACTGCTTTGCGCCTGCATCGTTTTGTGGGCGCTTTTTCTTGTTTTTATGTACTATTTTTGAGGAGTGGATACCATGTCCAAAACCTATTCCAAGACCCGCACTCTGGTAGAGTGCGCCCTGATGATCGCTCTGGGCACCGTACTGGCGAACATCAAGATCTATTCCCTGCCCAACGGCGGCTCCATTACGCTGTTCAGCATGCTGCCGTTCATCATGATCTCGTTCCGCCACGGGGTCAAGTGGGGCCTGTTCACCGGCTTTGTCAACAGCCTGCTGCAGATGCTGCTGGGCTTCTACGCACCGCCGGCCCCCGGCCTGCTGCCGCTGGTTGGCATGATCCTGCTGGACTACGTGCTGGCCTTTACCCTGCTGGGCCTGGCCAGTGCCATCGCCAAGCCCTTTGGCAACAAACTGGTGGGCGTAGCTGTCGGCACGGCAGTCGTCTGCTTCATCCGCTTTATGTGCAGTTTCCTGTCCGGTGTGCTGATTTGGGGCAACCTGAGTGACGGCCTGCCCGCCTGGACCTACAGCCTGACCTACAACGGCAGCTACATGCTGCCGGAGACCATCATGACGACCATTGCCGCCGTGCTGATCTACAAGGCCGCCCCGCAGCTGTTCTGCGCCCAGAACGACTGAATCCGTGAAAAAGTTGCCTAAAATTCTCGGACATAAGCATTGCAAGTTGTGCAATTCTCTGCTATAATAGCTGTAACGATAGAAAATTCTGTGCGCTTTTGCAGAGAGGCCGCACTTTGAAAGGGGATTTTAGAATGGCAATCTCTGAACCTACTGCCGTATTTTCCATCCGGGATGACCGGGATATGGAGATCAAACAGGCGGTATTGCAGGTCTACCGTGCGCTGGAGGAGAAAGGCTACAACCCCATTAACCAGCTGGTGGGCTACATCCTGTCGGAGGACCCGACTTACATTACCACGTACAAAAACGCCCGTGCCATCATCCGCCGCATTGACCGCGATGATCTGCTGCAGGCCTTGGTGCGCGACTTTGTAAAAGGCTGATTTTTCAACAGAATATGCAAAAACACCGCCCGTGTGCTTACTTTGGCACACGGGCGGTTTATTATATTGGTTCTATTGCTCAGCCAGCAAAAAATGCGTTTTGTACAGCGTTCAGCACGGCGGCACGACCTGCGGTAAAGTTGACACCACCCTGCAGGTAGCAGGTGTAGGGGGCGCGCAGCGGGCCATCACAGCTGATCTCGATGGTGCTGCCCTCGGTAAAGCTGCCGGAGGCCATGACCACCTTATCGGTATAGCCGGGTTCATCGGCGGGTTCGGGGTCGGCGAAGCTGTCCACCGGGCTGTTGTGCTGGATACCGGCACAGAAGCCAGTCAGGGCGGCAGCGCTGCCGGAATCGAAGCAGGTCACGATGTCGTTGTGGTCATCGGTGTAGCGGGGCACAGGCTTAACGCCCACCAGTTCCAGCAGGCACTGGGCGTAGATGGCGGTCTTGAGGGCCTCGCACACCACGCCGGGGGCGTAGTAGAAGCCCAGGAAGGTATCCCGCAGGCTGTCCTGGGTGCATCCCAGGTCCGCGCCAATGCCGGGGGCGGTGAAGCGGTGGCTGCACTTTTCCACCAGGTCTGCACGGCCTGCAATGTAGCCTCCGGTGGGGGTGATGCCGCCGCCGGGGTTCTTGATGAAGCTGCCGGCGATCAGGTCCGCACCTGCGGCCAGGGGTTCCTTCGTCTGGGTAAACTCGCCGTAGCAGTTATCCACAAAAATGACCGCATTAGGGTTGGCCTTGCGGGCGGTCTCGGCCACCTTGCGGATGGTTTCGAGATCAAACGCATTGCGCTGCATATAACCACGGCTGCGCTGGATATGCACAACGGTGGCGGTCTTGGCCTTTTCGGCGATCAGGGCATAATCCGGGGTATGGTCGGGCAGCAGCGGGCATTCATCGTAGTTGACACCGTACTCCCGCAGGGTGCCGCAGCCCTTGCCCGCTTCGCCAATGCCGATGACCCCTTCCAGCGTATCATAGGGGCGGCCGGTGGCAGCCAGCAGGGTGTCACCGGTGCGCAGCAGGCCGAACAGAGCGACCGTCAGGGTGTGGGTGCCGCTCATGAACTGGGAGCGGACAAGGGCAGCCTCGGCTCCCATGCAGCGGGCAAAGACTTCCTCCAGCTTATTGCGGCTGTCGTCCCAAACGCCGTAGCCGCTGGACCCCCAGAAGTGCCGGGCCTCGACCCCGCAGTCGGTGAAAGCACGCAGCATTTTCAGCTGGTTATAGTCGCGGATCTCCTCCACGTGGCGGAACGGCTCGCGGCAAAGTTCCAGTGCCTTGCGGTCCAGTTCCAGCACATCGGGGCGTAAATCGTAGAATTGTTCGATCATTTCGTGTTCCAATCTGTAGTATATTGTTGTATTATGCCATTTTGTATAAATCCAAGTCGTTGATAAAAACCGCAGAGGTGGGGCAGGCAGAGGAAGCAGACATCCTTCTCCCCTGCCAGTTCGTTGGCCAGGCTGGCGATCAGCCAACCGGCCAGTCCCCTGCCCCGCCATTCCGGCGCAGTGACACCGGCGGCCATATAGGCTTCGCGGCTGCTCTGCTCGTAGCAGCCCACGGTGCAGATGGGCTTGCCATCGTGCAGCAGGGCGCGGCAGGTTCCACAACCGTGGGCCAGGGCCGTGCAGGCGGTGGAGTAGAACTCATCGGCTTCGGCAGCGTTCCCGGCAAACACCAGGCGGCTGACGGGCAGCATTGAGGGGGCAGTGTCCAGCGTGAGGTTCCACTCCGCCGCCGGAGGCTTTGGCAAGGGCAATGCACGGCCTTTGGGCAGCGTCCACAGGGTCAGCGGTTTGTCCGGCTGCCACACGGTGGTGCAGGCCGCAGGCAGCGGATGCTCGCACCGCAGGCGGTCGACATGCAGAAATTGCAGGAAGCCCTGCAGTTCCTCCCAGGTGTCCTCATCATCGGGCAGGGTGCCGCACAGCGCACCGCTGCCGCCGCGCAGTTCCAGCACCGCTGTGCCGGGCAGCAGGTAGAACATCCACCCGCTGGCCGGATGCGCACCAAACAGTGCCAGGTGGGTGCCCAGCACGGCCTCAAAGTAGGGCTTGCCCTGGATGCGGCGGCGGTACTCGGCTTGCTGGTCCGGTGTGGTGACGGCTTGGATCATGGTAGGTCCTTTTCTGTTACTTTTCTTATAAGAAAAGTAACCAAAAGAATTTTAAATAGAAATCGCAAAAATGTGATTTGCCGGGAGATGCTTGCATCGCCCCCTACGGCCTACCGGAATGTTGTAGGGGCGCACATTGTGCGCCCGCACAGTTCACCGGCAGCATCAGACTCCACGGGCGAACGCTGTTCGCCCCTACAGCGCAATTATATTTTGCCTTTCTATCCGTTTTGTTTGAAAGTTCTTTGCGTCTCTTTCTTTCAAGAAAGAGACATCACGATCTTTTTGTAATCCCGGCCACGGACCTCGAAGTTGGGGTAGAGGTCGAAGGATGCAGACGCGGGCGACAGGCTGACAATATCGCCGGGCTTCGCGGCGCTGCGGGCCAGTTCAACAGCATGCTGCATGTTGTCGGCATGCAGGATGGTCAGCTGGCTCTCGTCAAAGTCGGGATGCTCCCGCACAGCCTTCTCGATGCGGGGACCGGTCGCGCCCATCAGCACCAGGGTCTTGACGTGGGCGATGACCTCCGGGGCCAGCGGCTCGTAGGGGATCTTTTTGTCGTAGCCGCCCGCGATCAGGATGATCTTCTGGTCAAAGCTACGCAGGCCCGCAATGGTGCGCGTGGGGCTGGAAGCAATGGAGTCATTGTAGTAAGTAACACCGTCCAGCACACGGACCGGCTCGATGCGGTGCTCCACACCCGTAAAGGTGGAGCCGACCTGGCGCATGGCCTCGATGGGCACACGGCCCCAGACGGCGGCGATGGCGGCCAGCAGGTTTTCCACGTTGTGCAGGCCGCGCAGCTTGATCTCCGCGCGGGGCAGCACCGGGGTCACGACACCGTTCTCGGCATAGCAGAGGGTATCATCGCTTTCACGCAGGAAAGCACCACGGTCGGTCTCGTGCAGGCGGGTGAACCAGAACTGCTCGCCCTTGCAATCGCTCTGCATGGCGCGGGTGATGTCGTTCTCATAGCCCAGCACGGCACGGCAGGGCGGCTCCTGCCAAAGCAGGATGTTGCGCTTGGCATCGATGTACTCCTGCATGTCCTTGTGGTGGTCCAGGTGGTTGGGGGTCACATTGGTGACGACCGCCACCTTGGGGCTGCGGCGCATGCTGATAAGCTGGAAGCTGGACAGTTCGACCACAGCCACAGCGTCCGGCGTGACGTCGGCCAGCTGGGGCAGCAGTGCCGCGCCGATGTTGCCGCCCAGGAACACCTTGCGGCCGGCAGCTTCAAACATTTTGGAGATCAGCGTGGTGGTGGTGGTCTTTCCGTCGGAACCAGTCACCGCCACGATCTCGCAGGGGCAGAACTCGAAGAAGATTTCCACCTCACTGGTGACCATGGCACCGGCAGCCTTGGCAGCCTGCAGCTCGGGCTTGAAGTACTCGTAGCCCGGCGTGCGCATGATGATGTCCTGCCCGGCAAAGCCGTCGGTGTAATGCTCGCCCAGGCTCAGGGCCACGTTCAGGCGGCGCAGCGTGTCGGCGTAGTCGCCGAAGTCCTCGATAGATTTTTTCTGGTCGCACAGCGTGACCTGCGCGCCCAGTTCTACAAACTGCTCAATGCAGCGCTTATGGCTGACACCGGCACCGATAAAGGCAACTTTTTTGCCCTGGATAAGTTTTTGCAGCTGTTCGATCGGCAGCATAGCTATCTCTCCCCTGCTTTATAATTTGGTTTGAATCTATACGCTATTATATACGATTACGCGCGTCCCTGCAACAAAATTCGGCCCGCCGAAGCGGACCGAAATAAAATGTTTTGCTTTAAGGGGCGCAGCCACAAGCGACGAACCCCTTTTTTGAACGCACGAAGTGCGCAAAATTACTGCTGGCCGCCCATGGGGATGCCGTGCTTGTCCAGCAGGGCGCGGATCTTGACCATCGGATCGATGATGGAAGAAACGCTCTTGTCATGGTTGATGGCGGCGATGAAGTAAGCGGTGTACTTGGAAACGTCTACATCGTAGTACCACTCACGGTCCAGCAGTTCCGGCTTGCGGTAGGTCAGGTTGGTGCCCAGCACAGCCTTGATGATGCCATCGTTGTAGGCTTTGTCGAACTTGTCCAGGCCAGCGGTGAACAGCGGGAAGGTGCAGCAGGTAAAGATGTTGCGGGCACCGCGCATCTTCAGCTCGTAGGCGATGTCCAGCATGGACTCACCGGAAGCGATAATGTCGTCCGCGATGAAAACATCCTTGCCCTGGACGCTCTCGCCCAGATACTCGTGGGCAACGATGGGGTTACGGCCGTTGACGATGCGGCTGTAATCGCGGCGCTTGTAGAACATACCCAGGTTGCAGCCCAACACGCTGGAGTAGTACATGTTGCGGTTCATGGCACCCTCATCGGGGGAGACGATCATGAAGTTGTCCTTGTGGAAGCTGACATCCGGCACGTGATGCAGCAGGCACTTGAGCACCTGGTAGGTGGGCATGACGTTGTCGAAGCTCATGGTGGGGACGGCGTTCATGACGCGGGGGTCATGGGCATCAAAGGTGATGATGTTCTTCACGCCGACATCGCGCAACTGCTGCAGGGCAAATGCGCAGTCCAGGCTCTCGCGGCTGACGCGGCGATGCTGACGGCCGCCGTACAGGCTGGGCATGATGACGCTGATGCGGTGGGCGCGGCCTGCAACGGCCTGGATCAGACGCATCAGGTTCTGGAAATGGTCATCGGGAGAGAGATGGTTCTCATAGCCGAACAGCTGGTAGGTAACGCTGTAGTTGCCCGGATCAACGAAGATATACAGGTCATCGCCGCGGGTAGAAGCCTTGACCAGGCCCTTTGCGTCACCAGACTGGAAACGCGGGCAATCAGACGGGATAATGAAGGTGTCAACATCCATGCCAACCTCGCGCGCCCAGCGCACCAGGTGACCATCTACCAGCTTGCACAGTTCCTCGGCACCGGGGCAGGCAATCAGACCCAGATCCGCAATTGCAGACTCCGTGGCGAAGAAATCGCGCGGGCTAATATTTTGTTCAGCCATACGTGTGTACTCCTTACTTCCATCACAAATTTTTACCGTACATCAGCGGCGGGCATACCGCCACATCTATTAGTATTGTATCACAGCACCCCGATAAAATCAGCCCCGGCCCGCGTTTTTTTGCCGTTTTTTCGTATTTTCCGCGCTTTGCACATGCGTAGTTCGTCATTGTTTGAAAAATACTGGCGTATTTTACAAAAATTTTGCAATTCGAATTTTTTCCACTGTTCTGCGGAACGATTTATAGGGCAAGGGTGGTGCTGCCTGCCATCCGGCACAGCAAAAACGCCCCTGCCATGGGCAGGGGCGTTGAATGGGTGGGTTATTTCTCGCGGACTTTATGTTCGTTCTTTTTCGGGGGTTCTTCTTCCTTGCGCGGTGTCAGGCGGACTTCCTGGACACGGCGGTTGGTAGCGCGGGTGACGGTGCCTTCGAACTGGCCCCAGGTGAAGCGATCCCCCACCTTGGGCAGACGGCTGAGTTTTTCCTGTACCAGGCCGCCGATGGCCACGGCATCGATTTCTTCCTCGTCCTTATCTTTAACGTCCAGTTCCTCGGCCACATCGTCCACGCTGGCACTGCCGGAGACCAGCCAACTGCCATCGGACTGCTGGCGGATATCCTCCACCACGTCATCGTGTTCGTCCCAGATCTCGCCGACCAGTTCTTCCAGAATATCTTCCAGCGTAATGATGCCGGCGGTGCCGCCGTACTCATCCACGACCACTGCCATATGGTGCTTGCTTTCCCGCAGGGTGCGCAGCAGGGCGGAGATCTGGGTCACGCTGGTGGTGTAGAGCGTGGGTCCTATCAGATCCTCCAGCTTGATGTTGTTATCCCGCTTTTGCAGTGCGGCGAAACAGTCTTTCTCATGCACAACGCCAATGATGTTGTCGATCGTCTCGTGGTAGACCGGCAGGCGTGAATAGCCGCTCTCGGCAAAGCGCTCGGTCACTTCCTCCATGGGGGTGTCGTCCGCCACGGCCACTACGTCAACACGGGGGGTCAGAACATCCTGGGCCTCCACATCATCAAACTCAATCGCACTGCGAATCAGCTCACTCTCGCGGTTGGTCAGCTCACCATCCTTTTCGGCTTCGCTGACCATCGTGACCAGCTCACCTTCAGTGATGGTGTCCTTCTCCCCTGCGTTGAAGCGGCGGGCCAGGAAGTTTTTCCACGCGCCGAACAGGGCGTTGAGCGGGGTGAAGATCGTAACCAGAAAGCCCAGCACCGGCGCAAAGGCCATCGCTATCGTTTCAGGCATTTCCTTAGCCATGCTTTTGGGGGTGATCTCGCCAAAGGTCAAGACCAGCAGGGTCATGACAATGGTGGACACCGTGGGGCCGTAGGTATTGCCCACCAGGCGGCTGAACAATACGGTGGCAAGCGAGGACGCACCGATGTTTACAATGTTATTCCCGATCAGGATCGTGCTGAGCAGGCTGTCGTAACGCTGTACCAGCCCCAGCACCTTGGCGGCTTGCCTGTCGCCATCATCGGCCTTGCTTTTCAGGCGGATCTGATTCAGCGAATTGTACGCTGTTTCAGCCGCCGAGAAAAAGGAGGACATCCCGATCAGAATCACCAGTGCGACGATCATAAATATACTGCCATCGTCCATGAGAGAACTATCAACTCTTTCTTTACTTTATTTATGTGCAGGAATACACATTTTAGCTATTATATCATAGATATGCACACGGTGCAAAGGGTGTGCTGTCAAATTTGTGTAAAAATCACGCTTTGACCAAAATTGGAGTTTCTTCTGACGCATGTTTTGTAGGGGCGGATGCTTGCATCCGCCCGCGGGTCGATGCGAGCATCGCCCCCCCACCTAGAATTTGCAGATGGTAAAACAAAAAGCAGCGCCTGCCCAAACGGACAAGCGCTGCTTTTATATCAAACTATTCTGATGAAATCAGACGAGCTCGATGATAGCCATCTCAGCGGCGTCACCGCGGCGAGGGCCGGTCTTGTAGATGCGGGTGTAACCACCGTTGCGATCAGCATACTTGGGGCCGATCTCATCGATGACCTTCTTGGCGACATCTTCCTTGGTGATGTAGGAGTAGACCTGACGCTTTGCGTGCAGATCTTCCTGCTTACCGAGGGTGACCATCTTCTCTGCCATGGAACGAACTTCCTTGGCGCGGGTAACGGTGGTCTCGATCTTGCCGTTCTCGAACAGATAGGTCACCATCGCGCGCAGCATTGCCTTGCGGCTGTCGGTGGTACGACCGAGTTTTCTGGTACCGGGCATTCCGTTTCACTCCTTAAATATCAAATGGTATCCGCGTGTCGCGGGGGGTTAGTTTTCGTCGTCCTTGGTCAGAGAGAAACCAAGGCTATCCAGCTTGGCCATGACCTCCTCGAGACTCTTACGGCCCAGGTTACGGACCTTCATCATCTCGTCCTCGCTCTTGTTGATGAGGTCGCCGACAGTGTTGATGCCAGCGCGCTTCAGGCAGTTGAAGGAACGGACACTCAGATCCAGTTCTTCAATCGTCATCTCCAGCGCTTTCTCGCGACCCTGGTCGTCGTTATCGACCATGATCTCGGTCTCGCCGGTCTCATCGCAGAGGTTCACAAACAGGTTCAGGTGCTCGGTCAGCACACGGGCCGCCAGGCTCAGGGCTTCTTGGGCATTGATGGTACCATCGGTCCAGACCTCGATAATGAGCTTGTCATAGTCGGTGATCTGGCCAACGCGGGTACGGTCAACGGTGTAGTTGGCCTTGAGGACGGGGGTGTAGATGCTGTCCACGGGCAGGGTGCTGATGTCGTTCTTCTCGATCAGCGCCTGCTTGTTTTTCTCAGCGGGAACATAGCCGCGACCCTTATCAAAGGTCAACTCCATGACCAGCTTGGCACCCTCACCCAGGGTAGCGATGTGCCACTCGGGGTTCAGGATCTCCAGGTCATCGCCAGCCTTGATGCTGCCGGCAGTGACCTCGCAGGGGCCAACGGCCTCCACACGGACGGTCTTGGGGCTTTCGCCGTAGATCTTAGCGGCGATGCCTTTGAGGTTCAGGACGATCTCGGTTACATCCTCACGTACGCCCTCGATGGTGGAAAACTCGTGCACCACGCCGTCGATCTTGACGCTGGTGACAGCCACACCGGGCAGAGAGGACAGAAGCACTCGACGCAAGCTGTTGCCCAAGGTCGTGCCAAAGCCGCGCTCCAGCGGCTCGACAACGAACTTACCGTAGCGGCCATCCGGGGAAAGGTTGGCCGTTTCGATCTTGGGGCGTTCGATCTCCATCATAAAAACCCTCCTTGTTTCGCTGGCGCAGCGCGCCAGTCAGGTTGGAAAAATCGTAGAATAAAGCTAAGAGGATTACTTGGAGTACAACTCGACGATGAGGTGCTCAGCGATGGGCACATCGATGTCCTCACGAACGGGCAGCTTAGTAACGGTGCCCTTCAGAGCGTTCTTGTCGCGCTCCAGCCAAGAAGGCAGCAGCACAACGGGAGCTTCCTCGCCCAGCAGCTTGCTGAACTTGACGGAAGAACGGCTGGACTCGATGACCTCGATCACATCGCCCGCCTTAACCTGGTAAGAGGGGATGTTGACACGCTTGCCATTGACAGTGAAATGGTTGTGGGAAACCAGCTGGCGAGCGTCGCGGCGGGTCTTGGCAAAGCCGAGACGGTAAACGACGTTGTCCAGACGGCGCTCAACCAGAACCAGCAGGTTGACACCGGTCTGACCGGGCATACGGCTGGCCTTCTCGTAGTAGGTATGGAACTGGCTCTCCAGGATACCGTACACGAACTTGACCTTCTGCTTCTCGTTGAGCTGGGTGGCGTACTCGCTCTTTTTCTTTCTCATCTGGCCGCCGGGGTTACGGTTGGTGGTTTTCTTACCATAGCCCATAACAGCAGGAGAAATGCCGAGAGCACGGCAGCGCTTGGCGATAGGTTGGGTATTTTTAGCCATAACTCAAATTCTCCTTTCAATCAAACGCGGCGGCGTTTGGGCGGGCGGCAGCCATTGTGAGGGATGGGGGTCACGTCACGGATCATGGTGACCTCCAGGCCGGTTGCCTGCAGGGCGCGGATGGCGCTTTCACGGCCGGAACCGGGGCCCTTGACGTAGACCTCAACGGTCTTCATGCCATGCTCGATGGCGGCCTTGGCGGCGACCTCAGCAGCGCTCTGCGCAGCGTAAGGGGTGCTCTTGCGGGAGCCACGGAAGTTCAGTGCACCAGTGCTGCACCAGGAAACGGTGTTGCCCTGAGTATCGGTGATGGTCACGATGGTGTTGTTGAAAGTGCTCTGAATGTGAGCAGCACCGGCGCTGATATTCTTGCGCTCTCTCTTTTTAGTGCGGGTTTTTGCCGCAGTAGCTTTGTTAGCAGCCATGTCTCAGTTCCTCCTTACTTCTTTTTGTTCGCGACAGTGCGCTTGGGACCTTTGCAGGTACGCGCATTGGTCTTAGTGCGCTGGCCGCGGCAGGGAAGACCCTTGCGATGGCGCACACCACGGTAGCACTGGATCTCGGTCAGACGCTTGATGTCAAGCGCGACGTTACGGCGCAGGTCGCCTTCTACCATGATGTTGTTTTTGTCGATGTAGTCACGGATCTTAGCTTCTTCATCAGCAGTCAGATCCTTGACGCGGGTATCAGGGTTAATTCCGGTACCGGCGAGAATCTCGTCGGCAGTGGACTGACCAATACCATAAACATAAGTCAGACCAACCTCGATCCGCTTCTCGCGAGGCAGATCAACACCAGCAATACGTGCCATAAAGCACCTCCATTAGTAACATCCCATGTCCTGGTCGGGGCCTGCGCCGGGAATCTACGCACTTGGCCCCCAAGCGTTTTGGGTACGGTTTCCGCGGAATGATCCGCGGACCTTTAGCCCTGACGCTGCTTATGCTTCGGATTGGCACAAATGATCATCACGCGGCCTTTGCGCTTGATGACTTTGCACTTCTCGCAAATGGGTTTCACGGAAGGTTTTACCTTCATGATGTTAACCTCCTTTATAACACAAGGCGCTTATTTAGAACGCCAGGTGATCCGGGCTTTGGTCAGGTCGTAGGGCGACATTTCCATGGTGACTTTGTCGCCGGGCAGGATGCGGATGAAGTTCGTCCGCAGTTTGCCGGAAATGTGAGCCATAACAACGTGTCCGTTGGGCTTACCCTCTTTGTTGAGCAGCTCGACCTTGAACACCGTGTTGGGCATGGCTTCCCGTACGATACCTTCTACTTCGATGACATCTTCTTTAGACAAGCTGATTGCCTCCTTGAAGGGTTCCGTCAGTTTGCACAGGCCGCATCGTAAGCGGCGATGGCATCACTGAGTTGTTGATCGCTTTTCAGAAGCTCGTTCGCGAGAACGGTGGTCGTGGGGGCGACATGCTTCGCTTTTTTACGCTTCGGGTCCCCTACTTTGCGCAGGTTTCCGTCAGCAAGCAGAAGCATCTCTCCTTCCACTTCCAAAACAGCCAGGGTGCGGGTTTTGTCCCTTCCCGCTTTGGAGCGGACCAGTTGGCCTTTTACAAAGTCCATCCGGGTTCCTCCCAGCCGTAGGTCAGGACTTCGGTGCCGCCAGCTGTGATCGCCATGGTGTGCTCGAAATGAGCAGCCAGGCCGCCATCACAGGTTTTGACCGTCCAGCCGTCCTTTAACGTCTTTACCGCATACTTGTACTGGCAAACCATCGGCTCGATGGCAATGCACATGCCGGGCACCAGCCGCGGACCGCGTCCGGCGTTGCCGAAGTTCGGTACTTCGGGGTCCTCGTGCAGTTCCTTGCCGACACCATGGCCGACAAAGCTGCGGACGACCGAGAAGCCGTTCTCCTCGACATAACTCTGAACTGCATGTCCGATGTCCCCTACCCGGTTGCCGCCGCGCGCCATTTCAATGCCGCGATGCAGGCCTTCCTTGGTAACGTCCAGCAGACGCTGGGCTTCCAGGTCGATCTTGCCGCACGCGTAGGTGCAGGCATTATCGCCATTGAAGCCATCGATCTTGCAGCCGGTGTCGATCGAAACGATGTCGCCGGGGCGGATCTGCTGCTGACGGCTGGGGATGCCGTGGATGACAGTGTCATTCACGCTGATGCACGCCGTGGCCGGGAAGCCGTACAGGTGCAGGAAGTTAGGTCTTGCACCGTGGCGCACGATAAAGTCGTAGATGATTTTGTCGATCTCTGCCGTGGTAATACCCGGCTCGATCGCCTCGCCGCCTGCCTTGAGTGCAGCCGCGCTGATGGCGCAGGCTTTCCGCATTTTCTCAAGTTCAGCAGCATTTTTGATTTGGATCATGGATTTAAGCCTCCAAAAGCTTGAGCAGGAACGCGGTGGTGGCCTCGATGGAACCCTGGTCGGGAACCTCGACAAGCTTACCGCGCTGGCGATAGAAATCGACCAGCGGCTCGGTCTGCTCGTGATAGGCTTTCAGCCGGTCCAGCACGGTGGCGGGCTCGTCATCCTTACGGATGGCCAACTCACCGCCGCAGCGGTCACACACGCCCTCTTTGGCGCTGGGTTTGTTGATGATGTGATAGCTTGCACCACACTTGGCGCAGACGCGGCGGCCAGACATACGATTGATGATGGCCTCATCGGGAACGATCAGGTTCACGACCTTGTCGATCTCCACACCCATCTGCTCCAGGGCCTCGCCCTGGGCGATGGTGCGCGGCATACCATCAAGGATAAAGCCGTTCGCGCAGTCAGGCTGTGCCAGGCGCTCTTTCACGATCCCAACGATGACATCATCGGGGACCAGAGCACCGGCGTCCATAAAGCTTTTTGCCTTTTGACCCATAGGGGTGCCGTCTTTCACGGCGGCACGCAGAATGTTACCGGTCGAAATGGTAGGGATTGCCAGTTTATCGCAGAGGATCTCTGCCTGGGTGCCCTTACCGGCGCCGGGGGCGCCCAAAAGGATCAGTTTCATCGTACATTCCCTTTCTTATTCCAGGAACCCTTTGTGATGACGGGCAGTCATATAGCCTTCCAGAGAACGACCGGTCTCCAGGGCAACGCCAACCACGATGAGCAGGCTCGTACCACCCAGCTGGATGGACGTGCCGGTGATGTCACCGAGGATGATGGGCAGGCCTGCAACGATTGCCAGGAAGATGGCACCGATCAGAGTGATCTTAGACAGCGTCTTGGTGATGAAATCGCTGGTGGGCTTGCCCGGGCGGATGCCGGGGATGGTACCGTTGTTCTTGCGGAGCTGGTTGGCAATATCAACGGGGTTGTACTGGATCGCAACGTAGAAGTAGTTGAACGCAACGATCAGCAGCACGTAAACGATGAGATAGAGCGCACTGTTGTAATTAAACGCGCTGAAGAAAGCATACAGGGCAGGGTGATCGACCGCACTCACATTGAAGAAGCGGAAGATCATGCCGGGCAGGCTGCACAGGGTCGAAGCGAAGATGATGGGCATAACGCCGGTCATATTCACCTTGATGGGGATGTAGCTAGCCTGGCCGCCGTACATCTTACGGCCGACCACACGCTTGGCGTACTGGACGGGGATGCGGCGCTCTGCGTTCGTCAGGATGACAACGAAGACCACGGCAGCCAGGGCCAGCAGGACCAGGGCGGGCAGGAAGATGTAGAACTGCGGCTCGCCGTTGCTTGCACGGGCCAGGATGTTGGTAACAGCACTGTAGATGCTGGACCAACGGGCCACGATACCGGCGAAAATCATCAGCGAGATACCATTGCCGATGCCCTTGGAATCGATCTGGTTGCCCAGCCAAGTGCACAGCTGAGAGCCTGCCGTAAAGGACAGGATGATAACAACAGCGCTGAAGATGCCTGCGAAGCCCTCCGTATAGGAGAGGGCACCCATGTTGCGGATGATGAAGTAGTAGCCGATGGACAGCATCAGACCGATGCCCGCGCCAACGTAGTTGGTGATGCGGCGCATCTTGCGCTGACCTTCCTCACCTTCCTTGGCGAGGTTTTCCAGATACGGAATGGCTACTGCCAGCAGTTGCATGATGATGGAGGCATTGATGGCGGGCTGGACACCCAGGGCGAAAATGGTGCATTCGCTCAGAGCGCCGCCGCTCATCATGTTCAGATACTCCAGCATATCGCCGGTACCACCGGCGAACATGGTGGACAGCGCACCGGCACTGATGTACGGCACCGGAACTGCGCAACCCAGACGGAACAGGACGAGGATCAGAAGGGTGAAAAGAAGCCGCTTGCGGAGATCATCGATCTTCCATGCATTACGGAAGGTTTCAAACACCTTACATCACCTCAGCCTTCCCGCCAGCTTTCTCGATTTTTTCTTTGGCGGAGGCCGTGTAAGCGGCAACCTTGACGTTGACAGCCTTGGTCAGCTCGCCATTGCCCAGAACCTTGACGCCGTCCAGCGTCTTGGAGATGATGCCGGCGTTCAGCAGAGCCTCGGTATCAACAGTTGCGCCAGCCTCGAACTTCTCGAGGTCGGACACCTTAATGGTAACATACTTGGTTGCGAAAATGTTGTTGAAGCCGCGCTTCGGCAGACGACGCTGCAGAGGCATCTGGCCGCCTTCGAAGCCGGCCTTCTTGACACCGGAGCGAGCCTTCTGGCCCTTGTGGCCGAAGCCAGCGGTCTTGCCGTTGCCGGAGCCAGCACCGCGGCCCTTGCGGGTCACGGCCTTACGGGCGCCAGCGGACGCTTTCAGTTCGTGAAGTTTCATGCTTGCACCTCCTTGCATTATGCCTTGGTAACGACAACCAGGTGGGCGATCTTAGCGATCTTGCCCTGGGTGGCTGCGTTGTCAGGCTGCTCGGTAACCTCACCGGGGCGGTTCAGGCCCAGGGAGTGGGCAACGGCGATCTGCTCTTTGCCGCGGCCGATCAGGCTCTTGGCGAGACGAATGGTAACTTTTTCCATTGTAATACCCTCCTTAGCCCAGGATCTCGGCAACGGTCTTGCCGCGCTTGGCAGCGACGCTCTCAGCGTCGGTCAGGCCGCACAGGCCAGCGAAGGTAGCAGCAGTGACGTTGATGGGGTTGTTGGAGCGCAGGCTCTTGGCACGAATGTCCTTAATGCCAGCGCACTCGAGGACGGCACGGACGGGGCCGCCGGCCAGAACGCCGGTACCGGGGGCAGCGGGACGCATCAGAACGCGGCCTGCGCCGAACTCGCCGACGATCTCGTGAGGAATGGTGCTGCCCTTCAGGCAGACCTTGCGCATGTTCTTCTTGGCAGCGCCCTCACCCTTGCGGATAGCCTCGGGAACTTCGCCGGACTTGCCGACACCGTAACCGATGTTGCCCTTGCCGTCGCCAACGACGATCAGAGCAGCAAACTTCATAACGCGGCCGCCCTTGACAGTCTTGGAAACGCGGTTGATGGAGACGACCTTGGTGATCATGCCGTCATCTTCTTGTCTTCTCTGCATGGCCATAGTATCTTCTCCCTCCTTACAGCTTCAGGCCGGCTTCGCGGGCACCCTCGGCGAGTGCCTGAACGCGGCCCTGGTAGACGAAACCGCCGCGGTCATAGACCACTTCGGTAATGCCCTTTTCGAGGCACTTCTTGGCGATGGCCTCGCCAACCTTCTTAGCGGCCTCAACGTTGCCGCCGTAAGCGTTGAAATCTTTGTCCATGCTGGATGCGCTGGCCAGGGTAACGCCCTGGACATCATCGATGACCTGAGCGTAGATGTGCTTGGCAGAGCGGAAAACATCCAGACGGGGACGCTCGGCAGTGCCGCTGATCTTACCGCGAACACGGCGGTGACGGCGCAGACGAGCGATGTTCTTATCAGCCTTATTGACCATAATGTTTCTCCTCTCCTATTATTTACCCTTGCCGGCTTTGCCTTCCTTACGGATGACATACTCGCCAACATAGCGGATACCCTTGCCCTTGTACGGCTCGGGCGGGCGCTTGCCACGGACTTCGGCAGCGTACTGGCCGACTTCCTGCTTGTCGATACCAACGATGCTGAAGTGCAGAGCATCTTTCAGCTCGATCTTGATGGTATCGGTTTCCTCAAACTCAACGGGATGAGAGAAGCCCAGGGTCAGGGTCAGCTTGTTGCCCTGCTTAGCAGCACGGTAACCAACGCCCTGGATCTCCAGGTCCTTGCGGAAGCCCTCGGTAACACCGACAACCATGTTGTGGATGAGGGTGCGGGTCAGGCCATGGAGGCTACGGGCCTCCTTCTCGTCATTGGGGCGGGTAACCAAAATCTCATTGCCCTCGACAGCAACAGTCATCAGAGGATGAAATTTGGAATGCAGGGTACCCTTGGGGCCCTTAACGGTGATGGTGTGCTCGGCCGCATCGACCTTAACTTCCACACCGGCGGGAATGACGATGGGTTTTCTTCCAATTCTCGACATTGTCTATACCCCTTTCTTACCACACAAAGGCGAGAACTTCACCGCCGACATGAGCTGCGCGGGCAGCCTTGTCGGTCATGACGCCTTTAGAAGTGGAGATGATTGCGGTGCCCAGGCCCTTCATGACCTTGGGCATATCTTCGCAGTTGGTGTAAATACGCAGGCCCGGCTTAGAAACGCGCTTCAGGCCAGCGATGACCGGAGTACCGTTCTCCTGGTACTTCAGGGTCAGGGTGATAGTCCCCTGCTTGTTGTCCTCGGTCACTTTCATACCCTTGATGTAACCCTCATCAACCAGGATCTGGCAGATAGCCTTCTTCAGGTTGGAAGCAGGGATTTCCACGGAAGGGTGTTTGGCAGTGCTTGCGTTGCGGATGCGGGTCAGCAGGTCCGCGATAGGATCGGTGATTTGCATGCCACTAACCTCCTTAGGTTGTGTTTAAGAGTGTTATTATTCGTTCAGACAGAAGCAATCAAGGGCTTACCAGGAAGCCTTCTTGACGCCGGGGATCTCGCCCTTGTAAGCCAGCTCACGGAAGCAGATACGGCAGACACCGTACTTGCGCAGGTAAGCATGGGGACGACCGCAGATCTTGCAGCGGTTGTAAGCGCGGGTCGAGAACTTGGCAGGTGCCTGCTGCTTGAGCTTCATAGAAAGTTTTGCCATTAGAGTTCCCTCCCTTAGTTAGCGAATGGAGCGCCCAGAGCCTTCAGCAGCTCCTTGGCTTCCTCGTCGGTCTTAGCGGTGGTAACGAAGCAGATGTCCATGCCGCGGATCGCATCGACCTTGTCGAAGTCGATCTCGGGGAAGATGATCTGTTCCTTCAGGCCGAAGGCGTAGTTGCCGCGGCCGTCGAAGGAGTTGCCGTTGATGCCACGGAAGTCGCGAACACGAGGCAGAGCAACGTTGAACAGACGATCAACGAACTCGTACATACGCTCACCACGCAGGGTGACCTTTGCGCCGATGGGCATGCCCTCGCGCAGTTTGAAGTTTGCAACGCTCTTGCGGGCCTTGCAAACGATGGCCTTCTGGCCGGTGATCTGGCCCAGGTCAGCGACGATAGCATCGATAACCTTGGCGTTCTCTTTAGCTTCGCCAGCAGCAACGTTGATGATGACCTTATCCAGCTTGGGGATCTGCATAACGCTCTTGTAGCCGAACTTCTTGTTCAGGGCCGGAGCGATCTCGTTGACATACTGTTCTTTCAAACGTGCCATTGTGTACTCCTCCCTTACAGTTCAGCGCCGCACTTGCGGCAAACGCGGACGGTCTTGCCGTCCTTGACAGAATGACCAACGCGGGTAGCCTTGCCGCACTTGGGGCAAACAGGCATAACCTTGCAGGCGTAGATAGCGCCCTCGGCCTTGACAATGCCGCCCTGCTCACCCTGACGGCGAGGCTTGACGTGTTTGGTGACCATGTTCAGGCCTTCCACGATGACCTTGCCCTCTTTCGGGGAGGTCTGCAGGACCTTACCGGTCTTGCCCTTGTCCTTGCCGGAGATGACCATAACGTTGTCGCCGGTTTTAACATGAAGATTATTCATTTAATTAAAACCTCCTTACAGCGATTCGGGAGCCAGGCTCAGGATCTTGGTGAAGCCAGCATCGCGCAGTTCGCGAGCGACAGGTCCAAAGATACGAGTGCCCTTGGGGCTCTTGTCGGCCATGACGATAACGGCGGCGTTCTCATCGAAACGGATGTAGGAGCCGTCATCACGACGCAGGCCATGCTTGCTACGGACGATGACGGCCTTGACCACGTCGCCCTTCTTCACAGTGCCACCGGGAGCAGCTTTCTTGACGCTGCAAACCACGATGTCACCGATGTTTGCGTATCTCTTGCGGGTACCGCCCAGTACACGGAAGCACATTAACTCCTTAGCACCGGTATTGTCGGCCACTTTGAGATAAGTTTGCATCTGAACCATCTTTCAGGTCCTCCTTTCAAAGTACCAGGCTGATTATTTTGCTTTCTCGATGATCTTAACGAGACGCCAGTTCACGTCCTTGGAGATCTTGCGGGTCTCCATGATCTCAACGCGGTCGCCGATGCCGGCTTCGTTGTTCTCATCATGGGCCTTGAACTTCTTGGTGCGCTTCAGGATCTTCTTGTACAGAGGGTGCTGGACGCTGTCCTTAACAGCAACAACGATGGTCTTGTCCATCTTGTCGGAGACAACGACGCCCACACGGGTCTTTCTCAGATTACGTTCCATGTTTTACCCTCCCTCTTACGCGTTTTTCGCATTCTTCTCAGCCAGGACGGTCATCACGCGGGCGATGTCCTTCTTAACGGCCTCGATGCGAATGGGGTTATCCAGCTGGTGGATGGTGTGCTGAAAGCGCAGGTTGAAGAGCTCGGCCTTCAGGTCCTTGAGCTGCTTGTTCAGCTCTACATCGGTCATTTCGCGCAGTTCAGTAGCTTTCATTCAGCGTCACCCTCCTTTACGGTGTCAAGCTCTTCGCGCTTGACGAATTTGCAGCGGACCGGCAGCTTGTGGCTGGCCAGACGCAGAGCCTCGCGGGCAACATCCTCGCTGACATCAGCCAGCTCGAACAGCACGCGGCCCGGCTTAACAACGGCCACCCAGTACTCCGGGCTGCCTTTACCAGAACCCATTCGAGTGCCGGCCGGCTTCTCGGTAACGGGCTTATCGGGGAAGATCTTGATCCAGACCTTACCACCACGCTTGATATAACGGGTCATAGCAACACGAGCGGCCTCGATCTGGTTGGAGGTGATCCAAGCCGGCTCGAGAGCAACCAGACCGTAATCGCCCTGGTTGACCTTGTTGCCACGCATGGCCTTACCGGTCATGCGGCCGCGCTGAACGCGGCGGTACTTAACACGCTTCGGCAGTAACATTACTGTTTGCCTCCTTCCTTCTTGGCGGGGGCTTTGGCGCCCTTCAGGATCTCGCCTTTGTAGATCCAAACCTTGACGCCAACCTTACCATAGGTGGTGTTGGCCTCGGCAAAGCCGTAGTCGATATCGGCGCGCAGAGTCTGCAGGGGGATGGTACCCTCATGGTAGCTCTCGGTGCGGGCGATATCAGCGCCAGCCAGACGGCCGGAGCAGGTAACCTTGATACCCTTGGCAGGCGTGGCGCTGCGGTCACGGGGCTGCATGGCATTGCGGATGGCCTGCTTCATGGCGCGGCGGAAAGCGATACGGCGCTCCAGCTGAGAAGCAACGTCCTCAGCAACCAGCTGAGCGTTGGTGGAAGTGCCCTTGACCTCGATGATGTTGAGGTTGACGGCCTTGCTGGTCAGCTTTGCGAGCTGCTTTTCGATCTTAGCGCTCTCAGCGCCGCCCTTACCGATAACGATACCGGGCTTAGCGCAGAAGACATTGACCTTAACGCGGGGTGCGCCGGTCTGGCTGTCAACGGTACGCTCGATCTCGATCTTGGGGACGCCAGCAGCGTACAGCTGCTTCTTCAGGGTCGTACGGATCTTGTGATCCTCGACCAGGGTGTCGCCGAATGCCTGCTTAGAGGTAAACCAGCGGCTGTCCCAATCTTTGATGACACCCACGCGCATGCCGTGGGGATTGACTTTCTGGCCCATTTGTTTACCTCCTTACTCTTTCTCTTTCAGCACAACAGTCATGTGGCTGGTGCGCTTCAGGATGCGGTATGCACGGCCCTGTGCGCGAGGCATGATGCGCTTGAGCGTGGGGCCGGGGCAGACGTAGCATTCTGCGACGTAGAGATTGTTGCGGTCCATGTTGAAGTTGTTTTCCGCATTAGCGGCAGCAGAGTTCACCAGCTTGAGAAGGGGCTCGCAGGCGGCCTTCGGGGTGTACTGCAGGATAGCCAGCGCTTCGTCCAGGGGTTTGTTACGGATGAGGTCCATCACGATCGAAACCTTACGGGGACTAATGCGGGCGTAACGAAGAATTGCCCGTGCTTCCATTCGATGTTCCTCCTCTCTTATTTACCAGCGGTCTTGCCGCCGCCGTGGCCGGTGAACTTGCGGGTAGGTGCAAACTCGCCCAGCTTGTGGCCAACCATGTCCTCGGTGACGTATACGGGCACATGCTTGCGGCCGTCATGAACGGCGAAAGTGTGACCAACGAACTCGGGGAAGATGGTGGAGGAACGGCTCCAGGTCTTCACGACGCTTTTCTTGCCAGCCTCGTTCATAGCCTCGACCTTTTTGTACAGGGAAGGCAGAACGTAAGGGCCCTTCTTAGTGCTTCTAGACATTGTTCAATAACCTCCCTTAGCCGTTGGCGCGCTTGACAATGAACTTGTCGCTGCGGGCCTTGTGTTTGCGGGTCTTCAGGCCCAGAGCGGGCTTGCCCCACGGAGTACGCGGGCTGGAATGACCAACCGGGGCGCGGCCTTCGCCACCGCCGTGCGGGTGATCGCAGGGGTTCATGACAGAACCACGGCTGCCGGGACGAACGCCCATGTGGCGCTTGCGGCCAGCCTTGCCCAGGTTGACGTTCTCGTGGTCGAGGTTAGAAACAACGCCGATAGTGGCGATGCAGTTCAGACGAACATTGCGCATCTCGCCGGAGGGCAGACGAACCAGAGCGTAACCATTTTCCTTAGCCATCAGCTGAGCCATAACGCCAGCGGAACGAACCAGCTGGCCGCCCTTGCCGGGATACAGCTCGATGTTGTGGATCATGGTACCGACGGGGATGTTCTCGAAGGGCAGAGCGTTACCGGGCTTGATGTCGGCGTTGGGGCCGGCCATGACCTGGTCGCCAACCTTCAGACCATCGGGAGCCAGGATGTAGCTCTTGGTGCCGTCCTCATACTCGATGAGGGCGATGAAGGCAGAACGGTTCGGATCGTACTCCAGGGTCTTGACAGTGGCAGGGACATCAAACTTGTTGCGCTTGAAGTCGATGACACGGTACTTGACGCGGTTGCCGCCGCCGTGATGGCGGACGGTGATCTTGCCGGTGTTGTTGCGGCCGGCATGCTTTTTCTTGGATTCGAGCAGGCTGCGCTCCGGGTCAACCTTGGACAGGACGCTGTAATCAGTAACAGTCATGCCACGGCGGCCGGGGGTAGTCGGCTTGTACTTCTTGATAGCCATGATGTTCTCCTTGTTGTTATCTTATGAATTATTCTCGGGGTCATATCCCCATAAGCGAACCCCTCGGCGGGGTCCTGAGTGACGGCCTTGCGGCCATCAGGTCATCAAACCATGGAGTTGAAGAACTCGATCTCCTTGGAGTCCGGGGTCAGGGTGACGATGGCCTTCTTGCTCTTGGAAGTGTAGCCAGCGTGCATGCCCTGGCGGCGATAGCGGCCACGGACGGAGATGGTGTTGACCTTAGCGACCTTGACACCGAACAGTTCTTCAACTGCCTTGGCAACGTCGATCTTGGTGGCATCGGTAGCGACCTTGAAGGTGTACTTCTTATCGGCGATACCAGCCATGGAGTTCTCGGTGATGACGGGGGCGAGAACGATGTCCTGTGCGAATTTCATCACGCATATACCTCCTCAAGTTTCTTGGCGGCGTCCAGGCTGAGGATCAGCTTGTCAGCGTTGACAACGTCGTAGGTGTTGACGCCGGTAGCGACGGTCTTGACACCGGGGATGTTAGCGGCGCTCTTGACAAACTTGGTGTCCAGGGTGTCGTTAACGATCAGGTTCTTCTTGCCTGCGCCGACAGCGGCCAGGAAAGCAACGACGGTCTTGGTCTTGTACTCGTCGGCGGCGATCTTGTCGACGACGATCAGGTTGCCGTTGGCAGCCTTGTCAGACAGGGCGCTGAGCAGAGCCAGGCGCTTGACCTTCTTGTTGATGGTGAAGTAGTAGCTGCGGGGCTTGGGGCCGAGAGCAACGCCACCGTGGGTCCACTGCGGAGCGCGGATAGAACCCTGACGAGCGTGGCCGGTGCCCTTCTGGCGCCAAGGCTTCTTGCCGCCGCCGCGGACTTCCTTGCGGATCTTGGTGTTCTGGGTGCCCTGGCGCTGGTTGGCCAGGAAGTTGACGACTGCCTCGTGGACAGCCTTCTCGTTCGGGGTGATACCGAACACGGCATCGGAAAGCTCAACGGTGGAAACCTTCTTGCCGTTCATATCGACGACATCAAACTGTGCCATTGTGTTTTCCTCCTTTACGCTTTCACGCTGTCGTGGATGGTCACGACCGAGCCCTTCGAGCCGGGGATCGCACCCTTGATCGCGATCAGATTGTTTTCGGCGTCGACCTTAACGACGCTCAGGTTCTGAACGGTCACGCGCACAGCGCCCATGTGGCCGGGCAGACGCTTGCCCTTGAACACGCGGGACGGGGTGGAAGTGGAACCGTTAGAGCCGGCATGACGTGCAACGGGGCCGGTGCCGTGACTCTCGCGCAGGCGATGCTGGCCGAAGCGCTTGATAACGCCCTGGTAGCCCTTGCCCTTGCTGGTGCCGGCAACGTCGACCTTGTCGCCCTCTGCGAAGACATCAGCCTTGAGGATGTCGCCGACGTTCAGGTTGGCGATGTCGTCAAAGCGGAACTCGCGCAGGGTGCGCTTGGGAGCGACGTCAGCCTTGTCGAAGTGACCCTTGGCGGCCTTGTTGACCTTCTTGGCGCTCACTTCGCCGTAGCCCATCTGAACAGCCTGGTAGCCGTCAGACTCAACGGTCTTCTTCTGCACGACAGTGCAGGGGCCGGCCTCGATGATGGTGACCGGAACGACCTTGCCGTTGGCGTCGAACAGCTGGGTCATGCCCAGCTTCTTGCCGATGATACCTTTTTGCATTGTGTTTGTCCTCCTGTAAAGGTTATTGGTTGGTGGTTTCCCATCAACATGACCTCTCCGCTGATTTGCTTGGCAGCGAGATTGGTTCTGTTTTCGTGTTTCTCATTACTGCCGGCCGTTCACGGATCACGGCCGTGCGTACCGGCCCTTATATAATGTAGGGAACTCGATTACAGCTTGATCTCGATGTCAACGCCAGCGGGGAGCTGCAGGCTCATGAGAGCCTCAACCGTCTTGTTGGACGGCTTCAGAATGTCGATCAGACGCTTGTGAGTGCGGGTCTCGAACTGCTCACGGCTGTCCTTGTACTTGTGGACAGCGCGCAGGATCGTGACGACCTCCTTGTCGGTGGGCAGAGGGATCGGGCCGGAAACGCGAGCGCCAGTGCGCTTAGCGGTCTCCACGATCTTCTGTGCCGCAGCATCGATCAGGGATGCATCGTAGCTCTTCAGACGGATTCTGATTTTTTCTTTGACTGCCATTGCATTCGCCTCCTATAAAATTTTGCGCCTTAGGCGAGCCGATAAATTACACACGTTTCCGGGTGTTCAACAACTTCGCATGACAAAATCCGGTGAACCGTGTTTGCACAGTTCTCCCGGAAAGAATCATTACAAAGTAAGGTGAACATTGGTCCGCGCCGCAGAATGCAGCAACGTACATATCCCTTTGTTTCCGTAATTCTTTCGCCCGGTTCTAAGATCGGACATACTCCGCGGAAAAACCCGCCAGCCTATTGGCTATGTGGCGGCAACCTCCCGCATCAACGCATATCGCGGCTTGCGCAGCTTGTTTATCTGCACAAGCCTTCCGCAGCCAAGACGTATTATAACACACGTTTCCCGGCGTTGCAACCCCTTTTTGGCATTTTTATAAAATTTTTTCAAGATTTTTTACGTTATGCCGAAAGGTGCGTTTGTCAAGAGGGTTTTCAACAGAGTGCATGGTTTTGGTGGAAATTCCGTATGGTTTATAGACAATTTGTAGGGGCGGATGCGGGCATCAGCCCTACAAATATGCTATATATGTATCAGTTCGGCAGGTTCACGCCGTTCACCCGCCAGCCGTCCTCGGTGGGGACAATGCGGACGGGCATAACCGTGGCCGTGTCCGGCACAACAGGCTCCTCCCCACCCCAGCCTGCAAACTCTTCGCTCTCACAAGTCAGAACAAGCTGCCAGAACTCCACGCTGCCATCGGGCTGCAGCTCGGGTTCGGTAAAGAGATGTCCACAATAGGCAACGTTGCTGCCGCGGTCGCCATCTCCTGTCAGGATGGTATCATTTTCTCCCTCAGCAAAAAGTGCCGGTTCCTCATTTAACAAATCATCTACCCAGGCATCGGAATAGACCCTGTGCAGGAAGTTGTTGAACTCTGAAAACTTTGTGTAGAACGCACCGTCAGTTGCATACCCTTGCAGCCACTTCGGTAAGTCGTCCACAGGTTCGTAAGGCCAGAACCCACCGTGCATGCCGCACCACTTATACTGGAAGTAATAAGCTGTAGCCAGCGCAGCCTGCGCCTGTTTGTCCAGTGAAGCCGGAACGATGTAAGTTCCCGTGCGGTCGTATTGGTTCTCCACCCACGGCGCACTGACCGTGACCGACACCACGTTGTTCATCGGCAGCGTATACGGTTCCGCCTGGAGCTTCAGACCCCAGTATTGTCCATGGTTACGGGTATAGTTTTCCTCATAATCAGGGTTCAATTCTTTCAAGGTTTCCACTGTCGTGTGGTAAAGTTCCGCTGCTTCTTCCAGTGTATCGGCTACATACATGCGGAGCGTCACGCCTTCGGCAGGCCAGGCGACCTTTTCAAGCGGTTGAGGCGTGTGAGGTGCGCTGAAGCTGTAGTCCGGCATGGTGCAGCCTGCAGCCGCCCGCCAATCGTCGAAGGATACCTCATCGTATACGGCCATCGTCGGCGCGGGTGTCTGAGACGGGGCGGATGTCGGCTCCGGGGTGGGTCCTGCTGCGGGTGCGGGTGCTTCGGTGGGTGTGGGTGTTGCCGCGATACTGTCCGACGGCGTGGATGCACAGGCGGAAAGCATTGCGAGGACGAGAGATAAGGCAAGCAGTTTCTTTTTCATAAAGTGCCTCCCTTGCGGGCGGATATGGAATCCGTCCCTACAAGTCTATTGCAAAATTCACTTATTTCTTTTTCAGCTTCTCTTCCAGCCCCTCGCGCGGGGTGACGTAGACGGTGGTGTAGACTTCGTAGAGTACCATGCCGGGCTTGGTGCCGTTGGCTTTCCAGATGTTCTTCACCTCGGTGGTATCCACAGCCACCTTGGCACCGCCGTTCTGACTGGAGTGCAGCACCGCCAGTTCGGCGGCTTCCTGCTTGGTGGTGTCGGGGATGTCCTCTCCCCTGCTCATGACCACGCAGTGGCTGCCGGGGGCTTTCTGCACATGGAACCACAGATCCTTACCGCGGGCGGTATGCAGGGTGAGCTTATCATTTTGCAGGTTGTTGCGGCCCACCAGAATTTCAAATCCATCGCTGGACAGATACCGCAGGAAATCCGCCGGTTTCTGCTTGCGGTCCCGCTGCTTGTAGTATTTCAGGTACCCCTGGCTTTTCAGCTCTGCGCGGATCTCGTTCAGGGCGGCTTCGCCGGGAGCAGACTCGACCTCGTACATGACGGTAGCCAGGTACTCGATCTCGGCCTCGCCCTCCACCAGCAGCTTTTGCAGCATGGCGTGGGCAGTCTGCTTCTTTTTATAATCGCGGAAATATTTCTGCGCGTTCTCGTTGGGGCCGAAGCGCGGATCCAGCTTGATGGTAACATCCTCGCCGGTGTAGTAGTTCTGCACGGTCACCTTGCGGTCGCCCTTGTGTACGGCCCAGAGGTTGGCCTGCAGCAGCTCGCCGTACAGGCGCAGCGTGTCAGCCTTGGAGGACTGGGCCAGTTCCTCGCGGCGGGCGGCCTGCTTGCGGACGGCGCGGTCGTGCATGTTGTGGACAGCCTTGTACAGTTCGCGGCTCTTTTGCCGCAGACGCTCGGCGCGGTCCTTGGTGGCGTAGTAATCCTCCAGCAGTTCGCTGTAGCCGGGGTACTGGGTCAGCAGCGCGGTGCTGCCGTACTGCTGCGGCACAAAGAAGCTGAACTCCACCGGCTTAGCCACGCCGTCCGGCTGGGGCAGGCGCACCGCCGTGGGGGTGCCGCCGTTGGCATGCTCGGCTTTCAGTTCATCGATGGCAGCGGCCAGCTTGGCTTTTTCGTCAGCAGTCAAGTCGCAGGCCAGCGCCGGGGTCTCTCCCAGGGCACGGCAGACAACCTCCCGCACCACCACCGGGCCGACACCCGCCACCGTTTTGCCCAGGGCCTGGGCCACCGGCAGGTCTTTCTCGCAGGCAGCGGACACCATCGTGGCGGCGCTGGTAGCCAGAAAGTCCGGCCGGGCAGGCTTAGGCGGCAGCGTGTAGGGCAGGCCGGGCAGCAGCTGGCGGACCTCGCTGTCCTCAAAATCCACGCGCTTGAGGGCATCAATGATGCGGCCGTCCTGCACCAGCACCAGGTTGGAGTAACGGCCCATCAGTTCCGCCGCCACGGTGTTGACGACCAGGTCGCCCATCTCATTGGTGCAGCGGAAGTCGAAGTAGACGATGCGGTCGCCCGGCTCCCGGCGCAGATCGATCAGGCGGCCGCCGGTCAGGTGCTTGCGCAGCAGCATGCAGAAGCCCGGAGGCGTGAGCGGGTTTTCAAAGCTTTCCTTGGTCAGGCAGACGCGGGCCGACCCGCTGCGGGCCGACAGCAGCAGCCGGTGAGTCTCGGTGCGGGTGCGCAGCGTCATCAGCACTTCGTCCCGGGTGGGCTCAAAGATCTTATCGATCTTGGCATCCAGCAGGGTGGTTTTCAGTTCCCCGGCTACCAGCGCCAGGGTCGCAGCATCAAGAGACATGGGTGTTTCCTCGTTTTATCAATTCATTTTCTGGCGGCAGCCGTCCTCGTCTGTCACGGGTTCGCTGGGGCTTTGGTTAAACATCTTCTCGTATCCGCGGTAAAAGGTCGAATATTCTGCAAAGCCGCAGCGCTCCGCCGCTTCCTTGGCAGGAACGCCGTTTTTCAGCAGCTCCCGCGCACAGGCCATCCGCTTATACATTATATAAGAGGACACGGTCGTGCCTGTTGCACGGCGGAACTGGCGGTCCAGCGTATTGCGGCTCATGTAAAAGTGGTCGGCCAGGTCTTTCAGGGTCAGCGGCTCGGTCAGGTGGGCATTGATGTAGCCGATGACCTGCTCCAGGCTTTCTTTTTCAGCCCGGTGGCCGATGGCTTTGTCCCGCATTGCAAAAAGCTGCAGGAAAATCTGCACCGTTATGGTACGAATTGCAATGTCGCGGGCTGGTTCCGGCAGCAGGGATGCCACCGAAAAGCGGCGGTAGACCTCCTGCGTCTGCTCCCAGGCCCCCGGGTACAAAATAGCATCCCGGGTAAAAAGATCCAGCAGGAACGCCTCCTCCGGGTGGAACAGTTCTTTGCCCACATGCAGCACTACGCGGCGGTAGCCGCGGTTCTCATCCGGCACGGTGCGGTTATGGAAAGTTGTACGATTCAGCAGCAAAATATCGCCCGGCTGTACCTGATAGCGCACACCTTCCACATCAAAATAGACGGTGCCCCGAAAGCAGCAGTACACCTCGTAGGTATCATGGCAATGGGGGATGCAGGTGGTGTTGATGCCATCGGTATCGTAGTATTCCAGCGCAAAATTCGGCATGCGCAGGCTTTGGATGTTCTCCATAACAGTTCTCCTTTTTTGGCTGTTTTCATTGTACACAGGGATGGGAAAATTTGCAAGCTGAGATGGAAGTCTCTGCAATCGCTTTTCCGCTGATCCTGCGTATAATCATAGGTGTTCCAAACAAAACAGCGCCCCGCACCGGGGCAGAAAAGGAGACCGACTATGTTTGCACGTTTCTTTCATGAGCTTCTCACCCGCAACGAGGATGTACTGGCTGATTGCGGCATGACCACGCAGGAATACCTGCGCAAGATTGCGTGTGCGCAAAGCGCCTTTACCTGCCAAGGGGAATAAGATACTCGTAGGGATCACGGTCCGCAGCAGCGTGGCGGACGGTGAGGTCCGGGAAGCTGCTGGCGATATGGGCAGCCAGCACATCGGCGATGCCGTGCTCGGTGCCCCAGTGGCCGGAGACCACCAGGCCAACGCCCTTCTGTTGGGCCAGCAGGGCAATGTGGTGAGCGGCTTCACCGGTGACAAGGCAGTCTGCACCCGCATCGATGGCTTCCTGCAGGTAGCTGCCGCCCGCACCGCTGACTTCGGCCAGGCAGGTGATGGGGCGGTTGCAATCTACGTACCGTACGCCGCTGTGCAGCGTGTCCGCGCAGAAGCGGGCCAGCTGCTGCACCGTAGTGGGTTCCACAGGGCCGATACGGCCGCAATCCTCGGCGAAATTGCGGCGGCCCCCCCGCTGCATACCCAAAAGATCCGCCAGCATATCATTCACGCCGCCGGGGGCTGCATCCAGATTGGTGTGCATGCAGATGGCCGAGATGCTGCTTTTGATGAGCAGCGCCGGTACATCCCCCGCGCTGATCTGCTTGAGCGGGTCAAAAATAACCGGGTGGTGGCTGACGATCAGCTGGCAGTCATTCTCCACTGCCTCCTGCACCACCGCCGCTGTGATGTCCAGCGTGGTCAGAATACGGCTGACCGGCGCACCGGCATCCACCAGCAAGCCCACGTTGTCCCAGCTGCAGGCCAGTTCCGGCGGGGCCAGCGTTTGCAGCAGCCCCAGAATTTGCTGCACAGTTACCGACATGACAACTCCTCCATTTGTTTGATAAGCACATCCACCGCTTCGGCTTCCTGCCCGGCAGGCAGACCGAGGCGGTATTTTTTTAATTTGGCGTTCTGCTGGGCGTAATATTCCCCGCAGCCGGGCTGGCCGTTGGTCAAGCCGCAAAGGCATTCCAAGCCGTCCGGCTCGCGGCATTCACCGGTGCAGCGGGCGTTCATCACGGCATACCAGCGGCCTGCCGCCTGGCAAAGGGTCTCCCCCGCCAGGGCAAAGCCGCGGCGGGCCAGCCAGCGGCGCAGCGCACTGTGCTTGGTGGCTGGCACCAATACCAGATTGTACCGGGCATCGAACACCCAGGGAGCGGCCTCTAAAATCTCAATGATCGTCTCCGCGCCCATACCCGCGATAATGATATCGTCCGCTTCGCCGGGGGCCAGCACTTCCAGCCCACTGCCCAGGCGGCACTGCACCTTGTCCCCGTAGGGGGCGCAGGTCACGCGGGCTTTTTCCAGCGGGCCGGGGCGCAGGTCACAAGCCAAAACAAGCGGGCAGCGACCGCTGCCCGCCAGTGCGGCGCTTAATTTGCCGTGGTCGCAGCCGATGTCCGCCGCCACGTGCCCCGGCCGTACATAGCCAAAGGCAGCAGCCAGACGGGCATCCAGCCGCGGTACATTACAGGTGTGCAAAGTAGTCGTTCAGCTCAGCAACCAGGGCATCAGGATCGACACCGTGGACAGCGCAGGCTTCCTCAACGGTCTCGCCATGGGAGGCCATGCAGCCCAGGCAGTGCATACCGGTGGACAGGAAGATGGGCACACAACCCTGGGTGGGGTCGTTGTTCAGGATCTCGGCGATGATGGTGTTCTTGGTGATAGTCATGGGAATTTCTCCTTTATTATCAATATTGCTTATTTTATGATACCGGCTGCCAGGCGGCGTACAGGCCAAAGCCTTGCAGCAGGGTCAACATGGTAAGGGTGCTGGTGCAAAGCGCCGCGATGTGGGAAACCTCCCGGCGCAGGGCCAGCGTTTTGCTGCTTTTTACCAGCAGCAGGGCCAGCGGCAAAATCGGCAGCAGGTAACGCCCCTGCAAGCCGAAAAGCGTCTGGTAGTTGATGGGGGTCCAGTTCAGCGCAGCGGCCAGCACAGCCAGCACAACGCACAGGCAAATGCCTGCCACGCCCGCTTTGCTGCGGCGGCCCAGCAGGGCGGCTTCGTCCTGGCGGGGCAGCGCGGCGGCCAGCACGGCCAGCAGCAGGCCCACGCCCAGCAGCCAGCTGACATCGATGCGGTAGACAATGGGCTCGCCCAATGTGGTGCCCAGCAGACCTTGCAGCCAGAGGGCACCTTGTTCCGGCAGGGTGCGCAGCAGCAGCTTGACCGTAGCCGGGATGTTGCGGCAGATATAGCCGAACGAGAAGGTCCAGATGGAATCACCGTTGGGGGCGGTCATGGTCAGCTGGTCAGGATCCAGCCCACCGCCCATGTGGGAGACAGCGTATACACCGCCTGCCGCGCCCACCACCAGCATGGCGGCAAGGGCTGCCTTGCACCAGAAGAACGCGCGGGGGCGTTTGCGCAGTTTGAGATAGGCCGCCAGTGCCAGCACCAGCAGCACGACCGCGGCAATGCCGCCTGCCACCAGGACGGTGGTGTTCATATCGCGGGCGGCATAGGCCACGGCTTCCAGGTTGGCGGCCAGCCAGAAGCAGAACGCCAGCACCAGCGTAGCCGCATGGATGCAGCAGCCGCCGGGGACATCCTCGCCCAGGAATTTGACGGTGGGGTTCTTATCGTAGGTCAGGTTCTCGGCCGGGATCAGCAGGCAGAGCAGGATGACCGGCAGGTAGATGGCCTTACCGGGGGCGGTCAACCCGCCCAACACGATCAGCAGGATCTTCTGCCACCAGACGGCCTTCTCTCCCCGCAGCCGCAGGCAGAGCGCCGTGAAGCTGAACACCAGCCCCAGCACGGCGGCATCCGGGGAAAGGCTGGCCGCCAGCTGCAGCGGCATGGGCAGCAGCGCCACGCAGGCAAACAGCCCGCGCAGGGCGGCCGGGGCCAGCCAGACGGCCAGCGCTGCCAGCAGCAGATACAAGATCAGGTTTGCCAGCCGCCCGTAGAGCAGCATTGTGTAAAAGTTCTGGCCCCGCGCCCGCGCCAGGCGGATGCCCACTGCCTGGGCCAGGTAACTGCCGCTGCCCTGCCCTGCTTTGATCTCGCTATGGGTGGTCAGCACATCGGGGCTGCCGGGCTCGCTGGTTTGGGCGATGGCCTCGTTTTTGTAGGCCAGGATGCCGATTGCGCCGGTCTTGGTGCCAAAGTGGGCGGCATCACATTCCCGCAGCAGCAGATTGCCGTTTTCATCGGCGGCCGTCTGGCCGCTCCAATCGCTGGCCAGCTCGTAGGCGGCGGCCAGGTGGGTGTATTCATCGGGGGCGACCAGCGCCGGGGTGACATAGGTGAACGCCACCCCCAGGGCCAGCCCCACCGCAGGCACAAACAGGTAGAGCGGCGTATGCAGCATGGCCAGCAGCACCGCAATAAAGACGGCGGCGGCCAGCGGCTTTTGCAGCCGGGCGGCCAGCGTGGCAGGCCAGCTGCCGGTGAAATCACTGACGCGCTGCATCGCCATGGTGGCGTTGAGAGCATCGCCGTCCGTTACGGACAGCGGCATGCCGGTCACTTCGCCCTCGCTGGCCCAGACACCCAGCGGGCCGTCCCAGGCGGCTTCGTTGTACAGGCGGATGGTCAGCGTTTCGTCATGGTCGGGGATATAAGCCTCGTTGCAGGTGAACTCGGTAAAGGTATCGTCCCAGATGTTCAGGAAGTTACCCGCCGCAAAAAGGACCTGTTCCCCTGCCGCGTTGTAGGCTTCCACCATGGTCATGCCGGATTTGTACAGCTGCCCGTGGGTGCTGAACTTGAACCGCACACCATAAAACGGCTGGCCGGCTTTCAGCGGCATGGCCTGGGTCAGGCCCTCGGCAGGGATGTCGATGATCTGGCTGTAGTCATCGTTGACGATCTCATAGCTGGGGGTGTTGCCCAGCCGTTCCTGCAGGTCATACCCTACCCAGCGGCACAGCATTACGGTACACCAGGCCGCCAGCGCGGCAGCCACCAGGCTGCACAGCACCCGCAGGAATTTTTTATTTTGTTGCATGGGGTGCCCGCCTTTCTGTGAGTATGGTTCTTGCAAGGGCTATTATACCGCATATGCGGAAAAAGCGCAAATCATTTGGTTTTTGCGTAGAGATACCAGGTCACTTCGCCCTCGCCGCCGTTGTAGGTCTGGCTGGCGATGCAGTGGTAGACGGGGTAGTCACTTTGCAGATCGCCGGTCAGGGCCACCACGTAATCCACAGCAGCAGCGTTCAGCAGGTCCCACTGCTGCTGCCACTGGTCCTGCAGGGGCATGTTGGTCACGCAGAAGTAGCGGCAGGGCGGCAACACCCCGGCAGCGGTGTAAAAGCCGCCGTCCAGCGTACCGTAGTTGAGCAAAGCAGCGTCGGGCGTTTGGTGGATGATTTTAGCAAATTCGAGTTGGGGCAGGCTTTCCGCCGTGCGGCCGCGCAGGGCGCGGTTGGGGCTTATCAACATGCACCAAACCGCAGCCGCAGCCACGCCCAACACGGACAGCGCCGTGGTAACGCCGCGCCCGGCAGGCAGTTTTTGCGGCAGCGCCGCCAACCCCAGCGGGGCAAACACAGCCAGCACCAGCCCGTAGTAAACCAGGTAGCCGCCCATCAGGCTGGTGAATGCCAGCCCCGCAGCCATTGCCAGCACAGCCAGCGCCGTACCGCGATGTTTGGCAAGCACCGCCCAAAGCAGGAACAGCGCCAGCAGGCAGACGGCGGGCAGGTCGTCCCGCAAGGCCCACCACAGGTGCTGGGCCAGGGTCAGCGCACTGCGGCCCTCCCCTTTATAAAGGAAGATGTTATCATAAAAATAGCACTCCCACCAGGCATCCAGTGCGTGGTGGACCCCAAAGTAGGCAAACCAGGGCAGGGCCGCCAGCACCAGGCCGCCCAGGTAGGCGGCACAGCTTTGGCCCAGCTGCCGCAGCCAACCCCGGCGCAGGTACAGCACCGCCAGCACAGCCACCCAGGCCAGGTAAAAGCCCAGCACCGTGTACTTTAACAGCAGCGCGCAGCCGCACAAAAAGCCTTGCAATGCCACGGTGCGCAGCGGCATCTGTTTGTTGGCCGTCAGGCATTTGACCAGCCCGTACAGGGCAGCGGCCAAAAAGGGCAGCAGCAGTTCCTCGGCACTGCCGCCGTGGGAGAAGGCCCGGCAGGCCGCCACAGCCGCCGCGGGTACCAGGCACCAGGCCGGATGCAGGAGTTTGCCGCGCAGCAGTTCCGCCGTGCGCAGGCCCAGGTTTAAAAACACTGCAAAGCCGAAAATTTCCAGCAAAAACACGCCGGTAAAGCCCGTGTGGTCCAACAGCCAGCCCAGCCCGTAGAGGAGATACAGCACCGGACCTTTGTGGTCGAACACATCACGATACAGCACCTTGCCGGACAGCATGGATTTGCCCATCGTGAAAAAGATGTTGGCATCCATCCAGTCGTTGAAGGCGAACAGCGGCGAAGTTTTGCTGCACAGGGCCAGCACCAGGGCGGCCGCGCCCAGGCACCATATACTACGTTTTAACTGCGCCATGCGCGTGGTCATACAGTTTCCCCCGTAACAAACCGCGCCCCGGTCAGGTGCGACCGGGGCGCGGAGTGGAAATCAGACTACTGTTACACAGTCAGCGTGTAAATCAGCCGTTCTCCTTCATCTTAGCGAAGCACTCGCTGCAGTAGACCGGACGGTCCTCGCGAGGCTGGAAGGGAACCTTGCAAGCCTTGCCGCAGCTAGCGCAGACAGCGTCGAACATCTGGCGCTCACCACGGGTAGCGTTCTTGCGGGCATCACGGCAGGCCTTGCAGCGCTGGGGCTGGTTCTCGAAACCACGGCTGGCGTAGAACTCCTGCTCACCGGCGGTCCAAACGAACTCCTTGCCGCAATCCTTGCATACCAAAGTCTTGTCTTCGAACATAGTGGGTATCTCCTCTGATTTGTATTTGCCCGCGGAAGAATCTAAACCAACGCATTAGGAATGGACCAACGAACTGATTTTAGGCGCTACTGGGGGCAGGTTGAAATATATGATACAGGCAAGCGCCTGAATCCTAGGGTATTACGCACCCCGCAGTTTGCGGCGGGCGCGGGCCAGGGCGTTGGCAACGGCTTTGGGGGCCAGCTGCTTTTCCTGGGCGATCTGGACGGCGGATTGGCCGTTTAAGGTAGCCAATAACACGCTGCGTTCCAGCGGGGAAAGTTCGGTCTGCATCCGCTCGATCGTAGCGGCGTACTGCTCACTGGCGATAGCCTGTTCCTCGGGGTCAGGGCCGGGCAGGGGCAGTTCCTCGGCATCGGGCAGGGGCACACTGAAGTTCAGCGGTGCATGCTTTTTGCGCAGGGCGGCACGGCGGGCATCCTGCTGGGCGTGGGTGATGCAGGCAGCCGCGAAAGACGCAAAAGGTGTACCAGCGGCGGCATCGTACCGGCGCATCGCCTCAAACAGGCCGATCAGACCCTCCTGCACGGCATCCTCAAAATCCAGGCCCGGCGCGGTCGCGGCGGCGGCCCCCTTGCGGATGGCAGGCATCATGCGGGCAATGAGTGCGGCCACTGCCGTTTCATCGCCGTTCTTGGCCAAAGCCAGCAGGTCATCGGTGATTTTTTGCATGGGGTTTCCTCCGGCAGGCAGATGCGAACACCTTTATAATAGCCGTAATCACGCATTTTGTCAATCTTTTTTTGGGATTATGCTCAAAATTCCGCTGTATGAACCGCGCGGATGCTGGTATACTGAAAAAAACAAACCTGCCTGTAACAAACCGCCCGCCCCGCGCGTGTTGTAAGTGAAACAGGCCTGATGAAAATTCAACCAAAGGAGGTGCCGCGATGGAGCCGAACGAACTGGCCGCAGCCGCAGGACGCTACCGCGATATGATCTACCGCGTGGCCCTGCACTGGTGCGGCCACCCGCAGGAAGCCGAGGATGCCGCCCAGGACACGCTGCTGAAGCTTTGCACGGCCCACCGCCATTTTGCTGACGAGGAGCATTTGAAAAGCTGGCTGATCCGGGTGACGATCAACCACTGCAAAAGCCGTCTGCGCGCGCCCTGGCATACCCGCCGCCTGCCGCTGGAGGAACTGCCCGACACGCCGGTGTTTGACGACCCCGCCCAGCGGGAGTTGTACGATGCCGTGCTGGCACTGCCCCAGGCGTACCGCATTGTGCTGTACTTATTTTATTACGAGGACATGCCCACCAAGGAGATTGCGGCGGTGCTGCACATCAGCCAGAACGCCGTGACCACCCGGCTGACCCGCGCGCGGGAGGCCCTGCGCCGGGCCTATCAGGAGGATTGAACGATGGAGTTTGAGACTTTATATAAACAGACTTTTGCGCAGGTGCGCTGCCCAGCCCGTGTGGCGGAGGCCGCGGCCCAGCCTGCCAAGCGGCGGCGGTTTGGGTGGGTGATTTGTTTCGCCGCACCGCTGCTGCTGGCCGCCGGTGTGCTGGCGCGGGTGGAGTTTACCAACCTGCACAACACGCCCCACCCCAGCTATGCCCCCGATGCTGTGGGCGGCTACGCCCTGCACTACACGCTGACCACCCACCCGCTGGATACGCTAGGGGAAGCTGTGCAGGAACTAGCCGCCGAGGACCGGCAGCCGGCGTTCCAACGGATGCGGATACCTGACCACTACAGTTTCAGCCAGATGGTTATGACACTGCAAAACTCGGACTTGCTGATCCGCTACCCGAACGGCATTGAAAAAGCCGAGGTGTTTACCGATGCGACAGACAGTTTGCAGGATGCCGCCGCGCTGACCAGCCTGCCATTGCTGCGCAATGATTTTGTGGATGACCTGCCGGACGGTGCGGCGCTGTACTGCCCTGCCGACCCCAACAATTACCGAAATCCCGTCAAGCGCAAGGTACTGCTGTACGGCACCTGCGCGGATGGGGAGCTGTTTGGGCTGAATGTGCTGGACGGCGGCTTGCTGGAAAAGGAAGTGAGCGGCGAAAGATTCGATATGTATATTTCGTTCAACGCCCACGCCGCTGTCACCCCCAGCGGCAACCGCGCCGCCAGCGCAGAGCAGGTGCTGACCGATGGCATCTACGATTTAAAAGACGGCTGGACCTGCGAAGAATACACGCTGCCCACCGGCGATATTGCCATCATTCCGCTATACGGCAGTGGAGACGAGAGCAAAGCTAGCGGAAATACCGCTTATTTTGTAAATAACGGCATAATTTATACAGTTAGTATTATTGTGCCGCAGCCCGGCATCGGAGATGCACGGCTGCGGCCTTACCTTAAGCAGGTGTTGGATGCGTTTTATGCACCCTGACACCTTACCCCAAATACGCACAGAAAAAGCCAGCCCATGCCGGGCTGGCTTTTGGATTATTGTTTCTGGTAGACAAGATAGCGGAAGCCGATCTCGGTGGTCAGGCTCTCGCAGGCTTGCAGGCGGGCAGCGCCATCGGCGGGGGTGTTCCAGTAGTAGGGGGTCATAGCAAACAACTGCTGCACGGCATCGCCGGTCAGGGTCAGCTGGGCGGCGGCCTCCACACTGCGCACAAAGGTGAAACCCTCGTAGGCGGTGTCCTTCACCTCGTTCTCGTAGGGGTGGTCGTAAAGGACCTCTTTCAGCCCGTAGAGATGGCGGGCCGTGGGCACGGCGTAGATCAAATAGCCGCCCGGGCGCAGCATGCGGCGGAACTCTGCCCCGGCAAACGGGGAAAAAATGTTCAGCAGCAGGTCGGCCCAGTCGTCCCGCACCGGGGCGCAGAAGCTGCCGCCCACGCAGAACGCGGCTTCCGGCAGCAGCTTGGCGGCCAGGCGCACGGTCTCTTTCGAAAGATCAAAACCCACGATGGCAGGTGCATCCCCCAGGGCCTTATACAGGTAGGCATCATAGCTGCCCTCGCCACAGCCTGCATCCACGATATGTTCATGGGGCAGGGCGGCGCAGAGGTCGGCCAGCGCCTGCATCAGCGGGGCGTAGTGCCCGGCCGAGAGGAACGCGCGGCGGGCGCGCACCATCTCTTTGCCGTCACCGGGGTCGGCGGCGTGTTTTTTCTGGATGGGCAGCAGGTTGGCGTACCCCTCTTTCGCCAGATCAAAGCTGTGGGCCTTGGGGCAGCGCAGGGTGCGGCCCACCTGCAGCAGCGGTCCCTGGCAGACCGGGCAGCGCAGGGCTGCGGCAACGGCCGGGATCATTCGGCGCTCTCCCCTGCCACCGGCTGCGGGGCGGGTGCTTCTTTCGGCTCGTTGGGGTCTGGGGGCAGCGGCACCGTCATGCCGCCGTGGGCCGCGAGGTACTCCTCGAAGTTGGAGAACTTCTGCTTCGGCGGGCGGCGAGTGATGAGTTCCAGGCCCGGCTCCTCCTCCGGCGTGTGGCGCGGCGGACGGCTGGGGCGCTGGGGCTGGCGGGGCTTGGCAGGCTCACGCGGCGGGCGCGGGGGCGGCTGGTTCAGCGTACGGCCGCCATTCTGGCGGGGCGGCTGCGGCTGCTGAACTGCCTGCGGGTTTTGGGGCTGGGCCGGGCCGCGACCACGGGGACGCGGGGCATTGCCGCGGGGTGCCGGTTTAGGCTGGCCGCCCTTGGCGGATGCCGGGGCCTGCGGACGGGGTTGGCCCTGCTGGGGGCGGGGGCTTTTCGGCTGGGCCGGGGCCGCCTGGCGCGGGCCGGGCTGGCGGGGTGCCTTTTCAGCCGCAGGCTGCTGGGCCGCAGCGGCAGCCCCACCATTGCCGGAACCACGGCGGCGACGGCGGCGGTGCGGGGCAGCGGGATTCTGGGTAGGTTTTTCCATAGTCTTTTCCATTCTTATCGTCAGTCGATTGCACGACATTCGTTGTAGTAGCGTTTTTCTTCGGCGTGACCCATGCTGAAAGTCTTGCGGGGCAGCACACCGCCCAGCACCACACCTTTAAACAGGTCGGCCTTGGCAAGGTCCGGCAGCAGGATTGCGGCAGCTTTCTGCCCGGGGCGGGAAGCCAGCGCCATGGCCGTGGAGGAGCCGTGGATATAGTCCACACTGGCCTCGGGGTGGCTGGGCAGGTAGTCGTTCAGGAACGCTTCCACGCTGCCCACCGTCAGGGGTGCCGGGGGATTCTGCAGGGCCACCAGCAGTTCGCCGTTCTGGTCGGCAATCGCAAAGCGCTGCTGAGACGGTACGGTCTCCTCGCCCTGGGTCTTGTCCCATTCATCGATGGCCTTGTACAGCTCCTTGGCCGTTACGCCGAACACCACGCGGTGGATCGGCTCGATCTCGATGGCCGGGCTATGTACGTTGCAGACCTCGGCCAGGCACCAGCGGGCGGGATGGTCCTGCTGCTGTTCGGGGGTCAGGCCCTTTTTCAGTTCCTCCCAGTAGGCTTTGGCTGTAGCCAGAGAGTGGTTGCCATCGCCAACAGCCAGCACCATGGGCGGCTCGCCAGCGGCGCGGGGCCAGCGGGCGGCGAATTTCTTTTCGTCCGCCAGGTCGGCCAAGGCGGCATTGATCTGGGCGATCAGAGCGGGATCCTCCACGGCCCAGCCGCGCAGGCGGCCGCCGCCCAGCATCAACTCGCCGTCATACAGCAGGGGCAGGGTGTCCTTGTGGTCGCCGATAGGCTCGATCAGCGTCTTTCGCTCATCATCTGCCAGCATCATCACGTGGGGTGTTTCCAGAATGGCACCACGGCGCACTTTCAGCCGGGGCGGGATGCGCTCCACCACGGTCTTTTCACTGGGGCGGATGGCCGGTTTGCTGCCGGGGTTGTAGTCGTAGGCTTCCAGATCCACCGCGCCCACCAGACCCTGGCGGATGGTGCCGTCCATCTGGGTACGCTCTACGTAAACAAAGCCGTGGACGCGGCGGGTCAGCACCGACTTACGGTACTCCTGCATCGTGCGGCGGATCGTCTGCATCCGTTCTTCCTCCTGGGGGGTGCCCAGGTAGGCTTCGGGCAGGACGATATGCAGCGTACTGGGCTTATTGGCGGCCAGTTCTTCGGCGCGTTGCCAGTACTCCGGCTGGGAGGTAAACTGGTCGACTGCAATGCAGGCCCACGGATCCAGCGCAACGCTGGCGGCAGGCAGCAGAATATCAGCGGGAACAAAGCACGGAACAGACATACAATGCACCTCTTTTATTGTTACAAAACCACAGAATGCCCCACCAGCGCATAAATGGCCAGTGAGAGAACGCCAATGTAAATCATAGAACTGGGCAGGCCCTGGAAAATCGCGGGAACTGCCTTACTGCGCAGACGGCGGCGGCCTTCGCGCACGATAAAGACGATGAAGGTATAGCCCAGGCCGCTGCCCAGACCAAACGCGATGGACTGCGCCAGCGTGTAGTTCTGGTTGGAACTGATGAGCAGCGTACCCAGCACAACCGTGCTGCAGGTAGCCAGGCTTAGCTGGCTGCGGCAGCTTTGCCGCAATTTGCGGGGCAGCAGCCCCAGCACCAGCCAGGTAACGGCCATAGCCCCTACGCCGCAGGTCAGGTAAACCACCGGGCGCAGGGCCGAGATAGGCAGCCACGCAGGCAGATACGGGCGCAGCCAGGGGAAGAACAGGTTGTGGGCTGCCCAGCCCAGCGGGGCGGACAGCGTCATGACCCAGATCAACGGCAGGCAGAAATCCCATACCTGGGCCTTATGGTCGGGCACCAGCTTCATCAGCCGGGTAACTCCCAGGGCGCGGGCCAGGATGACATTCTCGGCAAAGATGGCCAGGCCCATATAGCTGACGAACTGCCACAAGCCTTGGCCCAGGGAGGAGGCGAACTCAATGTTTGGCATACAGGCGGCGCACCTCCTCGTGTTTATAATTGGTGTACAGGTTGGCGATGGCGCACCAGACGGCGGCGATGGCACCCACCAGCACGAAACCGCCAGAGGGCTGTGCAGCCAGCGGCAGCAGGGCCGCGTGGATCACCTGGTTGCCAAAGACGGCACCGGTAGCCAGCAGCTCCCGCAGGCAGCCCACGATAAGCAGGGCCGCACACATACCGAGACTGTTGTTGAAGCCGTGGCGGAGCGCTGCGCTGACAGGCTCCAGCTCGGCGAACTCCATACGCTTGACGATAGCAGGTTCCACCACCAGCAGCGGCAGATAGATGCCCAGCAGCGACAGATCAGCGCCGAAAAGATTGTACATCAGCACATAAACGGGGATGTACAGCAGCGCCGCCGAGTAGCTGTAAATGACCGGGCGGAAGCGGTTTTGGGTAAGATGGCAGACGGCCACGGCCAACACGCGGGTAAAGGTGATAAGCAGCAGACTGGCTACACAAAGCATCAACGCGTGGCGGCCATCCAAGGCAGCGCCCACGATGGGGGCCATGCCTAAGCCGCGCACCATGACCGGGTTAGACAGCCAGATGTGGTCGCGGCGGATCTTTTCGTTCAGGTCGTTCTCGGCCTCGGTGCGGCTGCGGGGCACGGCGTTTTTGCGCGGCTCCGGGGCCGGGGCAGCCGGGCGCGGGGCGGGTTCTGCGGCTGGGGCTTCGGCACGGGCGGCAGGCTGCGGGGCAGGTTCTGCCGGGGCGGGCTGCGGCTGGGCTGCAGGCATCACACGGGTAGATTCCGCAGCGGGAACCGTCTCGCGGGGCGGCACGGCGCGCTGTTTGGGGATGGCAATGGTCCGGGTGCCGGTGGGCTCGTCCACTTTCGGGGCAGCCGGGGCAGCCGCTTCCTCACGCGGGGCGGCGGCCAGGGCCTGGGCGGCGCGGCGGGCAGCATCCTGCGGGTCGTTCTGCACCGGCTGGCGGCGGCCAAACCAGGCAGGGCGGTTTGCCGCGCGCTGGGCAGCTTCCTGCCGCAGAGTCTCCTGTTCCGATTCCGGCTGGGGAGCTTCCTCCGTGGGCTGTTCCATCTGCATCTGCTGGCGCAAGGCGGCGCGTTCCTCGGCCGAAAGGCGGGGGCGGCTGGTGGGGATGATGCGGTGTTTACGCTCCGGCTGGGCGGCCTGGGCCATCGGCTGCGGGGCCGGGGCGGCAGGCCGGGCCGGGCGGGATGCCGCAGGCGAGGCGGGCTGCGCCGGGTTTTGCATGGCCGAGATGGCTTTCTCGATCTCCGCGCGGGAGGCCCCCTCCTCTGCCATGCGGCGGGCCGTTTCCAGCATTTCTTTGGTAATATGCGGAATGATCAGCGTTTCGGAGCGATCCTCGCCCTTGCGGCGGTCATTCCGGTTTTGTGGATTTGGCAAGACGCTGTTCCTCCTTCTTCATAAAGCGGATACGCTCGGTGCGGTGGCTGATGAGGTCCAGCCATTCGGGGATGGCACCAACGATCAGCAGCGCAAAGCAGACGGCGCTCTGATACGGGCTGAACATACGGAACGCATAGGTGGCAATACCCAGTGCGGCACCGTAGATCAGGCGGCTGTTGGTACGGTTGGGCATGGTGACCGGCTCGCAGATCAGGAAAAAGGCACCAAACAGCGCCGTACCGGACAGCAGCGTGTACTTTTCGAGATAGATGCGCTGGCGCACAAACTCCCACGGCCAGCTGAAAGCGGGCAGTTCGTTCAGGCGCGGGAACAGCCAGGGGATGCCGATGACGGCGATCATAAACGGGATGAGCACCGAGAAGCGGACCCGGCCGCGCACCAGCAGAAACAGGCCGCAGGCCAGGATAACCAGCGCCGCGCCGGTGCCGATGCCCGCCGACACGTTGCCGGTAAGCAGGTTCATGGTACTGGCGCTGGGCAGGCCGCCGCTGCGCAGGGTCTCGTTCATGCCCTGGACAAGGTTATCATTGATCTCGCCCCAAAGCGGCAGCTGGGTGCCGGGGGTTGGGTAGTAGTAGACATGCTCCGGCCAGGAGACACCGGCGATGGCAATGCCCACCGCCGCCGGGTGGAAAGGATAGTGCCCCTCGCCGCCAAATGCCTCCTTGACCAGCACCGCCGCGATAACCGCAGCCACCACGATGCCGTAGGAAACGCTGGCGGGCATCAGCAGCACGATCAGCGCTGCAAAGCACTCGCTGGACGGCTCATGAGAGCGGTAGCCCTCGCCATGCAGCGGGGCCAGGGCGCAGTCGCACAGATAAGCCGTGACCAGGGCCGCCAGCATCAGCAGCACCGGGCGCAGGCCGTAATAATACCAGGCCATGCCGGTAAGGGGCACGGCGCACCACAGCAGATCACTATAGTAACCATAGTTCTCGCTGCGTTCGATCGTAGGTTGTTTTGCCATGGGGGTTGGGTTCTCCTTTGGGTTAATGGCTGCCGTGCAGCATATCGATGACGGCGGCAGGATCTTTGGCTTTGAACAGGGCGCTGCCGGTCACCAGCCAGTCAGCACCCGCGGCGGCACACTGGGGGCCGGTCTCGGTGTTGACACCACCATCCACTTCCAGCAGGGTGTGCAGCCCGCGGCGGCCGCACTCGGCACGCAGGGCGCTGAGTTTATCCAGGGCCGAGGGCATGAACTTCTGCCCGCCAAAGCCCGGCTCCACGCTCATGACCAGGATCAGGTCCAGATCGTCCAGGTAGGGGTAGACAGCCTCCGCCGGGGTGCCCGGCTTGATGCTGATGCCCACCTGGCAGCCGGTGGCACGGATGGCGGCGATGGTCTCCGGGATGGCATCGGGCACAGCTTCCAGATGGAACGTGATAAGCCCGGCACCTGCCTTGGCGAAGTCCGGCGCATACTTGACCGGGTCGCTGATCATCAGGTGGACATCGTAGAACACCTCCGGCAGAGCCTTGTGCAGGCATTCCAGCACGGGGGCACCAAAGCTGATGTTGGGCACAAAGTAACCGTCCATCACGTCAAAATGCAAAAGGTCGGTGCCCTGGGCCAGCAGGCGCTGGCAGTCAGCGGCAAGGTCCGCAAAGTCAGCGGACAAAATCGAAGCGGCGATCTTCGTCATAATTCTATTCTCCCTATTTTCAGCGCGTGGGCGCTTTTCCCTCTACTTGTATCTGCACGGCCACCCGCGCAGATAGTCGAGTTTATTATATCCCATTACGGGGCAAAAAGCAAGGCGAGCCGCTTTGCGGGCGGCAGAAAAAACTGCGCCATGCTGTAAAATGGCAGCACGGCGCAGTTTGTAACTTTTTCTTGTGGGGATTATTTTGCCAGTTCGGCACGGACGCGGGCCAGGGCGGATTCGATCACGCGGTCCATGTCGTAGTATTTGTACTCGCCCAGGCGGCCGCCGAACAGGACCTTGCCCTCGGCATCGGCCAGGGCCTTGTACTGCTCATACAGGGCACCGTTCTGGGCATCGTTGACAGGATAGTACGGCTCGTCACCGGGTTTCCACTCGGCAGAGTATTCGCGGCTGATGACCGTTTTGGTGCCCGGCTCGGTGGAGCCAAAGACGAAGTGCTTGTGCTCGATGATGCGGGTGTAAGGAGTTTCGGCATCGGTGTAGTTGATGACCGCGTTGCCCTGGTAGTTGGGGGTGTCCAGGGTCTCGGTCTCAAAGCGGACGCTGCGGTACTGCAGGGTGCCCAGCTTGTAGTCAAAGTAAGCATCGATGGGGCCGGTGTAGACGACCTTATCGGCCAGGGCATCCAGCGCAGCCTTGTCGGCCAGATAGTCGGTGTCCAGGCGGACCTCGATGCCCTCCAGGAGGTTCGCCACCAGGGCGGTGTAGCCCTCGTTGGGGATACCCTGATACAGGGCGTTAAAGTAGTTATTATCAAAGGTCAGGCGCACGGGCAGGCGCTTGATGATGAAAGCGGGCAGTTCGGTGCAGGGGCGGCCCCACTGCTTCTCGGTGTAGCCTTTGATGAGTTTTTCGTAGATATCGGTGCCTACCAGGTTGATGGCCTGTTCTTCCAGGTTTTTCGGCTCGGCGGTGTAGTGGGCGGCGCGCTGCTCGGCAATCTTGGCTTCGGCCTCGGCGGGGGTAATAACGCCCCACATCTTGGTGAAGGTGTTCATGTTGAAGGGCAGGTTGTACAGCTCGCCCTTGTAGTTGGCTACCGGGGAGTTGGTATAGCGGTTGAAGGTGGCAAAGCGGTTGACATAGTCCCACACTTCTTTATTGTTGGTGTGGAAGATGTGCGCACCGTAGCGGTGGACGGCGATGCCCTCCACATCCTCGGTGTAGATGTTGCCGGCAATGTGGTCACGCTTATCGATGACCAGGCACTTTTTACCGGCGGCGGCAGCCTCGTGGGCAAAGACGGCACCGAACAGACCGGCACCAACGATCAGATAATCATACTGCATTTTCGTTCTCCTTTTCTGCGCTGTTGCGCCAATGCTGCACGGTCTGCAGCTGGAACTCAAAGTCACGGGCATCTTTCGCCAGCTGGCTGGACAGGATCACGCCGGAGATAAACAGCAGCAGCGCCGCCACCAGCACAAAGCAGCAGACGATCAAAGTCGGGAAGCGGGGCACAAGGCCGGTGTGGAAATACTCGTTAAGCACGGGGATCATAAAGCCGATACCGAACACAGCCAGAATTGCCGCCAGGATGCCGAAGAACATGAACGGGCGGTAATTTTTGAACAGCCGCGCAATGGTGCCCAGCACCTTGAAGCCATCGGAGTAGGTGTTCAGCTTGCTCTCGGAGCCTTCGGGGCGATCGCGGTAATCGATGACCACGTTCTCCACCTGCATGTTGCGCTGCAGGGCGTGGATAGTCATTTCGGTCTCGATCTCAAACCCACGGGACAGCACCGGGTAGGTCTTGACGAACTGGTAGCTGAAGGCACGATAGCCGGTCATGATATCCTTGATCTTGCCGCCGAACAGGTGGTTGGTGCAAAAGCGCACCAGATCATTGCCGAAGTTGTGGAACGGGCGTTTGTTCTGGGTGTAGTAGGTGCTGGACAGGCGATCGCCCACCACCATATCCGCCTGGCGGTTGGTGACGGCGGTCACCATCTCGGGGGCAGCCTCGGCGGGGTAGGTGTCGTCGCCGTCCACCAGCACGTAGGCTTCGGCATCGATCTCCCGGAACATGCGGCGCATGACATTGCCCTTGCCCTGCTGATACTCGTGCCGGACGACAGCCCCGGCCTTGGCGGCCAGTTCGGCCGTGCCATCGGTGGAGTTGTTATCGTAAACATAGACGGTGGCTTCGGGCAGTACGCGGCGGAAATCCGTCACCACCTTTTCCACGGTCTTGGATTCGTTGTAGCAAGGGATCAAAACAGCGATCTTATCCATTTTGAGGTTCTCCAATCTTTACATCCAGAATTGCACCAGACGGGCAACATTAAAGTACAGCGATGGATTCAGTCCCTGCAGCCACGGCTGGGTGGCAAAAAGGGTGAAGAAGCGGTAAACAGCGCTCCAGGCCACGGCAGCGGCCATGGCGATGCGCAGCACCGGCAGCAGGGTGACGGCCAGCGTTTCGCCTGCGGCGGCGCGGCGGGCCAGCACACTTTCCAACAGCAGCCAGCACAGCGCAGCACCCAGCAGCAAAACAGGGCTGTAGTCCATCAGATAGCGGTAAAGCACACCGGCCATCTCGCAGTCCACCACCGTGATAATGACCATACCGGCCACTGCCAGCCAGGCAAAACCGGCTGCACCGGGGCGGCGGCGCAGGCTTTGGCGGGTCTGGGGCAGGAGCAGCAGGCCCAGCGCCCAGGTAAAGGGCGTGGCCGCCAGCATACCGCCCACAAACGGCTCGCTGATGGTGCGGATGATGGCGTTGGTGGTGACTTCGGTCTCCTGCAGGAACGGGAATACACTCTTGAGGCGCGGCAGATCGAACAGGCTGGTAAACACCGCCGGACCGATGCGCACCACATTAAAGCCGCGCTTGGTCATATCGTTGCCGGTCAGGTTATAGTTGGCACCAAAGTCAAAGGGCGAGCCGAACCGGGCGTAGTTGTACCACATCAGCCCCGCCGCCACCAGCACCACCGGCAGCAGAAAAGCCACGGCCTCCCCTGCCCCGGCGCGGCTGCGCAGCCGCTTTTGGGTGATGTACCGCTGCCAGAAAATGGGCAGGGCCAGCACGGCAAACAGTTCCATCTGGGGGCGGCATCCGGCGACCAGCGCCATGCAAAGGCTGCCCAGCGCCAGCTTTGCCAGCAGCGCACCACGGCGCTCCACCGGCGTGTTGGCGGCAGAAAGCCAGAGCCAGAGGGCCAGCATCAGCAGTGAAGTGCCGCAGACGATGGCATATTCATAAATGTAGGGACGCACAAACAGGTAGTAAAGCTGGCTGCCCAGCACGACTGCCGCCACACTTAACAGGTACGCGGCCGAGGATGCCTGGCTGAACCAGCGGCGCACCATCTGATGCACTGCGCCAAAGCTTGCCAGCAGGAACAGCAGCCCCATAATGACCATGCAGGGCGGATAGGCCAGGTTTCGTATGCCGGTGATCGCCTCAAAAGGCAGTTGGAACAAAAGGCAGGGCACGATGCCGAAATAGACGTAATAACGGCCGTTATAGTAGGCATGATCCCACAGGCTGTTGACCTGGCCGGCCTCGCGGGCGGTAGAATCGTAGGGGTTATCCAGCGCCAGCAGTTCTTCCGGCGGGTCCTGCTCAAGGTCCAGGCGGCCGTTCAGCAGGCTATGGGCCAGGGCACCGTACTGCTCGTAGATAAAACTGACTTTGCTTTCGCCGTCCCAGAATGCAACGTTATAATTTTCGGTGGCAAGGCCGGTGTTGCCCGGCTCCCAGAATGGCACGACCATCACAAAGGCGGCCAGGATTGCAGCCAGCACCGCACCCGCGGCGCGGTCGCAGACATTGCCCGCCAGCCAGCGGCGGTGCCACAGCCCGCTTTGGGGGCGCAGCGCGTAAACCGCCAGCAGCGCCAGAAAAACAGCGGCACACCGCAGCAGCGAAAACTGCAGCGGGCGCGGCGCATTGGCGGTGATGCCGGTAAAGGTGACGGCCACCGGGAACGTGGAGAAAGCCGTGCTGTAGCCGGAGGCAGTCAATTCCATGGAGCCGACACGGCCGGTCAGGTCCAGGCTGATGACCTGGCTGCGGGCCGACTGGGGCGCGATCTGCCAGGTGCCGAAGTAGTTCAGCTGAGAGTTGGCCTCGTCCGTGGCATTGATGCGGAAGTTGAAAAAGCTGTCCTCATGCAGCGGGTCGGTGTCATCGTTGGTCAGGCCGTCCATGCTCAGGTTGTAGATGGGCTGGTCGATGCCGAGGAAGCGCATGTAGGTGTGGTCCTCGTCCAGCGAGATAGTCCCCTGCCCCCGGATGACATTGACGTTGGGGTCCAGATAGTCCAGCAGTTGGAACGGCTGGTAGCTGTGGGTGTTGAAGTAGGCCACGTTGCCCACAAATACCTCGCTGCCCAGCGCCGCCGCCAGCAGCAGCGGCACCACAAACCGCAGCCCCCTGCCGCCAAAGCTGCGCAGCCCGGCCACGCAGAAAGATGCCCAGCCGCACAGCGCCGTAATAGCCACCAGGCGGAAGGCATCGAACCCGACAGCCAGCCCCGGGCGGTGATAGGCGCACAGGGCAAACACCCAGGCAGCCAGCCACAGGCCCAGGCCCCAGCCCAGGTCCTGCTGCCGTACACGCCGCCGGGCCAGCTTAGCCGGGGCAACACCCAGCGCCAGGGCAATGAGGGCGGTAAGGGCAACGGTTAGAACAAGCATGCGCAGGGATTCCTTTCCGTACACAAGGGCGGGTGATGTGCCGCACCTTGCAGCGAAGATTTACTGTTCAGCGTACTTTTTGATTTCTTGCAGCCAGAAGGCGGCGGTTTTGTCCCAGCTGTATTTTGCCAGGACTTCGTCCGGCGGGGCGACCGGCTGGGCGGCAAGGGCATCCAGGTCGACCTCATAATCGTAGGGGTCGAAGTAGCGGGCCGTATCGCCGTAGAGTTCCGGCAGGCAGCTGGCTTTCGCCAAGGCGATGGGCGCACCGAGGGCCAGGGCTTCCAGCGGCGGGATGCCGAAGCCCTCGAACACTGCCGGGTGCAAAAACAGGCGGCAATGCTTCATCAGGGCAGCGTTTTCGGCATCGGAGACATAGCCGGGGTAGAACACGTTGTGGGTGTTCTTGGCTTCTGTATCATCGCCGAAGGCGCGCAGGTCCTTGCCGCCTGCTACCACAAAGGTCTTATCCGGGTTGCGGCGGGCGACCTCGCGGATCCACTTGAAATTCTTATGGCCCGCGAGACTGCCCAAAGCGTAGAAATACTCGCCTTTTTTGATGCCGGGCATCTTTTCAAAAATGCTCTCGTCCGGCTGGACTTTCGCCATATGCTCCCAGCCGTTGTAGGTCACGCCGATCTTATCCATCGGAATGCCCAGCTTATCATGGATAAGCTGGCGCTGGTCATAACTGACGGTGAACACCCGCTGGGCAAACCACTTGGTGGACAGGCAGTGTACCCAGAACTTGAAGCGGAAAAATCCACGGTCGGTATCCATCACCAGGGGGCGGATATCGTGCAGTACCACCACGCTGCGGCGGGTCATAAGCATATCGCTGGCCAGGCCAACAAAAAACGCATGCTCGCGCCGCAGGTAGGCGGGCAGCACCGCCATATTATAAAAGTATTTGACCGCCTTGAGCGGTACCAGTTTGATGTTTTTCAGTTCCGGCAGGTGGATCTCGCGGCCATCATCGCGGTAGGCGATGCGCACATCCAGGCCGGTGCCTTCGATCAGTTTATCCAGCCGCACCACGGTCTCGTAGACATAGCGGGGGATGCCGGTAATATTATCGCACAGGACGGTGCCATTGATGACAATGGGGTTCAAATCTGTTCCTCCTTCTCCCAGTGGGAGCAGTCCAGCAGTTCCTGCTGCCAGTCCGCCATACGGCGGGTGCAGTATTCTTTGATCTCCCGCTCAAACCGTTCCTCGCTGAAAGCGCGGCTGTGTTCGCGGATTTCCTCTTTACTATAGGCAACGCCGTCTTTTTCAAAGCGTTCGATGCAGGCGGCAAGGCTTTCGGCGGTCTGTTCCTCAAACCAATAGCCGGTCTTGCCGGGGAGCACGGTTTCACACGCGCCGCCGCGGCCATAGGCCAGCACCGGGGTACCGGCGCTTTGGGCTTCCACGGGGGTGATGCCGAAGTCCTCCTCGCCGGGGAACAGGAACGCCTTGGCGCGCAGGTAGTAGCCGCGCACTTCTTCATCGGTCAGGCCGCCGCCCTTGAACTCAATGGTGGGGCCAGCCATGGCCTTGAGTTTTTCCATCTCTCCCCCGCCGCCGATGACCACCAGGCGCTTGCCCAGTTTGGTGCAGGCCTGCACAGCCAGGTCGACCCGCTTATACCAGGTCAGGCGGCCAACGGTGAGGTAGAAATCCTCCTTTTCCACAAAGGGGCTTTCGTTGATATGACAGCAGGGGTAGATGACATCGCTGTCGCGGCGGTAGTACTTTTTGATGCGCTGGGCGATGTAGTGGGAGTTGGCGACGAAATAATCCACGCGGTCCGCCGCGCATTTATCCCAGACGCGGATCTTGTGCATCTGGCGCTGCATGACCTTGCGCACCAGCCAGTTGGCGTTATCGCGGTAGGTGTAGTAAAAGTCCCACACATAGCGGATGGGCGTATGGCAGTAGCAGATATGCACAGCGTCCGGCCGGGTGATGACACCCTTGGAGCAGGACGAGGAGGAGGACAGCACGAGGTCATACTCGGACAGGTCCAGTTCCTCAAAAGCGCGGGGCATCAGGGGCAGCATGCCTTTGTAGAGCTTGGTGGCAAACGGGATCTTCTGCACCCAGGTGGTGCGGATGTCGTAGTCTTTAAACCACGCAGGCATGTTATCTTTATCATACACCAGCGTGTAGATGACGGCGTTGGGGAACGCATGGTGCATGCAGTCGACCACGCGGTCCGCCCCTGCATAGGTCACCAGCCAGTCATGTACGATGGCTACTTTTGGTTCCTTTTTGCTCATGTTCCGTCTCCCATCAAGCCCGCCGGGGCAGGCTTACTGCAATTTTTCGTCATTGACCATCTTGCCGCCGAATACCGTGCGGAAGATGATCTTGATATCCAGCGCCACGGTCCAGTTTTCGATGTACCAGATGTCATAGCGGATGCGCTCGGCAATATCGGTATCACCGCGCAGGCCGTGGATCTGCGCCCAGCCGGTGCAGCCGGGGCGCACCTGCTGGCGGACCAGATAGCGAGGAATTTCCTCTTTAAAGTGCTCCACGTGGAAAGGCACCTCGGGCCGGGGGCCGACGAGGGACATATCCCCCTTGAGCACGTTGAAGAACTGGGGCAGTTCGTCCAGACTGAACTTGCGGATAAAGCTGCCGAAGTGGGTCTTGCGGGGGTCGTAATCCTTGGACCAGCCGGTCTCCTGCTGCACATTGACCCGCATGGAGCGGAACTTGTACATCATAAAGGGCTTTTTATTCAGGCCGATGCGCTCCTGCTTGAAGATGATCGGCCCGGGGCTGGACAGTTTCACGCCGATGGCCGTGACCAGCATAACCGGGCTGGTGAGCACGATCAGCACCAGACTGCCGATGATATCCAGCCCGCGCTTGATGGCGGCGTTGAGGATGTTATCGAAAGGTGTCTGGCGCACATTGATGAGTTTGCACTCGTCCAGCACATCGATGGTGGGGCGAGCGGGCAGGTAGTCGCTGTAAAAGGGCACCATCGTGATGCGAGTGCCGTGCTTATCGCAGATGGCAAAGGTGTGGGTCAGCTGGTCGATCTCGTCTGCTTCCAGCGCGACCACCACTTCATCCAGGGCAGTGCTTTCCAGGGCTTCGTCCAGCTTATCATAGCTGCCCAGATAGGGTACGCCCAGGCCGGGTTCCTCGGCAGCAGCCAGGTAGCCGTCCACCACAAAGCCGTAGTAGGGGTTATGCTCCAGCGCGCGCAGGTAAAGGGCGGCCGATTTGCCGCCGCCCACCAACAGGATATGCCGCAGGCCCAGCCCCTTGCGGCGGCGGGCACGGTCCACCCAGCGGCGGATCATCCGCTTGGCGACCATTGCCACGGTGGCAAAGCCGTAGAACAAGCCCAACACCACGCGGGAGTAGTCGTCCAGGTGCATCAGGTAGAGGAAGAATACAAATACCACGATGCCTGCGGCGTTGATGGTTGCCATAATGGTACAGCGCTGAGCCAGCCCCCGCAGGCGCGAGGAACTGTATACACCGGCCACCCAGTAGACCAGTACCAGCAAAATCGAAGTACCAGCCCCGGCGATGATGTTGCGCGGGTCACTGGCTACCTGCAGGGCAGGGCCGGCACCGCCGGGTTCAAAAAAGACTACATAGTTAAAACGCACATAGTTGGCCAGCAGAAAGCTGACGAACAGCAGTACCACATCCAGCAGACCGCTGAGCATACTTTTGATACGTTGATTTTTTTCCAGCAACGGGGGTGTCCTCCCTTGGACAGAAATTCATATCTAGTTAGCATAGCACATTTTCGTGCTTTTTGCAATCAGCGGTAGAGATCCTGCAGGCGGTCCAGCGTCTTTTTCATCTCGGCGCGCACCTCGGGCGGGCCTGCCACCACCACGCCGGTGCCAAAACCAGCCACCCAGCCAAAAAACTGCGGGCTGACCTGCACTTCGGCCATCATGGTAAAATGTTCGCCGTCATCGCAGGGGACCAGGGTCGGCCCGGTGCCGAAACGGTCGATCATCGCCCCGGCGAAACGGTTTTCGCATTGGAGGGTCACTTTTTTCAGCGGGCCGTTGAACATGCCGAACATCTGCTGCATGTAGGCGTTCACATCAAAGTTGGCGTACTCATCCGCACCTTCGCGGGTGGTGCCGGGCAGCTGGTGCACGGCCTGCATCTTATCCACGCGGTAGTGCTTCAGGCGGCCCTCGGTGTAAGCGATGAGATAATAGTTGGCGTTCTCCCACACCAGCACCCAGGGGCTGACGCGGTACAGCTGGCCATCGTGGCGGGGGGTCATCTTTTTTTGCAGGTTCCAGTCACAGTATTTGAACTGCACCTGCTCCCCGGCGGTAATGGCAGCATGCAGGGCATCGACCGTGTAGAGAATTTTCTCATCGGTGCTTTTCAGGCGGCCGCTGACCAGCACTTTACGGTTCAGCTCCTCCTGCCGATAGCAGGAAGTGAACTGCCCCAGTTTATCGATCAGCACCTTGGATTTGCGGGCGGTGATGAACTTGCTGGCATAGACAGCGTCCACCAGCAGTTTCAGTTCGGCCAGCTCAAAGGGGGCATCGGTCATGTAATAGCCGCCGCCCCGGCCACGCTTTTGCATAATTTCATAGGGGAAATCCGGCATCTCGTTCAGGGTGCCCAGATCATCGTAGACGCTCTTGCGCTCGGCTTCGATGCCCTTTTCTTTCAACTTTTCCACGATCTGCGGTACACTTAACGGGTGGCGTTCATCGGTCTCCCGCGCCAAAATCTGCAGCAGTACCAGCAGTTTCCGTTTTTGGCCTTCTTTACGCGGCATAGCACATGCTCCTTTTATAGAACAGGGGAAATCGCACGATGCCCGGCCATTGCGGCAGGGCTGCTCGGATCGTGCGGCGGTATCCCTAAAACATCCAAAAATACAGTCCCATTATACACCCTATAGAGGGTTCAGGCAATAGGGCGGGGCGAAAACGGGCTGTAAAACGCGGAAAACGGCGTGGTTCAGCGCTCCAACTCCGCAAAAATGGCACCAAGATCCGCAAACATATCGTGGGGCAGCATGGCGGCCATACCTAAGCGTTTGGCGCAGCGATCCCCGGCTGCGCCGTGCAGCCAGACGGCGGCGATGGCGGCATCCTCGGCCGTGCGGCCCTGTTTGAGACCTGCCGCCAGCAGGCCCGCCAGCAGCCCGGCAAGGATATCCCCGCTGCCGCCCTTAGCCAGGCCCGCGTTGCCGGTGGGGTTGTGGTAGACCTCACCGCCAGGAGCGGCGATGAGGGTGCCGCTGCCTTTAAGCACCGCAATGCAGTGATACATCTCAGCCAGGCGGCGGGCGGCGGCTTCCCGGTCGGCCTGCACCTCCCCCACCGTGCAATCCAGCAGGCGGGCAGCTTCGCCGGGGTGGGGCGTGATGACCGTCTCGTCTGGTAATTGCCCTTTCAGTTTGCCCGCTGCCAGGGCATTGAGGGCATCGGCATCCAGCACGGCGGCGGACCAGGGTGCTTTTTTGCCCAGCAGGGCATTGCAAACCGGGGCGGCGCTTTCGCCCAGGCCCGGCCCGGCCAGCAGGACGGTATTTTTGCCATCAAACCAGCTGCGCAGTGCCCCGGCATCCTGGGGATGGATGCCGCCGTTGGACGCTGTGCGGCAGCCGCAGGCGCAGCACTCCGGTGTGCGGGTCAGCACCATCTGCACCACCGGCTCTACACTGGCCAGGTAGACAAGCCCCGCCCCGGCGCGGAGGGCTCCCTCGGTACACAGGGCGGCAGCGCCCCGGTAGGCCATGCTGCCAGCTGCCGCCAGCACACTGCCAAAGCTGCCCTTGTTGGTGTCTGCCTCCCGCCGGGGCAGGCGGGCTTTTACCATTTCCCGTGTGATCTCGCGCTGCATCTTGCATCCTCCCTGAAACTGACTATAATAATAGGTATATTATAGAACACTTCAGCAAAAAGCGAAAGGGGAACTTTGTATGGTACCGGCATTGGAAGAAATTTTGCGGGATACCCGCAACCTGGTGTTTTTTGGCGGCGCGGGCGTTTCTACCGAGAGCGGCATCCCGGATTTCCGCTCGGTGGATGGGCTGTACCACCAGAAATTCAAGTATCCGCCCGAGACGATGCTCTCCCATACGTTCTACAAGACCCACACGGCGGAATTTTATGATTTTTACCGCCAGAAGCTTATTATTCACGGGGCCAAGCCCAACGCCGCCCACCTGCGGCTGGCAAAATTGGAGCGCGAGGGCAAGTGCAAAGCCGTGGTGACCCAGAACATTGACGGCCTGCACCAGGCCGCCGGCAGCAAGGCAGTGTACGAACTGCACGGCTCCACCCTGCGCAATTATTGTACGCACTGCGGTAAATTTTACCCGATCAGCTTTATTGAGGAAGCCGCCGGTCAGGGGGACGGTGTTCCCCGCTGCACCGAGTGCGGCGGCATCGTAAAGCCGGACGTGGTGCTGTATGAGGAAGGCCTGGACGAAGCCACGATGGAGGGGGCCATCAAGGCAATTTCTGCCGCTGATACGTTGATCGTGGGCGGCACCAGCCTGGCCGTATACCCGGCGGCAGGGCTTTTGCGGTACTTCCGCGGGGACACGCTGGTGGTCATCAACAAGCAGCCCACCCCGGCGGACGGCATGGCGAATCTGATTTTGAATATGCCCATCGGCCAGGCATTGGATGAAAACGCCCCCGCACCCCAATAATTTTTTTGTACAAAAGTTGCTTTTTTACAAAAAAGCATTGCCAAAAGCCCTACAATTTTGCTATGATAGATAGGTACACTTGCGGCTTATGAGTACTGAAAGAGGGACGGGAATCATGGCAAGCGTTTTAACTGATTTTACCAAGAAGCGTGAATTTCTGGTATGTATGGATTCGGACGGCTGCGTCATGGACACGGTCAGCATCAAGCATACCATCGTAATGTGCCCGGAGCTGATCCGCGTTTTCGCACTGGACGATTATGCGGATTTTGTTGCCTCGGCGTGGGAGGAGATCAACCTGCGCAATATTACGCGCGGCCTTTCCCGCTTTGAGAGCGTGGTGCTGGTGTTTGACCGGCTGAAAAACCGCGGCATTGAGGTGCCGGGCAGCGAGGATATTGCCGCCTGGGTCAACACCTCGGCCGAACTTTCCACCGCCAGCCTGCAGCACGAGCTGCTGCGCACCGGCAGCCTGGCCCTGCGCAAACTGCAGGAGTGGAACAACGCCTGCAACCGCCGCATCCAGGCCTTGGAACCGACCTTTGAGCCGTTCCCCGGTGTGGAGGAAAGCCTGCGCCAGTTGCATGCCGTGGCCGACCTGGCCGTGGTAAGCGCCGCCAATGAGAGCGCCATCGCCAGCGAGTGGAAGCACTACGGCCTAGCCCGCCACGCCGATGTGATCTTCGGCCAGGAGGTGGGCAGCAAGGCCAACTCCATTGCCACCATGCTGGCCTGCGGATACGAGAGCCGTAAGGTGCTGATGGTGGGCGACTCGATGGGCGATGCCCAGGCCGCTGCCGCCAATGGTGTCTCTTTTGTGCCGATTTTGCCGGGCCGCGAGGCCGACAGCTGGCGGCGCTTGCAGGAGGAAGCCCTGCCCAAACTGCTGCACGGCACGTTCAGCCCCGAATACCAGGCCGAACTGCTGGCCGCTCTGCGCAGTGCCCTGCACGGGTAATTCTTACTTATACTACTTTTTCACGCCGTCACCCTTGTGACGGCGTTTTTTTTATGCTATACTAACTGTATATATTTGCATTTCTGCCCTTTTGTGGCAGGATGCCCCGAAAAATTCAGGAAAAGGAGCATCGGGTATGGATCTTTTACAGCAAGCCCGTGCCGAAATTGATGCCGTTGACGCTGAAATGGCCGCTTTGTTTGAGCGGCGCATGCAGGCGGTGGCAGATGTAGTACGTTACAAAGCCCAGACCGGCAAGCCGGTGTTTGATGCCGCGCGGGAGGCGGACATTATCGCCCGCAACACCGCCCGGCTGCAAAACGAAGAACTGCGCCCCTATTATAAGGCCTTTCTGCAGGAAGCTATGGCCGTTTCCCGCGCGTATCAGCGGGCCACGTTAGGCCGCGACACCGCCGCCTACCAGGGTGTGGAGGGTGCGTGGAGCCACATTGCCCTGCGGCGGATGTTCCCCTTTGCCCGGATCACGGCCTTTGCCACCTGGCCCGAGGTGTTTGATGCCGTACAGAACGGCGATGCCCAGTTTGGTGTGCTGCCCTTTGAAAATTCCAACGCGGGGGATGTTTCCGCCGTGCTGGACCTGCTGTACACCCACCCGGACATCATCGTAACCCATATGCAGGATACGCCCATCCAGCAGGATCTGTTGGGCGTAAAGGGTGCCAAGCTCAGCGATGTGCGCACCGTCATCAGCCACCCACAGGCCCTGGCCCAGAGCAGCGTATTTTTGCAGCAGCACGGCTTTGCCACCGAAAGCTGGCTGAACACCGCCGGGGCTGCCAAACATATTGCCGAGTTGAACGATCCGTCCGTAGCCGCCATTGCCAGTGCCGAGACCGCCGACCTGTATGGGCTGGATATTTTGGCCGAGAGCATCAATATGGACGGCGACAATACCACGCGGTTTATCGTAATTGAGCGGGCCGCCCAGCCCCCGGTGATGACCGGCGAGGGCCAGCGCCTGGCGCTGCTGTTTACCGCCCGCCACAAGCCCGGCCAGCTGGCCGTGGTGCTGGATCAGATCGGTGCCCGCGGCTTTAACATGGAGTGCATCAAGAGCCGCCCGCTGCCCCATGTGCCTTTTGAGTATTATTTTTATGTACAGCTTGTCTGCCCGCCGGGCAGCGATGCCACCGCCTGCAACGGCCTGCTGGACACCCTGACCGGGGCCTGCAGCACCCTGCGCCTGCTGGGTGCCTTTACGCTGGACGGCATTGACCAACAATAATAAAGTAAGGACGTGCGAAGTATGAAGCTGACCATGCAACTGAAAAGCCGCAGCTATGATATCATCCTGAAAGCCGGCTGCCTTGCCAACCTGCATCAGTTTACGAATGTTGAGAACCGCCGCGTCTTTGTGCTGACGGATTCCGGCGTACCCAAACAGTATGCCGAGACAGTGGCCGCCCAGTGCCCCAAGGCCACCATTTACACCATTCCCCAGGGCGAGGGCAGCAAATGCCTGAAAGTGTACGGCCAGGTGCTGCAGGCCATGCTGGAATTTGGCATGGACCGCAAGGACTTGCTGGTTGCCGTGGGCGGCGGTGTTGTGGGCGATCTGGGCGGGTTCTGCGCCGCCAGCTATATGCGCGGCATTGATTTCGTCAACTGCCCCACCACCACACTGGCCCAGGTGGATTCTTCCATCGGCGGCAAGACTGCCATTGACCTGGGCGAGACGAAGAACATCGTGGGTGCTTTCTGGCAGCCTAAAGTGGTGCTGGTAGATTTTGACACGCTGGCTACCCTGCCCCGTCGTCAGGTGGTAAACGGCCTGGCCGAAGCGCTGAAAACCGGCCTGATCGGTGACCCGCAGCTGTTTGCACTGTTTGAGACCGAGAACCCGGAAGATCATATTGAGCAGATCGTCTACCGCAGCCTGAAATTCAAAAAGAAGATCGTGGAGCAGGACGAGCGAGAAGGCAGCGTACGCGCCTGCCTGAACTTCGGCCATACCATCGGCCACGGCATTGAGGCCGTGCGTGGTGTGCGCGGCCGCCGCACCACCGGCCTGTACCACGGCGAATGTGTTGCCCTGGGCATGCTGCCGATGATCGAGGATCCGGCGCTGGTCAAGCGGGTACGTGCCGTGTACCGCACCCTGGGCCTGCCCACCCGCGCCGGTGCCAACAAAGAAAAAGTGCCGGCCTACATGCAGCACGACAAAAAGGCCAGCGGCAGCAGCATCACCGTCATCAAGTGCCCGGGCCTGGGCTGCTGGCGGGCTGACAAACTGCCCATGACCGAACTGCCTGCCCTGCTGGGCATCGAGGAGTAACGATGAAAAACACCTTTGGCAATGCTGTTTCGATGACCATTTTCGGCGAGAGCCACGGTCCTGCTATCGGCGCAGTGCTGGACGGCCTGGCCGCAGGTCTGCCCGTGGACGAAGCCGCCATCGCCGCCGCGATGGACCGCCGCCGTGCCCGGGGGGATGGGCTTTCCACCGCCCGCACCGAGGCCGATGTGGTGGAATTCCTCTCCGGCGTATACCAGGGCCGCACCACCGGCACCGCCGTGACGATGGTCATCCGCAACCAGAATACCCGCAGCGGCGACTATGCCAAGACCGCCGACCTGCTGCGCCCCGGCCATGCCGACTACACGGCCTATGCCAAGTACGAGGGCTACCAGGATGCCCGGGGCGGCGGGCATTTTTCCGGCCGCATCACCGCCGCCAGCGTGGCCGCCGGTGCCCTGTGTGAGACCGTGCTGAACAGCCTGGGCATCCGCGTCTACACCCATATTGCCGAGTGCGCGGGCGTGAAAGACGCGCCGCTGTCCAGCTCCGCCGGGCTGATTCTGCCCGAACCGGAGCCCGGCCACTTTGCCCTGCTGGATGCCAGTAAGGAAGCCCCCATGCAGGAGGCCATCCGTGCCGCTGGCAGCGAGGGCGACAGCGTAGGCGGCGTGTTGGAGACCATCGTGACCGGCCTGCCTGCGGGCATCGGTGAGCCGTGGTTTGACAGCGTGGAAAGTGAACTGGCCCATCTGATGTTTGCCATCCCGGCCTGCAAGGGGCTGGAATTTGGCGCAGGCTTTGCCTTTGCTGCCATGCGCGGCAGCCAGGCCAACGACCCCTTTACCATGCGTAACGGCCAGGTTGCCACCGCCACCAACAAAAACGGCGGCATCAACGGCGGCATCACCAACGGCATGCCGCTGGTGTTCCGCACCGTGTTAAAGCCCACGCCCAGCATTTATAAACAACAGCACACCGTGGATTATATTGCCAAGCAGGATGCCGACTTGCAGATCAAGGGCCGCCACGACCCCTGCATCGTGCCCCGCGCTGCGGTGGTGCAAAATACCCTGGCCGCCTTTGGCCTGCTGGATCTGCTGACCGTGCGCTACGGCACACTGGCCCAGAAGCACGGCCTGCCCCAGGAGTAAACGCCCGAAACACAAGGAGCATTTTGGTATGGAACAAACAAGATACGGCCTGATCGGCTCGAAGCTTGGGCACAGCTATTCCAAGATCATCCACGAGCAGATCGCCGATTATACCTACGAACTGATGCCGCTGCCCACCGAGGACGAGGCCCGCGCTTTTATGGAGCGGCGGGACTTTGCGGCCATCAATGTGACCATCCCCTACAAGCAGTTGGTCATCCCCTACTGCGATGTGGTGGACCCCAAGGCTGCGGCCATCGGCGCGGTGAATACCATCGTCAACCGGGACGGCAAGCTGTACGGCTACAACACGGACTACGCCGGGTTTGCCTACCTGGCCCGCGCCCACGGCGTGGACTTTGCGGGCAAGACTGTGCTGATCTTAGGCACCGGCGGCACCCATTCCACCGTGACGGCTGTCTGCAAAGACGGCGGCGCGGCGGAAATTCTGACCGCCAGCCGCACCGGCAAGGGCGATGCCCTGACCTATGAGGAAGCCATGCGCCGCAAGAACGTGCAGGTCATCGTGAACACGACCCCCTGCGGCATGTACCCCAATGTGGGGCAATGCCTGATCGACCCGGCGGCATTCCCGGCGCTGGAAGCCGTGCTGGATGTGGTGTACAACCCGTTCCGCACGGAACTGCTGCTGCGGGCCGAGGAGCACGACATCCCCGCCGCCAGCGGCTTTGAGATGCTGGTAGCCCAGGCTGTTTTTGCGGCCGAGCATTTTACCGGCAAGGCGCTGGATGCCGACACGCTGATCCCGGCGGTAAGCCGCCAGCTGCGGCACGAACTTGCCAACATTTCCATCATCGGCATGCCGGGGTGCGGCAAATCCACCATCGGCGCGGCGCTGGCGAAGAAACTGGGCAAGACGTTCATCGACCTGGATGCGGAGATCGAGCGCCGCACCGGGCATAATATCCCTGACATCTTTGCCCAGGAGGGCGAAGCCGCGTTCCGCCGGTACGAAGCCGAGACCCTGGCCGATGTAGCCAAGCAGAACCGCCAGGTCATCGCCTGCGGCGGCGGCGTTATCAAGAACCCCGCCAACGTGCGCGCCCTGCGGCAGAACGGCCCCGTGCTGTGGGTACGCCGCCCCATTGAAAAATTGGCTACCGGCGGCCGTCCCCTCTCCAAGGGCGGCGCGGCGCTGAAACAGCTGGAAGAAGAACGCACCCCCCTGTATGAGGCCGCCGCCAGCGTGGTGCTGGACAATACCGGCACCCTGCACGAAGCTGCCGACAAGGCCGCCGCATTGTTTGAAGCGGACGAAACATTATAATATTGTTATCCCCTGCCGGACTGCGGCAGGTGTGCATAGAGTGTAAAGTATTTAGAAAGAGGTTCCCAAATGATCATTTCCACCAAAAAAGGTACGCCCCAGGTCGAGCTGGACCGCATTGTTGATAACTTCGAGCATCAGGGCCTGTCGGTCACGCTGATCCGTGGTACTGACTACAACGTCTTTGGCCTGGTGGGCGATACCACCAAGATCGCCGAGAAGGACGTGCTGGCCAACCCCTGGGTCGAGAACGTGACCCGTGTGTCTGCCCCCTACAAGCGCGCCAACCGCCTGTTCCACCCCGAGGATACCGTGGTGGACGTGAACGGTGTCAAGATCGGCGGCAAGTCCCCCATCGCCGTGATGGCCGGCCCCTGCAGCGTGGAGGGCGAGGAGCACACCATTAAGATGGCTAAGCTGGTCAAGGCCGGCGGTGCCAACTTCCTGCGCGGCGGCGCTTACAAGCCCCGCACCAGCCCCTACTCTTTCCAGGGCCTGGGCACCGAGGGTATTCTGGACCTGGTCAAGGCTCGCGAGGCCACCGGCCTGCCCATCGTCAGCGAGCTGATGGATGAGGCCCACATCGATGAGTTTGAGGAGTACGTGGACGTGGTGCAGATCGGTGCCCGCAACATGCAGAACTTCCAGCTGCTGAAAGCCGTTGGCAAGATGCACAAGCCCATCCTGCTCAAGCGCGGCCTGGCTAACACCATTGAGGAGTGGATCATGTCCGCCGAGTACATCATGGCTGGCGGCAACGAGAACGTCATCCTCTGCGAGCGCGGCATCCGCACCTTTGAGCGCGCCACCCGCAACACGCTGGACCTGTCCGCCGTGCCCGTCATCAAGGAAAAGACCCACCTGCCCATCATCGTCGACCCCAGCCACGCTACCGGTGACTACAAGTACATCGAGAGCATGGCCCTGGCTGCTGTGGCTGCCGGTGCCGATGGCCTGGAGATCGAGGTTCACGACAACCCGCAGTGCGCCTGGAGCGATGGTGCCCAGTGCCTGAAGCCCGAAAAGTTTGCCGAGACCATCGCCAACTGCCGCAAGATCGCTGCCGCTATCGGCCGGGAGATGTAATTCATGGATGCTCGCCTGCATGTCAGCCGTTTAAGCGGCCAGGCCACCGTGCCGCCCAGCAAAAGTGCGGCACACCGCGCCGTTTTGTGCGCGGCGCTGGCCGATGGGGTCAGCCACATTACCAATATTGAGTACAGCCAGGACATCCGCGCCACCTTGGGCGCTGTGACCCAGCTGGGTGCCAAGGTGGCGGAGGAACCCAACGCCGTTACCATCACCGGCCGGGGCAGTTCCGGCGGATTTGTGACCGTGACGCGGCCGGTTTTCTGCAACGAAAGCGGCTCGACCCTGCGGTTCATGATCCCGCTGTTCAGCCTGACGGCCCAGAAAGTGCGCTTTACCGGCGCGGGGCGGCTGTTTGACCGCCCCCAGGCCGTGTACCAGATGCTGTTTGACCGCCAGGGCCTGCGCTTTGAGCAAACGCCCGAGGGCATCACCGTGTTTGGGCGGCTGCGTCCGGGCGGGTTCACCCTGCCGGGGGATGTGTCCAGCCAGTTCATCAGCGGCCTGCTGTTTGCCGCGCCGCTGATGGAATCGGAGAGTTCCATTGAGGTGCTGCCCCCGTACGAGAGCCACTCCTACGTGGACTTGACCATCGATGCCATGCAGCAGTTTGGCGTAAAAGTGGCCGCCCGCGCGCGGAAAAACGGCAGCGTAATGTACCGCGTAGCCGCGCCCCAGCGCTACACCGCCAGCGACTTTGCCGTGGAGGGCGACTACAGCCAGGCGGCATTCCTGGCCGTGCTGGGCTGCGTGGTCGGCGGCATCAATGTGGTGGGGCTGAACCCCGACAGCCAGCAGGGCGACAAGGTCATTCTGGACATTTTAAAGCGCTGCGGCGGCAAGTTCAAGCCCATCGAGGGCGGCTACCGCTTTGAGCGCAGCCTACTCAAGGCTACCGAAATTGACTTGGCCGACTGCCCCGACCTGGGACCGATCCTGTTTACGCTGGGTTGTTTCTGCAATGGAAACACCGTCATCCACAACGCGGGGCGGCTGCGGCTGAAAGAATCCGACCGCATCAGCGCCATGCAGGAGGAACTGAAAAAACTGGGTGCCCGCATTGAGGTGGACGGCGATACCGTGACCATCACCGGCGTGGCACTGCATGCCCCCGCCGAGCCGCTGTACGGCCACAACGACCACCGCATTGTGATGGCGCTGGCCGTGGCGGTGTACGCCGCCGGGCTGCCTGCCCTGCTGCGCGGGGCCGAGGCTGTGAACAAAAGCTGGCCCGCTTTTTGGGATACGCTGCGCGGGCTTGGCGCAAAAATCGATACCGAGTAAGGGTGAGGCTGGATGTTGGATAAATCGAAAACCTATCTGATCGTGGGCCTGGGCCTGCTGGGCGGCAAATACGCCCAGGTGCTCAGCAGCCACGGCTACCATGTAACGGGCATTGCCCGCAGCCGCGAGACCATCGACTACGCCCTGCAGCATGAGTATATTGCCGAGGGTGCCACCGAGAATTTTGACGCGCTGGTTTCTGGTGCGGACTGCATCATCTTTGGCTTGTACCCCACGGTTTTGCTGGAGTGGGTCAAACAGTATGGTCATCTGATCCGCCCCGGCACGATGGTGACGGATGTTTCCGGCGTGAAGCGCGGCGTGGTGGAACCGGTGCAGGCCGCCCTGCCCGAAGGGGTGGAGTTTATCGCCAGCCACCCGATGGCGGGCCGCGAGACCAGCGGCATCACCCATAGTGCCGAGGTCAACTTTGCCCCGGCGAACTTCATCATCACTCCCACCGACAAGAACACCCAGGCGGGCATCGACTGGTGCCATGCCCTGGCCGATGAGTTGGGCTTTAAGCGCATCACCATCCTGACCCCCGCCGAGCATGACCACATGATCGGTTACGTAAGCCAGCTGTGCCACGCCATTGCGGTGAGTTTGATGTGTGCTTCGGACAACACCGAGCTTGCCAAGTACACCGGCGACTCGTTCCGCGACCTGACCCGCATTGCGCATATCAACGACAAAATGTGGGCGGAGTTGTTCTTGTGGAACAAGGACAACCTGATCTCCGAGATCGATATGTTCAGCGATGCACTGCAGTCAATGCGGGAAAAGCTGGTGCAGGACGACCGCGAGGGGCTGGAGGAAATGTTCCGCCTGTCCACCGAGCGGCGCTCGGCCTTTGACAAAAAGTAACCTGATAAAATACAAAACCCGCGTACTGGCAAACGGTACGCGGGTTTTGCTGTTTACGGGCAAGCAAAAAGCCCCGCCGAAGCGGGGCTAACGAAATGAGGCTGTTTTGGGTTTGCTGCTTAGTCCTTGGGCAGCAGGTGGGCTTTTTCCAGTGCCGGGCGCAGGGCCAGGTACAGGATGACCGCGCAGACGGTGGACAGCAGCGAGTTGACCAGCGTAACGCCGCTGTCGATCTTGGTAAAGACCGAGGCGATCTCGGCAGGCTGACCGAAGATGAAGCGGTTGCGGAAGTAACCGATGAACGGGTCGGTAAACACGTTGACCAGCAGGCCGCTGAACGCACTGGCGGTGACCACCAGCAGGTACTTGCCCTTGTTATCGGTGGGGTAGGTTTTCAGGTGGATGACCTTGTGGGCCACAAAGCCGCAGACCAAGCCGATGATAAATTTTAAAATAAACGAGGTGATGGCATAACCGGGGTCGCCAGCCAGGATATCGGCCAGCGCCAGGCCGATGGCACCGGCCAAACCGCCGGAAACGCCATCCAGCAGCATAGCGGTCAGCGCCGTAAAGGTGTTGCCCAGGTGGAAGGACGAGCCGCTGCCGAAAACGTTCGGGATACGGAAGAACTCATACGCAACCAGGCTAAGGGCGGCCATAACGCCGATGATGCTGATTTTTTGCACGGTAAATTTTGTTTTGGTCAAAGCTGCTACCAGCAGGGCCAGCGCCACTACCACAAACAGCAGCAGCCACATGGTGGATGTAGACATAATTTTCTGCTCCTCTATCTTTTTTGCTGCAAAGCGGTTGACAAATCTTTCCTTGCAAGGTATGCTCCTATTATAGCGCTTTCTGGCATCAAGAAAATGCCCAGTTTTTGATTTTTTTATAGTGCCAGTTAAGGAGAGATTTGCCATGATCGAACTGGATCCCAGTTTAAAAACACCGCTGTATGAGCAGCTGTACGCCGCCCTGGCGGACGAGATACGCCGCGGCGACCGTGCCCCCGGCACCCCGCTGCCCGGGCGGCGCACCATGGCTGCCCAGCAGGGCGTAAGCGTGAACACCGTGGACACTTCTTACCAGATGCTGGCGGCCGAGGGCCTGGCCGAGCCGCGCCCCCGCAGCGGTTTTTACGTGCAGAAAACCTACGGCATGCTGCACACCCGCACACCGCGCCCGACCCCGCAGCCTGTGGTGCCTGCCGTCCCAAAACCTGCAGACGACACCGCACCGCTGTTTGACCTTTCCACCGGCAGTGTGGACACGGCGCTGTTCCCGGCGCGCAGCTGGGGGCGCATCCAGAAAGAACTGCTCTACCAGCGGCCGGAGCTTTTGCAGCGCGGCGAAATGCAGGGCGATGCCGACCTGCGCAGCGAGATCGCGCACTATCTCTCGGATTATCGCGGCGTAGAGTGTACGCCGGAGCAGATCGTGGTGGGTGCGGGCATTGAGTATCTGCTGGGCTGTGTGGCGCACCTGTTCGGCGACTGCACGGCGGCCATCGAGAACCCCGGCTATTCCCGTACACGGGCGGTTTTGGGCAACAGCGGCCTGGCCTGCACGTTGGTGGACATCGACCGGGACGGCCTATCGGTCTCCGCTCTGGAAGCCAGCGGAGCGAGCCTATGCTATCTGACACCGAGCCATCACTTCCCTACCGGCGTGACAATGCCCGCCACCCGCCGGGCGCAGCTGTTGGCCTGGGCGGCGGAGCGCCCGGGGCGGTATATTCTGGAGGATGACTACGACTCGGAGTTCCGCTTTGACACCCGCCCCCTCCCCTGCCTGCAGGGCATGGCGGGAGCGGACGGGCCGGTGGTGTATCTGACCACGTTTTCCAAGAGTCTTGCCCCCGGCATCCGCATTGCCTGCATGGTGCTGCCGCAAAGTCTGTTGGAGCGGTATCGCCGGGATTTTGCGGCCTACGCCAACACGGTAAGCCGGTTTGAGCAGCAGACCCTTTGCGAGTTTATGGCGGGCGGGTATTTTACCCGGCACCTGGCCCGGATGCGTCTTGCCTACAAGCGCCGCATGGAGACGTTTGCGGCAGCCCTGCGGTCGGCCCTGCCGGGTGTGGAACTGGACGGTGTACATAGTGGGCTGCATTTTTTGCTGACGCTGCCCCATGCCGACAGCGAAGCCGCCATGGTACAGGCTGCCGCCCAGCACGGCGTACGGCTGCGTGGATTAAGCGAATATTACATGGCCCGGCCGGAGTTGTGCCGACCCAACACCGTAGTGGCGGGCTATTCGGCCCTGAAAGAGGAGGATATCCCGGCAGTAGCGGCCGCTTTGGCGGGGGCTTGGTCCTACTTTCTTTGAAAAGAAAGTAGGACCAAGAAACTTTAAACTATCACCCATATATATCCTGCGGGGTTTGTGTAGGGGCGAACAGTGTTCGCCCGGGCAATCTGGCGTATGCATCAAACTCCACGGGCGCACAATGTGCGCCCCTACAATTATCTGTCCGCATATTCAAAAAGAGGGTACACGATTTTTCGTGTACCCTCTTTGATTAAAAGTTCTTTTGGTTCCTTTTCTTTCAAGAAAAGGAACAGTTCCTCGTCTTACTCTTTGCTGTCTGCGGCGGCCTCTTTGATGGCGGCCACGGTGGCGGCGAGGTTCTGCATGTCGCTGGGGACGATCAGCTTGGTAGCCTTTCCGTCAGCGACCTTTTCCATGGCTTCCATGCTGCGCAGGGCCAGGAAATTGTGGTTGGGGTTGGCTTCGTTGATCATGCGGATGGCATCAGCCTGGGCTTTCTGCACGGTCAGCAGGGCTTCGGCTTCACCCTCGGCCTCGCGGATGCGCTGCTGCTTGACGGCCTCGGCGCGCAGGATGGCGGATTCCTTTTCGCCCTCGGCGCGGGTGATGGCGGCCTGCTTCTCACCTTCAGCCAGCAGGATGGAGGCGCGCTTCTCACGGTCAGCCTTCATCTGCTTTTCCATGGCCTGGCGGATCTCCACCGGCGGCTCGATGTTTTTCAGCTCCACGCGGTTGACCTTGATGCCCCAGCGGTCGGTAGCTTCGTCCAGGCTGGCGGTGATCTTGGTGTTGATGGCATCGCGGCTGGTCAGGGTCTCGTCCAGCGTCATGGAGCCGATGATGTCACGCAGGGTCGTGGCAGACAGGTTCTCAATCGCCTGGATGGGGCGGTTGACACCGTAGGCGTACATTTTGGCATCGAACACCTGGAAGAACACAACGGTGTCGATCATCATGGTGACGTTATCGCGGGTGATGACAGGCTGCGGGGGGAAGTCCGCGGCTTCCTCTTTCAGTGAGACTTTGCGGGAGATACGCTCCACAAAAGGCGTACGGATGTGCAGGCCCGCGCCCCAGGTATCTTTGTACACGCCGAGCCACTCGGTTACGTAGGCGTTGGACTGGGGCACAATGACGATGCAGCGCACCAGCACCACCAGAACGATGATGAGAAGAATAGCAAGGATCCAGATCATGGCAGGGTTCCCCTTTCTTTTGTCTTTTCTTTTGTGTTTATTCTACGGACGTGGTTTCGGCCACAGGGGTTACAAGCAGAACGGCACCATCCACATCGGTCACGCTGATGCGCGCCCCCTGGGGGATGGCAACTTCGGCGCGGGCCTGCCAGTCCAGGCCATCTACACGGACACGGCCCGGCAGACCCGGCTCGATGGCAGCCAGGACCGTGCCCTGTTTGCCGATGGTCAGCGGCGAACCGTTGGTGACCGGCGGCTTATGCTCCTGCCGGTGGCGGGCCAGCGTAGGCACCATAACGGCCAGCGCAATGGCCGAGACTACGGCAAACACCGCCGCCTGGATGCCCAGCGAGGGCGTGAAGAAGCTAGCGAACATGGCCGCCGCCGCGCCGATGGCAAACCACACCGACACCAGGGCGGTAGTGGCGGCTTCGACAGCGATGAACGCCACGATAGCCACCAGCCAAAGGATCGTATCAAACCACATATAGGCGGTCTCCTTTCCGGCAGATGCGTTTGTGAACACTTTAACATAGTAGAGTGTTGCTGTCAAGACTTGACAAGAAATTTCGATGGGAAACGAAAAAATTGATATAATGCGGATAATAAAAAAGTCTCCCTTGTGTAAAGGGAGCTCAGCTTGTCGAAAAAGGTCACCGTAAGGTGGCCTTTTTCTCGTAATATTCAAAAAAATATGATATAATAAGTACGGGTGATGAACGTGCTTACGAAAAAT
>CAVKDR010000024.1:0-26072 GCA_963655125.1 Bulleidia sp.
CGAAAACTGTAACCTATGTTTCTTCCCTGGTGTTACCTATGTTTCGCTTGACACACTGCTCGCCCCTACCCATGCCACATAATCCATTTTAAGTCCCTTCTGTACGAAGGGGCTTTTTTACTTTAATCCCCCTTATACATCTCCACCGGGGTATAGTCGGTGCTGCCCGCCAGGTAGGCGGTGCGGTCGATCAGGGCGTAGGCACACTTGTCCTCAAGATTGGAGCCATCCGCGCTGCCGTAAAGGACCATTACCTGCCCGTTGGGCAGCAGTACCTGCGGGAAACCTGTATTGGCATTGTCGCTTGTTTCCCGCTTGTACGCCGGGTAATAGGTCTGTCCATCGTTCAGGTCATGTATTTCCGCTGAACTGCCGTCACTGTGGATGATCCATTGCAGTTCACCCTGTTCATCCGCCAATGTCTGCAAACTGCCATATTCCTTTTTCAGTGTAACCACATTGACCATCTCGCCGTTTTCCAGCTTAGTCACATCTTCCAAATAACGGCTTGCTTCATCGTTCTCATCCGCCAGTTTGGTGTGGTGAAAGTACAGCACCCCGTCACGCTGGCCATCGTAATAGTATTCATCGCCTATGGCGGGATAGCTGTAGACTTTCTGCATTTCGCCGGTGGCGGGGTCGAAAAGGTCAAATTCTCTCTCGGAGTTCTGCAGCACGGCGGTGTACATGTCGCCATCTTCCACGCTGGGCAGCGGGCTGGGGCTGACGATGCGGTCAATCAGCCACTTGTCCCCCAGGCCGTATAGATTCTGCGTTTGTTCCGGCAGGTCGATATAACTTACCTCGCCGGTGGTGCGGTCCATCCGGGCAATGTGGTAGTTGTTGGCATAGGCCATCTGGTACATCGCCGCGTCATCGCACCAGGCGGGGAAGAAGTAGCCGTCCACCGCCTGCCGCTCCCCAACACTGCCGGTGGCGGTATCGATGGTGTAGCGCCATTCCGGCGGGTTATCCTGATTGGCATTCTCGATGAGGAACAACTCCACTGTGTCGTCCCAGGCGGCCATGCCGTAATACATGCCAGCCTCCAGCTCGATCGCCGCCACTTTTTGCTGTGCGGCGGTGCTGTAGTCGGTTTTGATTAAGTAAATCGTTTCGATGCCCGTTTCTTTATCCCATTTTTCGTTGATGCTATACACGCAATTGGTGGTGCTCATCATCATCGAGGCCTCGCGCAGTCGGCCCGCGATGGCTGTGTCGGCGGCCTGGACCGGGGCGGTCTCGGTGGTTTCGGCGGTCTGTTCGGTTTCTGCGGTCGGTGCGCTTTGGGCGGTGTCTGCGTCCTGTGCCCCGCAGGCGGCAAGAGCAAGCGGCAGGGCCAGCAGGCAGGCAATGGCTTTTTTCATAGGTGGCTCCTTTCTTGTTTATTATTTAGTCTCCGGTGTACATCGTTACAGGGGTGTAATCGGTGCTGCCTGCCAGGTAGGCGGTGCAATCCATTACGGCGTAGGCTTTGCGGTCGATGCCATAGACATTGGTATAGGATCCATTGCTGACCAAAATCTTATTGTTTGCCAGCAGTTTTTCGGGGTATCCTGCGTTCCAGCCCTCTACTTTATCCCACTCGATTGCCCGCGTGTAAATCTGGCCGTCCGCCAGGTCAAAGATTTGGATGCTCGTTTCACCCTTTTCGGTCAGCTGGGTGATCCAGCGCAATTCGCCCTGCTGCTGCATGGGGGATACGTTGGTACTATTAAAGGGTAGCGTAGCCACAGGGGTCATTGCGCCGTTTTCCAGTTTGTCCACCGTGGCCAGGTAGAAGCCGTCGGTGCCATCTTCTTTTGGCATGTAATGCAGGAAATAAAGGCTACCGCCCCGTTGGCCGCAGTAGTCATAGCTCTCATCTGTCGTAGAAAATTCGTAAAGCTTTTCCATCTCCCCGTTGGCGGGGTCGTACAGGACAATTTCCGCCGTGGAGTTTTGCCAGGTGGCGTTGAAAGCGTCCTCCTCGCTGGTCGGGTCCGGCACAGGAGCCGCGCTGTTGACGCGCACCAACAGCCAGCGGCCATCCACCGCACCGTACACCGTGTAGATTTGACCCGGCAGGTTTTGCAGGATCAGTTCACCGGTGGCACGGTCCAGCCGGGTAAGGCTTTCGACCCAAAGGTTTGAACGGTTTTCCTGGTAAAGGGCGGCATCATCGTACCAGGTCGGGGCAAACGCACCATCCATCTGCTGCTTTTCCACGTTGCCGGTGGCCGTGTCAATGGTATAGCGCAGGCTGGGCCGTTCACCCTCGGTCGTGTTCTCTTGCAGGTACAGGTCTACCGCGTCATCCCAGACTGCCATACCGTAGTAACCACCATCCAGTGTGATGCTTGCCAGCTTTTCCTGCGCGGCTGTACCGATGTCCGTTTTGACGACACAGTAGACATCTTCATTTGCAGCTTCGTTGAAAAGTTCATGCAGGGTATACAGACCCGCAGCGGTTTCTACCTCGGTGCCGCACGGCCGCACCTGGCCCGTAATGCCCGGCCGGTTGACTTGCGCCGGGGTCATTTCCCCGCTCTCCGCAGTCGCTTCGGTGGTCACTTCCAGGGATTGGGTCGGCTCCGGCTGGGCGGGTTGCACCCCACAGGCGGCAAGGGTCAGCGGCAGGGCCAGCAGGCAGGCAAGAAATTTTTTCATAGCGTGTTCTCCTTTCGCGTTCGGTTTAGCTGCAGGATACCCCATGGTTGTGACAGAGTTGTTTCAATTTTGCACTTTTTCGGGAGAATTTACAACTTTTTTCTCCGTCATGTGTGCCATATAAATACACTTGACTTTATCGCAAAAGCATAGTATAGTAGTTACATTGTCCGTGTCAAGCGGGCAGGGGTAAGTGTATAAAAGACATGATGTAAGAAAAGGGGTATTTTGCATGGCAATTTTTACGGCGGCCATTGAGCAGGCCAGCGACATTTTGTGGAACTCTCTGCTGTTGTTCCTGCTGGTCGGCACCGGCGTGTTTTTCACCATCCGGCTGCGGGGCGTACAGCTGCGCCGCTTTGGCGAGGGGTTCCACCGCGTGTTCGGCAACTTTACCCTGCGGGGCAAAAAGGCCGATGACCAGGGCATGAGCAGCTTCCAGGCGCTGGCCACCGCCATTGCGGCCCAGGTGGGTACCGGCAACATCACCGGCTGTGCTACGGCGCTGGTCAGCGGCGGCCCGGGCGCGCTGTTCTGGGTGTGGGTGTCGGCGTTCTTCGGCATGGCGACCATCTACGCCGAGGCCGTGCTGGCCCAGCGTTACCGCACCACCGTCAACGGCAAGGTCACCGGCGGCCCGGCGTACTACATCCGCGCGGCGTTCAAGGGCACCTTTGGCAAAGTGCTGGCGGGCGTGTTCTCGGTACTTATCATTCTGGCGCTGGGCTTCATGGGCAACATGGTGCAGTCAAACTCCATCGGCGATGCGTTCCATAACGCCTTTGGCATCAGCCACCTGGCCGTGGGCATTGTGGTGGCCGTCATTGCCGCGTTCATCTTCCTGGGCGGCGTACAGCGCATTGCCGCTGTGACCGAAAAAATCGTGCCCGTTATGGCGGCATTTTACATTCTGGGCTGCATCGTGATCCTGGTCATGAACTACAAGGCGCTGCCCAACGCCTTTGCGCAGATCTTTGTGCTGGCATTCAACCCCCAGGCGATGGCCGGCGGCGTGGCCGGTGTGACCGTACAGCAGGCGATGCGCTTCGGCGTGGCCCGCGGCTTGTTCTCCAACGAGGCTGGCATGGGTTCGACCCCGCATGCCCACGCACTGGCTAAGGTCAACCACCCGCGTGAGCAGGGTGCCGTAGCCATCCTGGGCGTGTTCATCGATACCTTTGTGGTGCTGACCCTGACCGGTCTGGTGCTCATCACCTCCGGCCTGATCCCCGAGGGGCTGACCGGCACTGCCCTGACCCAGGCCGCATTCAGCCAGGCGTTCGGCGGCTTCGGCCCGGTGTTTATCGCCATCTGCATGTTCTTCTTCGCGTTCTCCACCATCATTGGGTGGTATTTCTTCGGCCAGTCCAACTTTAAGGCCCTGTTTGGCGAGAAAGCCCTGCCGGTGTACAGCGCCATCGTGGTGGTGTTCATTTTGGTCGGCTCTACGCTGAAAGTAGACCTTGTGTGGGCTATGGCAGACTTCTTCAACGGCTTGATGGCCGTGCCCAACCTGCTGGCCCTGCTGGCCCTGTCCGGCGTTGTGGCGGCGATCGACAAAGAATAACTTTTTATAATTGCATACGCTCCGGGGGACACCGCACAGCAGTGTCCCCTTTTTTATGCCTGCATGGTTGCGCCCACACGCAAAAACGGGTATACTATAAACAAGTATACTTTGCCGGGAGGGCACCTGAATGAAAGCGGATTCCTATCGTTTTGACGGCAGCGGCAAGTGTCGGTTGGACAAACTGGCTACCAACAGCAAGGCCGATGGTGTCGATAAAGAAAAAATCTTGGCAAAGACTGCCGAAAACCTGCAGAAGATGGCTGCGCTGCAGGATGCCTTTTACGCCGATGGCCGCGAGGGGCTGATCTTCGTTTTGCAGGCCATGGATGCCGCCGGCAAGGACAGCACCATCAAGCACGTGATGTCCGGCCTGAACCCCCAGGGTGTGCAGGTGACCAGCTTTAAACAGCCCAACAGCGAGGAGTTGAAACACGACTTCCTCTGGCGGGTCAACAAAGCGCTGCCCGCCCGTGGGTCTATCGCCATTTTCAACCGCAGCTACTACGAGGATGTGCTGGTGGTCCAGCTGCACGACCTGCAAAAGGGCTACCAGATGGCCCCGCGTGTGCTGGGGCAGGACAAGGACGAGTTTTTCGCCCAGCGCTACCGCCAGATCCGCCACTACGAGCAGTATCTGTACGAGAACAGCTACCGCGTGGTGAAAATTTTCCTGCATGTGTCCAAGGACGAGCAGAAAAAGCGCTTTTTAGAGCGCATCGACACCCCCGCCAAGAACTGGAAGTTCTCCGCCAGCGACCTGGCCGAGCGCGCCTATTTTGACGATTATCAGCGCCTGTACGAGCAGGTCATTGATGCCACCGCCACCAAAGAGGCCCCCTGGTATGCCCTGCCCGCCGACCAGAAATGGTACACGCGGTATCTGGTGAGTGAAATTGTGGTGGACGCGCTGGAGCATGCCAGCCATGACTACCCCGTTTTGAGCACCGAAGCGCAGCAGGATTTGAAAAACTGCCGCACCCGATTGGAGGCCGAGAACAGCTGATGGCACCCATCCGCGTTTTACAGGTCATGCCCGCCATGGACGCTGGCGGCATGGAGACCTTTGTGATGAACGTCTACCGCACCATCGACCGGGACAAGGTGCAATTCGACTTTTTATATCATTACGATAAGCCGTGTTTTTTTGATGATGAGATCCGCACCCTGGGCGGCAGCATCTACAAAATGACCGTGCGGCAGAACAACAACCTGCCCCGCTATCTGCGCGAACTGCGCCAGCTGTTCGCCGCCCACCCGGAGTGGCGCATCCTCCACGGCCACTACAGCGGCTTTGGCATGTTTTACAACCCTGTGGCGCGCCGGGCGGGCATCCCCGTGCGGGTGGGCCACAGCCACAACACCGCCTACGAGCCGAACCTGGTGGGCCAGCTGGACAAGCTGATGAGCAGCCGCTTCAACGCGGGCCTGACCGACCGCTTTGCCTGCAGCCAAAAGGCCGGGGAAATGCTGTTTGGCAAAAGCCCGTTTACCGTGCTGCCCAACGGCATTGACACCGCCCGTTTTGCCGCCCGCGACCCGCAGCGCCGCGCTTTGCTGCGCGGGGAATTGGGCGTGGCGGATAACGAAATTCTGTTCGGGCATGTGGGGCGGTTCTCAGCGCAAAAAAACCACCCTGGGCTGCTGAAAATTTTCGCCGCTGTGCGCGCCCGCCTGCCCAAAGCCCGCCTGGTGCTGCTGGGCGGCGGCGAGCCGGGCTACATAGAGGAAATGCAGAATTTAGCCCGCAGTTTGGGCCTGGGCGACAGCGTAATTTTTGCCGGAGTGCGCAGCAACATGCAGGGCTTTTACGATGCCATGGATGCCTTTTTGCTGCCCAGCCTGTTTGAGGGCCTGCCTGTGGTGCTGGTAGAAGCCCAGACCGCCGGGCTGCCCTGCTTTGTGGCCGACACCGTGGACAAGGGCGCGGCCTTTACCGACCGCGTACACTTTTTGCCGCTGCAGGATGAAGCCGCCTGGGCGAACACGATCGCCGGGGCCAGCCTGCGCCGCGACCCGGATGCCCGCCGCAAGGCCGTGGAAGCCGGGTATGACATCCACCACAGCGCCGAAATTTTGCAGGAGTTCTACCTGCGCCGCCACGCCGAGGTGACCCGATGAGCGCCCCGGTCTGCACCATCGCAGTGATCGTGCCCGTACACAACGCGGCCAAATATTTGCCGGACTGCCTGGATTCCATCGCGGCCCAGCATTTTGACGACTTTTGCTGTGTGCTGGTGGACGATGGCTCCCAGGATGAATCGCCGCTGCTGTGCGACAACATGGCTGCCGGGGATGCGCGGTTCACCGTTATCCACCAGCCCCAGCGCGGGGTAAGCGCCGCCCGCACCGCCGGGCTGCGCCGGGCGCTGGAAATTGGCGCAGCGTGGATCGCGTTCTGCGATGCGGACGATTTGTATCATCCCGCGTTTTTAGCTGCTTTATATAATGCGGTGCAGGAGACCCACCTGCCGCTGGCCTGCTGCCGGTATGATACCTTTGCTGACAACCTGCCCGCCGAGGCCCCGCCCCCCGCTGCCGTAAAGCGGCTGGACGGACCGGCCCACCTGGACGCGCTGCTGCACGACCACGCCGTGGACTACGGCCTGTGGAACAAGCTGTACTCCGCCGCACTGCTGACCCCCGCCATGCTGGACAACGACCTGGCCTACAACGAGGACCTGTTTGCCAACTGGCAGGCATTTTGCGCCGCCCCCGGCTGCGCCTTTTGCGATTGGGCGGGCTACCACTACCGCCAGCATGCCGACAGCGCCAGCCGCCGGGGACTGCCGCCCCAAAGTCTCGATGACCAGCGCCGCGCCGCCGCTTTGATCCGCGGCAATGTGCCCAAACAGTGGCCCGCTTTGCAGCAGAGCGCCAACGCCTTTTACTACGAAAAGCTGGTCTATCTGGCCAGCATGATTTTGCGCCGCGCCGACATAGAGCCTTACCGCGTACAGCTGGGCGAACTGCGCATTGGCATCACCGCCGGGCTGAACGACCGCCAGCTGGGACGCAACCCGCAGCTGCCCTTTGCCATTAGGGTATCGGCCTGGGCCACCGTACACGCCCCCAAACTGTGGCGCAAGGTGTGCCGCAAGTATTTGAAAGATCGACAGTAATGCGTATTTTATTTGTGTTAGACCGGGTGGAAAACCCCGCCAGCGCCAACGCGCAGCTGGCCTGCCGCCTGGCGGAACAGCTTTTGGCCCAGGGGCATGAGATCCACCTGTTGGAACTATGGGACGGCGAGACCCCGCCCCCCGCGCCGCCCACCGGGGCCAGTCAGCACACGCTGGCTTTTGCCGATGAACGGCTGATGAACCGCGCGTTGGAAAACGGTGCCAAGACCGGCAGCCCGGTACCCCTGCGGCTGCTGCGGCTGGCAGCCCACCCTACGGCTGTGGCGGCGGCGTTCCGCCAATTGGTGCTGCATGCACCCCGCCGCACGGTGGACAGCCGCCGGGAAATGGAACGGCTGGACGCGGAATTCCACTTTGATGCGGTGTGTGCCGTCTGCGCACCCTACCGCACCGCCTTTGCGCTGGAATCGGCGCAGATCGGCGGCAAAAAGCTGCTGTGGCAGCTGGACCCCTACGCCAGCAACAAAGACTACACGGCCCCGGGCGGTTACGCGCGGGAGGGCCAGCTGCTGGCGGCCATTGATACCGCGTTCATCACGCCCCAGGCCCTGCCGGATTACGAGGGCGGGCCGCTTTCCGCCTGGCGCGGCAAGGTGCAGGTGCTGGGCTTCCCGGTGTTACTGCCGGGCGGGCCGGTGCCTGCCCACGAGGGGGTGCGGTGCGTATTTTGCGGCAGTTTGTACCCCACCTTGCGGGAGCCGGATTTTGCGCTGGAACTGTTTGCCGCGCTGAACGCCCCCGCCCTGACCCTGACAATGGCGGGCCGTGGGTGGGAGCCGTTTGAAGCAGCCGCCCAAAAGGTGCAGACTGTCTTTGGGGCGCGGTTCGTCCGCCCCGGTTTGCTGCCGCCCGCCGAGGCCGCCGCACTGGAAAACGGTGCGGACATTTTGCTGAGCCTTGGCAACGCCTACGACAACCAGATGCCCAGCAAGCTGTTCAGCTACCTGGGCACCGGCAAGCCGCTGCTGCACCTGGCCGTGACCGACACCGACCCCACCCTGCCCTACCTGGCGAAGTACCCGCTGGCGCTGGTGCTGCACAAAAAGGACGGCGTAACGCCGGAAGTGGTGGATGTGCTGCGCCGCTGGCTGGCCCAGGTGCAGGGGCAGCAATTGCCCTATGCGCAGGTCGCCGCCCTCTACCCGGAGTTTACGCCGGAGGTGGTGGCGGAGACGTTTGTAGGACGGATTTAATGTGTAGCACTGCCTCTGGCTCCCTCTGTGAGGGAGCTGTCAGCGAAGCTGACTGAGGGAGAGAGCCTAACGAGCACCCAAGGTTTTGGGCAAAGGCTTTGCTCTCTCCCCCACCCGCTCCGCGGGAGCCCCCTCCCAGAGGGGGCCATACCTCATCCCATGAAAGGACTATAATCCTTATGCACATCCTCTGGCTTGTAAAAACTGTATTGCCGCAGGCGGCGGTTGCCTGCGGGCTGGCGGATGCCAGCGATGTAAGCGGCAGCTGGCTTACCGGCCAGCTGGCGGCGCTGCGCCCCCATGCAGAACTGCGCCTGACAGTCGCCTGCACCGATGCCCGCCAGAAAGCGGCCCTGCAGGGTGAACAAGAGGGTGTAAGCTACCGCATCCTGCCCAGCGCCGATGGTTTTGCCGCCCTGCTGCAAACCAAACAGCCCGACCTTGTGCATATCTGGGGCACTGAATACCCCGAAGCCGCCGCCATGCAGGACACTGCCGCTTCGGCACACCTGCCGGTGCTCATCAGCATCCAGGGCGTGATGCGGGACTGCGCGGCACACCTGTGCGATGGTGTGCCCGATGCTTACCGCCATTCCGCCGGGCTGTGGCATACCATTGATAAAGTGATCCCCGGCGAACTGCTGGACAACATGCAGGAGAATTTCAACGCTCTTTCGCAGAAAGAAGCCGCCGTGCTGGGCAAAGCCCGCCATGTCACCGGCCGCACCGGTTTTGATCGCCGCGCCGCCGCCGATCTGGCCCCTGCCGCCCAGTATTACCCCTGCAACGAGACGCTGCGCCCCCTGTTTTACACCGGGGCGCTGTGGCATGCGCGGGAGTTTGGCCGTGCGCCGGTGCTGTTTCTGCCCCAGGGCAACTACCCGCTGAAAAACCTGCACACCGTCATCCGGGCGCTGCCTGCGGTGCGCCGGCAGTTCCCCGGTGCCATGCTGCACATTGCGGGCTGGCCCCCGCTGGACAAAGGCCCGCTGCTGCGGCCCATCATTGACCATATGTTCCCGTATAAACTGTACTGCAAGCGGCTGGCGGCGCAGCTGGGCGTAGCCGATGCTTTGCACTACACCGGCCCGCTGGATGCCGCTGCCATGCGGCAAGCGTACTTGGAGGCGGACGTGTTTTTGCTGCCTTCCAGCTGCGAAAACAGCCCCAACAGCCTAGGTGAAGCCATGCTGCTGGGCATGCCCTGTGTTGCCAGCAATGCCGGGGGCATCCCCGATATGCTGGCCGATGGCCGCGAGGGGCTGCTCTACGGCGAGAGCCAGGACGCGGATGCCCTGGCCCACTGCCTGCTGCAGGTGCTGACTGCCCCGGATGGCGGCACGGCCCTGGGCCAGGCCGCCCGTGCCCGCGCCCTGCACACCCACGATGCCGCCGCCAACGCCGCCGCGCTGGTGGGCATTTACGAAACGATTGTAAAGGGGGATGCCCAGTGAGGATCGGCACTGTCACCATCATCATCCCCTGCTACAAGGCGGCTGCCACTTTGCGCCGCGCGGTGGATTCTGCGCTGGCGGGTGCCCCTGCGGATACCCAGGTTTTGCTGGTGGACGATGGCAGCCCCGATGAAACCGGTGCGCTGTGTGATGAACTGGCTGCCGCGGATCCCCGCATTACCGCGCTGCACCGTGCAAACGGTGGTGCCGGAGCAGCCCGCAGCACCGGGCTGGATGCGGCTGCTGGCGACTGGGTGCTGTTTTTGGATGCCGATGATGAACTGCTGCCCGGCCTGTGGGACGAGCTGGCCGCGCTGGACGACACCGACGAAAAGGCCGACATGTTGCTTTTTCACCTTTGCCGGGCCAGCGGCGGCGATACCGCCGGGGTACTGGCACCGGGCTTTTACCCGAACCTGCCCGCCCTGGGGGACGCTTTGGAGCCGCTGCTGTTTACCAGCGGCCTGCTGGCGGCCCCCTACCCCAAACTGTTCCGCCGGGCGGTAGTCGGGGCGCTGCGGTTCGACCCACGGCTGCAGATCAACGAAGATGTTTTGTTTAATCTGCAATTTTTACAAAATGGCTCTGCCATTTATTGCCTGCATGGTGTATACTATAAACAAAACGATGTGGGAGCCGGCAGCCTTTCCCGTTCCCTGCGGGGGGATTTACTAGAGGCCGAGGCCATCACCCGCCCGGCGCTGGAAGCCCTGCTGACCCAAAACGGCATTGCCCCCGCACCCTACCTGCAAACCAGCCGTGTGCGCGCCTGTTTAAACCAATACGGGCTGCTGACCGGCTGCAAGGGTACGCTGCCCTACAAACAGCGGCGGGAGGTATTTGCCCGCATCCTGGCCGATGCCGATGCCCGCGCGGCCTTGAAAACCCGGCTGCAGAGCGACCCCAACCGCCTGTTGGCCCTGCCCTACAAACTGGGGCTGGCGCTGCGCGCACCGGGCCTGCTGGCCGCCTACACGCTGGCCAAACAGCGATTTTTGTAAATGATAAAAGGAGTCCGCCATGGCGATGGATCACCCCAAAATCAGCATTATCACCACGGTTTACAAAACCGGGCATTATCTGCCGCTGACCGTGCAAAGCATCCTGGCCCAGACGTTTACCGATTTTGAACTGCTGCTGGTAGATGACGGCAGCCCCGATAACAGCGGCGAAATTGCCGAGGAACTGGCCAAAACCGATGCCCGCATCCGCGTTTTCCACAAAGAAAACGGCGGCCCCGCCAGCGCCAGCAACATGGGGCTGGACAATGCCCGGGGCGATTATATCGGCTTTGTGGATTCCGATGACCTGATCACGCCGGACATGTACGAAAAATTGTACGCGGCTGTGCAGGCCCCCGGTGTGCGGCTGGCCGCCTGCGCGGGCGACTGCATCGATGAGGACGGCAATACCATCCAGGGCCGCGTGGTCACCAGCGGCCTGCGGGGCGTACACGATGCCCAGGAACTTTTGCTGGATGCGTTTAAGACCGGCAGCTTTTACGGGCCCTTAAGCTGGAACAAGCTGTTCGATGTGCGCCTGTTCCGGGACAAAGGCATCCATTACGATGAAACGATGCTTTTTGGCGATGATGCCAGTGTGCTGCACCGCGTGTTTGAGGGCGAAAAGTGCAACTGCCTGGGCGATGCGCTCTACCATTACCGCACCCGCGCGGGGCAGATCACCACGGCAGGCTTCCCGCCGCGCAAGCTGGATGACCTGCGCATGTACTGGGATTGGCTGCAATATTTTGCCGCCAAACCTGACCGCACAGAATACCAGCAATGGGCCACGGCCCGCTACTGGCGGCTGTTTTACCAGTTCTGGTGCCAGTCCGGCGCGGCGGGCAACCTGGACGATTTGAAAGATCAGTTTATGGCGCACAAAAAGCATCTGGATGCCATTGTGCCGGACCTGATGCGCAGCCCGCTGCTGTCGGCGGGAGAAAAAACACGGCTTGTCCTGTTCAGCGCCAATCCATCGGCCTTTTACGGGGCCGCAACGGCCTGGGGACACCTGGCAGCAAAGAGGAAGGGGAAATAAACGATGGAACATATCGGAATCAGTGTGATCGTACCGATCTACAATACCAAACCGTACCTGAAAGAGTGCGTGGACAGCATCCTGAAGCAGGAAGTGGAAGTACCCTTTGAGGTGCTGCTGGTGGACGATGGTGCCACCGATGGCTGCGGCGAACTGTGCGATGCGTATGCCGCCAAGGATAAGCGCGTACGGGTTTTCCACCAGGAGAACCAGGGCCTGTCCGCTGCCCGCAACACCGGCATTGATGCCGCCCGCGGCCGCTACTATGCCTTTGTGGACTCGGACGATGTGGTCTGCCCCGGCTACCTGCACACCCTGTACGCCGCCTGCGAGAAAAACGATGCCTACATGGCGCTTTGCTCGGTGGAGGACGTGCAGGAGAACGGCAGCAGCTGCGAGCCTGCCAGCTACACCCGCCCCAACGCCGAGGGGGTTTTCTGCGGCAAAGACCTGCTGAACGAGTTTTACACCCCCAACGGCACCGTGTACACCGTTGCCTGGAACAAGCTGTACCGCGCCGAGGTGTGGAAGCTGCTGCACTACCCCGAAGGCCGCCTGCACGAGGATGACTTTGTGGCCCACCGCCTGTTCTGGCGCTGCGACAAGGTAGTTTGCGTGGACAAGGTTTTGTACCATTACCGGCTGCGCGGCGGCAGCATCTGCCGCACCAACACCAAGCCGGAAGCCTTTGATGCCGTGGACGGCCTGGCCGACCGCTACCGCTTCTACGTGGAAAACGGCGCTGACCGCGCGGCTATCGATGCCGCCTATGCAGCCTGCTGGCGGCGGTATCTTTTCCTGTGCGCCAAGGTGCGCCAGAACCCCACCCCGCAGCTGGTAAAGGCCATCAGCAAAGAGCAGTTTTTGATGCAGGGGCTTATCAGCTACCTGCCCAACTGCCGCCAGATGAAGATGACCGAGAAGCTTTCCGCCGCCCGCTGGGCCATGATGAGCGCGGAGAGTTTGTGCCCGATCAAGAAATAATTTTTGTAGCCTGCGTTTTTTGTAGGGGTCGATGCTGTGCATCGACCCGCGGGCGGATGCACAGCATCCGCCCCTACAATAAGCGTTAGCATAACAAGGAGTTACCCCCTTTGCCCATCCTGAAACCCGACAAAGAGAAAGACGCAAATAAGCGCCCCCGTGTGCTGCTGATCCCGCCGCCGGACCTGCCGGTGCCTGCGGTGCAGGGCGGCGCGGTGGAAACGCTGCTGACCCATCTGATCCGTGAAAACGAGAAGCAGGGCCGGTTAGACTTGCTGTGCGCCAGTGTGCCCGATGAGGCAGCCCGCCGCGCTGCCGAGGGCCTGCAGCATACCAAAATGCTGTACGTTGCCCGCCCCCACGGCCACCGCCGCTACTGGCCCATGGTGTTTTTGGAGCGGTGCGTTGGCATTGCCGCCCCCTACGACCCCTGGTACCAGAAAGTGCAGCTTTCGCTGGCGCTGGAACTTCCCGCCCCCGATGTCATTGTGGCCGAGGGCGGCAACCTGACCCAGTGCAGCGCCATCAGCCGCATGTTTGGCCGCAAGCGCTGCCTGGCCCACCTGCACGGCCAGACCAGCGGCAGCCCCGCCATGGACAAAATTTACGGCGGTGTGCTGGCGCTGAGCGAGTTCATCCGGGATGATTACCTGCAAAACAGCAGCCTGGACCGCCGCAGCGCCTACATTTTATATAACTGCATCGATACCGAGCGGTTCCGCCCTGCCCCGCCGCCGATGGCCCTGCGCACCCGGCTGGGTTTTGGCCCCAAGGATTTTGTGGTGCTGTTCTGCGGCCGGTTAGAGCCGGATAAGGGCATCCACAAACTGATGGAGGCCCTGGGCAAACTGCCGGTGTCCAACATTCGATTGCTCATCGTGGGCAGTCCGTTCTTTGGCCGCACCCAGCAAAGCAGCTTTTTGCGCAAACTGGAGCAGCAGGCCAAGGCCCTGGGCGACCGCGTACAGTTTACCGGCTACATCCCCAACGAGGACCTGCCCGACTACTACCGCCTGGCCGATCTGGTCTGCGTCCCCACGCTGGTGGAGGAAGCCGCCGGGCTGGTAGCGATGGAGGCCATGGCCTGCGGCCGTCCCGTGCTGGCTACTCGCAGCGGCGGCATGCCCGAATACCTGGAGGGCAGCCAGGCCGTGCTTGTGGAGCGGGGCGAGAATATCGCCGACCAGCTGGCGTGGAGCATCCGCATGCTGTACGAGCACCCGGCCCTGTGCGCCGAGATGGGTGCTGCCGGGGCCAAGCGGGCGCAGGATTTTTCTATTGCACGTTACTATGATGAATTTGTGCGTATCGTAAGCGAAATCGCACAGAACGGAGGGACCCCATGAGCAAGGCTTCCATTTGCGTGGTGGTGCCCGTATACAAAGCCATGGCTACCCTGGACCGCTGCGTGGAAAGCGTACTGACCCAGCAGGTGGAGGGCGGGCTGACCTGCATTTTGGTCGATGACGGCAGCCCTGACGAGAGCGGTGCGCTCTGCGATGCCTGGGCCGCCAAGGACGACCGGGTGACGGTCATCCATCAGGATGATCTGGGCGTTTCCGGCGCGCGCAACAGCGGGCTGGCCGCCGCAGACAGTGAGTTTATCGTCTTTTTGGATTCTGACGATGCGCTGCGCCCCGGCGCTTTGCAGGCGGCGCTGACCGCCCAGCGCGCCGCCCCGCAGGACTTTGTGGTGTGGCACTACACCACCGATGAAAAAGACCCCGCCGCCGTGACGGCGGACGCTGAACCGCGCCCTCAGGCCGGCCTGGCCCGGCTGTGGCTGGACTGTCTGCTGGCGATGCCCTGGAACAAGTTGTACCGGGCCGATCTTGCCAAGCAGCTGCAGTTTGATGTGCAATATACGTTGGGTGAGGATCTGCAGTTTGTGCTGGATTACATCGCCCTGCTGGGGCAGACAGTGCCGGGGTTCGGCTACCGGGTAATGACCAGCCCCCTGACCTTTTACGATTGCAGCCGGGGCGGGACGCTCTCGACACGGTACCACGCCAACTACTGCGATATCTGGCCGAAGCACTTTGCCAAGCTGAATACGGCCTGCCATGCCGCCGCCTGCCCGGCCGAGGACATGCGCCCGCTGCACCGCGCCGAATTGCAGGTGTTTGCCGAGGGTGTGGCTGACATCATGCGGCGGGACCCCTCCCCCACCCAGCGGCTGAAAGGCTACAAGGCCGAGGCCGCGCTGCGCAACCCCTGGCTGCGGGCACTGCTGGAGCGGATGAAGATCGAGGGGTGCTACAGCGCCTATTACCTGCCCTGCCGCTGGCGCAATGTGGGCCTGGTTTGCCGCGTGGACGAAGCCCGGCGCGCCAATGCCCCCCTGTACGGCAAGCTGGATTGGGCCGGGTACTATTTGATGTTGGGCAAAATGAGACGAGATTAAATAAGGAACAGGGTCGGTACACGATAGAAAGTGTATCGACCCTGTTAGTTTGTAGAATCTAAAGGCTCCCTTGTGCAAAGGGAGCTGTCAGCGAAGCTGACTGAGGGATTGTGGCCTTACGAGGGTAGGTCGATGCATAGGGCAATGTCACAATCCCCCACCGCTTCGCAGAGCCCCCTTTACACAAGGGGGGCCTTTGCACTTTTTTGGGCATAAAAAATCCCGCATCGTTTGGAGCAGAAAACGATGCGGGCGTAACGCAATAAGCAGACCGCTAAAAAAGGCGCAGAGCAAAACGCCATAACGGAGGCGCAGCCTGTTATTGGCAGGAACCGCACCGGTGAGGCAATAGGCCGATGGGGTTCGAGATTGGTTATAGTTAGTATCCGCTAACCACGGTTATACTTTACCATACTAAAGCTATAATGTCAAGCGTTTTTCAAAAATAATTCCTGTATTTTTTGTAGGAATTTTTTCGCAAGACAGGGCGTTCTTGCTTTTTCCGTTGCAGCGTCATTTACGCACTTAACCTGTCGAAAGAGCGCTTTGTAGGGGCGCACAGTGTGCGCCCGTGCAGTTTGATGTAACCGCAAGATTCCGCGGGCGAACAATGTTCGCCCTTACCTACTCTGCAAGCACAAAGTACAGTTACTTACTCTTTTGGGGCATCGGGGTAGTCTTTTACGTGCAGCAGGGCTTCGGCGGCGGCTACTTCCTCGGCGGTAGGTACACGCACACCGTCCAGCGGGTACGGGATGCCCAGGTTCTGCCACTTGAACAGCCCCAGCGTGTGGTAGGGCAGGATCTCGACCCGGCGCACGGTGGGCAGGGACTTGATAAAGGCATCCAGCTGGCGCAGGCCGTCAGCATCATCGGTCAAGCCGGGAACCAGCACGTGGCGGATCCAGAGGTCAACACCCTTAGAAGCCACATACTGCGCCATAGCCAGGATGTTTTTGTTGCTGTGGCCCGTCAGCTTTTTGTGCTTTTCGTCATCGATCTCTTTCAGATCCAGAATCACCAGATCGGTATTTTCCAGCAGCTTGTCAAAGCGGGCCATCCATTCGGCGTTATCGGGCGCAAAGGGCTGGGCGCTGGTGTCCAGGGCGGTCTGCACCTTTTTGGCGTGGGCCAGGCGGAATACCTCGCTGACGAAATCCAGCTGACGCAGGGGTTCGCCGCCGCTGATGGTGATGCCGCCGTTGTTGCGCCAATAGTTGCGGTAGCGGTAGGCGGCCGCAAAAGCCTCCTGCGGGGTTTTGGCGTTATCCTGGGTGAAAGCCCAGGTCTCGGGGTTATGGCAGTACTGGCAGCGCATGGCGCAGCCCTGCATGAAGATAATATACCGTACGCCCGGCCCATCGACCAGGCCGAATGTTTCGACAGAATGGATATAGCCCAAAGTTTCGGACATAGGTTGCCTCCGTTGTTTTTGTTTGGTTTCGCGTTTATGGTACACGTGATGTAGGGGCGCACAGTGTGCGCCCGTGCAGTTTGATGTAACCGCAAGATTCCGCGGGCGAACAATGTTCGCCCCTACAGAATCGAGTTGCCGCATACCGTGCGGGCGGATATGGAATCCGCCCCTACGAATACATATTTATAGTATACCATATAAAAAGGCCTGCAGCCGCAGCCACAGGCCCTTTTGCTATTTTTTTGTTTGAAAGTTTCTTCGGTTCCTTCTTTTCAAAGAAGGAACAAAACCCTCGTAGAAATCACAGCACCTTGTGGCAGGTACGGGCGATAACGTCCAGCTGCTGTTCCTTGGTCAGGTCGATGAACTTGACGGCGTAACCGGAAACGCGGATGGTGAAGTTGGCGTACTCCTCCTTCTCCGGGTGCTCCATAGCATCGATCAGCTTCTCGGTGCCAAAGACGTTGACGTTCAGGTGATGGGCACCCTGGTCAAAGTAGCCGTCCATAACCTGCACCAGGTTGTTGACACGCTCACCCTCGCTGTGGCCCAGGGCATCGGGGTTGATGGTCTGGGTGTTGGAGATGCCGTCCAGTGCCCAGTGATAGGGCAGCTTGGCAACGGAGTTCAGGGATGCCAGCAGGCCGTGGGTCTCGGCACCGTAGGACGGGTTGCCGCCGGGGGCAAACGGGGTGTAAGCCTTGCGGCCGTCCGGCATAGCGCCGGTAGCCTTGCCGTACACAACGTTGGAGGTGATGGTCAGGATGGAGGTGGTAGCCTCGGAGTTGCGGTAGGTGTGGCGGCGCTTGATCTTCTCCAGGAAGCTGCGCAGCAGCTCCACGGCGATATCATCGGCGCGGTCATCATCGTTGCCGTACTTCGGGAAGTCGCCCTCGATCTCGTAATCGGTGACGAGGCCCTGCTCGTTGCGGATGCACTTGACCTTGGCGTACTTGATGGCGGACAAAGAATCGACCACATGGCTGAAGCCTGCGATGCCGGTCGCGAAGGTGCGGCGGACATCGGTATCGATGAGGGCCATCTCGGCGGCTTCGTAGTAGTACTTGTCGTGCATATACTGGATCAGGTTCAGGATGTTGACGTACAGGCCAGCCAGCCAGTCCATCATGACATCATACTTAGCCATGACCTCGTTGTAATCCAGGTATTCAGCCGTGATGGGGGCGTAAGCGGGGCCGACCTGCTCGCCCAGCTTCTCGTCCACGCCGCCATTGATGGCGTACAGCAGGCACTTAGCCAGGTTGGCGCGGGCACCGAAGAACTGCATCTCCTTGCCGGTCTGGGTAGCAGACACGCAGCAGCAGATGGAGTAGTCATCGCCCCAGACGGGCTTCATCACATCATCGTTCTCGTACTGGACGGAGGAGGTGTTGATGGAGATCTTGGAGGCATAATCCTTAAAGGTCTTGGGCAGTGCGGAGGAGTACAGAACGGTCATGTTCGGCTCCGGGGCAGGGCCCATGTTCTCGAGCGTATGCAGGAAACGGAAGTCGTTCTTCGTGACCATGGAGCGGCCGTCCATGCCGATGCCGCCCACTTCCAGGGTAGCCCAGACGGGGTCGCCGCTGAACAGCTGGTTGTAGCTGGGGATGCGGGCGAACTTGACCATGCGGAACTTCATGACCATGTGGTCGATCAGCTCCTGGGCCTGGCTCTCGGTCAGGGTGCCGTTGTCCAGATCGCGCTGGATGTAGATATCCAGGAAGGTGGAAACGCGGCCGACAGACATGGCAGCGCCATTCTGGGTCTTGATGGCGGCCAGGTAGCCGAAGTACAGCCACTGGACAGCCTCTTTTGCGTTGGCAGCAGGCTCAGAGATATCGTAGCCGTAGGAGGCAGCCATCTCTTTCATGCCCTTGAGGGCGTTGATCTGCAGGGCGATCTCCTCGCGCTGGCGGATAACATCCTCGGTCATGGTGCCATCGCCGCAGTTGGCGAAGTCGTTCTGCTTGGCCTTGATGAGGTAATCGATACCGTACAGGGCCACACGGCGGTAGTCGCCAACGATACGGCCACGGCCGTAGGTGTCGGGCAGGCCGGTGACGATGTGGCTGTGGCGGGCCTTCTTCATCTCGGGGGTGTAGGCATCAAACACAGCCTGGTTGTGGGTACGGGTGTACTTGGTAAAGATCTCGTGCAGCTTTTCGCTGGGCTGATAGCCGTAGGTCGTGCAGGCCTGCTCCGCCATCTTGATGCCGCCGTAGGGCATGAAAGCGCGCTTCAGGGGCTTATCGGTCTGCAGGCCGACAACCTTTTCCAGGTCCTTCAGTTCGGGATCGATGTAGCCGGGGCCGTAAGCAGTCAGGCCGGAGACGACTTCGGTCTCCATGTCCAGCACACCGCCCTTGGCGCGCTCCTCTTTCTGCAGCTTCTGCAGGGCACCCCACAGCTTGTTGGTAGCATCGGTGGGGCCAGCCAGGAAGCTTTCGTCACCGTCATAGGGGGTGTAGTTCTTCTGGATGAAGTCACGGGTGTTGACTTCCTCTTTCCAGATACGGCCTTCGAAGCCTTCCCACTGTTTGAAATCTGTCATATTGCACCTCTTTTTAAATTCAGGAATACCAGATATAGGTTTTGCCAGTGCTATTATATACTATAGATAGTACATTGCGCAACTGGAAAATTGTGTACCCGGATGGACTTTCCCACCCGGCAGGTATATCATACCAAAAGATTAGGATTTAGTATGTTGTCCCGGCAACATTTTTAAAAAATATGCCTTGCGGGGCGATGTAGGGGCGAACAGCGTTCGCCCGCAAAACACACAGCAGCGACAGGCCGCAACGGGCGCATATAGAATGCGCCCCTACGGTTTTTGCCTTGTCCTGCCGTAGGGGCGGATTCCATATCCGCCCGCGGGCGCACACTGTGCGCCCCTACAAGGCTTGCATACTAAGGGAAATCAGCGCTTGATGTTGAACGCACCAAAGCCGGGGTACTGGGCGGCACCGCCGAGTTCTTCCTCGATGCGGAGCAGCTGGTTGTACTTGGCAACGCGCTCGCTGCGGCTGGGGGCACCGGTCTTGATCTGGCAGGTGTTCAGGGCAACGGCCAGGTCGGCAATGGTGGTGTCCTCGGTCTCGCCGGAACGGTGAGAAGCAATGGCGGTGTAGCCAGCCTTGTGGGCCATCTTGATGGCTTCCAGCGTCTCAGAGACAGAACCGATCTGGTTCAGCTTGATGAGGATGGAGTTGCCGCAGCCCAGGCTGATGCCCTTGGACAGGCGCTCGGTGTTGGTGACGAACAGGTCATCGCCGACCAGCTGGACCTTGCCGCCCAGTTCCTTGGTCATATGCTGCCAGCCTTCCCAGTCTTCCTCATCCAGGCCGTCCTCGATGGAGTAGATGGGATACTTTTCAACCAGCTGCTTCCAGTGCTCGACCAGCTCCTCGCTGGTAAAGACCTTGCCGCACTTGGGCAGTTTGTACTCGCCCTTCTTGCTGCCCTTCCACTCGCTGGAAGCGGCATCCATGGCCAGGACGAAGTCCTTGCCGGGCACGTAGCCGGCCTTCTCGATGGCCTCGAGGATATACTGGATAGCCTCCTCATCGCTGGCCAGGTCGGGAGCAAAGCCGCCCTCATCGCCAACAGAGGTAGCCAGGCCCTTGCTCTTGAGCAGTGCCTGCAGAGCGTGGAACACCTCGGTGCACCAGCGCAGGCCCTCTTTGAAGCTGGGGGCACCGGCGGGCATGATCATGAACTCCTGCACGTCAACGGTGTTGGCTGCATGAGCGCCGCCGTTGAGGATGTTCATCATGGGGACGGGCAGCTTGTTGCCGGAAACGCCGCCCAGGAAGCGGTACAGGGGGATGTCCAGGGAGATGGCAGCAGCGCGGGCAGCGGCGATGGAGACGGCCAGGATGGCGTTCGCGCCCAGGTTGGACTTATCCTTGGTACCGTCAGCTTTCAGCATGGCAGCGTCAACTGCGTAGATGTCAGAGGCATCCAGGCCGACCAGCACTTCGTTGATGGTGGTGTTGATGTTCTCGACAGCCTTGCTGACACCCTTGCCGCCAAAACGGCTCTTGTCGCCGTCACGCAGTTCCAGGGCCTCGAACTCACCGGTAGAAGCGCCGCTGGGGGCAGCGCCGCGGCCGATGGTGCCGTCAGCCAGCCAGACTTCAGCTTCGACAGTGGGGTTGCCGCGGGAGTCGATGATCTCACGGCCGATGACCTTTTCAATTTCCAGATAACTCATGGTGCACGTTCCTTTCTATCTATAGCAATGTTGAACAGGGATAGTATGGGTGAAGTGCCGTGCAAACATGCCCATGCGCAGGCATGTGGGCGCACTTTTGGTTAGCTTTTGCTAACCAGCGATACGATACCATGCCGGGCCGGTCTTTGTCAATAAGATAACAGGTTTTGCCCAAAATAAATTCACAAACGGTCTTATTCCTACCCATTTGACATGATTTGTGCAGTTTGGGCGGGCGCAGGCTTGACATTTCGCCTTAAAAGCGGTAAGATAGTCTACACTAACTGTTAGGACTTGTGAATCTTTCCGCAAGTTCTGCCTGCCGGATCCTGCGATACACTATAAAAGGAGGTGCGTTCCATGACGGAGTCTGCAAACGTTTCCCTGCTGAACTACCGTGATCTGATCCAGAGCATCGTTGCCGCCGTGGACGCACGGGATGCCTATACCGCCCACCACTCTGACCGGGTGGCCGCCATGGCCGTAGTGCTGGCTAAGGCCCTGCACTTGAACGCAGAGGATACCGCCACGGTGCAGATCGCCGCTTTAGCGCATGACATCGGCAAAATTTCGATGTCGGATGCCGTGCTGCGCAAGGCCGGGCCGCTGACCGATGCCGGGTGGGAGGAAATGCGCCGCTGCCCCGTGACGGGGTATGACATCCTGCGCAAGGTGCCGCAGTTCCAACGGGTGGCGCTCATCGTGCGGCACTGCCATGAGCGTTGGGACGGCCGCGGCTACCCGGACAAGCTGGCCAGGACTGCTATCCCGCTGGGGGCGCGTATTATCGCGGTAGCGGATTCCATCGATGCCATGATGAGCAACCGCAGCTACCGCCCGGCCATGACCGCGCCGGTCTGCCACCACGAAATTGAGAAAAACCGTGGTGCGATGTACGACCCGCAGGTCGTTGCCGCTGCCATGAACTGCTGGGACGAACTGGTGAGCCGCTATACCAAAGTGGAAACGCCGCCCACGCCCTACTTCGACCGCCTGCAGCTGGAGCACACCCGCCAGGCCCACGATTATCTGCTGGCGAACCAGGGCAGCCGCATCACGCTGGCCGAGTTGGCCGCGCGGTTCCACCTGTCCCAAAGCTCGCTGAAGATCTGCTTTAAGGCGCTGTATGGTGTGCCGGTAGCCAGCTACCTGCGGGGACTGCGGATGGACACTGCCGCCAATTTACTGCGCAGCAGCGACCTTCCGGTAGCAGAGATCGCCCACCGCGTGGGGTACGAGGATCCCAGCCGCTTTGCGGCAGCTTTCCGCCGCCACACCGGCTGCCGCCCTACCGAACTGCGCCGCGTCCCCTGCCCCACACCGCCCGAAAACGAGGGCAATGCCAGCGCATGACAAAAATCCAAACGGCATATTTTCTGGCTATTTTCGTATAACCCAGTTATAACTAACCCTAATAAAATATTTTGTACACCGACAACAACTCTGTTGTCAAATAACTCAACACTGTTGTGAACATATAGAGTGGAGGACAAAAAATTATGAATTGGGCTAAAGTTGCATTGTTCGCAGGCGGCGCACTGTTTGGTTCCGCCGGTATCGAAATTCTGACCAGCAAGGATGCCAAGAAGCTGTACACCCAGTGCACCGCCGCTGTGCTGCGCATGAAGGACAGCGTCATGGAGACTGCTACCACCCTGCAGGAGAACTGCGGTGATATCCTGGCCGACGCTAAGGAGATCAACGAGGAGCGCGCCGCCGCTGACGAGGCCGCTACCGTTGCCGACGAGGCCGCTGAAGACAAGGCAGCCGAGTAATTTCTGCTGATTTCTGCTGAAAAAGTGCTGCCCGCTGCACGGTGGGCAGCTTTTTCTTTGTGAAACTGTAGGAGAGTAAACAACAATGAAATGGAAAATTTTGCATGAAAGCAAGGGCCGCATGCGCCTGCACCTGAACAAGCCGCGCATGAGCCTGGCCGAAGCCGACCAGCTGCAGGATTACCTGGTAGCCCTGCCCGGTGTGCGTACCGCCACCGTGTATGAGCGCACCTGCGATGTGGTGGTCGTGTATACCGAGAGCCGCGCGGGCCTGGTCAAGGGCCTGGCCACTTTCCGCTTTGACGTGGAAGCCCTGGCCGAAGTACCCGCCAACAGCCCCCGCGCTGTGAACCGCGAGTATCAGGAAAAGCTCGTCAATATGACGATCTTCCACTTTGCGCGCAAGCTGTTTTTGCCGATGCCGCTGCGCATCGCCTACACCGCCGTGCGCAGCCTGCCTTATTTGTGGCGCGGGCTGACCTGCCTCTTACGCCGCAAGCTGGAAGTGGAAGTGCTGGATGCGCTGTCCATCGGCGTGTCGATGCTGCGGGGCGACTTCTCCACCGCAGGGTCGGTCATGTTCCTGCTGCGGCTGGGCGAACTGCTGGAGGAGTGGACCCGCAAGAAGTCCCTGGGCGATCTGGCCCGCTGCATGTCGCTGAACGTGGACCGCGTATGGCAGCAGACCGCCGAGGGCGAAGTGCTGGTGCCCATCAGCCAGATCCGCCCCGGCGATGCTGTGGTGGTACACACCGGCAGCGTCATCCCGCTGGATGGCCGTGTGCTGGATGGCGAAGCCAGCGTGAACCAGGCATCCCTGACCGGCGAGGCCGAGCCCGTGCGCAAGAGCGCCGGTGCCGTGGTGTATGCCGGTACCGTAGTCGAAGAAGGCCAGCTGGTGATGACCGTGGAGCAGCAGGCCGGCAACGGCCGCTACGACCAGATCGTGCAGATGATCGAGGCATCCGAGAAGCTGAAATCTTCCAGCGAAGCCCGCGCTGCCGCCCTGGCCGACAAGCTGGTGCCCTACAGCCTGCTGGGCACTGTGCTGACCTATGCGCTGACCCGCAACACCACCCGCGCGATCTCGATCTTGATGGTCGACTTCTCCTGCGCACTGAAGCTGTCCATGCCGCTGGCCGTGCTTTCAGCTATGCGTGAGTGCGGCAGCTACCACATCACCGTTAAGGGCGGCAAGTATCTGGAAGCCCTGGCTAAGGCCGACACCATCGTGTTCGACAAGACCGGCACCCTGACCCATGCCACCCCCACCGTAGTGGACGTTGTGCCCTTTGGCGGCCGCGATGCCGATGATGTGCTGCGTATTGCCGCCTGCCTGGAGGAGCATTATCCCCACTCGATGGCCAACGCCGTTGTGCAGGCCGCTGCCAACAAGGGCATCAACCATGACGAGATGCACAGCGAAGTGCAGTACGTTGTGGCGCACGGCATCGCCAGCAGCGTGGGCGGTGAGAAGGTCGTTATCGGCAGCCAGCACTTTGTGTTTGAGGATGAAGGCTGCTACATCCCCACCAGCGAGAGCGATAAATTTGACGCGCTGCCGCCGGAATATTCCCACCTGTATCTGGCGATCGGCGGTGAACTGGCCGGTGTTATCTGCATCGCTGACCCGCTGCGCGAGGAAGCCGCCGATGTGCTGAAAGCCCTGCGCGGCCTGGGTATCCGCAAGGCCGTGATGATGACCGGCGACAACGACCGCACGGCTTCCGTCATTGCCAAGCAGGTAGGCGTGGATGCCTACTACGCCGAGGTCCTGCCTGAGGACAAGGCCCGCTTTGTGGAGCAGGAAAAGGCCGCAGGCCACACGGTCATCATGCTGGGCGATGGCATCAACGACTCCCCCGCCCTGTCGGCAGCGGATGTCGGCATTGCCATCAGCGATGGCGCAGCCATTGCCCGCGAGATCGCCGATGTGACCGTGGCAGCAGACAGCCTGAACGAGCTGGTCATCCTGAAGCGCATCGCCAACGGTTTGCAGAAGCGTACCCACGCCAACTACCGCTTTATCATGGGCTTCAACGGCACCTTGATCGTGCTGGGTGCCATGGGCATTTTGCAGCCCGCCACCTCGGCTTTGCTGCACAACGCCTCGACCCTGGGTGTCAGCTTAAAGAGCATGACGAACCTGCTGGATGAGTATAAGTAAGGCAAAATAAATGACCCCCGCCGTTGTTCGTGTGAACAATGGCGGGGGTTGTTTTATATGCTGTTTACCGTTTATTTGTAGGGGCGGATGCTTGCATCCGCCCGCGGGTCGATGCAAGCATCGACCCCTACAATAGCGTTGTAATCCATTTAAGGTTACAGCAGCCCAACATATTTATTATAGCACTACGCACATGCACTTATCAATCCTTAATATGCACAAATATTTCATTGCAGGATTGTTCGCTCTGCGAATAGACGAATTCCTAAGCGTGTGCTATAGTATAGTCACAGAAAGAAAACAGCCGGAGATAAGGAGATAAGAACTCCAAGCGAAGCCACTTTCTTAAAAGTTTCCCCCACAAAAGACCGATCGTGAACAGACCGACATCTTAAAGAAGATCTCCTGAAGCGGAAACGTGAAGAAGGAGCACTTTAAGGACTCCGATCCAGCAGCACGAGGGCAGCGGGAAGAAAAGAAAGAAATTGTAAAGGCCGCCGGCAGGATTTCGGATGAAAGGAGGCTCTAGACCCGATGGCAAACTTTAAAGATCCCATTCATCACCGGCGGGCCTGGGCCTGCTGAAGCGAGAAGAACCACATTGAAAGCCGCAGGTCGTAACCTGTAAAAAGTTTAAAAATTCAGATGGTTGGTTCATAAATCAGATTCAGCAAGCCCAGGGGCCGTCAAAACAGAACCTGGCGTGGAATATAGATTAAGATGAAAGAAGGTCGGTAGCGATGACCGTCACCACTCCGCCGAACAGGAAGAACCTGAATTTCATCTGATCCACAAGGAGACACTCCAATGTACTAGAGTTAAGAGGCGCAGTCCTCAGCATCAGACCCCGATGCCCCAGAAACGATCTTAAGAAACCAAAACCGATTTTACCACGTTCCACAAATGCTTTTTAGCAAATAACGAACCAGAGGGTAAGACCAATGAACAGGTAATTGAGATCCTGAAAGGGTTAATCAAAATCGCAAAGTTAGGATGATCCTTATGAAAACAAGGGTACAGTCCGAAAAATAACGAGTAAGGGTTATGAGGCTATGAC
>CAVKDR010000025.1:0-74068 GCA_963655125.1 Bulleidia sp.
TGCAGCTGATTTGTAATCAGCAGGTTGCAGGTTCGATTCCTGTTACTAGCTCCATGAGAAAAGTCACGATATAGCGTTATAAAAGCGCTACATCGTGGCTTCTTTTTTGCCTATATTCAAGCTGATTTTGATGCGAATGGTCATAATTTGGGCATAATATTTTTGAAAACCGTGTTTTCAGCCAATCTCCTGCCGCTGTTTGATGCGTTCAAAAGCGCTGCCCAGGGCATCCGCTGCCGCTGCATCGGACGAGCGAATCATAGCCGCATAGACGTTCGTGGTCGTGGATACCTGTGCATGGCCTAGACGGCCCGCAACCGTAGTGACCGGGACGTGAGCGGCAATCAATAGCGCTGCATTGGAGTGACGCAAACTGTGGAACCGGCACGGCGGTAGACCATGCGCCCGTAGAAACTTGGGAAACCAGGAAGAAACTTTATTTGGGTCAAACGGTTTGCCGTCTGGCTTAGTGAACAGCAGGTCATTTTTGACGCGCTTGCCGCCCTCTATGGTAACTTCCCGCTGCCAGTAGGTACCGACCTTTAAACGCTCTCGCAATTGCCATTGCCGATAATCTTTTAATAGCTCTACGCAGTCGCCGCTTAGTCTAATACAGCGGCGGCTTTTTTTCGTCTTGGGATAGTCGAAGATCAGGCCCTTATGCCGAATAAAGGACAAATTACGGTTTATAGCCATGACACCGGCATCTAAATCAATGTCAGACCAGCGCAAAGCGCAGATTTCGCCCCGCCGGGCTCCCGTGAACAATGCAATCTGTGTGATGACAGAAAGCTGCTCCGGGGCATCCGGGAGGGCTTCCAGCAAAGCGGCAATCTGTTCCTCGTCCAAAAATTCAACGTCTACCTCGTCCAGCTTCGGCGGCGTGACACGCTCGCATGGGTTGCTGTCCATCAGCTGCCAGCGCACGGCGGTGCTAAACATAGACGACAACATCAAATGGTAGTGGTGCTGGCTACTGGCGCTTAAAGTATCTGTACTGCAACAGGTAAACGCCCTTGAAAATGCCCAGCCGGCGGCAGCTGCAATCTTTTCGGCTGTCTGCTTGGAGACGGTGCGCCCCTGCATCACAGTGGTAAATGTGTGCGCACAAACGCCGGAAGCATGCTGCACAGGCAGGCGCTTGCCTTTTGGAAAAGCCTTGATAAAAGCAGCTTTGGCGCGGTACTTGGCATCGTCACGGATTCCGGGCTGCGCCAGCTGGTTGTAAAATTCCTGGATATGGCCGGGCCGGAGGTTCGCCAGCTTAATGTGCCCGATAGCAGCTGAGACGCGCGGCATAAGCTGTTGGTATCCCTCTACTGTGTGTGGCTTTAGCTGTGGTATGCAGTATTCGTTCATCCATTTTTCAGCCAGGCCGTCAACGGTCAGATCGCTGGCTACAAACAGACCGTTTTGCACGCGCTCCTCAAAGTCGTGGGCAAATTCCTGCACAGCTTTGGCTTCTTTCCGTGTACTTAATTTTGGCGGCGGCGTGAACGTGGCCGAGCGGTAGATATACCGCCCATCAGCCCCTACCCCGGCAGAGACCTTGACACGATAGGATATGGAGCCGTCCCTATTTTTTCGTTTCGTTATGTTCGCCATCGTTTTCGTCCTCACTATCAAGCGTTATACAGTCGGATTTTGTAATAGCAATACAGGGCATCAATTTTTTCCCCATTTCAATGTAATGCTTCCGGTACTCGCTCTCTGCCTTTTTATAACGATTGTTTACAAAAAGTGTAAATTCGTTGATTGCCTCAAATCGATTAAGGCGAAATCCCTCATACAATGTTTCAACTGGTGTTTTAATAGAAGTTTTCCCGCAAAGAGCGTCACGAGCATTTGAAATTAGTTCGTTCGCGGCGTTTAGGGATTCTGCAATTAAAATTGCATACTCACTTTCCATAAGGTGGTTAATAAAATCTGCGAAAACTTCATCAGAGGAAATAATATTTATCGCTTTTTCATTGAGGTTCGTATAATCACAAATTGCGGACAACGTGGCATTGATTTTTCGAGGCGCGTTTTCACGCATTAGCCAATCAATGGATACGTCGAAAATATCGGCTATTTTGCAAAGTGCGGCCGCGTCAGGTGAGCTATCTCCGCTACACCAGTTTCCAACGGTTTGACGTGTTACACCCACTATTTCAGCAACTTTATCCTGGGTTATTCCCTTACTTCCATTGATGAGATCCCTTAGGCGGGTTGGGAATGTGTCATTATAGTCAAACGACTTCTTTTTTCGCGGCATTATTGGTGTCCTCCGTTAAATAAATTTGACATTGAATTATTGTTCTGTTTCAAAATGTTTGAAACAGTCTGAAAATGTGCATTGATTGAATGAAACGATAAAAGTGCTTCTTCTTTGCTAAATATATTTTGCAAATAGTTTTGCACGTTGATTTTATTTATCCTTTGTGTTATGCTTATTGTAGCATAAATAAATCACGCTTTCAATAGCGATGTTAGATTTATTTGCAGAAAGGATATGATGACATGTCAAATGCTGGAGTTCAGAACCGCCGCGAATACTACCGTCAGTGGCGGGCCAACAACAAAGAGCGCATCCGCGAGTACAATGCTCGGTATTGGGCCAAACGTGCTGAACGCATGGCCCAGGAAAGGGCAGGCGGAAAGGAGGTGAAGAACGATGATGACAACCGTTGACTTTCCCCGGATGGGAACCATCCAACAGGCCGCAGAAGCATCCGGTATCCCTATTTACCGCATCCGTCAGCTGTGCAAGGCGGGCACGGTGCGCAGTGTCCAGTGTGGCCGCAAAACACTGGTAAACTTGTCCAGTCTTGCGGCGTGGATGGATGGCGGAGAGCCACAACCGCACCCCGGTATCCGCCGGGTGGAGCTATGACAACGAAAAAGCCGCCCAGCGTGTTGCAGCACGCTAGACGGCACGGGTGGGAAACAATGCAGCGCAAAAGCTATTTTCCCGCCCCTATTCTAGCAGAAGAAAGGGATTTTTTCAATGAATGTTGTAGATTTTTTAGGGCATGGCCGTGAAAACGCGACCCGCGCTGATGTGTTGGCCGCCAAGCTGGAGACCACTCCGCGCGGACTGCGCAACCGGATTATGAAGGCCCGCGATGCTGGCGAAATCATCTTATACGCCCCCGGCGGCTATGGTGGTTACTTCCTTCCAAGCGATGACCCGGAAACCGCTCAAAAGGAAATGGCCGCCTTTTACCACGTCCAGGTTGCCCGCTGCAAACACGGATTAAAGGCAGTTGCGCCTGTCGCCCGTAAATTGGGCATCCCGCTGGGCCAGATGGACCTTGACAACTATTTATGAGCCGCAAATCTTCCAAACCTACATATAAGCTCCCGTATTGGTGTGCAGGGACAGCGGATAGCACGGAACCTATTTTTATTCAAATGGGGGCAACACTGATGCAACACCCTGCTTTTCTGGCACTGACATCTTCAGATCGTTGGTGTTACCAGTGCATGATTCTTGAAGCCAAAGGAAAACCCGACTTTCAGTTTTCACGCCGGACGGCTGAAAACTACGGTATTGCAAATCGCACGTTGATACGGAATGTTGAAGCACTGATAAGGGCTGGTTTTATCGATGTTACGGCAAGCGGAAAAAGCAATCGCACAAAGACCGACTACCGCTTTTCTGTTCGCTGGAAAGCTCCTCCTTAATCGCTACCAGGTGGCTTATATATAAATATGTGTGCCAAAATGGCATAAGGACGAACGCCTAAAAAGTTCACTGGTTATGCCATTTTGGCATAAGGTAAGAGCGAAAATAAGCTGTCTAATAGTGAACCTTGTGCCATTTTGGCATAACCCTTGTGCCAGAATGGCATAGCGGAAATACTTTAAGTACCGGTTAAAGATGCCAAACGCTACCATTTGCAACCGGATGCCAACCACTGATTTGCCCCATCGCGCCGGGCTTTATCGACCCTCCGCACTTCTGCGTCAACCACGTTGCAACCACAAGTGGCACGGTAAAAGGCGCAGTACTGGCAAGGAAGTTAACACACCATCAACACGCACTTTTCCGCATAATGGCGGGCTTTATAGGCTGTCGCAATTCCGCTTCTAACACACCGGCAACACACACACACGGCACAGAAAACGGCAAGCAATCGACACGTACTTTTCCGCATGATGACAACCTTTACAGGCTATCGCCTACGCCGTTTCGACAAACAAAAGGGCACGGTAAGGGCGCACCCCGCCGTGCCAGAATAGGAGACTTTATGAAGAACAAAGGCAAGATTTATGCAACTCTCTCCATGATCTCAGCTGACGGTCGCCATGTTGAGATTGCTTTCACCGACAAGGACGAAGCCCGCGCCACAATGGACGCGCTGGAAAGCGGTGTTATCCCCAGGCAAGACCTTGACCATGCGGTGGCAGACATCGCTTACAGGCTGAACGCCGAACACTACGGCAGCAAAGAGCTTGCCGCCCTTGCGTGGCTGGTAGCCAACCCGGACGAGTTCAGCCCAATGCTGCGCGAAGCCTACAACAGTATGGTTTAAAGCAGAGAGGTTGTGCTATCCGACCTTACCGGGCAAATAAAAAAAGCCCCGCCGGGCAGCGGGGGCGGACGCAGGGCAGCATCTTCACTTAAGTATATCACAAAGTGGAGGTGCAATCAATGAACGAACTAGACGATTTAACGCTGATTATGCAAGGAAAGAACGGCGACATAACCGCCATCAATGCGCTGTGGGAGCGTCACCAGAATTTCATCCGCCAGCAGATGGCTAAGATCTACGCCAAAAACAAGGGCCTTTCTTGCCGTGTGGGCGTTGAGCGGGACGACCTTGTTGTTGAGGGATGGTTCAGTGTCCGGGATGCGGTGCGGCGCTTCGACCCCGACAAGCGCATGGCTTTTCTTACCGTGCTGGGCTGGTCAATCCGGGCCACCGCAACAAAAGTACTCACCACTAGCCGGATGAAGTGTCTGCGCGATGAGAACGGCAAGCAGACCCGCGTACCGGCTGACCCGTTGAACTATGCCCTATCCAGTGACTTGCCCCTGGAGGATGACACTGACAGCACCCTTGCAGATGTGTGTGCTGACCCGACCGTGAACATTGAACTCGACTATGAGAACGAGCAGAACCGCCGGGCTGTCATGGCTGCGCTGGATACCCTGAAGCCGAACCATCGGCAAATCTTGGAGCAGCGCTACCGCTACAATCGGACACTGCAAGAGATTGCCGATGATCGGCGCGTATCCCGGCAATGTGTGAACGCACAGGAAAAGGCGGCTTTGAAAAATTTCAAGAAAGCCTTGAATATGGAGACATTATGCTATGGACCGTAAAAAGCACCTAATAGAATGTGGTGCATTTCTCGTTATGTTCCTGTATGGGAACGCTAAATTGTACGCAGCAACAAAGGATATGAGCGTAGGTCTTTCAGCGGGGCCGCTGGCAGCCGCGATTATATCCTACAAACTTGAAGCAGAAAACCTTGATAGATTGGAGTGATGATAAAATGGCAATGAGAACCCGCACCGAAGCACTTGTAAACGCCTACCTCAACAATTACCAGAACGCCCAGGCTAGCACCGTGAACAGCGGCAGGCAGGCCACCCAGAGCGCCCAGAGTCGAGGCAGCGCTCTTATGAACTCAACCGACAAAACACTGCCAACTATGACAGACCAGTTCTCTTTTGTGGCAGATGCGGCAAACACAGCGGTAAATACAACGGCATCAACTGCCGAATGGCTTTTAAAAAAAGCAAAGGAACAGGCTGAAGAAGCAGCGAAAGCTGCCAAGAAAAGCAGTAATTCTTCCAGCGGCGCAACCACTGATGCGGGCAGTTATGATGCGATGGCGGCGGCCGCTGGCAATCTGAAATCTGGTACGGCTTCCAGCACTACAGAGACCACGCCCAACACGAAGCAGACAAAGGCGCAGGCTAATGCTGATAAAACGAACCCTTCCCAACGCAACCAGGCAGAACGCAACAGCAGCGCCCGGGCACGATACCAGAAAAGCGACCAGTACCAGCAGGACAAAAAGGATAGCAAAAAACTGGCGGCCGCGCGGGAAGAAGATGCAAAGTACATCCGCAACCAGCGTACCGCCCGTCTGCTGGCAGAAAAACAGAGCGGCGGCAACAAGGGCAAGGCTGTAGGCAAGACCTACGCGGAGCAGCAGAATGCCAGCAATACCGCCGCTAAGCCTGCCCAGAGCCGCGCCACCAGCACAGCAGGGAATCGTATTGGCAGCACCGCAGCGGCTACAGGACAAGCCCCTAGCGCGGCAGAAAAGGTTGCTGCAAAAATCAGCCGCAACGATTGGCAGAGTGTACAGAAAGACACCGCTACCGCATTGCAACGCTTACAGAACGATGCCGACTACCGCGCAGAATTGGGCGCACCGGGCCGCAAGCTGACGCAGGCCGAAGTACAGGCTGTCAGGCAGTACAACCAAAATCCCGGTGATCTGTACGAGCAGGTGCAGGACGGCACTCTCTCGCTGGATAACTACAACACCCAGGCGTAGGCCCTTTCCCGGATGAACCAGAAAGCCAGTTTGAACGGATTGGGCCAGGACTTGCAGGCAGCAACAGCGGGATTTATGCGCAGCTTCCCAATGCAGAACCAGATGGACAACGCTATTACCAGCTGGGCCGATGACCAGACTAACGGAAAGTATAGCCAAGCCCGCGAAAGCGGCGCTGTGCCGGGCCTGCTGCCCACGCTTGATCAGTATAAGGATCAAGACCCGCTTGCCGCGCTGGGCGGCTCTATGGTTGGCAAAGCGGTACAGTACAACGCATTTAACAGCTTGGTCGATGGCACAAAATACGCCGATGCAGCCGAAAAAGCAGGCGGCAAAATCTACGATACCGCAAAGCGTGTGCCGGTGTTGGGCAACATTTTGCAACCTGGTTTTGGAGAAGCCGCTGGACGAGTAATTGCAGATACCGGCGCAGACCTGGCGCTGGATACTATCCCCACCCTGTCGGATGAGCTTTTGACCTATGACGACCAGCAAGGCCGCATCAAGAACGGCGAACAGGTAGACGATGCCCTGACCCCCGGCGGGATTGCGGCCGACACGGCAAAAAATATTGCCGGTAACGTGGCTATGAACATCCTGCCGGAACTGAGCAGCGCGGCCATCAACGGCGTAAAAAATCGCTTTGCGGCAGATGCTATGCTCGACCAGCAGGCCCAGATCGCACGGCGGACAATGAGCGCCGAAGAAGCGAAGGGCTATGCCGATGCTTACCGAGAAGCGCAGAACCCGGCAATCCGCAATAGCCAGGCGGACGCGCTGAACCGCAGCTTGTGGCAGCAGGACGATACTGTGCAGGCTGGGGATACTTCCGATTGGGTACTCAACCCTGATAAGTTCCTGCAAAAAGCAGATGCACCCACACAGGTCTACACAGATGCCGCCAGAAGCGCCGCTGACAGTGTGGCGGATAGTTCTTCCTCTACGGTTAAGAACGCCGCACAGGGGCTTGCAGGTGGCGTTCCTGATGGCACGGGTGCAGCCAAAGAACGCGGATTTACTGCATCGCTGCGCACAAATTCCGACTTACCAGATGAGGTCAAGAAAGAGTTTGCGGCAGCGCCGGAGATTTATAACCAGCTTTCTAATGCCAATACAAAAGCCCGTGCGGATGCTGTGCTTGCAAAGGAGCAGGGCGAAGCGGTCAAAGCATATCAGAACATGCTTTCCCAGCGTGATCCAGCGGCTGTTCCGCTGGGCTACCAGCTGGCAAAGCAGTACATTGCGGATGGAGATTCCGATTCTGCCGTAGAACTGTTGCGCGGTATGTCCAAAGAGCTGACGGCCAGCGGCCAATTCTCGCAGGCAGCGGCAATCAACCTGATGCAGAACGACCCCATGACCGCCCTACGCTATGCACAGCGCAGCATTGATGATTTAAACGCCAGCGGCGCAAAGGAACTGGGCCGCCAGTGGAAGGACTTCAAACTGACGGATGCAGAGATTGAAGCCTTCAAAAACATCTCCGCCGGAGACGGCGAAGCTATTGCAGCCGCAATGCAGAATGTTGGCAACCGCCTGGCGAAGGAGTACCCTGTATCGCTCACCCAAAAGTTGGCCGAAGCCCGCCGCCTGGGCTTCCTGCTGAACCCGCGCACCCAAATCCGCAACGTTGCATCGAACGTGGCGCAGATGCCCGTCACGGGAATTTCGGATAAAGTCAGCGCGGCCTTGCAGACCCTTTACGCTAAGACCGGCAAAAGCACCGACTTTGTGCAGACCAAAGCCCTGCATGTCGACAAAACCAGCAAGGACGTGGCAGAACAGGTATGGAACCAGGTCAAGGACAGCATTGATGGAAGCAGCAGTTATGAGCAGCCTCTTTCCGATGTGGTACAGAACGCCGAAGTGTTCAAGCTGGGTAAGAACCAGCAGCACAATATTCTGGCAAACGCTCCCGGCGTGAAAAAAGGTGCCCAGGCTCTTGAAGCCCTCAGCCAAAAGTTCACCGGCAAAAACGTCTTTGACCAGATGTCCAGCGAGAAATCCGTGCTCGAAAACATCCGACAGTTCACCTATGGGCTGCTGGAATTGGGCGATGCACCGTTTGTTAAAAAGTCGTTCACCGATAGTCTTGCAAACATTGCGGCCGCAAACAAAATCACCAGTGCCGACCAAATCACAGCGGACATGATCGCCCAGGCTACGCAGGATGCCATGCGCACGACCTACAAAGATTCCAACGGATGGACGGAGCTGTTCAGTTCCATTCACAAACTGGGCGGCATGGGCGAAGTTATTATGCCGTTCACCAAGACCCCCGCAAACATGGTTGCCCGCAGCATAGATTACAGCCCGGTCGGCCTTGCCAAAGGTGTGAAGCACTTCTATACAAAGGGCGGCAACCCGGCGGAATACATCGACGAAATCGCAAAAGGCCTGACCGGTACGGCGGGCATTGCATTGGGCGTTGCACTGTATAAGGCTGGTGTCCTCACAGGAGCCGAGAGCGACAACGCCAACAAAGCGGCTTTTGATAAACAGAACGGGTTCCTACCCTTTGCCATCCATGTTCCTGACACAAATGTCTATTACCGCATTTCGGACTTCCAGCCCAGCATGATGCCCGTAATTACCGGCGTTGCGTGGGCGCAGACTACCAGTGGCGATGCTACAGCAGAACAGGCGGCAAAGGGAGCTGTCACGGCTTTTACAAATACACTGGCCGACAATACCAACCTTTCCAACATGGGCGACCTTTTCGGCAACTATGACGGCCTGGGCGGCGGCTTGTGGGACGCAGTGTTAGGTCTGCCGCAGAGCATGGTTCCGTCACTGTCCAACGCCGTGACTAAAAGCACAGATACCACCGTCCGCAACCCCTACGATGCTACCGACCCCATCCAGAGCCAGAAAAACCAGATCATGGCGAAAATTCCGACCTTGTCGCAGGAACTGCCCGCCGCCTATGACACCTGGGGCAATGAAAAGCACCGTGACAACGCAGCGTTTGAACAGTTCCTTGACCCGGCAGCGCTTACGAACCAGACTATCAGCCGCAGAGATGCAGAAATTCAGCGCTTGTATGATGCTACCGGTGACAACGGCGTATATCCGCCCAGCATCAAGAACGGCACTACGGTGGACGATATGAAGCTGGACAATGCCCAGACCAGCGAGTATCAGCGTGTAGCCAGCCAGCTGAACAGCCAGCTCGTGGACGCTGTCATGGCAACGGACGAGTACAAACAGGCTGATGATACCTACAAGACCAAGATGCTGAAAACAGCCTACAGCATCGGCAAAGAAGCAGGCAAGGAAGCCGCCAACCCGGATTATGTCAGCACTGACAAAGATTATCTGGCATACAAGGCCAGCGGCATTGAGGGGGCCATGCTCACCGCTTCTGTTGGCGCAGTGCTGGATAAAGTCCGCGACGAAAAGCGCACGGACACTGGCGACCAGAACGCCAGCCTGAACAAGGCTGAAACCTGGCAGGCTATTCCCTCACTGGATACTTATGACCAGATGGTCAAGGCGTATCTGTTGAACAGTTCTGACGATACCGCGCAAGAACTCTATGATAAATCCGGCGCGGATGCAACAGCTGCTTATCTGGATATTTACGCTGCTACGGCAAAACAGAACGAGGATGACGACAGCGCCACTCAGATTGAAAAAATCCAGACAACGCTGCCGGTGCTGAAACAATACGACCTGACCGCCGACCAGCAAATGGACGTTGCAGGGATGTTCCTGCAAAAAGAAACCCCTGCAATTCGTGTACAAAAGCAGTACGGCTCCGACCTGGCGTTGAAGTATCTGGATACCTACGCGCAGGCAGATTCCAACGCTGACGGCAAAGTCTCAGATGCAGAGTTTAAAAATGCGTTGCTGCGCGTTCCCACTCTTTCCGATGACGATGTCGGTAAAATTTACCTGTCCAGCAAGACTACCGATGACAGCACCGATGAAAAGGCCCAGACCTTTAATGCAACCTACGGTCCCGGCGGTGTAGCTAATTACCTGAAACTGCAATACCTCGAACGTGCTTACCATGAAGCAGAAGCTAACCGCAAGATTGCATCGGGCGAGGGCGGTAACCCCAACGGCAGCTTTAATAAGTCTGATTTGGTCAATGCCCTGAATTATATGGACCTGACCAACGAGGAACGCCGCGTATATTTCAGCATCGTTGCACCCACCTGGAAAAATCCGTATTAACCTACAGAGGGACGTATCCATAGCGGATATGCCCCTCTTTTTGTGCGTGATTTCCCAGAAATGCCGTCAGCCCGCGATACGGCCCCGCACAGACGTTTTTGCGTTACTGAAATATAGTTTTTTACCGCCTACTGCCGGGACACTGCCGTAGGCTCTTATTTTGGCGCTCACAAAGAAACAACCGCTCCCTGCCTACCAGTTCAGAGAGCGGTTGTTTTGTATAAGGAGGCGCTTCCAAGGAAGCCGCTCCGGGAAGCCTTTATTTTTCTGTGGGGTCAATGCCCAAGCGCTTGGAGATATTCGCCAGCAGTTCCCGGTCAGCAGAAGTCATTATCTCATCGGTTGAAATCTCGCTGCGGTCAATGGGTTTGTCTCCGGCACTGTCTCGCACAAAGGTTGCGGCTTTCGTATCGCCGTCAATGGCCCGCCTGATCTGGGACAGGGCGATCGCTTCATACAAGCTCACGCTGCGCCCTTGTTCCTGGGCAAGCTGCTGCACCTTTTCGGTCAGTTCGTCATCCGTCAGGGTGTATGTATCGCAATCAAGCACTAATATTGTATCCAAAATGTCCCGCAAGGCAGTTTTGCGGCGGCGCTTCTCGGCCTGTGCCTGCTGCCCCTTGCGGCGCACTTCCAGCTCCCACGCCTTTTGCTCCGGCGTGTCGGAACTGCCAAAAGACTTTAGCTTTCTCATACATCTACACCCCCTAAAGTTTTCTTTAAGTATATCATAAAAGCGCAAAAAAGTCAACACAACGATACTTTTGTGCAGAGATGCGCGGCGAGGGCTGATATATATACTAGGGGTGCTGGCTCGTTAGGAGACCGGGGGTACCCCGCATAGGGGGGAGTGGGTTAACCGGGTTTCTTGTTTTTGACCTTCTAAAAAAATAAGCCCCGCCGGGCTGGATGAAATAAAAAAGAGGGAGCGCCGAAGCGCTCCCCTTGCCCTGTGATAGGCTATGCTACAACAGCAAATATAGATAATGCAATAGCTACGACACTAATAATAACTGCCCAGGGCATCCAATCGGATTTCCATTTGAACGCCTTTTCCATGAAATAAGTTTCAAAAGTCTCTAACATAAACACAAGAAACACGGTTACAAGAACTGCGGATATTCCTGAAAAAATAATGTCTATTATTCGCATATAGGCTAATTCCGTATCAGGGTGGTTCCTGAATGCGCTATACGCCATACCGCATATTCCAGCAAATGATATTAGCGCATACTCAAGGGAATTTCTATCTTTCATATACGGTTGCTCCTCTTATAGGTAGCATTAGTATCTGTTGTAAATCTGCCCACGATTTCCAGCGTCAACAATCCGCACGATCAGTTTGCCGTTGTCGACACTGTAGATAATACGGTAGTCACCTACACGCAGCCTATAAAGCCCCTTGTGCCCTTTTAACTGCTTTCTGTCTCCCTCATCGGGTAAAGCATGAACGGCTTCCAGGATGCGCCGCTGCTGCGCTGGCGATTGCTTTTTGATGAATTTTACAGCAGCTTTATCATACAGGATTGTATATTTCATAAGGCAATCCCCAGTTCTTTGCACAGTTCATCTTCTGTGATGAACTGTCCCTTGTCCGGGTCGTTCTCGTACTTTTCTGCCAGTTCCTCACAGAAACGGTCATCTTCCAGTTCATCGTCAAACTCTACGCCGCGCAGGAACATCAAAATAGCCTGCATCTTGTAATCTGGCAAGGTGTCAATGATTTGCTTCGCCTGTTCTCTCTCGCTCATAATAGTGCCCCCTTTACGGTTTCTCTTTGTTTAACTGTTGGCTTATGGCCGCCACAATATACGCATTAAGGCTCACGCCTTCTGCATCAGCGGCGGCCTGTACTTCATCTTTTGTCGGGCTGGTATCTTTCTTTAGTACGAGGTTTACACGGTCATAAGACTTAGCAATATACTTATTTACGGCTTTCTGACCGGCTTTTGTTGTTGGCATAATATCACCTCACACATATTATACTCTTATTTATATATTTGCACAAATACAAAAATGCACATATATTTACGCAAATACTTGTGCAATCTGCATATTGATATATTTGCGCAAATATACTATAATGAGATTGTCGAAAGGGAAAAGGTCAAGGCGGACGTCAAGCGAAAGCCCACCAGAAATGCCAGACAAGACGCGGACGGGATTGCAAGAACCTCATAGAGCGCAGACAGCACCGAGCCCCCGCGCACCTTAATCCTACGGCAAAAAAGAAAAGCGCCTCGCACAGCCGACCAAAGCACCGCGAGACGCACCACCCAAAGTGGCAAATCCATTATAGCATGGTTTGCCCCACAAAGTAAAGGAGTATACCATGAGCAGCACCGAAATTTTGACCCTCGTTGAGCAGTAAAAAGAAGCCCAGCAGCTGATTGAAGCCGCACAGGCCGAGATGGACGAACTGAAGCGTCAGATCACCGAAGAAATGGCCCGCCGGGATGTGGACACGATGGATGCAGGCACCCACAAGGTCCGCTACCAGGTCGTGACCAGCTCCCGCCTGGACAGCAAAGGTTTGAAAGCCGCCGCGCCGGAACTGGCCGCCCGCTTCACCAAGACCACCACAAGCCGCCGCTTCTCCATCGCCTAACAACCACAGCTGTGCTAACGGGCTATACGGGTGCTTTTAGGAGGTTAAACGCTTATGAATGAAATTAACCGCGCCGCCTATTTAACGGCCTTACAGGGCCTGCTAGCGGCCGCTACGGACGAACAAGTAGACCAGCTATGGAGTATTGCCACAAAGATGATTCTTGAAAACATGGAGGATGATGCAGAATGACCGTTCTTGAATTTCACGAAAAACTGCGCCGTAGTGCAGAGAAGTCAAAAGATGCCTGGCCCGCTGCTGAGGAGCACGTCAGAATCATGGAATCGTGCACGTATATCTGGAATGAGGACGCTTGCGCCGGATACGTGCTAAACGCAATGCAGCATTGCGGCGTTAACGATGACCAAATCATTAAGATTCTGAATGAACTCTATCTACAAATTGATGAGGTCAGCTTTGAAGATGCAGCAGCTGATGCAAAACGGTATTTAAAAGCATACTACGCCAGAAAGCACGGAAAAGAGAGCACCGAAGAAGATTGACACATTCTCACGCACCAAGTGCCCCCAAATTCTCCCGGCGGGAATAGTCCCTATCTCATAACAAGCAGAGCGCTCCGAAAGGGGCGTTCTTCCCATTTATGGGACTACAAAAATGGTCATAATTTGGGCATAATTGCATTAAAAACTGCTAAAAGTAGCTAAACGGCACTTTACTCACATTGGCATAATATCGCACTTTATTTCACGATATTAAACGTAGCAACGCCAAGAAGCAACCATTTGTAATCAGCAGGTTGCAGGTTCGATTCCTGTTACTAGCTCCATGAGAAAACGCCCCGGAACACGGTTTGTAGTGTTCCGGGGCGTTTTGTTTGGTTATTTTGTGAGGAAAAGGCTGGTTACTTTCCTGCCTGCAGTGCGGATTGCAGGGCACAGTAGTCCTCCAGCGTCAGCTGTTCCGGGCGGGAGCGCGGGTCTAGGTGGGCGGCTTCCAGGGCGGAGAGGACGGTGGCTTTGGGCAGCTGCAGACCGTTGGAGATGGCGTTAGCAGCGGTCTTGCGGCGCTGGGAGAAAGCGGCGCGAATCAGGGCGAAGAAAGCTTTCTCGTCCCCACCCGGCACGGTGACAGCGGGCGTTTTACGGACGTTCAGGCGAATGACCGCACTGGTGACCTTGGGGGCCGGGTAAAAGCTGCCGGGCTGCACGGTGAAAAGCAGCTTCGGCTCGGCATAATAGGCCACCGCATAGCTGATGGCTCCGGCATCACGGGTGCCAGGGGCGGCGCACAGGCGCTGTGCGGCTTCTTTCTGGACCATGACGGTAATGTTCTCTATGGGGAGCTTCTCCTCTAAAAGGCGCATCAGAATCGGGCTGGTGATGTAGTAGGGCAGGTTGGCACAGACGGCCACCGGTTTATCCCCGAATTCCTCGGCCAGCAGGGCTTTGAGGTCGACCTTGAGGACATCGTTCAGCACCAGTTTGAAATTGTCATAATCGGCCATCGTTTCTTCCAGCAGCGGCGGCAGGCGCTTATCCACCTCAATGGAAACGACCTTATCGGCGCGCTTGCAAAGCTGCTCGGTCAGCACACCGATGCCGGGGCCGACTTCCAGCGCACCCCAACCGGGGCCGATACCGGCCTCATCGGCAATGCGGGGGCAGATGCCGGGGTTGATGATAAAATTCTGGCCAAAGCCTTTGGACAGGGCAAAATCATACCGAGTGCAAAGGTCGCGGATGGTAGACAAATCGGTCAGGGTAGGCAAAGCGGACTCCTCTCAACGCAGGAAAATTTTAAAATTCAGAAAAATCAGTTCTGACCGGACAGGACCTTGGCGCTGTTCAGGGCCTTGCTGATCTGGGGGTCAGTGTCAACAGTGTAATCGTAGTAGGCGTTCTGCTCGTCCGAGGACAGCGTGGCATCCACATCGGGGGTCAGGCCCAGATCGTTCCAGGACTGGCCCTCGTTGTCCAGCAGCAGGCCGACCGTGATATAGGCAGCAGAGCCATCGGAAAAACTCTGGGCATCACTCATTACAACGCCCTTGCCGGCGGTGCGGGTGCCTACAATGGTGGCGCTGTTCATCTTGCGCAGGGCGTTGGCAAACAGTTCGGCACCATCGGCGGTGCTGCCGTTGACGAGCACGACCATGGGCACGGTGACTTCATTTTCATCGGACATGCGCAGCAAAGTGATGTTGCCGTCCTTGTCCTCTTGCTGGGCAATGACACCGGAAGGTACACAGTAGTCGGCGCAGACCAGGGCGGCGTTCAGATTCTCGCCGGTGTTGTCACGCACGTCAAAGATGAAGCTGGCGGCACCCTGGTTCAGCAGGTTGTCCACAGCAGAGCGGAACTCGCTGGCTGTGCCGGAGGAAAAAGCATCAATGCGGACGTAGCCGCAGGTGTCGCCGATCATCTGGCTGGAAACGGTGGTGGTGCGGTAATTGCTGTGCACCAGGTCGATGGTCTGCTCCTGACGGTCAGGGGTCAGGTAGGTGATGGTGGTAGTGGTCCCCTCCTCACCCAGCAGAGCCGAAGTCAGGGATGCGGTGTCGGTCATGGACTTGGTGGACATTTCGCCGATGGCAGTGATGTAGCCGCCGACCTGCAGGCCAGCCTCGCTGGCGGGCGAGTTGGCGTATACGCGGGTGATGCGGCCATAACCGGAGGACGGGTCATTAACAACAGCCACGCCGATGCCGGTCAGCTTGCCGGACTCAACGGCCAGGCGCTCGCTGTAGGCCTTGGCGGTATAGTAGCGGGCGTATTTATCGTTGATGCCCAGCATGTAACCGGCGGCCAGGGTGTCGTTCAGCGTATCTTCGTTGATGGTGAAATACTCGTTGGAGCGGACAAAGCGGTCGATCTCGGCCAGCTTGTTATATTGGCGCTCCTTACTTTTGACGCTGGATACGGTGGAGTTGAACATATTCATCGAGACGACCATCGTCAAAGAGAAAGTGACCGCCATAGCGATCAGGGCAATGGTGATGGTAACGCCGAGACTGATTTTTTTGCTCATGGGTTCAGATGGCTCCTTACAAAATAATGCGGTCTTTTACAGGGTATAGGCCAAGCTGAAAAGAACGCTGGAGAAAAGGCTGAGGATCATAACGACCGCGATGACAAGGCAGAAAATGCGCACAGCGGGCTTATGTTTCTGGGGCTTCATCAGGACTTCCCTCCCCTTATGAGATGTAGTTGGTGACGTTGGTCAGCACACCGTTGACTTTCATTTCCAGGTGCAGGTGGTTGCCGGTGGAGTTGCCGGTGGTACCGACATACCCCAGCAGCTGGCCTTTGGTGACCGTTTGGCCAACGCTGACCACGGGGGCACTGTTCATGTGGGCGTACAGGGTCGAGTAGGTGTTGCCGTTGGAGTCAGCACCGTGGTAGACCTGGACATAGTAACCCCAGCTGTAGTGGTAGGTGGCTGCGGTGACAACGCCATCGGCGATGGTGTAGATCTCTGTGCCGCCGGGGGCTGCATAGTCGGTGCCGCGGTGACCGCCGCCGCCGAAGTAGCAGGAAATGTACTTAAAGGTTGCCAGCGGGCGGCCAAAGTCCAGCGAGCAGGTAATGGAGGCGTTGCCGTATTTCTTGTTCTGGGCTTCCAGGTAAGAGTCCAGGGCGGCGGTGGCTTCGTCCAGCTTTTTGCGGGCTTCAGCAGCGGCAGCTTCGGCGGCCTCCTGCTGGGCAGAGGCTTCGTCCAGGTCCTCGTTGGCCTGGGCGATGTTGACGGCCAGTTCATCCTGCTTGCTGTTCAGCTGGGTGGTCTGCTCCTCCAGGCTGGCCTGGGTGGCTTCCATCTCAGCTTTTGCGTTTTCCAGTTCAGTGCGCTGATTTTCCAGGTCGGCGCGCTGGTTCTCCAGATCCTGGCAGATGGACTGATCCTTGCTGCTGATCTGCTCCAGCGTCTGGGCAAAGGTCAGCAGCTGATACAGGTTGGTGGCGCTGGATAGCAGCGCAATAGAACCGCCGTCATTGAGCATCTGCATAGCGCCCATGCGCTGTTTGAAATCGGACCAGCGCTGGTCATACTCGGCCTGTTTGTTGTCGACTTCGATCTGCTTTTCATCGATCTCGGTCTGCTTTAAGTAGATCTGCTCCTGCAGGTCGGTGATCTGGTCGCTGAGCAGCGAGATCTGGCTTAAGATCAGGTTCTTCTGTTCTTCCAGCTGGGTCTTGATGGCCTCGGCATTTTCCTTGTTGCTCTGCGCTTCTTTCAGCGCGGCGTTGACCTTGTCCAACTCGGCCTGTTTGGCAGAAACTTCAGCCTTCAGCTGGTCCTGCTTGGAGTCGGCCAGCGGCATGACATCGGTGGAAAAAGTCATGGTAAAGGCCAGGGCGGTGGCCAGCATAGCGGAAACGATCCGTTTGAAACGACGGGAAATTTTCATTGGCTTTTCTGTTCCTCTGTTTTCTCTTTCGGTAAATCGCAAATCAGACGTTCAGATGCTTACGGATGCTGGTGGCAGTGCCGATGCCGCAGAGCACAAAGCCCAGCAGCGCAAAGCCGCCGACAAGGTAGTACCAGACATTGCCCAGCGGCACCAGCTGGCCGCCGAACATCTGGGACAGGTTGGAGGGATTCTCGGCATACCAGCGGGTCAGGGCGTAGTACGCGCCGCAGATGATGCCGGAGGCCAGCGCGGCAGAGATCAGGCCGGAGGTTACACCCTCGACAAAGAACGGGAAGCGGATGAAGCCGTTGGTGGCACCGACCAGCTTCATGATGTTGATCTCTTTGCGGCGGTTAAAGACGGTGATCTTGATGGTGTTGTTGATGACCACGATGCTGACGATGGCCAGCACCAGCACGATGCCGTAGCAGGCGTAGGTCACGACCTTTTGCAGCGAGACGAAAACCTTGGACATTTCCAGCGGTGCGTTGACCTGGTAAACACCATCGATCTGGCGCAGCTGCTGGGAGACAGACTCGATGTTATCGGGGCTGTCCACCACAACGCGGTAGTTGGGATAGAACGGGTTATCGTTGGCAAAGGCATCCTGCAGGTTGGTGTAGGAGGACAGCATATCGCTGTAAACTGCCAGCACGTCCTGGGGCGACATGTAGGTAACGCCCACCACGTGTTCGGTACTGCGGATGGCGGTGTCAGCGGCGGCGATCTGGTCATCGCTGGCACCCTGGTCCATGTAGACAACGGTCTCGTTTTGGTCGCCGATATACTCGACCATGGCATCGATATTGACACCCAGCAAGTAGGCAGCACCGATCAGCAGCATGCAGACGGTCAGCACACCCATGGAAGCAAAGGTCATCAGCCGGTTAGCCCGCAGGTTGTGCAGGCCCTGGCCGACCAGGTAAGTAAAGCTGGAAAAACGCATGGTATCCCCTCTTAATTATTCCTCATCATCGTAGTCTTCGTATTCATCGTAGCCGTTCTCGCGCTCGGCCATGCGGGCGGCGTAGCGGCGGGCAACTTCGGGATGCGAAGTGTCCGAGGCGACCATGCCGTTGGCCAGCTCGATGACGCGGTTGTTGTATTTGCGGGCCAGTTTATGTACCAACTCGTGCTCGTGGGTGACGACCACCACGGTGATATTGACCTTGTTGATGGCCTCGAACAGCTGCATGATGTCCATCGACATTTCGGGGTCGATGTTACCGGTGGGCTCATCAGCGATGATAAGTTTGGGACCGTGGGCCAGGGCGCGGGCCACCGCCACACGCTGCTGCTCACCGCCGGAAAGTTCATCCGGCAGGCGGTCCATTTTGTCCTCCAGCCCGACCAAGGACAGCACGTACGGGATGCGGGACTTGATCTTTTTGGTGGGAATGTTGGTTACGCGCATGGCAAAAGCCACATTTTCGTATACCGTCATGGTGGGGATCAGGCGGAAATCCTGGAACACAACGCCCATCTGGCGGCGCAGATACGGCACCTTGCGGCGCTTCATCTTGGTCAGATCCTGGCCGTTGATGATGACGCGGCCCTCGGTGGGCTTTTCCTCCATCTGGATCAGCTTAAGGAAAGTGGATTTGCCCGCGCCGGAATGGCCCAGGATAAAGACAAATTCGCCGTCCTCGATTTGGATATTGATGTCATCGAGCGCTACGTTTTCATCGTTGTGCGTCTCGTAAGTTTTTGAAACGTGTTCAAATTCGATCATTGGTTTTAACTCCCATGCCCTTGCGACTTCTTGTGGATGGTTACAGTCATACATATAATAGGATACCATGCCAGCATGTTACGGTCAAGCATTTTTCTGTGAGAGAAATGCGAAAAAGCCCCGCTGTTGTGCGTAACAGCAGGGCTTTTTGAAATCTTTGTAAATTTATGGAATCAGTACTTGGCCGGGTTGGCGGAGAGGTACTTTTTGACCATCAGTGCTACCTTAAAGACGATGGCATCATCGAAGTTGCGCAGGTCGAGGCCGGTCAGCTTGCGGATCTTCTCCAGGCGGTAGACCAGCGTATTGCGGTGGACAAACAGGCCGCGGCTCGTCTCGGAGACGTTCAGGTTGTTCTCGAAGAAGCGCTGGATGGTGAACAGCGTCTCGGCATCGAGAGAGTCGATGCTCTCCTGCTTAAAGACTTCGCGCAGGAAAGCCTCGCACAGGGTGGTGGGCAGCTGATAGATCAGGCGGGCGATGCCCAGGTGATCGTAGCTGATGACCTGGCGCTCGGTGTCGAACACCTTGCCGACTTCCATAGCAATCTGGGCTTCTTTAAAGCTGGAAGCCAGATCCTTGATGTTGCCGATGGGAGTGCCGATGCCAACGACCGCTTTGATGTAGTGGTCGCCCTGCAGGGTGTCCACGATGGAAGCAGCCAGCTTTTCCATATCGCGGGTGTTGTTGTCGGGCTTAATCTCCTTGACCAGCACGGTGTCCGTCTCGCTGATATTAAAGACGAAGTCCTTCTGCTTGTCCGGGAACAGACCGCTGACAACATCGTAGGCAGAAATATCGTTGCCGGAGGTCACGCGGACCAGCAGGACGACACGCTGCACATCAGAGACAAAGTGCAGTTCCCGCGCTTTGGCATAGATGTCGCCGGGCAGGATATTGTCCAGCACAACATTTTTGATAAAGTTGGTTTTATCGAATTTTTCATCGTGATACTGCTTGATGCACTGCAGGCTGATCGACAGCATGGCAGCAAACTGCTCAGCTGTTTCATCGGTGCCCTCCACAAATGCGGCATAGTCGTTATGCTTGGCATTGGAGAACTGATGGTAGGAGTAGCCATCGCGCACAAAAGCATCACCGGCGGTCTGGTGGGCAGCGGCTACGCCTTCGCGTACCTCGCCGATCTGCCCCAACTCTGAGCAGGAAATCACGGTGCCCGTTTCGTCAACAACGCCGACCACGCGGTCGACGGCATCCTTCATCTGGTACACCACGTTCTGAAAGACCCTGTTCGCCATAGTATGTGCTCCCCTTCAGATATTTGTGGGCAAATTGCCGTTGGCTATCTTGCCCGAAAATCAAAAGCTCTTAATGTATATTTTACACAATTAGCTTGACTTTTGCAACATATTTTACCGAAAAAAGCAAGATTTTCTTGTTCAATTTTTAAATTTGGGCAAAATAAACCCCACTGCCCAGTAAAACAGTGGGGAATTCATCCGTCATTTTGACGGTTTTTGTTCATTTGGTTTCTGCATAGAACCTGTTCCGCCCTCGACAACACCACGGCGCTGGAATACGTAGAAGAAGCTGTGGAAGAAGATCTTTAAGTCCATGCCGAAGGTCAGATGGGCAGCGTATTCCCCATCGTACTTGGCCTTTACATCAATGGGCAGCTCGTCACGGCCGTTGATCTGTGCCAGACCTGTCAGGCCGGGGCGGATATCGTTGGCATGTACTTTGTCGCGGGCATCGATCAGGTCGTACTGGTTGTACAGCGCGGGCCGCGGGCCGATGATGCTCATCTGCCCGGCCAGGATGTTGTAGATCTGGGGCAGTTCATCCAGGCTGGTCTTGCGCAGGAACGCGCCGCTTTTGGTGATGTAGCTGTCGGCATTCTTCAGCAGATGGGTAGGTACATCGTGGGGGGTATCGCCGCGCATGGTGCGGAACTTTAAAATGTTAAAGTGGGTCTTGCCCTTGCCGACACGCCGCTGTTTGAAAAAGACCGGGCCTGGGGAATCGGCCTTGATCCACAGGGCAATAATCCCCATGGGGATGGCCAGCACGATGGTGGCGGCCAGGGACAGGATAAAATCCAGGATGCGTTTTACATAGCGTTGGTACATGGCATCAATCCCCCTTTTCGTCATGCAGTTTGCGGGCTTTGTCCAGTTCCTCGCGGGAAAGGATCATGGTGTTGCCGCTGGCTGCAACGACCGTATGGTCGGCGCGCACACGGCGGTTGGGATGGTAGCTGGGCACCATCTCCTGCAGGCATTCGACCACGGCATCATCGTTGTGGTGGGCCGAGACTTTCAGTTCCTGCAGCTGGGTGTAGAACTTCTCCAAATCAATGTCCATAGGCGGGGCAATGAAGATCTTGTTGTGGGCAGTTTTGAGCATCTTGTCCTGCTCAGCGTCCATCAGCAGTTCTTCATACAGCTTTTCGCCGGGGCGCAGGCCCGTGATCTTGATCTGCATGTTCACGCCCGGCTCGTAGCCGTAGAAACGGATCAGCCGGGTAGCCAGGTCCATGATCTTGACAGGCTCGCCCATGTCCAGCACGTAGATGCTGCCGCCCTTGGCCAGACCGCCTGCCTGCAGCACCAGCTGTGCGGCCTCGGTGATGGTCATAAAGTAGCGCACGATGTCGGGATGGGTGATGGTGACGGGACCGCCGCGCTTGATCTGCTCCTCAAACAGCGGGATAACGCTGCCGTGGCTGCCCAGCACATTGCCAAAGCGCACGGCCACGCACTTCATGTCGGTGCCGCTGGCAAAGGACTGAATGAGCATCTCGCACAGGCGCTTGGTGCAGCCCATGACGTTGGTGGGGTTGACGGCCTTGTCGGTAGAAAGCTGAACAAAGCGCTCAACACCGTGCTCGGCGGCGGAGGTCAGCAGATTCTTGGTGCCGAACACGTTGTTTTTGACGGCTTCGGCAGGGCTGATCTCCATCAGCGGCACATGTTTGTGCGCAGCTGCGTGAAAGACCACCGAGGGATGATAGGTCTCGAACACCTCATCCAGGCGGGCTTTATCGCGGATGGAGCCGATCAGCGTAATGACGGGGGCTTCGGCACCGTACTTGTTGCGCAGTTCGGTCTCCAACTCGTAAGCACAGTTTTCGTAAATGTCAAAAATGAGCAGACGGCGGGGCTGGTAGCGCATGATCTGGCGGCACAGCTCACTGCCGATGGAACCGCCGCCGCCCGTGACCAGCACGATCTTATCGTGCAGATACTCGGAGATCTGGGCGTTGTTCAGCTGAATTTCATCGCGGGAGAGGAAGTCGGCGGTGTTCAACTCACGGAAACCGGCGGCAACGGGGTTGCCATTCTCGTCCACAGCTTGCGGGTCAGACAACATGCGTACCCGGCAGTGGGTGGAGTTGCAAAGGTTGATGATCTCGCTGAGGCGGTCACCTTTTAACGTAGTAATGGCAATAACGATCTCAACGATATGATACTTGCGCACCAGTTCGGGGATATCGGAGATGGTGCCGCGCACCGGTACACCCTGCACACGCAGGCCCTTTTTTGTCAGATCATCGTCCACCATGCAGACCGGGTTGCCGAAACTCTGATTCTTGTTTTTGCAGAGATTGACTGCCCAGGCACCGGCGTTGCCTGCGCCTACGATCAGCAAAGGTGTGTCGTCCTCCGGCTTATTGACACGGGCATCGTGCAGGGTCCTGCCGAACCGCCATAGGAAACGCACACCCGCTATGGCTGCTGTGTTGAACACAGCACCGAAGATCAGCACAGCACCGGAAATGGGGCGGCTGTGGTAGAACAGGTCGAACAGCATAATAATGCCGGTGGCAAGGCCCGACAGGCAAGTCAGGCGGGCCAGGTCGCGCATGCCGGCGTATTCCCACATGATCTCGTACAGGCCGCCGAACCAGAACACGATCATATAGATCGGCAGTACGTAGGCCAGCATGGGGGCCATGGCGCGGATGGTCAGCACCCGCTTGTAGGCATCGCCGCTGTCAAACCGCAGCATGACGGCCAGCCAGTAGCACAGCACGATCAGCCCGCAGTCCAGCAGCATCAGCGCAATGCGCCGTGGCAGACCTTTGATGATTTGTTTTGAATCCTGTTGCATGTTGGTTCCTTTTGGTTTGGATTTATAAAAAATCTTGAGGAAAATTTCAAAAAAGACAGAAAGTTTTATGTACGACTATTTACTATTATAGCACAAAAATGCTCCGTCGTGTTGCATGCTGCGCACAAACGGAGCGGGCAGTTTCTATAAAGATAGGCTTTGCTTTTTGGTGAAAATTACTCAACCGTGACAGATTTTGCCAGGTTGCGCGGTTTGTCGACATCCAGGCCCTTGGCACAGCTGACGTAGTAGGCCAGCAGCTGCAGCGGAATGACCGACAGGCTGGTGGCAAAGTGGGGGTCAGTTTTGGGCACGTAAACGGTGAAACCGGCGGTGTCCTCGATACTGTAGTTGCCGTAGGTGGTCAGGCCCATCAGGAAAGCACCACGGCTCTTGACCTCGACCATGTTGGAAACGCTTTTTTCAAACAGGTCCGGCTGGGTCAGGATGCCTACGACCAGTGTCCCCTTCTCTACCAGAGAGATAGGGCCGTGCTTCATTTCGCCTGCGGCGAACGCCTCGGAGTGGATGTAGCTGATTTCCTTAAATTTCAGGCTGCCTTCCAGCGCCACGGCGTAGTCCAGCCCACGGCCGATGAAGAACGCATCCTTGGCGTTGGCGTACTTGCTGGCAAACCACTGGATGCGCTCCTTGTCGGCCAGCGTTTTTTCAATTTTTTCGGGCAGGGCTTCCAGTTCAGCCACAAGGTTCTCGTACTGGCCCTCGGCCAGGGTGCCGCGCACACGGGCAAACTCGGTGGCCAGCAGGTAGCAGGCGGCCAGCTGGGTGCTGTAGGCTTTGGTGGTGGCTACGGAAATTTCCGGCCCGGCCCAGGTGTACATGGTGGTATCGGCCTCGCGGGCGATGCTGGAGCCTACCACGTTGACGATGCCCACGGTGCGCACACCACGATCCTTGCACAGGCGCAGGGCAGCCAGGGTGTCAGCGGTCTCGCCGCTCTGGCTGATGACCAGCGCCAGAGAATCCGGCTCTAGCACGGGGTTGCGATAACGGAACTCGCTGGCAACATCCACTTCCACCGGCAGGCGGGCCAGGCTCTCGAACACATAGCGCGCGGCCATGCCCACGTGATAAGCGGAGCCGCAGCCGATGATGTAGATGCGGTGGATGCCGCGGATGGTGTCCTCATCCAGAGCCAGCTCGGACAGGTCGATCTTGCCGTCCCTCAGGCGCGGGGAAAGCGTATCCCGGACAGCGGCGGGCTGCTCGTGGATCTCTTTCATCATGAAATGCTCGAAGCCGCCCTTTTCGGCTGCCTCGGTGTCCCACTCGATGGTGGAAGCCTCGTGCTGGACAGGTTCCTTGTCGGTGTCAAAGAACTCGATGGAATCCGGCGTAAGGCGCGCAATCTCCAGGTTGTCGATGTAGTAGACCGTGCGGGTGTACTTGAGCAGCGCAGGCACATCCGAGGCAATCAGGGCACCGTTCTCGGCCTTGCCAACCACCAGCGGGCTGTCCTTGCGGGCCGCGTAGATGGTGCCCGGCTCATCAGCAAACAGCACACCCAGTGCGTAGGAACCGCGCACATGCAGCATAGTGCGGGCGATGGCATCCAGCGGGTCACCGGCGGACTCGCCCATGTAATAGTAGTCCAGCAGCTGGGCCAGCACCTCGGTATCCGTCTGGGAGACGAAGGTGAAGCCCTTGTTGGTCAGGCGCTCTTTGATCTCGAGGTAGTTCTCAATGATGCCGTTATGCACGATGGCAATTTTTTTGTCGTTGGAGTAATGGGGATGCGCATTGACCACGGAAGGCTCGCCGTGGGTAGCCCAACGGGTATGGCCGATGCCGCAGGTGCCCGTCAGGGTGCTGCCGCCGTCCGTCATCTCGCTCAATACTTTCAGGCGGCCCTTGGCCTTGACGACTTCGATCTTGCCGGCAGCGTTCTGCACAGCGAGACCGGCCGAATCATAGCCGCGGTATTCCAGCTTGGCCAGGCCGTCTAACAGGATCGGTGCTGCCTGGGCGGCACCGGTAAAACCGATGATTCCACACATAAGAGTTGCGCCTCCTTGTTTATGTTCAGTACGGTATATATCTTGCTTTTAACAATATACGCAAATCAGTATATTATATTTTACGAAAAATGTCTACTGTTTTGCAAAAAAAGCGGGCGGCCGTCAAGGGCTACGGCCGCCCGCTGCGCATATTCTCCTCTTCCGAGTTCTTACACCATAAGACCCATCACGAGATCTTGCGCATTTATCAGTTTACCACGCCTGCAAAATTTAGGCAAGTGCAAAAGCTGATTTTGTACTGAAAATTCTGAATTTGCAAAAGAAAATAAAGTTTTAACTGCTTGCGCCGAAGAATATTAGGAACTTACCTTGCGGGCTACCACCACATACCGCCCGTTGGCCGAGGAATATTCGCAGGTGGAAAGGGTGAGCAGCTGTTCGCCATACACAGGGCGGATGCCGCTGTCCACATCGCTGCGGCGGATGACTTCGGCCACATAGTCGTTGTAGGTGTCCTCGTCCATGTCTATGTACTGGTTATAGACAAAGCTGGTATCTTGCACCACATCGATGGCAAAGGCGGCAAAGACCTCGTATTGGGCATCGCCGTACAGGGTATCGAACTCAATGTAAGGGTGTTCTTGATAATAAGCGGCTTTTTTATACTCGGTCAGGCAGCCGAAGATCGTGCCGGTTTTCATGTTGTGGCCGTATACGATCAGATTGTCGCTTTGGGCATTGGCACCGATGGTCGTTTTTTCATCCAGGTAGGGCACCCCGTAGTCGCTGTACTGGTGCTTGAAATCGTGCTTTAAGTAGTAATCTTTGTTGTCGGGCGCATACATGACCGGGAAGTCCAGGCTGGTGCCCTCGATGGAGATCCAACCCATGAAATCGCTGTTCTGGTCTTTCAGGGCGGCAAACTTGGCGGCGTTGGACGGCTCGCTGTCCTCGACCGGGGCGGGCGTGGCGGCTGTGTCGATCATCGATTGCAGGTCGGAAAACTCGTTCTCGGTCTTTTTATCGTCCAGAAAGCGCTTGACCAGCAGCCCGCCGCTGACTAAGAAAATGACCGCGAACACCACCATGGCGATGGTGTAAGCCAGATCCTTTTTGCTTTTGGGTTTGCTCGCTTTTGCGGCACTGCCTTTGCCTTTGGCCGAGTGCGGTTCCTCGTAAGCGGCATCCTTGTCCTGGTCGTAGAACTGGGGCGCAGCAGCTTTGGGGGCGGCAGGTTCCGGCTCTTTGGGCAGGGTGATGGTCTGGGTGGGGTGCTGGACGGGCATATCGTTGCGGTGAATTTTGGCCATAGTGTTTGCTTCTCCCTGTCAGAATACTGCCCTTACTATACGCCAAATACAGCAATTATGCAAGCAAAAGACGGCGAAATTTGCTGCATTGCCTGTGCCAATGCTCAGGAAACAAACTGCAGCGGGGTGAAATCGATGCTGCCGCCCAGCAGTTCTTCCAGCGGCATGACACCGTACAGGCTCCAGACCGGTGTGTAGGTGTAGGCTGTGCCGGCCTTGTCGATGCCCTGCCGGGTTTCGGTTTGTTCATCGTAGAGGGCCAGCACCTGGCCGTTCTGGATGTCTAAAATCTGGATGTTCTGCACACCCTTGCCCTCGGCATAGCGCTTTTGCGGGATGAGCGACATCTGGCCGCTGCCATCGCAGAAATATTGTGCGTTGGTGCCCTTACCGGTGCCCATGCCGTCAGAATCGCGGCCCCATTCGTCCACCGTCAGCAGCCAGCCGTCGTGAAAGCGCTCCATGCTGTAGTTGGTTTCGCACTCTGCGGTGGTAGTGGGCAGATTTTCGGCAAGCACGGTACGCTGCCCGGTGGCGGCATCCAGCACGGCGGCGGTGCCGTGCTCATTGTCACATTCAGCAATGCCGCTGCTGAAGGAACCGTAGTAACCGGTCAGGGTGTAATACAGGTGGCTGTGGCTGATGATGCCGCTGTTTGTATAGGTACTTCCATAATCATCGTGGACTTCCTGTGGCGGGGTGATGATGGTGCCATCATCGACCTCGTACCGCTGGGCAGCGGTACACTGGTTGGCGGTAAGGTCATAGCACCAGACCTGTACGGCGGAATTATAATAGTTGGTTGGATCGGGGTTCGTTTCGGAATGGGTAAAATACACCTGGCGGCCGCTGGCACCGACCAGATTGATGAAAGTAACTTGCCCCGTGCTGCCGCGCCCGTTTTCAAGGCTGTCCAGCTGGTAAAGCGTCTGTGTATCGCCGGTTTCTTTAGAAACGGCCAGCAGCATGGCGGACATGGTGGCACCGCTGTAGTTGTCGGTGGTTAAGAAATAAAGGTGCGTGTCATCCGCCGCCATGCCGATAGGCTGTACCCAGCCAAACGGTAAATCGTCTGCAAGGCAGATACGTTGGGTGTGGTCGGTGTTGATTTTTTCTAAGCGGAAAACGGTTGTATCTTCTGCTTCTTTATATTGGCAGATGTAAAGGTAGACCTCGCCGCCATCAGCGTAACAGGTGGCGGTACCGGTAATGTAGGCCGGGCAGGCATCGCTGTCGTGGGCGCAGCCGGGCAGATTGCAAGCCGGGCGGGCCAGGCCGGTGGTTTCCTCGACCTCATAGACGAGGATGCGGCCAATGTCGATTTCGTGGTTGACCTCGCTGTCGGCGAAAGCCTGGTAGTAGAACCCACCATCAGCTGCGCTGAGGATGCGCACTTCCCCGCTGCCGATGTCTTGGGTGGTGGATTCCTGGATAGATTGTGGGGCGGCGGTTTCGGATGGGGTTTGAATCGTGTCAGAAGCCGGGGCCGCGCAGGCGGTCAGGGTCAGCGCCAGTGCGGCGGCGAGGGAAAGCAGCTTTTTCATGGGGTGTCTCCTTGGGCATAGTGGGCATCGAAATCGGCGTAGTCCTGCGGGGTCATGCTGGCGGCGGAGAGGGTGATGCCATAGCGGCAGTTGGCGGTAAGGTAGAGCTGGGCGGTCCCGCTGTAGGCAGCAACGCCGAAATCCCGCACGGTGGTGCCCCAATCCGGGTACTGCCAGTCGACAAAGGCATCCAGCCCCAATAGTACGCTGTACTTTTGCAGATAGGCGGCATCTGCGGTGAGCAGGGTGGTATCCTGGCTGTCCTGGTAGTTGAAGTAGACCGGGGCATTGGCGTTTGTTAAAATCAGGTTTAACGCAAAGCTGCTGTAAGAGTCAGGCGATTCATCGTCGAATTCTGCCATGATATTGCAGCTGGTCTGCGTCAGGCCGCCGGGGGCGGTGGCAACATTCCAGGTGGTGGCTTTGTCGGTTTGGGTGCAGGCGGCCAGGGCTTTGGTAAGCTGGGTATCGGTCAGCAGCCCGGCATCGTGGAGGGCGCGCAGGGCACTGCGAACGCGTTCCAGCGTGGCATCATCAATAGCGGTTTGTGTCCAGGGGCTTTCGCTGCCGCTGTTGTAGCCCAGCGGGATGTTCAGTACATGGCTGCAGGCGTACAGTGTGCAGGCGGTGGGGTTGGCGCGGGCTTCGGCAGACAGGCCCTCGGCGGCCGTCTGGCTGTGCGGAGCGGAGAGCAGCGCTTTGTCCCACAGCGAAAACACGGCAAAAGGCAGTGCCAGGCTGAGGATGACAACCAGCGCACAGGCCAGCGGCAGGCGGTACTTTTTCATGGCTGCTCCTTTCTGTCGGTATCGGTAGTGGGCAAATCATCGGGGCCAAGGGTGGGAACGGACACGGTTACGGTCGTACCCACGCCCTCGGTACTTTCAATTTTCAGCTGTGTGCCGTGTGCCTGGGCGATACGAGAGCACAGCGCCAGACCAATGCCGCTGCCGCCATCGGCACGGCTGCGGGACTTATCCACCATATAAAAGGCTTCGGTCACGCGGGGCAGGTCGGCGGCGGGAATGCCGCAGCCGGTATCGGCCACAGTGAAAACGGCGGCGCTCCCCTGCTGCTGGCAGCGCAGGGTGATGGATGCCCCCGCAATGCCTTTGCAGGCGCGCTGGGCGTTGATGGTCAGGTTGCGCAGCATGTCCACCCAAAGGGCGCGGTCGACCCGGACAACGCAGTCGCAAGCGATGATGCGCGGCACGGGGGTGCTGCCCTGGGGCAGACTACGCACCACCTGGGTCAGCAGGGCGCGGTCACTGACAGGTTCCAGCGTCAGGCGGTCGGCGGCATCCAGTCCCATCAGGGCCAGCAGACGGTGGCTGAGTTCCTCTAACCGGCGGGTCTCGTGGTAAATGTAGTTGGCGGATTCCCGCTGTAAGTCCAGGTCATCCGGGGCCGCGCGCATCAGGTCGGCGTAGCCCAGCATGGCGGTCATGGGGGTCTTAACCTCGTGGGTGAAGGCGGCGATGAAATCTTTCTGGCTTTGCAGCGTCTCGCCCATCTCGTCCACTTTGGCTTCCACGGCAGCGGCCATGGCATCAAAGCTGCTGCTCAGCGCACCGATCTCATCGTTGGTCTGTACCTGGGTGCGTTCGGTATACTGGCCGGCAGCAATTTTTTCGCTGGCAGATTGCAGGGTGGTCAGCGGCCGGGTGACCAGACGGCTGAACAACACCGCCGCTGCGCCGCCCAGCGCCAGCAAAACGGCCGAAGCAGCCAGCCAGGCCCGCAGCTGGGCGTTGCGCGTGGCAAACACGCTGGTGATATCGTAAGAACAGAGCATGTCCGCCTGTATACCGGGAATATCCAACGGCTGGGACAGCAGCAGATACCAATGCCCGGCGCCGTGGGCCAGCTGCCAGTGGTCGGCCCCGCCTGATATGGCCTGCAATTGCACCGCGCGCGGTAGGGCGGCGGGCAGGTTAGAGTAAAGCGTGTACGCGCTGTTGACCCAAAGGGCGATGCCGCTGTTGGCATCGGCGGTTTGCTCGGCATACTGCTGGGCAGCGGTGGCAAGGGTGTAGTTTTCGACCATAGTGTTGGTCGAAAACTGGGTGCTGGCTTCGGCGGCGGTAAAGATGCCGCGTTCCAGTGTGTATTTTTCTTTTGCCTGCTGTGCCTGCATGGCTGCGCGGGTAGTCTCTAAACCGCCGGAGAAGCTTTTGCCGGTCAAAATCAGCCCCGCCGCGCAGAGCGCACAGGAAAGCAGTGTGATGCAGCCAAGGGATAGTTTGGTAGCAAATTTCATGGGTGTTTCCTCGTTAGGTCAGGGTATTGCCCAGCAGCGTGACAGGGATCCAGTCCTGGCTGCCTGCCAGATAGTCATCAAAAGAGATAATGCCGTACTCATTGCGGCCTACGGTATAGCTGGCGGGCATGCCATCGGGGCCGATGCCTTTTTGGGTGTAGTATACTTCGCCGTATTGCAGGAAAAGCATGCCATGATCTGCCGCCCAGATGATGGGGCAGCGGGGCGCGGCCTGGTCCTTGAACCAGGTAGTGGGCTGGGGCTGGTACTCGCCGGTGTCCAGATTCAAAAGGCACTCGTTGTTGCCGTTACCCAGGTCTGCGACATAGACGCTGGCCCAACTACCAGGCAGCATGTCCGAACCGTCCGGCTCGGCCTGGCCGGGGAGGTCAAACGATTGGGCGGTGGAGCTGCCGGTGGCCAGGTCCATTTGGGTAACGGTGCCGCCCGGGCTTAGCAGATAGACGAGGCCGTCCCGCACTTTGGCAATAGATCCATCGGCCACGGTCCAATGAAAATCGGTATCCTGCACTTCCCCATCGGTGCCCAGCAGGCACAGCGAAACGGGCTGGGTGAGTTTGGCCGCATCCTGTTCGGCGTACCAGGCATCATATTCTTCCTCGGTGGCGGATTCGCCTGCCTTTTTCAGTTCAGGGATGTAATAGTCCCCGCTGTGCTGCAGGATGATCGTATCCTGCCAGCAGCCGACAGCGCAGTACCATTCGGAACCGGTGCGGGGCTTTTGCCCGATGATGGCGGTGCCGGTTTCATCGATGCGCAGGACGAGAAAGTCGCTCCCGGAGTAGTAGGTGGTGTAGAGGGCGCTGCCATCGGCGTACCAGTTGTTGACGACGCCAAGTTCGGGCAGGTCGTCCCCCTCAATGATGCGGTGACGGTTGCGGCCGTCCAGGTCGCTGACATCCACATAAGCGCCGCAGCTGTCATTGAAGCGGCCATCGATGACCCAATAGAGCCTGTCTGATGCGGGGATGAGATAAGAGGTGGGCACGGCACCGCTGGCGGATTCGGCCATAAAGCCGGGGCAGGTTTCGTCTGTGTGGGGGCAGTTCGGCTCATAGCAAAGGACTTTCTGCTGACCGGTGGTGAGATCGATGGTGGTGGCAAAATAGCGGCCTTCATCGTTTACGTTCATGACGTTATAGACGGCGTTTTGGCCCATAGCAAAACCTGACCAGGTAGAGATGGCAGTAAGTTCTGTAGTGGGCTGGGGCGTGGCTTCGGCGGTAGGCGCGGGTGTGGGGGCCGTGCTGGCGGCAGTATCGGGCACAGTGGTACAGGCAGTCAGGGATAAGGCCAACGCCAGCAAGAGGGCAGTAAATTTGGCAGTAAGTTTCATAAAAAATTCCTTATTATATCAGGTCATTGCCCAGCAGGGTGACGGGGAGCCAATCCTGGCTGCCGGTAAGATAATCGTCCACCGAGATCAGCCCATACTCGCCACGGCAGGTGGTGAAACTGTAGGGCTGTCCGTCTGGGCCGATGTCGTTTTGCGTGTAATAGATTTCATTGTACTTTACAAGCAGCATATCGTCTCCCGCGGCAACCACAAAGGGATTGCGGGAAATGGATTGGTCCTTGAACCAGGTGGTGGGCAGCTGGAAGTATTCTCCGGTGTCCAAGTCTAAAAGGAATTCGTTGTTATCGCCATCTGGGACATCCATGTAAACGGTGACATAATCACGCAGCGGCGCATTTTCGGAACTGGGCCAGACACGTGTTGGCAGGTCCAGCTGGTGAGAGGTGGAAGTGCCTGTTGCAAGGTCCATCTTGGTGACAGTGCCGTCCTCACCCAACCGGTAGGCAATGCCGTCAGCCACCTTAGCGATAGAGCCTTCGCCCAGTGTCCAGTGAAAGGAGGTGTCAGTCTTATTGCCTTCGGTGTCGATTAAGTACAGGGTGTATGGTTGGCCATTGCGGGCGGCTTCCCAAGCATGGTCAAAGGCATCGAATTCTTCCTGCGTGGTAGCATCGCCTAGTTCAGGCTGGACGTAGTCAGCAGCGTACATGAGAACGAATTTATCCTGCCAGCAGCCCGCGACTTTGTAGTAGTCCTGCCCCTGCGTGTGTGTCCAGAATAAGCATTTGGTGCTGGATTCATTGATGCGGATAATATAAAAATTTTCAGGCACATGTATTGTCACATACAAAGACGTTCCATCGGTAAACCAATCTTCGGCGTAAGACAAAGAAGGAAGGTCGATGCCATCCATGACACGCTGCCGGTTGTTGCCATCAAGGTCGCTGGTATCAATATAGGTATTGCCGGGTTCCGCATTTCCTCCATCAACGATCCAGTACAGTTTGTCCCCTACAGGAATCACGAAAGCAGCGGTCTGGCTGCCAATGGGTGAATCAATCAGGAAGCCAGCGCAGGTTTTATCCGTATGGCTACAGCCGGATTTGTGGCAAAGCACCTGCTGCTGGCCGGTGGTGAAATATATTGCTGTAGCGAAAATGCCCCCGTCCCCGTTCACATCCATAGGCTGATAAACCGCCGCTTTGCCCATGACGGTGCCCCATGTGTTGGTCATGCTGCTAAGCGGGGCGTTGGGCTGTGGGACGGCTTCCGTGGTCGGCGTGGGCGTTTGTGTGGTGGTTGATGCGGCGGTATCCGGGGTGGATGCGCCGGGGGCTGCGGCGCAGGCGGTGAGAGATACAGCCAGCGCCAGCAGGCAGGATATGAGTTTAGAAGAAATACGCATAAGGCAGATTCCTTTCCTGAAATCAGCGATAGTATCAGTACAAAAGGGCACCGTCCAGCATGGTGATGGGCGTCCAATCCTGGCTGCCGGAGAATAAATCTTGCAGAGGAATTAAAGCTAGGTCAGAAAAAGTCTGCTGGCGTTGGTACGGCAGACCCTCCGGGGTAAGCTGCGGCGCAGAGACGGTGCGGTCACTGACTTTGACCAGCGCCATGGTGCCGTTCTCGGCGTAGATGACCGGAGAGCGGGCCACGGTGGTGTCCTTGCACCAGGTGGGGGCCAACTCTACGGCGGTATCGCCGCCGGGGGTCCAGGCATAGTTGATTTCGTTGCTGATCAGGCCAATGGTGCCATCGCCGTAGGCAACGCAATAATTGTTCCAGCCGCCGCCAGCAGGCAGCGGGAGCGTCTCGGTAGTTTGGGCGGCAAGGTCGGTGACCTCGATGGTTTCGGCCTGGTTGCCGCTGCCGGGAACGTAATAAAGCTTGCCGTCGTGCAGGGTGGGAATCCAATCGGTAGGGCTGCCAAAGTCGATGCTGCAGCTGCCCAAATCTGTGATGGAGCCGTCGGCATGTACGCCGATCAGGCCTGTGCCGCTGCCGCTGAGGGATGGTGTACAGCCAAAGACGGCCATATCCTGCCAGCAGCCAAGGATGGTGCAGCGGGGCGTGCTGTCCTGCGTATAAAGCGGGTTTTCGGGCGTAGGATGCCCATCGCTCAGCGGGAAAACCGAGGTCAGTCCGGTATCATCCAGCCGGACAAGGCCGCTGGCGGCGGCAAGGTACAAAGCATCACCATCGGTAAAGCACATGGACATCGTGCAATCCAGCTGGAATATACTGCCGTTCTCAACGATCGTGTGACGGTTGCTGCCGTCCAGTGCGCTGACATCGCCCCGGACATTGACGGGCGAGACCCCACCGTTGATAAACCAGTAGAGCCTGTCTCCTGCGGCAACTAACCCGCCGGTGTAGTACTGCGACAAAGCATCATCGTCAGCAGCCATAAAGGCGGGGCAGCCTGCATCGGTATGGGCACAGCCTTCTGCGCTGCAAAGCACCTGCTGCTGTGCGGTGGTAAAATCAATTTTGGTGGCCAGCAGCGTGCCGCCGAACTTTGCGGGCAGATAGGCGGCTGTATCGGTCATCGAAAACTGTTTGGCAGTGCCGCCGCTGTTCAGGATCTGCAGCGGCTTGTCTGCCGATGGGGCCGGGGCCGAGGGTGCGCTCGCCCCTGCATCGGCACTGGATGCAGCAGCTTCAGCGGCAGGGGCGGGGCTTTGGGCAGCATCCGGAGCGGCGCAGGAGGTGAGCATCAGGGCAGACAGGGCCAGGGCAAAAGCGGTACGGTGTTTCATAAGGGCATCTCCTTTGTTATGTTCTGGCCTTAGTGTACGGCGGCAATGTCACGGTTTTGTTTCCGGTAAGCGTCCGGGATGCAAACTTTTGCGGTGATTTTACTCTTTTTCCAGCATGTGGCCCACATTGCGCACGGTGCGCAGGCGGTCACCCAGGTCCAGCTTGCGGCGCAGCCGGGTGATGTGGGTGTCCAGTGTGCGGGTACTGTCGGCGACATCGTTCTCGCCCCAGACGGTCTCGTACAGGTAGTCCCGGTAAAGCGCGCGGCCGCGGTTGCGCAGGAAAAGCAGGAGAAGTTCGTACTCTTTGGGTGTTAGGCGTATTTCCTCGTCCCCGCGCTGGACGCGGCAGGCGGCGGTATCCACCGTCAGGTCCCACAGGTGGTAGACCACCATGCTGCGGCCTGCACGGCGCAGGACGCTTTCCACCCGGGCCACCAGCTCGGCCGGGGCGAAAGGCTTGATGATGTAATCATCGGCCCCGCTGTGCAGACCGCGCACACGGTCCTCGACCGCCGCCTTGGCCGTGATGAAAATGCAGGGCGTGCCGGTGGGGCGGATATAGTTCAGCAGGTCGTAGCCGTCGATTTTGGGCATCATAATATCCAGCAGCACAAGGTCGTACTGATTTTGCTCCAGTAAATCGGCGGCCCGGGCGCTGTCGGTTACGGCCTCGCAGCGGTAGCCTGCATCGGTCAGGATGCGGCGTATCAGCATGGCAATGGCCTGTTCATCGTCTACAACTAAAATCGGATTCATGGCAAGTCCTCCTTTACCCCCTATTGTACCGCAGAATGTGTCAGATTTGAAAACTTTTGCAAAGAAAAAAGCCGCCATGCACCAAAAAAGTGCACAGCGGCTTGGAAATTATAAAATTACTCGCGGATCTCGATGCCGAGCTTGAACTTCAGGTTGCCGAGGATCTTCTTGACGAAGCGGTCAACCTCATCGGCTGCGAAAGGCTTCTCGCCGGGCTGGAAGTACAGGCTGAAAGCCATGCTCTTTTTATCAGCACCCAGCTTTTCGCCGCGGTAGATGTCGAACAGTTCCACCTTGGTCAGCTGCTTGCAGGCGCGCTGCATCTCGGTGATGAGGGTGCCGCACTCCATGCTCTCGGGGGCAACCAGGGCCAGGTCACGCTGGACAGGGGCAAACTCCGGGATCGGGGTGTAGTGCAGGCTGGCGGGAACCAGGGCGTGGAAAGCGACCCAGTCGATCTCGCCCAGGTAGATGTTCTGGTTGGAGCGGCTGTCCTTGGGCAGCTTCAGCTCGGAGGTGACATCGTTGGCCAGCTTTCCAAAGACACCAACGCGCTCACCCTTGCACAGGATATAAGCGGCGATGCCGGGATGCAGCCAGGCAACATCGGTGGCGCGCTCCACGGTCAGTTCAACGCCGAAAGCTTCGCCCAAAGCGGCAACAGCGCCCTTGACGGTGAAGAAGTCCTCGTCATTGCCCCAGGCGGCGAAGCCCAGGTGCAGGCGCTCCTCCGGCAGCTCGGTGATGGGCAGCTGCTTCGGGATATAGATGTTGGACATCTCGAACAGGCGGCCCTCGCCGTTGCCCTTGCGCAGGTTGTCGACAACAACATTCAGCAGGGACGGTGCCAGCAGCGGGCGCATGATGGTCAGGTGAGAAGAAATGGGGTTCAGGATGCGGATGACCTTGCGCTCCGGGGCATCGGCGGCGATATGCAGCATATCCAGGTCGGCATCGGCGTAGAACGCGAGGGTCTCGGCCTCGTAGAAGCCCTGGGCGCACATGACGCGTTTGGCCTTGGCGCGGGCTTTCTGCTCGGCAGTCAGGCCGCCGGTGGTGACCTGGGCAGCTTTCAGGAAGGTAGGCACGATGTGGTCATAGCCGTACTCGCGGATGACTTCCTCGGCCAGGTCAGGCTCGCCGACCTCGATGTCCTCACGCCAGCGGGGGGCAACGACCTGCATGGTGTTGTCGTCAGCCTCAAGGGTGACCTCGAACTGCAGGCGGTGCAGGATGTCCAGGATGGCATCGGTGGGCACGGTGATGCCCAGGATAGCGTTGATGCCGCTGACGGTGGCGGTGAAGTGCTTGCCCTCACGCGGGGCACCGGCAGAGCAGTCAAAGTGGGTGGCAGTGACTTCGCCGCAGCCCAGTTCCTGGATCAGGTGCAGGGCGCGGGCCATGCCCAGCTCGGTGGTGTACTCGGAGATGCCTTTCTCGTAATGGCTGGAGGCATCGGTGTTCTGGCCCAGGCCGCGGGCAGTCTTACGGATGTTGTCGCGGGCGAACTTGGCGCTCTCGAACAGCAGCTGGGTGGTGCTGTCCTTGATCTCGCTGTTCAGGCCGCCCATAACGCCAGCCAGGGCAACGGGCTTGGAGCCATCGCAGATGACCAGGTTGTTCGGGGTCAGCTTGAAGTTCTTCTCGTCCAGGGTGGTGATCTCCTCGCCGTCTTTGGCGCGGCGGACGATGATCTGGCAGCTTTCCAGGGTATCCATATCGAAAGCATGCATCGGCTGGCCGATCTCCAGCATGACATAGTTGGTGATATCAACTACGTTGGAGATGCTGCGCAGACCGCACAGAGCCAGCTGGCGCTTCATCCAGCGCGGAGAGGGGCCGGGGGTGATGTTGTGGACATAGTGGCCGATATAGCGCGGGCAGAGGTCCGGGGCCTCCACAGTGATGGACAGGCGGTTATCAGTGGTGTCGGACACGGTGTAGTCGGTGGCAGGCATCTTGAGGGGCTTGCCCAGCACAGCGGCAACTTCGCGGGCGATGCCCAGCACGCTCTGGCAGTCAGCGCGGTTGGCGGTGACGGAAATATCAAAGATGTAGTCGTCCAGACCGACAACTTCCTGGATGGGGGTGCCGGGGACGGTATCCTTGGGCAGGTCGAGCAGGCCGTAGACCTCAGCGCCGGGATACAGGTCGTCATTCAGGCCCAGTTCCTCGCCGCTGCAGAGCATGCCGTTGGACTCAATGCCCATCAGGGGCTTAGCCTTGATCTTGATGCCGCCGGGCAGCGTGGAGCCGTCCAGAGCGGCGGGGGTGTGCATACCCTCGTAAACGTTGGGGGCACCGGTGGAGATCTGGATATCGTGGCCGTACTCGCCGCAGTCTACCTTGCAGATGTGCAGGTGGGTGCCCTCCTGGGGAACGCACTCGGTGACAACGCCGACAACGACCTTGCTGATCTCGCCGCCGAGATTAATGAGTTCTTCGACCTCAAAGCCGCAGCCAAAGAGTTTGTCCTCCAACTCCTGCGCGGTGACATCGATATCAACATACTGTTTTAACCAGCTGAACGGTACTTTCATAATCTGTACTCCTCCCCCATCAATCCTCGAACTGCTTCAAGAAGCGCAGATCGTTTTCAAACATCAGGCCGATGTTGTTGATGCCGTATTTGAGCATGGCGATACGCTCGATGCCGATGCCGAAGGCAAAGCCGGAATAGACGTTGGGGTCAATGCCGCAGTTTTCCAGCACACTGTGGTGGACCACACCGGCACCCAGAACCTCGATCCAGCCGGTGTGCTTGCACAGCGGGCAGCCCTTGCCGCCGCACTCGAAGCAGGAAACATCGACCTCAACGCTGGGCTCGGTGAACGGGAAGTAGGACGGGCGCAGACGGGTCTTGACATCCGCACCGAACAGAGCCTGGACGAACTTGTCCAGCATGCCCTGCAGGTCGCACAGGGTGATGCCCTTATCCACGACCAGACCTTCCATCTGGTGGAACATCGGGGAGTGGGTGGCATCGGAGTCAGAGCGGAATACACGGCCGGGGACCAGCACCTTGATAGGGGGCTTTTCCATATCCATCACGCGGATCTGGCCGCCGCTGGTCTGGGTGCGCAGCACGATGTCATCGGCCACATAGAAAGTATCCTGCATATCGCGGGCAGGATGGTTCTTGGGCACGTTCAGGCGGGTGAAGTTGTGGTCGTCATCCTCAATTTCGGGACCCTCGTAAATTTCGAAGCCCATGCCGGCGAAAACATCCACGATCTCGTTCTTGACGAGGGTGATGGGATGCAGGTTGCCTTTCAGGCGGACCTTGGGGGGCATGGTGATGTCCACGGTCTCGGCGGCGTTGCGGGCAGCCAGGGCGGCCTGCTCCACCTGGGCGGACAGAGCCTGATACTGACCCTCGGCCCACTGCTTGAACTCGTTGATGGTTTTGCCAACAGCGGGACGATCCTCTTTAGGCACATCGCGCAGGGACTTGGTCAGCCCGGCGACAGCGCCGTTTTTGCTCAGGAATTTCTGCCAGAAGTCCGACAGCTGTGCCTGATCGGTGACAGCGGCGGCAGCTTCTTCGATCGCCGCGCGCAGCTCTTTGATTTTTTCTTCCATAGTACACCTCTGTTTGTGGGTCTTGCGGGACAAAACAAAAAAGGCCTCGTCCCTGTGCTTGTCAGGGACGAAGCCTTGTAAATGCAAAACTCCGCGGTACCACCCGTGTTCCGCGCAAAAAGGCGCGGCACTCTTTACTGCCGGTAACGGTGCAGGGCCGTTGTGCATTACTGGGCCTGGGGCTGTTCACACACACCACTCAGGAGCGAACTTCGGCGCGGGGGCTTGGGGGCGGCTTGCAGCCGGTGACCGCTCTCTCTGATCCGAAACGAACCACGCGTACTTTCTCCGTCAATGTGTTTTAACGAATACGGATTTAGTATAGCGGTTTCGGCAGGATTTGTCAAGGGCAGCTTAATTATCGCGGCGGCGGCCCAGCAGGCGCACCACGTACAGGAAGATATTGATGAAGTCGAGGTAGAGGTTCAGCGCGCCGATGATGGAAGCCTTGTGCAGCATGGCTGCATCGCCGCCGAAGTAGGCGTAGTGATGCTTGAGCATCTGCGTGTCATAGGCGGTCAGACCCATGAAGATAAACAGGCCCACGGCGCAGAGCAGCAAATCGCCGATGCCGAAGCTGAAGCCAAACAGACTGAACAGGCTGCCAACCAGGGAACAGACGATCATAGCAATCAGGCCGCCCATCAGCTTGGAACCCCAGCCGACCAGGCTGCGGTTGGTGGTGGCACCGTACACGGCCATAACGCCGAAGTAGACAGCACCCACCAGGAACGCCAGCACCAGGCTGCCCAGGTCGTAGATCAGGAAGATGGAGCAGAGGTTAAGGCCGTTGAGCGCCGCATAGGCAAAGAAGATGCCGGTAGCGGTGCTGGGCTGCAGGCTGGTGACACGGGAGGACAACACGCCGACCAAAATCAGCTCGGCAATGCAGGTGATGAAGAACACACCACTGTTGATGAACGCATACACCATGCCGGGAGAAACGGCACCGATGGCAACGGCGAAAGTGACCAACAGGCCGGCAAACATCCAGCCGAAAGTCTTGGTCATATATTGGTTTAAAGTTCCAAACGGACTTTCAGCATAAGAAATATCATTGTAATTCTGATACATAGTTGAAATCCCCTTTCTGTATGAAGTATTATACTGTTATCAGGATGGTAATTCATCACAAAATTATTAAGAACCATGGATAAAAGGTGAAAAATGTCTGATTTATATGGGATTTATCTGCATATCCCCTACTGCCGAGCCAAATGCAGGTATTGCGATTTCTACTCGGCTCCCGGGGCGCAGGGTGTGCCGCAGGTCTATGTGGATGCCCTGCTGCGGGAACTGGCGAAGAATACCCGCCGCCCCAATACGCTTTACTTTGGCGGCGGAACCCCTGCCCTGCTGGCACCTGCCCAGGTGGAGCAGTTGATGGCAGCGGCAAATCCTTTGCCCGGGGCGGAAATTACGTTGGAAGCCAACCCTGACGTGGTGACGCAGGAGAGCCTGGCGGGCTTCCGTGCGGCGGGTGTGACGCGCATCAGCTTTGGCGTGCAGAGCGCCAGCAATGCCCAGCTGCGGCGGCTGGGGCGCACCCATACTGCCGAGGGGGCCGCACAGGCACTGGCCTGGGCACGGGCGGCCGGATTTGAGGAGATCTGCGGCGATATTATGCTGGCGCTGCCCCAGTACAGCAACACCGAGTTTGATGCCGCGCTGTCCCTTTTGCGGGATGGGGGCTGTACGCATATTTCTGCCTACCTTTTGAAGGTAGAGCCGGGCACGGCGTTTTACCGCAACCCGCCCGCAGGCCTGCCGGACGGCGATGCGGCGGCGGACTTTTATTTATATGCAGTCGACCAGCTGGAAAAAGCCGGATACCAACAGTACGAGATCAGCAATTTCTGCCGCCCCGGCCATGAGGGACGGCACAACCTACTGTACTGGGACTGCTGCGACTATCAGGGCTACGGTCCCGCCGCCCACAGCTGCGTGGGCGGTGTGCGGAAATACTGGCCAAACGATGTGCAGGCGTTTATCGATGGAACAGCCGTTGAGACAATCGAGGGTGACTGCACGGCCGAGGACTTTTTGCTGATGCAGCTGCGCCTGCGCAAGGGGCTGGATCTGGCCGAATATGCCCGCTGGGGCGGCAGTTTTACCTCGGTGCAGAAACAGTTTATCCGCCAGTGCGCGGCCCATGGCTATGCAGAGTTTGACGAAAAAACGCTGAAACTAACCCCCGCCGGTATGGTGGTGCAGAATTCTATTTTAACCGAACTGATGTAAAAAAATACCGCCTCTGCCTTGTTACGGGCAGGGGCGGTATGTTTTTGTAGTGTTATATTTCGCGGATGGGCCAGCCGAGAAGTTCGGCGGCGGTGCGGTCGTGGGTGACCAAAATCGTGGGGCGATCCCCTGCCAAACGGCGGGTCACGGCGGCAGCTTCCCGCACCAGGTCGGCATCCATGCCGGTGAACGGCTCGTCCATTAACAAGGTTTGCGCATCCTGGCACAGCAGGGCGCGCAGCAGGGCGGCGCGGCGCTTTTGCCCGCCGGAAAGCCGCGCGGCGGGCAGACGGAGATCGGCTTCGGTAAAACCGAGAGCCTGCAATTCATCGCGGGCCTGGGCGGCGGTCAGGCCGTGGCCGGTAAGGACCAGATTGTCCACGGCGGTCAGCTGGGGGCAAAGGCGGTCCTCCTGAAAAACAGCCGCAGGGGTCGTAACGCCGGTAACGGTGCCGCTGTCGGCAGTTTCCAGCCCCAGCAGGATACGCAACAGCGTGGTTTTGCCGCAGCCGGAAGCCCCCATCAACACCATGGGACGGTCCACCGTCCAGCTGAAATCCCGCAGCACAGCGTGGGAACCAAAGCTTTTGCAGAGGTTTTGGATAAGGATACTCATGCCTGTACCTCCCCGCAAAGGCGGACTTTTGCGGCCCGCAGCAGCCGGGCGGCCACGGTGGACAGCAGTGCCGAAAGCAGCACAATGACCAGCGTCCAGGCAAACACATCCGGCGTGGACAGGGTGATCTTGGCGCGGTAGAGGGCATCGCCCACCGAGTGGTCCGGCAGGCCGATGACCTCGGCCGAGACACCGCTTTTCCAGCACATGCCCATAGCGGCGATGCAGCTTTCGCAAAAGGACGGGAAGATGCCGGGCAGCCAGATGTACCGCAGCCGGGTGATGAGCGGCAGACGGTAGACGCGGGCCATCTCCAGCAGCTGGGGGTCCGTATCGGCAATGCCGCCCTGTACCCCGGCGTAAACCACCGGCAGCACATGGGTGAAGCTGACCACCACCGAAAGGTTGGCGCTGCGCACCCAAAGCAGGGCCAAAATCACAAAGCTGGCCACCGGCATGGCACGGATCAACTGCATGGCAGGCTCGATAAAAATGCGCACCCAGCGCCAGCGGGCACCGAGGGCACCCAGCACCAGCCCGCCGACAACTGCCAGCAGAAACCCGGCCAGGATGCGCAGCGCACTGAATACGATGCGCTGCCAGAAACCAGCTGTAGGCACCAGCTGAGCCAGCGCCTGCAGAGTTTGTATTGGGGTGGCGAGGAATAACCCGCCATGTCCCAGGGAGACAGCCGCCAGCTGCCAGACCACGATCCACGCGGCCAGGGCGGCGGCCCGCTGCCAGAATTTAACCGGCATAGTAGAAGTCGTCAGCCGGCATGCTACCGCCCACGCTGGTGGGGTCAGCATCGAACAGGACCTGATAGTAGGTGGTCAGGTCAGTCTTCATCTGGTCGCCGGTCTCAAACACGATGTTGCACTGGGGCAGGGCTTTCTGGGCCAGGGCAGCCTTAGCAACGATGCCGTACTCCTCGCACAGGGCAGCGGTGCCCTCCAGATCGGTGTTGGCAACGTCCACGCTGGCCTGGTAAGCGTCCATAAAGGCGGCAAAGCGGTCAGCATCGGCCTCAACGGCATCCTTGCGGACGACCAGAACACCGGTGACCAGCTTGGAGCCGGCAACCTTCTGCCATTCCTCGTTCATATCCAGGGCAACGCGCAGGCCCTCGACCTGGGACAGGGCGCTGGTCACGAAAGGCTGGGGCAGCATGGCAATGGCAGCCTCGCCAGCCTGAACCTTGCTCAGGGCCTCGGTGGCTTCGCTGCAATACTCGATGGTGACATCGTTGTCGGGGTCAATGCCGTTCTCAGACAGGACGTAGCGCAGGACGTACTCCGGCGTGGTGCCCTTACCGGTGGTAACGAGAGTCTGACCCTTGAGGTCGGCAACACTGTTCACGGTCTCGCCGTTCTCCACGATGTACAGGACACCCAGCGTGTTGACGCAGGCAACCTCAACGGCACCGTTGGTTTTCTGGTACAGGGTAGCAGCCAGGTTGGCGGGCACAGCGGCGGCATCGATGTCGCCCTTGACCAGCAGGGGCACGACCTCATCGGCAGCGCCGTACATATTGAAGTCGACCAGATCGGCGGCATCGTCAGCCGTCAGCATGTTGACCAGGCCCATGGTGGTGGGGCCTTTCAGGCCGGCCACGCGCAGTGCGGTGGTTTCGGCAGAGGTTTCGGGGCTGGCTTCCTCCTCCACGGTGGAGGTAGCTTCGGTAGAAGCAGACTCGGCAGTGGATTCAGCCACAGAAGATGCGGATGCGCCGCAGCCGGCCAGAGATGCGCAGAGCGCAAAGGCGGCAACAGCAGAAAAAATACGTTTCAGTTTCATGATTTTTCTGTTCCTCTCTTTTTGGGATGCTGATAGAAACATCTCTTGCTTTTGCTGTCCTACTATACTATAATAAATAGAAAATGTCTGTTGCCTGTGCAACATTTTGAGAGAGGACCCCTGCATGGAGTATACCCCTTATTTTACTACCCTGCGCAAGACCCGCCTGCTGCGCGGCATGACGGATGAGGAACTGACCTTGCTGATGGAAAGCCTGGCCCCGCGGGTGCGCCAGTACGATAAAGGTGAACTGCTGCTGATGGCCGGGTACGAAACAAAAGAGGTAGGCATTATTTTGGAGGGCGAGATCACCGCCACCAAGCCAATGCCCGATGGTACGCCTGTTACGATGGCCCGCATGGGGCCGGGCGGCGTGTTTGCCGATGTACTGGCAGGCGGCCGCAGCAAAAGCCCGGTCAATGTGACGGCGGCTGTCCCCTGCCTGGTGCTGTACCTGCCCTACGATGGCCTGCTGCAGCCAAGCGGCGAGCCGAGTGCCGCCCACTGGAAACTGCTGCAGAACTGGCTGGAGACGATCAGCGGGAAATATTTCTCGCTGGACCGCCGCCTGGAACTGCTGTGCTGCAAGAGCCTGCGCGGGCGCATCTGCCTGTGGCTGCTGGAACAGCGCGACCAGACCGGCAGTGATACCTTTACCATCACAATGACTCGTGCGGAACTGGCCGCCTACCTGAACTGCGACCGCAGCGCGTTAAGCCGCGAACTGGGCCGTATGCAGGAAGATGGCCTGATCGAACTGTTCCGCAGTACCTTTAAACTGCCCAACCCGGAGCGGTTGGCTAATGAAATGTAAGGAGTTTTCCATGCCATTTAAAACTGCAGTACAAGCCCGTTGGAACGCAGTGCGCAGCTGGCGGCCGGATAAGGAAAAACGCTGGCATTATGTCTTTATGCTTTTCAGCTGGGCCTGCTTTATTTTTGCCTGCTGGCGTACCTGGCAGGTGGTTTACGGCCGGATGTATTACCTGCTGGATTCCGATATGTCCAGCGAACTGGTCCTGTCCCACCTGCTGCGGCAGGAGCATAAAATCGTTACGCAGGACTGGTTCTATTCTACCGAACTGCGGGTGTTCAATATCCATTGGGCGTTTACCCCGCTGTTTTTCCTGTTTGATAACTGGCTGAAAGTGCGGCAGATCGGCACTTTTATTGTGTTGGCGCTGATGGTGCTGTCCTGCCTGTATTTCTGCTGGCAGGCTGGGATCCGCCAGCTGTTCCCGCTGATTGCGGCCGTGATGATGACCCCGGTCAGCGATGCGTATTTCCGCATTCTGCTGCTGACGATCAGCTATCCGCCTTACATTACGGCTACCTTTTTTACTATGGGGCTGCTGTTCCGGTACATGAAAACGCCGCGCCGCCGTACGCGGGTGTTCCAGCTGGTAATTTTGACAGCCTTTGCAGTGCTGCTGGGCACTAACGGGCTGCGCCAGCTGCTGATTTTGTATCTGCCGCTGTTTTTGGGCGCGCTTCTGTTGGCGGTGCTCCGCTCCCCGGCGCGGCCGGGCGATACCCTGCCGGAGTTTGACCAAGCAACGGGTCGGATGTTGTTTGGCAGCACCGCGGCGCTGGTTGGCGCGGGCATCGGCTGGCAGATCAATGCAAAAGTGCTGCGCTACATTTACCACTATACCAGCCAGGAGGGTGTACAGTTCAAGCCTTTTGAGGGCGCAAGACTGGAACGGCTGTTTACCGGCTGGCTGGAAAGCTTTGGCTATCAGGATAGTGGATATATAACCTCGACCAACCTTTTTTATAATGCGTTCTGCTTCCTGGCCTTGCTGGTGCTGATCTGTGCGTTGGTTTCGCTGGTGCGCCGCCCACAGGATTATACCCTGCCGGAGAAGCTGATCTACGTAATGGCGCTGATCGCCTTTGTGATCTACCATGGACTGTATCTGTTTACCGACATGGTCTACTATACGCGATACAACATCCCCATCGTAGTGCTGATGATGCCGGTGGCGGTGGACTACCTGTACCGCCTGCCGCGCTGCCGCTTCTGGCGCGGGGCTTGCATCGGCGTGATGGCGGCCCTGCTGCTGTGGTGCGGCAATGACTACTACACCAAACTGTGGCCGCACAACATGACCGCCAACCACGCGGAAGCGGTAGCAGCCCTGCGTGTGGCAGGCTATACCGAGGGGTACGCGACGTTCTGGAACGGCAATATCATGGTGGAACTTTCCAACGGCGCGTTTGATATCCGCGTGTGGAACCCCAGCGAGAAATTGCAGGACCCGGATAACGTGTACCAGTGGTTGCAGGAGACCGACCACGCGGAAACCCGCCCGGAGGGACCGGTATTTGTCTTTTTGGAACGCCACGAACTGCAGGACATTCTGGGCGAACACACCCTGGATGAAGGCACCGTGGAGTTTGAAAACGAGAATTATATTGCCTACGGCTACCCAAGTTATGACGCAATGCGCGCAGACTTTTTTGACTAAGTGAGGATATAACTATGAATAACCGCAAAGACCCGATCCTTTACATCGTCATCCCCTGCTATAACGAGCAGGAGGTGCTGCCGATCACGGCACCGCTGTTTTTGCAGAAAATCAACGACCTGGCGGCAGCTGGCAAGATCAGCCCCAACAGCCGGGTACTGTTTGTGAATGATGGCTCCAAGGACCGCACCTGGGAGATCATCAACGAGCTGGCAGCCAGCGATGAGCATTATGTGGGCATCTGCCAGAGCCGCAATCGCGGCCACCAGAACGCCGTGCTGGCGGGCCTGATGGAAGCAAAAGACCGCTGCGATATCACTATTTCCATCGACTGTGACGGCCAGGACGACATCAACGCCATGGACGGCATGGTGGATGCCTACCTGGACGGCTGCGATGTAGTGTACGGTGTGCGCAGCAAGCGCGATACCGATACTTTCTTTAAGCGCTTTACCGCCGAAAGTTTCTATAAACTGCTGAACGCCATGGGCGCTGAGGTGGTGTACAACCACGCGGACTACCGCCTGATGAGCGCCCGTGTGCTGCAGGAGTTTGCCAAATTCAAAGAGGTAAATCTTTTCCTGCGCGGCATGGTGCCGCTGGTGGGCTTTAAATCGACCAGCGTAGCCTACGAGCGCCACGAGCGTATTGCCGGCGAGAGCCACTATCCCCTGTCCAAGATGCTGTCGCTGGCATTTGACGGCATCACCAGCTTGTCCATTAAGCCCATCCGCTTTATCACCGGGTTTGGCGTGATCGTGGCGCTGGTCAGCTTTATCGGCGTGATCTGGGCCATGGTGGAGGCAATCCTGGGCTTGACGGTCTCCGGCTGGGCCAGCATGACCAGCATCATCTGCTTTGTGTCCGGTGTGCAGCTGATCTGCCTGGGTGTGATCGGCGAGTACATCGGCAAGATTTACATGGAGACCAAGCACCGCCCGCGCTATATCATCAGCGAGACGACCCCCAACTTTGACAAAGCCAAGGAGGATGACGCATGAGCCGACAGGTCTGGAAAGGTTCTACCCTGCTGAACCCGGAGCCGCCGGTGCTGGTAAGCTGCGGCAGCCCGGATAAGCCGAACCTTATCACGGTAGGCTGGTGCGGTACCATCTGCACCCAGCCGCCGATGCTGTCCATCAGTGTGCGGCCGGAGCGCTACAGCCATAAGCTGATCAAAGAAAGCGGCGAGTTCGTGGTGAACCTGCCCACGGAAAGCCTGGTCAAGGCCATTGACTGGTGCGGTGTGAAAAGCGGCCGTGATGTAGACAAGTTTGCCGACATGCACCTGACTGCCGCCCCTGCCGCTAAAGTGGGCACGGTGCTGCTGGAAGAAAGCCCGGTCAACCTGGAATGCAAGGTGACGCAGATCATCCCCCTGGGCAGCCATGACCTGTTTTTGGCCGAGTGTGTGGCCGTGGATGTGGACGAAAAGCTGCTGGATGAAAACGGTAAGCTGTGTTTGAACAAGGCGAAGCTGATCGTGTACTCCCACGGGGATTATCTGGCGCTGGGCCGCAAGCTGGGCAGCTTTGGCTACAGTGTGCGCAAAAAGAGAAAGCCGATAAAAAAGTGATTTTACGGGTGGATAGGAAATCCGCCCCTATGAAATGATGCAAAAGAAAAGCCACCAAAGCGTTTGCTTCGGTGGCTTTTCCGGTTAAAGGATGCCCTTGCTTTTCAGTATGCCGATGCCGACTACTGCGACAAGAGCGATAACGCATACAACGATGAACGCATCAATGTATTTCAGCGGAACTTTGGAGAAGTTCTCGTAGAAATTTTCAAAGGCGTTCAGTTGGCTGCGGTCGGGACGGTCCGATTTTTTCTCGGCGGTCTCAGGGGCAGCCTGCGGGTTCTCGTTTTTGATTTCTTCGTTTGCCATAGCGGATTACTTCTTGGCCAGGTATTTGCGCAGGTCAAGGGCAACAGCGATGACGATGACAAGGCCCTGTGCAATGTAGGTGTAAGCGGGGTCGACACCCAGGAACTGCAGGCAGATCTTCAGGACTTCGAACACCAGAACGCCGACCAGGATGCCGGAAACCTTACCAACACCGCCGTTAGCGGAAACGCCGCCGATGGTGCAGGCTGCGATAGCTTCCAGCTCGTAGCCGTTGCCGGTAGCGGTGGAAGCACCGCCAGCCTTAGCGCCAACGAGGAAGCCGCCCAGAGCGTACATGCAGGAGGCCAGGATGTAGATGCGAATCAGAGAAGCGGTAACATTGACACCAGCGACCTGGGCAGCGTTCTCGTTGCCGCCGATGGCGTACATGTACTTGCCGTGACGGGTCTTATTGTACAGGAACCAGAAGTAGATGCCGACAACCAGGGCGAAGATGGCCAGGAACGGGATGGGGCCCAGCGCGCCGCTGGCAACGGTCAGGTAGCTCTTTTTGTAACCGCCCATGGGCTGGTTGTTGGTGATGACGGAGCACAGGCCGTAGACGATGGTCTGCATGCCCAGGGTTGCGATGAAGGGAGGAACCTTCAGGAAAGCGATGATGCAGCCGTTGATGGCACCGAAGATAGCCATGATAGCCATAACGATGACCATGGCGACAGGCCACGGAATATCGGGCAGCCAGGGCAGCATGCGGGCGCTGTAGTCAACGCTCTGCAGCAGCATAGCGGAAAGGCAGGCGGCCAGACCGACCTGACGGCCAGCGGACAGGTCGGTGCCCTTGGTGATCAAGCAGCCGGAAACGCCGCAGGCGATGATAAAACGCGGGGCAACGTTCAGCAGCAGGTTTTTGCCGTTGGTAAAGGTAAAGAAGTTCTGGGTAGTGCAACCTACAAACAACGCCAGCAGAACGATCAGAATGATGATGGCGTTATTGGAAAGGAACTTTTTTACATCGAATTTTTTCTCCATTTTCGGATCTCCTCCTTATTCAAACTGGGTGGCGAGCGCCATAATGTTCTCCTGGTTGGCCTTGTCGCCATCGATAAAGCCGGTGCAGCGGCCATCGCACATGACCATGATGCGGTCAGACATGCCGATCAGCTCGCTCATTTCCGAGGAAATCATGATGATGCTCTTGCCCTGTTTGGCCATCTCTGCAATGATGCAGTAGATCTCGTACTTAGCGCCAACATCGATGCCGCGGGTGGGCTCGTCCATGATAAAGACATCCGGGTCGTTGGCCAGCCAGCGGGCAATCAGAACTTTCTGCTGGTTGCCGCCGGACAGAGACTGAATCTGCGTCTTGGAGGACGGGGTCTTGATGGACAGCTTGGCTACGTTATCTTGGACCAGCTTTTCGATCTTGTTGTCGTCCAGCATCACGCCGCCGATCAGGTACTGGTTCAGCGAGGCAATGGAGACGTTATCAGCGATGGAAAGCACACCCAGGATGCCGGTAGCGCGGCGATCCTCAGTCAACATGGCAATGCCGTTTTTAATGGCATCCTGCGGCTGGTTGATGACCAGTTCCTTGCCTTTGTAAGTAATGGTGCCAGAGGTGTGGGCGCGCAGGCCAAACAGGCCTTCCATCAGTTCGGTACGCTGGGCACCGACCAGACCGGCCACACCCAAAATCTCGCCCTTGCGGACGTTGAAGTTCACGTGGCGGAAACTCTTGGGATTGATGGAGGTGAAGTCCTTGACATCAAAGACGACCTCGCCGGGGGTATTCTCGCGCGGCGGATAGAGGTTGGACAGCTCACGGCCGACCATCTTGGTGATGATCATGTCGGTGGTCAGGTCCTTGGCCTCCCATGTGCCAATGTACTGGCCGTCACGCATGATGGTGACTTCATCACTGATGCGAAGAATTTCGTCCATCTTGTGGCTGATGTAGACGATGGAAACACCCTTGGCGCGCAGCTCATCCACGATGGTGAACAGCGCCTCGACCTCGGCTGCCGTCAGCGAGGAGGTAGGCTCGTCCAAAATCAGCACCTTGCAGTCCGCAGAGACTGCCTTGGCAATCTCGACCAGCTGCATCTGGGAAACGCTCAATGTGCCCAGCTTGGCATGCGGGTCGTAGTTCAGGTGGACTTCCTTTAAGACCTTGGCAGCGTCCGCGTACATTTTGTCGTGGTCGATGACGGTGACAGGTCCGATTTTCTTGGTGGGATAGCGCCCGACGTAGATGTTCTCGCCGATGGAGCGCTCCGGGATGGGCTGCAGTTCCTGATGCACCATCGCGATGCCGCGGTTCAATGCATCGAGAGGTCCTTTGATCTGGACCTTTTCGCCCTCGTAGATAACCTCGCCCTCGTCCATGTGGTAGATACCAAACATGCACTTCATCAGGGTGGATTTGCCGGCACCATTCTCGCCCATCAGCGCATGGACGGTACCGGGCTTCAATTTCAGCTGTGCGTGGTTCAGTGCCTTGACGCCGGGGAACGCCTTGACGACATCACGCATTTCCAAACGGTATTCTGACAATTCGCTGGCCCCCTTTAACCTTTAAACCTTTTGTAACTTTTTCGATAAAAAAAGGGTGCGTGCGCCTGTGCACACGCACCCCGGATTCCGATGTTAAGTAAGCTGATTACTGGAAGTCCTTGACGTTGTCAGGAGTAACCTTGACGTAGTCAACGTAAACGCTCTGCTCGCCAGCGGCGTAGGTCTTGCCGCCCAGCAGTTCTTCCATGCATGCAACGGCCTGGGTAGCCTGGCTGTTGGCATCGTTCAGAACGGTACCGGTCATGTTGCCGTTAGCAACTTCGTTCAGGGCAGCGTCCAGAGCATCAACACCAACGAGGTAGATGTCCTTATTGACGGTGCGGCCAGCAGCCTGGATAGCCTGCAGAGCGCCGATAGCCATATCATCGTTGTTGCAGAAGACAACTTCGATCTGATCGCCGAACTTAGCGAGGTCGTTCTGGGCGATTTCCTGGCCCTTATTGCGGTCCCAGTCACCACGCTGCAGGTCGAGTTCTTCAACTTCCACGCCAGCATCGGTCAGAGCCTTAACGGAGTACTCGGTACGCAGCTGAGCATCGATGTTCTCGGGGTCGCCCTGGATCATGATGTAGGAAACCTTGCCGTCGCCGTTGATGTCGCCGCCGTTCTCGGTGTCGAGGATCAGCTCGCCCTGGAAAGTACCGGACTGTGCAGCATCGCAGCCAACGTAGACCAGCTTATCATAAGCGGACATCTGATCGGCGGTGGGCTCACGGTTGATCAGGACGGTGGGAACATCGGCATCCTTAACGGTGGAGATGATCTGGTCAGCAGCGGAGGTCATGACGGGGTTGATGATCAGAGCATCGACACCCTGGGTAATGAAGGTGTTGATCTGCTCGTTCTGCTTGGCCTGGTCGTTGTTGCCGTCAACGATGGTAACTTCGTAGCCCTTGCCTTCCAGGATCTCCTGCAGCTTGTTACGGTAGGTGGTCATGAAAGCGTCATCGAACTTGTAGATGCAGACACCAACCTTGCCGCCCTCAGCGGTATCGGCAACGCTCTCGGCTGCGCTCTCAGCAGCGGAGGTAGCGGCCTCAGAGGAAGCAGCTTCGGAAGAAGCGGGAGCGCTGGATGCGGAAGAACCACAAGCGGCCAGAGAAACGGCCATGGTGCCTGCAACAGCGAGTGCGAGTAACTTTTTCATAATTGTTTTCTCCTTCTTTTTGCAGTGGATTTTTGGGGGTCGCCTTGTAGAGGAGGTGGACCCTGTTGACAGTTATTATGTTACCCGATTGAGGATGAAAAAACAAGGTGAAATTTCACCGATAAAGATGCAGATTTTTCACCTTATTGGACAGTTTCTACATTCATCAACGGACTGTTTTGTGCAAAACGCACAGCAAAAATGACGAAAAAGTTATAGTTGTAATAAAATTGTAGAAAAAATATCCCGCAGTTTCCTGCGGGATAGGGGTAAATTATACAGTCATTCAAACGGGAAAACGGCCTTTTGCCCATCTAGGGCGAATATATTGCTGCGGTCAATGATGCGGGTGGTGGTTTGGGTCTCGCGGGCTACATCGTTCCCCTGCCCTGCCAGCAGCTTGTAGGCATTCTCGACACTGAAATAGCCCATGCCGTAGGTGTTTTGCACCACCATGGCATCCACCGCGCCGGTGTGCAGAGCATCCACAGTTTCGATGTTGGAGTCAAACGCGACCATCCATAGGTCGTCCGCGCGGCCTAAATCAGAGACAGCCTGGGAGGCACCGACGCTGACGGCCTCGTTAAAGGAGATCAGCACATTGATCTCAGGGTGGCGGGCCAGCATGGTCAGGGTCTCGGCGCGGGCGTTTTCGGGGGTAGCCACGCTGTAGACGGTGGCGGCGACCTCGGCGCGGCCACTGGCGGTGAGGGTGTCGATGACACCCTCCTCCCGCTCCTGCGCGTTGGGGCTGTTGACGTTGTAGCTGACTAAGCCGACATGCAGCGGGCCTTCCACATTTTCCAGCGCGGATTCGGCGGCCATCTGCCCGGCACCGTAGTTGTCGGCACCGACATAGGCGGAGACTTTGCTGGAGTTGACCGCCGAATCCACTACCAGGATGCGCACACCCTTATCGGCGGCGGCATCGATGGCGGCGGCATTCTGCTGGTAATCAGATGCTGAAAAGATGATGGCCTGGGCACCGTCCTCAACGGCCTTTTCGATCAGGTCATTCTGGGCGGCGTAGTCCTCCTCGCTCTCCGAGCCGGTGATGGTCAGGTCCATGTTATACTCGGTGGCTGCGGCTTCGGCCCCGGCAAAAACGGCGGTCCAGAACTCGGTGCCGGTGGATTTGGCAATCAGTGCCACGCGGTAGCGCGCCGTGGTGGGGGCGGGAGCAGGCGATGCAGCACAGCCTGCCAGCAACAGTGCGGACAGAACGGCGGCGATCGGCTTAACGTGTTTTATCATAATCGCCCTCCCTGTCGGCCGGTACCTGCGGCATGCGGATGGTGACGGTGGTGCCTTCGTCCGGCACACTGTCGATGGAAAGCCCGTAGCCGGGGCCAAAATAGATGCGCAGACGGTCGTTGACGTTTTTGATGCCGATGCCGGTGCGGTCGCTGGGTTCGTTTTGCAGCAAGGCGGCCACCTGCTCCGGTGCCATACCGATGCCGTCATCGCTGACTTTGAGCAGTACGTCATTGCCGTCCGGGCAGACGGTGATCTCGATGTGGCCATCCTCCACCATCAGGTCCAGACCATGGACGATGGCGTTTTCGATGATGGGCTGCAGGGTGATCTTGTTACAAAGATACTGTGTGCAGCTTTCATCTACCGTAAAATGGTAGGTGAACTGGTTTTTGTAGCGGTATTTCTGGATTTGCAGGTAAGCTTCGGCATGCTGCAATTCTTTCTCGATGGGGATCAGTTCATGCCCGCGGCTGATGCTGATGCGGAACAGCCGCGCCAGGGCGTGTACCATCTGGACGGCATCGGCGTTTTTGCCGCGCTCGCACATCCAGGCGATGGAATCCAGCGTGTTGTAGAGAAAATGCGGGTTGATCTGTGCCTGCAGGGCTTTCAGTTCGGTCTTGCGCAGGGCAACTTCCTCCTCGCGCACAGCGGTCATCAGCCGCTGGATGCGGCCGACCATGTGGCGGAAAGAATCAGACAGTTCCTCGACCTCACGGGTGCCGGTGACGGCATTGAACACGAAACCATCGGCATTCTGCTCGAAAGCCTCCATGGCATCTTCCAGCTGCTGCAGCGGGCGGCTGAGGGTGCGGGAAAGCACAAAGGCAACAATGAAAGCAGCCACCAGGATCAGCGCGGCGGCAAATAGGACGACCCGGGTCATCTGCCAGAAACTTTCGTTGACAGTCTCGTCAATGTAGCTGACACCGACCACACGCCAGGTGCTGCCCGGCACTTTCTGGGTGGTGTAAATGATGGTATCCTCGACATAGGTGCCATCGCCCAGGCAGGCCAGGCGGCCGGCTTCCTCTTTTTTCAGCCCGGCGTACAAAAGCTGCTGCTGGGGGTGGTAGACCATGTTGCCGTGCTCGTCCATTAAATAGCAGTAGCCGTGCTGGCCGATGCCGACATTGTTGATGGTGGCGGCCAAGGCCGAGAAGCGGATGTCCATCGAGATCCACTGCCGGGGCGAATCCTCCGGCATGCGGCGCACAACGCTGACGACCCAGGGGTAATAGCCCTCGAAGATCGTCTCCACATGGGGGATGCTGACGTAACCGCGGCCACGGCGCTTGGCTGTGACCAGGTCGAAAGAGCTGTTGCGCAGGATATTCTGGCGCGGGGTGTGGTCTTTGGCCCAGCAGTCCTGCAAAACGCCGTCAGCATCGTAGGTGGTTACGGCAACAACCTCACTGCGGGTGGTCTGCAAAGCATCCAGGAACGCGTCCCGGTCCTCGGGCGATTCATCCATCGAGTCCATGACAAGATTCATGACTTCGTCAATATTATCGACATAGTTGCCAACGGACCCCACCACCTGGCTGACGGCCTGGGCGCTGCTGGTGCGGGCACCCTCCACGATGGAACTGCGATAGTTGCGCAGGAAAGTAACGGTAGATAAAATCAGCGTGACCGCCGCGATGGCCACCACCAGGGAGGCAATCAGCGGGGCGGTGCGCGGTGCATGGCGGGGCTTCATGCCTGGACCCCGGCAGCACGGCTGCGGCGCAGGGCACCGGGCGAGGTACCGCTGTACTTTTTAAAGCAGTAGCTGAAATAGTGCTGGTCGCTGTAGCCGCAGCGGCGGGCAATCTCCTGGATCTGCAGGTCAGTGGTCAGCAGCAATTGCTGGGCGGTCTCCATGCGGCGGCGCACCAGAATGTTGATGAAAGTCTCCCCTGCTGTTTTCTTGATGCAGGCGCTCAGATGGTTGGGGCTGACATCCAGCATGGCGCTTAAGGATGCCAGCGAGAGATCTTCGTCGGAGTAGTGCTGCTCGATGATTTCCAGCGCGCGCTCGCACAGGCTGCCGCCTTTGCGTACATCGGGGGTAAAGCTGACTCCGCCCTCGGTCTCCCGCGCGGCGGTCAGGGCTTCCATGGCCTGGCGGTACCCGGCGTTCAGCTCGCAGAAGCGGGCGGCGGCGCGGCTGACACCAACAACGCAATGCTGGCCCAGAGCACGCTCGGTCAGCTGGCAGATCTCATCGGCCAGGATGTGCAGGTACTCGTCAAAATCCGAGGGATTGCCGAACAGCACGGCTACCACATGACCGTTGCAGAAAAACGCATAGTGGCGTAGATATTTGTTGGCAAGCTGATCCACCAACCGGACGAAACCGGCAGCATTCTCGCTGTTATCCTCGGGCTGGGCAGTCAGCACCACCAGCTGGCTGCGGTCATCGGTGCCGCGCAGCAGACCGCAGGCAGCGGCCGAGGTGCGCAGCGCAGATTCAACGGCATCGGAAGTGTTTTCGCAGTGCTCCAGCACCAGCGGAATCAGGAAAGATGCGCGGTCCTCCTGCACGATGCCGCTGCGGCGCAGGCTAGCGTACTGGTGGTCGATGCGCTCGTGGATGGACTTGAGTTCGGCGGCCAGGCCGTCCATGGTAAGCGGCTTGAGCATGTAGCTGATGATGTTGTATTGGATGGCCTGTTTGGCGTACTCGAAATCATCGTAGCCGCTTAAAAAGGCAATGTGCATGGCGGGGCGGATCTCGCGGACCTGGCGGGCCAGCTCAATGCCGGTAATGAACGGCATGCGGATGTCGGTGAGCAGCAGGTCAGGTTCCAGCTGTTCCACCAGTTCCAGGGCATCCAGGCCGTTGCTGGCACTGCCCACCAGGTGGAAACCGAGGGCTTCCCAGGGAATCATCGTGCAGACGGCTTCCCGCAGTTCGTCCTCGTCATCGGCTACGACAACGGTGTAGAGGTTCTTTTCTGCCATAGAATGGCTCCTTCTTTTTTATGTTCTTACAGCCAGAATTGGATCAGGCGGCTGACGTTTTGATAGAGGGCAGGGTTCTGGCCGATCAGGCCGGGCTCGGCGGTAAAATAGACGCAGAAACTGTAGCAGGCACCGGCCAGGACCGCCAGCGGCAGCGCAATATGCAAAGCGCGCTGCAAGGCATCGATGCCGGGCTGGGCAGCGTGGGATTGCAACACCTGCTCGGCCAGCGCCCAGGCCAGTGCGGCCGCCAGCAGCAGCGGGCCGAACCAATCGGACTGGTAGCGGTAGAGCATACCGGCCATCTGGCAGTCCAGCACCGCCAGCACGACCATGCAGACCAGAACCACGCCCACAAAGGCGCGCAGGTCACGCTTGGCGGCCAGACGGCGGCGGGCAAGCGGCAGACTGGCCAGCCCCCACAGCAGCGGCAGGCAGGCAAACGCGCCGCCGTAGAACAGCTCGGTGATGGTCAGGCCCATGTAGTTGGTCTGCATTTTGGCGGCAGTCAGGTACGGGAACACCGCCTGTACACCGGGGATGCCGAACAGGAACGTAAGCACGGCGGGGGCAGTGCGGCCCACCGAGAAGCCGCGGCGGGTCATATCGTTGCTGGTCAGGTTGTAGTTGGCACCAAAATCAAAGGGCGAACCGAACCGGGCGGCATTATACCACATCAGGCCGATGGCAACGAGCACCACGGGCAGCACAAAGGCAATGGCCTCGGTGATGCCGGGCTTAGTGAACAACCGCTTTTCCCGCAGGTAATGCTGCCAGAAGATGGGCAGGCAGAGGGCGGCAAACAGCACCATCTGCGGGCGGCAGCCAGCCACGAAAGCCATGCACAGGCTACCCAGCGCCAGATGGACGAGGATGCGGCCGTGTTTTTCGGCGGGCTGGTTGGCGGCCAGCAGCCATTGCCACAGCGCCAGCATGACGAACGCGGCACCGGACAAAATGGCGTATTCGTAGGTAGAGGGGCGCAGCAGCAGGTAGTAGATCTGGCTGCCGGTGCCGATGCCAGTGCAAAGCAGCAGGTGGACAGCGGCACTCATATCCGGGAACCAGCGGTGCGCAGCCTGCTTGACGCAGCCAAATGCGGCCAGCAGAAACAGCCAGGACAGCAGGATCATCGGCAGACTGGGGGGCAGGTCCCGCACACCGGTCAGCGCTTCAAAAGGCAGCTGGAACAACAGACACGGGATGACACCAAAGTAGACGTAGTAGCGGCCCTGATAGTAGGCAACGTCCCACAGGGCATCCGGCGCGGCTTGCTGGCGGGCGGCGGTGTCGTAGGGGTTGGTCATATCCTGCATGGCGGCAGGCGGGTCCTGCTCCAGGTCCAGGCGGCCGTTTAACAGGCTATGGGCCAGGGCACCATACTGGGCGGCGGTATCGCTGGCCCAGTCATTGATATGTAAGGTAAAGTTGATGCGGCTGCCGCCGTCCCAATCCGCTGTGTTGTAAAAGCTGGTGGAGACACCGGCGTTGAAACGGTCCGCAAAGGGGGCGAAGAATGCCGCCGCGCCCAGCACGGCCGCCGCCAGCAGGACAGCGGGACGGTACTTTTTGCGGTGGGTAAGGTACGCTTCCCGCCAGGCAGCAGAAGCCGGGCGTAGTGCGTAGGCGGCGGAGAGCAAAGCCAAAACTGCCAGCCAGCGCACCAGCGAGAAATCAAAGGCGCGGGGCACGTTGGCGTAGATCGTCTGCAGGGTGTAGCTGACGGGATACTGGCGGTACTCGCCGTTATAGGGATAGGCCGTCAGCGTAAGGGTGGATGCCTTGCCGGAAAGATCCAGGCTGCGCACCTGGCTGCGGGAAGCATTGGCGGAGACTTCCCAGTTCCAGCTTTGGCGGGAGGCCGAACTGGCCTCGTCCGTGGCGGCAACGTTCAGGATAAACAGCGGGTTCTGTACTTCCGGGTGGGGACCATCGTAGACATATTCCAGCCCCGAAAGCTGTAAATTGTACAACTCCTGGTCCAGGCCGATAAAGGTCAGCGTGGTATGCTCGTCATCCAGCATCAGGGCTTTGTGGTCGTCCTCGGCCTCCTGCAGGTAGGCGCGCAGGTCAACGGGTGTGTAGCTGTGGGTGGCCCAGAAGTTGAGGTTGCCGATAAATACCTCGGCCCCCAAAGATGCCGCCAGCAGCAGCGCCGCCGCTGCCCATTTGCGGCCGGACGCATGGCGGAACCCTGCCACAAGGCCGCAGGCCCACAGCGCCATGGCCGTGATGCCAACGCAGCGGAACCCGTCAAAACCAACGGTCAGCCCCGGCTTGGACCAGATGCAGGCGGCCCAAAGCCAGACAAGTACGGCGGGCAGGATGCCGCAGCGCCAGTCCGCGAGGGTAGGTTTACGGCGGCCAAGATGGGCAGGCACGACCGCAAAAGCAGCGGCCAGCGCCAGCGCGAATAGAATAGCCAAAATCAGCATAAGGCAAATTTCCGTTCTGTTACTGTTGATTGGGCGGCAGTGCCGCCCGGAATAAAATCATTATACACCATTGCGCAGGGCGTTGTACAGCATTTCCGCCTTGGCGTGGCTGATGCCTTTGACTTCTTCCAGGTCGGAGATGCTGGCAGCCTTGACGGCGGCCACGGTCTTAAAGTGGGCCAGCAGCGCGGCGCTGGTCTTTTCGCCTACGCCGGGGATGGCCGTGAGGGTGGCGGCGTAGGATTTTTTCTTCATTGCGCGCTTGCGGTAGTCGTTGGCGTAGCGGTGGGTCTCGTCCTGGATGTTGGTGACAAAGGTGAAGATATTGCGGTTACGATTGATGGCAATCTCGCCGCCCGCATCGTCCACGATGGCGCGGGTGCGGTGGTGGTCGTCCTTGACCATGCCAAAGGTGGGCACGTGCTCCAGCGCCGTGCCGCGCAAAGCCTGCTTGACGGCACCGACCTGTCCCCTGCCGCCATCGATCAGCAGCAGGTCCGGCAGGGTGGCAAACTGGTTTTGCGGGCCGTCCGGCTTTTCGCCACGGCGGGCGGCTTCGTACTCGGAGGCACGGCGGGAAAGCGTTTCGGCCAGCGAGGCGTAGTCGTCCGTACCGGCAACGGTTTTCATCTTAAAGCGGCGATAGCCGGAGCGGTGGGGCTTGCCGTCCATGAACACGACCATGCCGCAGACGCTGGAACCATCGCCCCAGTTGGAAATATCGTAACTTTCGATGACGCGGGGCGGGGCTTTCAGGCCCAGCACCTGGGCGGCTTCTTCCAGCAGCTTCTGCTCACGGGTATAGCGGCCGCTCTCGCGGCCCAGGCGCTCAACGGCGTTGGTGTAGGCCATCGTCACCAGCTTGGCTACATCGCCACGCTGGGGCACGTACAGTTCTACCTTGGTGCCGCGGGCCTGGTTCAGTGCTTCGTTCAGCGCTTCGGCATCCGGCGGCAGAGCATCTACGGCGATCGTTTTGGGAATAGTCTCGCCGTCCAGATAATACTGGGGGAGAAATTCCTCCCGCACGGCATCAATGTCGGTGGTGTCGTGGAACACGAATTCCCGCTTATCAGTCAGGCGGCCATCACGGTAGCGCAGCACGGCGGCGCAGACGGTCCGTGTGGTGCCCGCCAGGGCGATGATGTCCATCTCGGTGTCAGCATCCATCACGACTTTCTGACCGGCGGCTACCCGCTCAATGGCCTGGATCTGGTCCCGCAGCAGGGCGGCGGTCTCGAAATCCAAACGGTCGGAGGCGGCTTCCATTTTCTCCCGCAGCTGTTTGACGATATCCTTTTTGCCGTAGCGGATCATCCGCAGCGCCTCCTGTACAGCATCGTTGTAGGCTTCGCAGGTGATCTTGCCGCTGCAAACGGCCATGCACTTGCCGATGTGGGCGTTTAAGCAGGGGCGACCCTTGCCGAAGTCCCGCGGGAACTCTTTATTGCAGCGGGGCAGCAGGAAACAATCCTGCGCCATCTCCACCATTTCCCGCACGGCGAAGGAGGACGTGAACGGGCCGATGTAGTCGGCATCATCGTCATCCTTTTGCAGCGCAGCCGAGACACGGGGCCAGGGGCCACGGGTGATTTTGACATAGCTGTAGCCCTTGTCATCCTTGAGCAGGATGTTGTATTTGGGCGTGTGGGCCTTGATCTGGCTGGCCTCGAGGACGAGGGCCTCAAACTCCGACTGGCAGACGATCACGTCAAAGGTGTAGGCATGGTTGATCATCTGGGTGACCTTGGCATCGTGGGGCACACCCTCGCGGAAATACTGCGAGACGCGGATCTTAAGCCGCTTGGCTTTGCCGATGTAGATGATGGTATCGGTTTTATCCCGGATGATATACACGCCGGGCAGCAGCGGCAGCATACAGGCTTTTTTGTACAGTTCAGCTTTTGTCATGGGGGCCTCTTTCGTGGGAGTGCTTATAAGAAATCACAAAAAAAGCGGCGGGTCGCCCCACCGCTAATTTTTTGAGAATGGATTACTCGGCAAAGCCGGAGCTGACCAGCTTGACCAGGCCATCAACAGCAGCCTGCTCATCGGCACCATCAGCAATGATGCGGATGGTGGTGCCGCCAACGATGCCCAGGCTCAGGACACCCAGCAGGGACTTAGCGTTGACACGGCGCTCCTCTTTCTCGACCCAAATGGAGGACTTGTACTCGTTCGCCTTCTGGATGAAGAAGGTAGCCGGACGGGCGTGCAGACCAACCTGATTCTCAACGGTAACTTCTTTGACGTACATAGTTATTCTCTCCTACTTTTGAAAATAATATGCCCTTGTATTTATACCGTGGGCTACTTCCAGGCGGTCTATTGCGCATAATACGCCGCCTTGATTGTCTCTATTTTATCCTATTTGGTCGATTTTGTACAGTACATTTTTACAAAATCGGCAGGATTCTGTAATTCCGCCAAATCTCGGCACCGCTGTTTGTGCAATTTTGCTAGTTTGTTTTCAACATTGTTGTCGAGGAATACTAAAACTGCAACCTCAACCGTGAAAACGCATGCGCAGTTCCTCGCAATACACGGCAAAGGGGGCACCTTGGGCGGGGTCATAGACGGTCAGCACACCGTCCAGCCGCCAGCCCATGCGCTTGTACAGGCTGATGGCGCGGGCATTGGTGTTGAGCACCCCCAGGGTGGGATGCTCGTGCTCCGGCAGCTTTTTGCGGGCAAAATCCAGCACCTTGGTGCCAATGCCCTGCCCACGAGCGGACTCGGTGACAAATAAATGGCCGATGCTGCCGGTTTTGTGGCAGACACCCACCATGGCATCGGCATCCCCTGCCTTATTATAGTGCAGATAGAAAGCCCAGCCGTTTTTCTTCTCCTCGTCCAGGTCGGGCCGCCAATACGCCGGTGTCATAGCGGCCAGCTGCTCTGCCGTGCAGACCGGGGCACAGACAGTGCGGCGGCCTTCGGCCATCAGTTCAGCGGCGCGGGCCATCTGTTCCTCGGTCTTGACCAGGCGCATATTCTCGCCGCGCTTCCACTTGGGCAGTTCGGTGAGGGGGTGGGTCTCGCACCACTGGTCATACAGGTCGGGGCGGCGCTCTCGGGTGCGCTGGCGGCTTTGGTCACCACGCCAGGCATCGATCTTTTTGTGGTCACCGGTCAGCAGTACCGGCGGCACGGCGCGGCCCTCCCAAACCTCGGGGCGGGTGAACTGGGGATACTCCAGCAGGCCGTCCCAGTAGCTTTCATCCTGATAGCCCTTTTCCTCGGCCAATACGCCGGGCTGCAGGCGCAGGACGCTGTCGGCCACTACCAGGCTGGCCAGCTCGCCGCCGGTCAGCACGTAGTCACCAATAGAGATCTCCTCATCGCCGAAAGCATCGATCACGCGCTGGTCAATGCCCTCGTAATGGCCGCATACCAGTGCCAGCGAGTCGTAGGAAGCCAGCCGCTTGGCGGTCTCCTCGTTATACTGCTGGCCGGCGGCAGTCAGAAAGACTACGTGGGGTTTGGCGCGCCCTTGGGCGGCGCACTGGTCCTGCACGGCGCGCAGGCAGTCGGCGATGGGCTGTGCGTACAGCACCATGCCGCAGCCGCCGCCATAGGGGTAGTCATCGGTCTGCTTCTGCTTGTTTTTGGTGTAGTCGCGGATCTGGTGGCAATGGGCCTCGAACAGGTTTTTGGCCCGGGCGCGGCCCAGGATGCTGGCCGAGAGGAAACTGTCGCACAACTCCGGAAAGAGGGTCACAATATCGATACGCATGCCTTACTCCTTGTCGCCATTGACGGCATCGTTGAACATGCCATCGATGGGGGTGACCAGGATCGTGCGGGCATCAATGTCGATGGTTTTGACGAACTCCGGCACGGCGGGCAGCATGTGCTTCTCGCCTGCGGCATCGGTGACGGTGTAGATATCCTGCGCGGCGGGGTGGTCGACCTCGGTCAGGGTGCCGTACACGGTGCCATTGTCCGCGTCCTTGACCTCACAGCCCAGCAGATCATCGATAAAATAGCGGCCCTTGGGCAGGCGGGCATCGGTCTTGGCAAAGTAGTAGGTGCGGCCCACCTGGGCGCGGGCAGCATCCATATCGGTCACATCGGCCAGGCGCAGCAGGATGACATTGCCCTGGGCGCGTACGCCGAGGACGCGGCACTCTCCTGCGCCGTCAGCGGTGGCGTACAGCCGTTTGAACTTGGCCAGGAACTCGGCTCCATCGCACAGCGGCAGGGCTTTCATTTCGCCGCGTACGCCGTGGGTGGATACGATCTTGCAGGCGGGAAGATAGCTTTGCATGGAATGATCCTCCTTACTAGAATAAAAAAGCACTTCACCAGACGGCAAAGTGCTTTAAAGGTTTTAGTCGATCTCAACGATGACTTTTTCGCCCTGGCGGACAGCAGCGGCGCGCATAACAACGCGGATTGCCTTTGCGATACGTCCCTGCTTGCCGATGACGCGGCCCATATCGGACTCAGCCACTTTGAGGTGATAGACGGTAGTGCCGTCATCACGCACGGGGTCAACGGTCACCTGCACAGCCTCCTTGTCTTCGACAAGGCCGCGGGCAACGGCTAATAAGAGTTCCTGCATGTGGCGTTCCCTCCCTTATAACAAGGCGAACAGATTACAGAACGGAAGCTTTCTTCAGCAGCTCACGAACGGTATCGGTGGGCTGAGCGCCGTTGGACAGCCACTGCTTGGCCTTATCGGCATCGATGCTGACAACGCTGGGGTTCTTGGTGGGATCGTAGTAGCCGATCTCCTCGATGAAACGGCCGTCACGAGCGAAACGGCTGTCAGCGACAACAACGCGGTAGAAAGGAGCCTTCTTGGCGCCCATGCGGCGCAGACGAATCTTAACCATAGTAATATTCCTCCAAAAATTGTTTTACGGCCCTTGCGGGGCTACTGTTTATATTGTACATCCCGTGGGCCGTAAAGCCGAGCGGGTCATACCGGATTTATATAGGCTCAACGGCCAAAGCCCTTGAAGCCGCCCATGCCGCCAAGGTTGCCCAGGCTGCGCATGAAACCTTTGGGATTGCGTTTGACCTTTTTCATCATCTTCTGCATCATGTCGTACTGCTTCAGCAGCTTGTTGACATCCTCGACCGTAAGGCCGCAACCTGCGGCAATGCGGCGCTTGCGCTTGGGGTTGATGATGGAAGGTTTGGCGCGTTCTTCGGGGGTCATCGAGTAGATGATCGCCTCGATATGGGGCAGGGCCTTTTCGTCCAGGGCATCAGCATCGATCTGATTGCCGCCGGGCATCATGGCCAGCAGAGCCGAAGCACCGCCCATCTTTTTAATCTGCTTGAATTGGGCCAGCAGGTCGTTCATGTCGAACTTGTTTTCCATCAGGCGCTTGGCAGCGTCCTCGGCTTCCTTGTCAGACTGAACGCTCTGCGCTTTTTCGATCAGGGAGAGCACATCGCCCATGCCCAGGATGCGGCTGGACATGCGGGACGGATAGAACGGCTCCAGATCCTCCAGCTTTTCGCCGGTGCCCTGGAAGTAGATGGGCTTGCCGGTGACAGCCAGGACAGAGAGCGCTGCACCGCCGCGGGTGTCACCATCGGTCTTGGTCAGGATCACGCCGGTGATGCCGATCTTCTCGTTGAAGGTCTTGGCGACGTTGACAGCTTCCTGGCCGGACATGGCATCCACGACCAGCAGCGTTTCGTCAACTTCGACATGCTGCTTGATGCGGACCAACTCGTCCATCAGGGCATCATCGATCTGCAAACGGCCTGCGGTATCGAGGATCACGATGTCATTGCCGTGGTCCTTGGCGTAAGCCATGGCCTTTTCGGCGATGAGTTCGGGCTTCTCGGTGCCCATCGTAAAGACGGGAACGTTGACCTGCTCGCCAACGATCTTCAACTGCTCGATAGCAGCGGGACGGTAAACGTCACAGGCGACCAGCAGCGGGCGGCGGCCCTGGCTGCGGTAATAGCGGCCCAGCTTGGCAGCGTGGGTGGTTTTACCGTTACCTTGCAGGCCGCACATCATCAGCACGGTCTGGCCCTTGTTTTTGATGCGCAGGTACTGGGGTTCATCGCCGCCCATCAACTTGGTCAATTCCTCGCTGACGATCTTGACGACCTGCTGGGCGGGGGTCAGGCTTTCCATGACCTCCTGCCCCATGGCGCGCTCAGAAACTTGCGCGCAGAAGTCTTTGGCAACTTTGTAGTTGACATCGGCTTCCAGCAGCGCCATGCGGACTTCGCGCATCGCAGCTTTGATGTCTGCCTCGGTCAATTTGCCTTTGCCGCGCAGCTTTTTGAATACGCCATTCAGGCGATCCGTTAAAGACTCAAACGCCATCTGGTTCCTCCTGCGCATCGAGACGCTCTATGATCTTCAGCATTTCATCGGTATCCGTGCGGATGCGCGGAACCGGATTGAACAGCCCGGAATTGCAGCACCGGATCTCCATGACCAGCTGGTGCAGCCTGGCGAGATCCTCCTGCATCTGTGCGTGGCGGCGGGCGTTGCCCAGCTGCGCTTCCAGCTCATCCAGGGCGGCTTCGCCATGCTTGATGGCATCCCGTACACCCTGGCGGGTGATGCCGAAGTTCTCGGCGATCTCGGCCAAGGAAAGATCCTCGTCATAATATTCGGTAAGGATGGCACGCTGCTTTTCGGTAAGGGCCGGGCCGTAAAAGTCCATCAGCACCGAATACGCCAGGTTTTTCTGCGGTTTTCCCGCCATGACCTGTGCCCTCCTTTGCTGTCCTTGCACTGTGTAAAGTGTTTCCCTTTACATCAGCCTATGAATTATAACAGTTGGGAGCACGGAAGTCAAGAGGTTTTGCGGCTTTTTTACCGATTCAGGCGATTTTTTATAGAAAAATATTTACGCCAGAACGGATGCAAAACGGCGGGAAGTATGCTATAATTAAATTTACTTTGTCGAAAGGAGTATCGCGTTCATGCCGATCTTACGCAGCTACTATCAGGATGTATACCGCTCCCCCGTTGTGCGGCTGGACGGATACTCTGGCCGTCACGGGCTGGCATCCAGCATTTTGGCTTATCTGGACTTTGGCGGTGCTACCGGTACCTCCAAGGACGGCCTGGCTGAAACGATGCTGGCCTTTGCTACTGAGCGCGGCGCTTTGCAGCCCGGTATGCCTGTGGTGGAAGCCAGTTCCGGCAGCTTTGGTGCGGCACTGGCCGTAAGCTGTGCGACTACGGGGCACCCCTGCATCCTGGTTGTTCCCAGCAATCTGCCCATTGCCCGCCGCCAGCGGCTGCAGGAACTGGGGGCTAAAATCGTGGTGTGCAGCAGCGGCGGCCGCCGGGCAATGGACCGCATTGCCCAGGAAACAGCCGAGCGTTACCACGGCTACTTTACCCACTACTTTGCCAATGATGACAACCCGGAGTATCACCGCCGGGTGACCGGGCCGCAGATCTTAAAAGCTGCCGGGGACAGCATTGATGCCATTGTCATCGGCGTAGGTAGCGGCGGCACTGTGACCGGCGTGGCCGAGTATATTAAGGCGTGGAACAGCATGATCCGAATCGTGGCGGTGGAACCTGCCGAGTGCGCCGCCATTTCGGGCGGGTTTATCGGCCAGCACGGCATTGCGGGCATCGGCCCCGGCTTTGTGCCGGAAAACTACAACCCCTACGTGGTGGATACGGTGCTGACTGTGACCACCGCGGACGCAGAGCGGGCTTCAAAAGAAGTGCTGCTGTGCGATGGCATCCCCGCCTGCACCAGCGGCGGCGCAACGCTGGCCGCAGCCGTGCAGCTGATGGAGATGGGCAAGGCCAAGCGCCCGCTGTGCGTATTTGCCGGGCGGCGGATGTACGAATAAAATTTGCGCGGACATTGCCGTTTGGACACATATTGGAAACATACGTAAGGTATAACAAAGCCGTATCCCCTATAGGCGGGGATGCGGCTTTTATGCTATACTATTATAAAAGGAACCAGGCAAGGAGGGAAAACGATGAAACGGATGCTATGTGCCATGATGGCTTTGCTGCTGGCGGGATGTGCAGCAAAACCGGCAGAACCTTCGGATAATATAAGTATACCTGCCGCCACACAAACGCCCGAGGCGGCGGTGACACCTGCGCCGCAGGCAACCGAAACACCTGCGACATCCGAACCTGAAGCGACAGAAGCACCAGTGGCAGAGAGTGCCAGCTATACAGCAATCATGCTGCCAAAGCGCGACACCTACCCGCCTGTTATGCTGGCGGAGGATGATTTGGTTTCGGACGGATATTATACCATGTGCCAGGACGGTAAGTGGGGCCTGATGGAAAGTGACGGCACGGTGCTGCTGCCCTGCCGGGCAGATAATCCTGTGCGGCGCTGCGCAAGCAGTACCTTGAAGTGGCATTATCTCGTCAGTGCCAACAGCGAGGATTGGCAGACCTATAATGACACACTGGCGGCAGCCAACGCAGGAACGCTTTGCAGCGGCGAGCATGACGGCCTGCTTTTGGCCTGGACCTATGATATTGACAGCGGCAAAGTCTGCAAAAGTGCTGGTATGATGGGCGATGCCGAGCCGTTGACCGACACAGATAAAATATACGGTGAATATATCCCCTGCCAACGCTGCGTATGGGCGGACGGAAACGGCGACCCGGGCTATTATGAAACTGCCGAGGGCGGCGGGTATGTATTTGCCAACGCAGATGGAAAGCTGCTGAACGATACCGTCTATGAGGATGCCGGGTGCTTCTATGACCAGAACCTGGCCCCCGTGAAGCTGAACGGCAAATGGGGCTACATTAACTTAAAGGGCGAGCAGGTGACGGACACGGTATATGAGCCGATTTATGGCAGCGATTACGCCAGCAATTACGCGCTGCGGTATGCCTCGCCGCTGCTGAACGGCTATGCCGCTGTCTGCCGGGACGGTAAGTGGGGCGTAATCGATTCCACGGGGAATGAATACATCTCCTGCGGGTACGAGTACGCCGCCTGGAACGGACATGTGTTGTGGCTGAAACAAAACGGCGAATGGCAGAGCCAACGCATCCCCGGTGTGCCGGAGGATTGGACCGACACGAAGATGAACATCTGGACCTACCCGAAAGAACTGAAAGCAACCGACCATTACTGGCGCGTCACCTCGGATGTGGGACTGAACATGCGCGTAGGTCCGGGCACCAACTACGATAAATGGATGCAAGTCCCTGCGGGCACCTGCCTACAGGATTTAGGCCATAACGAGGATGATACCTGGATGCTGAGCAAATACGCTGGGTGGTATGGCTGGGTAAGCATGGAATACCTGGAAGAAGTAACGTAATAAGAGCAGGGTATCTCCTTATAAATAAAAAAGCAGGGAGTGAAAGCAATGAAGCGGATGATTTGTGCTGTTATGGTACTGCTGCTGACAGGCTGCGCTGCGGGGCAGGTATTGCCAGGTGCATCTGTTACAGATAGTCAGCCCACAGCTACGCCCGAAACCACTGCCACAGCAGAGACTGCCGAGAGCGCGGCAACTCCTGCGCCGACCACTGCCCCGCCGCAGGGGCTTGTGCCGACAGATGCGGACGTGCTGGATTACGATGACATACGGCTTATTGCCTACGAGCGGAATTTCCAGACTTACCCGGAGGTCGACTATTACACGATGTGCAAAGACGGCCTGTGGGGCCTGATGCGCAGTGATGGCACCGAAGTACTGCCCTGCCGTGCACCACAGCCGCTGTTGGAATGTAACATCGATGGCCGACACTGGCACGGCTATCTGGGTGGTCTGTCTTGGCAGGAGGCCATCACCGAGCGGGACCGGCTCAATGTTTTGCTGCAAGAGAGCGGCGATGGAATGATCTGTGCGGCCCACGATGGCGGCGGCTACCTGGATTTTGTCTACCTGCCGGATCAAAAAGTATATACCTATAGTGGCTCCATGGGGCCCGGCGAATTGGCTGCGCCGACAGATGAAGATATGCTGCTGTACAGCGGCCAGGTGGACGGCCTTGTGCCTGCCAGGACCGGTGCTGCGGAGGACGAGGGTGATAACCATGTCAGCATTATCAGCGATGGGCAGTATGTCTACCGCCGCCGCAACGGTGATACCGCAAATAACTACAACTACACCCTTGCCGACTACTTTTTTGATGCAGCGCTTGCCCCTGCGGAACGGGACGGAAAGTGGGTATATCTGGATACCGCAGGCACGGAGATAACGGCGGTGTGCTACGATGGTGTGTATTATACCAATGCTTCCGAGGATGGCTCCTTCTTCTTCCGCCGTGCTGCACCGCTGCTGAATGGCTATGCCCCCGTGAGCCGCAGCGGGAAATTTGGCTTGCTGGACCGCACGGGCACAGAATATGTCCCCTGCACGTACGATGGCCTTGTGTGGGACGGCGGCACAGCCTGGGTCAAGCTGGACGATGGATGGCACCAGTACACGATCCCCGGTGTGACAAAGCCCGACCCGCTGGACGGTCTGCCCGGGAATATCACCGCGCCTGATACACGCACTTTCGAGTTTGCCATCGTCATCACCAAGGGCGGCAGCCTGAACCTGCGCGCCGGGCCGGGTACGGAGTACGATATTGTGGGAAAGATCCCGGAGTATACGTCCTTACGCATTTACGGCTATTCCGATGCGGCCCTGCCTGGGCGCTGGTGCGGTATCGGGGGCAGTTCGGCTGGGCCAATCAGGATTATCTGAAACAAGATTATTAAATCACAGCAACAGTACAGCCCCGGGCGGATGCAGCGCCCGGGGCTGTACTGTTATCAATTCGTTTGTTATAGCATATCTCGCAGCCTTTTCACATAGGATTTGACAGAAAATCTCTATGTGGGGAGGGCAAGCTATGAAAGGTGACCCCGAAGAACGTGCCATCGCGGTGGGGCGCTATATTGCGGATACCGGCGCTACGGTGCGGGCGGCGGCGGTGGTGTTTGGCGTAAGCAAAAGCACCATCTGGAAAGACCAGGCCCGGCTGCGCCGCACAAGCCCCGGCCTTTGGGCCGAGGTACAGGCCGTGGTACAGAAAAACAAGGCCGAACGCCACCTGCGGGGCGGCGAAGCCACCCGCTTGAAATATTTGCACAAATAACTTGCGCGGTGCTGTACAGAACAGTATAATATCTGTAAAGAAATCCATACAAAAGGACGTGAATACTGTGAAACGAGAGGATTACATCAGCTGGGACGAATACTTTATGGGCATTGCGCTGCTTTCGGCCATGCGCTCTAAGGATAACAACAGCCAGGTCGGTGCCTGCATCGTCAGCCCGGAGAACAAGATCTTATCCCTGGGCTACAACGGCATGCCCATCGGCTGCAACGATGATGACATGCCCTGGGAGCGTGAGGGCGAGGATCTGGAGACCAAGTATATGTACGTCTGCCACTCCGAGCTGAACGCCATCCTGAACAGCCCCAACCACGACCTGAAAGGGGCGCGGATGTATGTGACGCTGTTCCCCTGCAACGAATGCGCCAAGGCTATTATCCAGAGCGGTATCAAGGAACTGATCTACCTTTCGGACAAATACCACGATACCCATGCCAGCATCGCCAGCCGCCGTATGTTCAATATGACCGGCGTAAAATACCGGGCGTATGAGCCGACCGGCCGCAAGATCGAGCTGGAAGTATAAAGGAGTAATTGGAATCATGAACACCATTATCATTGGCATCGCCGGCGGCACCGGCAGCGGCAAAACGACCCTGACGGAACGCCTGCGCGACCATTTCGGCATGGACGAGGTCAGCGTCATCAACCATGACAGCTACTATAAGCGCCATGACGAACTGCCCTACGAGGAACGCTGCAAGCTGAACTACGACCACCCGGACAGCTTTGACACCCCGCTGATGGTAGCCCACCTGCGGGAACTGCGGGCTGGTCACCCGGTGCAGGTACCTGTGTACGACTACACCATCCACAACCGCAGCAACGAGACTGTGCTGGTGCGCCCCGCGCCGGTCATCATCGTGGAGGGCATTTTGATCTTTGACTCCCCCGAACTGTGTGACCTGATGGACATGAAGGTGTTCGTGGATACCGATGCCGATGTGCGCATCCTGCGCCGCATTGTGCGCGATGTCAAGGAGCGCGGCCGCACACTGGACAGCGTGGTGACCCAGTATCTGACCACCGTAAAGCCGATGCACGAGCAGTTTGTGGAACCCAGCAAGCGCAAGGCAGACCTGATCGTGCCCGAAGGCGGCCAGAACATGGTAGCGCTGGAACTGTTGATTAAATGGGTAGACAACCACCTGCGGGCGGAGGAAGAAAGCCGCCATTGATTTTGGTAAAAGCATTTACAAAATAAAAAGAGGAAGCCGGACAGTATGGTTCGGCTTCCTCTTTTGTTTCTGTTATCAGGGATGCTTACAGGATTTGCGCGGCAGCATCCAACAGGGCAACCCGGAAACTGGCCGGGCCGTGGGCCTGGGGTTCGGCTGCGGCGGCACAGGCTTTCCAGAATTCGGCGGCCTGCACGGCAGCGTTTAGCGGCTCCTGCGGCTGTACTGCGGCAAAGGCACCGCAGAGTACCGACAGCATGCACCCTGCGCCGGTGACGCTGCGCATTAAATCGCTGCCGCCAGAGATGGTGTGCAGGGTGGTGCCATCGGTGACAAGATCCTCGGCCCCGGAAAGAACCACCACCGTGCCCAGCTTTTGTGCCAGGGCTTGGGCGCAGGCGGCGGCATCGGTGGGGATAGCCAGGCTGTCCACGCCGTGCTCGGCAGCGGAAAGCCCCAGCAGTGCGGCGGCTTCGCCGTAGTTGGCCCGCAGGATGGCGGGGTGTACCTCCTGCAAAAGGCGGCGGATGTTCTCCAGCCGCCAGGGGCTGGCCCCCACGCCAACGGGGTCTAAAACCACGGGGATGCCGCGTTGGTTGGCGGCGGCCCCAGTCAGCCGGGCAGCGGTGAATTTGGCTTCATCGGGGGTACCGGTGTTCAGCACCACGGCACTGGCTAATGCGGCGATGTCGGCCATCTCCTGCGGGGCCTGGGCCATGATGGGGCTGGCACCAACGGCCAGGGCTAAATTGGCGCAGTCGTTGGCGGTGACCAGGTTGGAGATGCAGTGTAACAGCGGTTTGCGGGCGCGGATGGCGGTAAGGGATTCGGAGAGGGTCATGGATTCACCTGTTTCAACGGGCAAGGCTTGCCTGCATTTTTTTGAGGGTGCTGTTCTTTTCCAGTGCGATCAGCACCACGCCGGCGATGATGGAACCGCCGACAGTGGAGACGAGGAACGGGACGATGTAGGCGTAGAAAGCAATGTCGCCGGCGGCTTTGCCCATCAGGAACACGGCCACGGGCCAGGCCAGCAGGCCGCCGATGATGCCGGTGCCAAAGACTTCACCGCACAGGGTGGCCAGCAGATTCTTGGTTTTGTGGTAGACGATGCCGCACAGCAGCGCACCGCACATGCTGCCGGGGAAAGCCATCAGGCTGCCCAGGCCTAGCAGATTGCGCAGCAGACTTGCCACAAAGGCCACGGCCACGCCGTACCAAGGCCCCAGCAGCACGGCGCACAGCACGTTGACCATGTGCTGCACCGGGGCGCATTTGCTGCCAAATACCGGGAACGAGAACATGCTGCCGACAACGGCTACGGCGCACAGTACACCGGCCAGGGCGATTTTTTTGGTGTTGGTTTTCATTTTGGGTCTCCTTTTTTCTTTGTATCATAACGAAAAAAGCGGAAGGACTGCCGCCAGAAATACGCCAGCCGCCCGCACGGGCACAATAAGCCGCTTACCAAAAGGGCTTATTGTTCGGTCGAAGCTTGCTGGCTTCCTCTCACGCCGGAACACGGCTTCCCATCGCTGACGCTGCTCAAGGCCCAGGGCGCTCCCCCTCGGCCCGCGTTTCTGGAACGGTCAGATCCTTCCTTTCCCCAAAGCAAAAATAAAAGCAGGGTGCCGATGGGCAGCCCTGCAAAAAAAGACGTTTGAAAAAGTCCTTCCTACGGTGGCATGATCCACATCAGGTCAAAGGGTCGAAATACAATTTCCTCTCAGCCGGGTACCCGGCTCCCCTGTTCTTTGTCTTGTATGGTACACCATTGCAAAAAGTTTGTCAAGGGCTTGCTTTTTGGCCCGGCGCGGCGTATAGTGAAAATACATTGAACACAGGGGGAATCCATGATGAAAATTTTGCCGCAGCAACTGCGTTTGTACGCCGTAACGGACAGCCGCCGCTTGCAGGGGCGCACCCTGCTGGATACGGTAGCCGCCGCACTGGATGGCGGCGCGACCTTTGTGCAGCTGCGGGAAAAGGAGCTTTCCCCTGCCGCGCTGCTGGAAGAAGCCCGTGCCCTGGCGGCACTGTGCCACGCGCGGCATGTGCCCTTTGTAGTGGATGATAACGTGGAAGTGGCCCTGGCTGCCGGTGCTGACGGTGTGCATGTGGGCCAGAGCGATATGGCCGCTCGCCGCGCCCGCGCCCTGCTGGGACCGGACAAAATTTTGGGCGTTTCGGCCCACAATGCGGCGGAAGCATTGGCAGCCCAAGCAGACGGCGCGGATTATTTAGGCTGTGGTGCTGCTTTTGTGACGGGCACGAAACTGGATGCCCACCCGGTGATGGCCGAAACGATGCGCGCCGTGACGGCGGCGGTGGATATCCCGGTAGTAGCCATCGGCGGTATTGAGGAAAGTAACATTTTACAGCTGCAGGGCCGCGGCCTGGCAGGCGTGGCCGTGGTAAGCGCCATTTTTGCGGCCCAAGACCCGGAAGCCGCCAGCCGCCGATTGTATGAATTGAGCGGGAAATTGTGATTGGCAGATTTGGCAAATAGAATACAAGTAAGGCACACAAAACAGCAGACCATTGATCCAAAACGGACAGACGGCCTGCTGTTATTTTGTTACGTTATTGGGTGATGACAACGGCGTGACTGCCGAGCTGCTCGTACCGCAGGGCGAAAGTATCGCGGTCGATCTCGGTGATCTCCTGCATGGGGTCGGCAAAATAGTAGTTGTCCTCATCATAGCCGGTCAGCACCAGACAGTGGGAGTTGGCGTAGGGCCAGCTGCCATCGTCCATGGTGAAAGTGTAGTTATAGATCGGTTCGGTAAAGGCGCGGGTCGCCCAAACCAGCACGGGGGTGCCCTGGGCTAAGTACATTTCCAGTTCGGCAGGCTCGGCACCGGTGATGTCCAGCGCGCTGTAAGCACTCCCCTGTGCATCCAGATAGGCATTGACGGCGGTGGTGATAGCACCGGGCAGGCAGTAGAACGAAAGTTCATCGGCAGGGTTGCCCATGAACTCGACCGTGGGGTCGGCCTCCCAATACGGAATGTGCATGGGCAGATAATTTTCGGCCAGGGTGACTTTATCAATCGTAAAGCCCAAGTAGTTCAGCACAATGGCGGCGGAGGTGATTTCGCAGCCGTTGGGCAGTTCCGGATTTTGCAAGATGTTTTCGACTTCCAACTGCACGGTGCTGGGCAGGAAAAAGGCACTTTCCGGTGTGGCCTGCAGGGCGGCATAAGCGAGCCAGGCAGGGATGGCAGTATCCGCTTGCGGCAGAACCAGGCCCATCGCGGCAGATTCCGGCGTGGCGGCCGTTTCGCCCGTTGCAATGTTTACAGGGAGGGTAACGGTAGCGGCGCAGCTGCACAAAAACAGGCAGGCCGCAGCCGCCGAACCAGCAGCAAGCTTGTGCATGGCAGTCCCCTTTCCCTTCGACATTGTTTTACGATAACCAACAAATACCATACACCATATTTGTGATAAATGCAAGAATAAACATCCACCAGCCGAGCTGGTGGTTTTTCTTATGCGGGCATAGCCCTCTGTTCATC
>CAVKDR010000026.1:0-4310 GCA_963655125.1 Bulleidia sp.
ATTTTTCGTAAGCACGTTCATCACCCGTACTTATTATATCATATTTTTTTGAATATTACGAGAAAAAGGCCACCTTACGGTGACCTTTTTCGACAAGCTGAGAGGAGCACCGAAGTGCTCCTCTTTGCAGTACTTGCCGTTTAGTCCAGTTTCATGTCGCCGTCTTTGATCCAGCCCCACTTGCGCAGGATCTCGCAGAACACTACGCTCAGCACAGCGGGCAGGACGAAGCAGATCAGCACCAGGCCCACCCAGTCAAAGGTGGTAACAGCCTTGCCAGCCTCGATCCAGCCGGTGTACACGCCGATCTGGCCCACCAGGCCGCAGGTGCCCATGCCGCTGGAGACCGCCGGGCCGTTCATTTCCAGGTGGAACAGGCAGGTGGCGATGGGACCGGTGATGGCCGCCGCCAGCGTCGGGGGGATCCAGATGCGGGGGTTGCGCAGGATGTTGGGCATCTGCAGCATGCTGGTGCCCAGGCCCTGGCTGACCAGGCCGCCGACACCGTTCTCACGGTAGCTCATAAAGGCGAAGCCGATCATCTGGGCGCAGCAGCCAGCCACAGCCGCACCGCCTGCCAGGCCGGTCAGGCCCAGGGCCGCGCAGATGGCCGCGCTGGAGATGGGCAGCGTCAGGGCCACGCCCACCAGCACGGAAACCGCAATGCCCATCAGCAGGGGCTGTAGTTCGGTCGCCCACATGATGACATTGCCCACGGCGCTGGCTACCGCGCCGATGCTGGGGGCGCACAGGGCACTCAGGCCCACGCCCACAAGAATGGTGACGGCCGGGGTGACGAGGATGTCGACCTTGGTCTCTTTGCTGACCAGCTTGCCAACCTCGGTAGCGATGATGGCGATGAGGTAGACGGCCAGGGGGCCGCCTGCGCCGCCCAGTTCATTGGCCGCGCCGCCGACAGCGATCAGGCTGAACAGCACCAGCTGCGGGGCATGCAGGGCATAACCGATGGATGCTGCCATGGCCGGGCCTGCGACCGCCGCCGCATAGCCGCCCGCCGTGACCAGGAACGCAAGCCCCAGCTGCTGGCCCAGCGTTTTGATGATGGTGCCGATCAGCAGGCTGGCGAACAGGCCCTGGGCCATCGCGCCCATGGCATCGATGCCGTAACGATGCGCCGAGATGACAACATCTTTGCGCTTAAAGAATGTACTTACTGCCTCCATAAAACTTTTCCTCTTTCCACTTGTTAAATTTTTGCACAAGGGTTAAAGTGATTATAATACAGCCGCCCCGCAATTGCAACCCATAACGGGAAAATAGGTGACAATGATTGAAAATAGCGGGGAAATGCGATACAATGGCAGCAACGAACTAAAAGGAGGTCCCATCATGGTTGAGACTTTTACCGTCCACATCACGCCCTATGACCTGGACCGCAACACCTTTATCTATCTGCCGGACGATTGGCAGACCAGCGGCAAGCGCTATCCCGTCATTTATATGTTTGACGGCCACAACCTGTTTTTTGATTCCACTGCCACGTTTGGCACCTGCTGGGGGCTGAAAGAGTATCTGGACACCCACCCCAACGCCATTGTGGTTGCGCCCGAATGCAACCACGAGGGCAACAAGCGCCTGGAAGAATACTGCCCCTATGACAGCGATTGGTTCGATGGCATCCACGGCACCGGCAAGCAGTACATGGACTGGCTGGTGGATGAGTTGAAAACGACCATCGATGCCAAATACCCCACTTTGCCCGACCGTGAGAACACAGCCATCGGCGGCTCCAGCATGGGCGGGTTGATGAGCCTGTATGCGATCACTGCTTATAATAAGGTATTCAGCAAAGCGGCGTGTCTGTCGCCCTCGGTGCGGATCTGCCTGCCGCAGGTCAAGGCCGAGCTGAAAAAGGCGCGCTTGGCCCCGGACACACGGGTGTACCTCAGCTGGGGCGAAAAGGAGGGCAAGGGCAAGCATCAGCTGGCCCAGTATACCGCCAACGCCCTGACCGTGACCCGCGGCTTGAGCGAAAAGGGTGCCCAGGTGTACCCCTATCTGCAAATGAACGGCAAACACTGCGAAGCCGACTGGCGCAAACAGTTGGGCCGGTGCTTTAAGTTTTTGTTTGGGTGGAAAGAACGATAAATCGGGATTATTTGCGGGGCATTGAGGATACCCCCTACGTCCAACCATATAAGGGCTGTAGGGGCGAACAGTGTTCGCCCGCAAAGTCTTGTGTAACCACAAAACCGCACGGACGCACAATGTGCGCCCCTACAACTTCCGGTATTTTTTGCCCAGGAGGTCAAACGAAAGCCACATACCTATCATAAGGAGGAAACACAAAATGTCAAAAGCCGTAATCTTCTTTGCTCCGGGGCTGGAGGAATGTGAAGCCCTGCTTTGCGTTGATATTCTCCGCCGGGCGGGGGTCGAGGTCACCATCGCCGCTGTGGGCGGGGAGCGCATCGTTACCAGCGCCCGCCAGGTCAATGTCGTGGCCGATGCCCTGGCCGAGGAACTGGACTACACCCAGTTCGATGCCTGCATCCTGCCGGGCGGCATCCCCGGTGTGCCCAACCTGAAAGCCGATGCCACTGTGCGCCAGGTCTGCGTGGACTTTGCCGCCGCAGGCAAAAAGGTCTGCGCCATCTGCGCCGCCCCCACCGCGCTGGCCGCTTTTGGTGTGCTGCAGGGCAAAAAAGCCACCGTCTACCCCGGTATGGACGCTGACCTGACCGCCGCTGGGGCCGCCTACACCGGCCTGCCGCTGACCATCGATGGCAACATCATCACCGGCGAAGCCCTGGGTGCCGCCATCCCCTTTGCCCTGGCTATCGCCCGCGAACTGGCCGGTGCCGATGCTGCCGCCCGCGTCAAAAAGGCTATCGTCTACCAATAATAATCTGCATATACGCAAAAGTCCCCGGTGCATGGTGCATCGGGGACTTACTTTTTATATCAGCTTATTTGCGGCCGCGCTGGAGTTCGATCCAGGCAAGGTCACCGCGCTCCAGGCCGTGGATCAGCACCTCGGCCGTGGCGATGTTGGTCGCCACCGGGATGGTGTGCATGTCGCACAGGCGCAGCAGGGTCACATCGTTGGGCTCGCCGGGCTTGGCACCCACGGGGTCGCGGAAGAACAGCAGCATATCCACTTCGCCGCAGCCGATCATGGCCGCGATCTGCTCAGAGCCGCCGCGCCCGCCCGGATACAGGCAGCGCACCGGCAGGCCGGTGGCATCGCGGACGATCTTGCCGGTAACGCCGGTAGCCACCAACTCGTTTTCCGACAAAATGCGGACATATGCGGTACAGAACTGCGCCATCAATTCCTTACGGGAATCGTGGGCGATCAAAGCAATCCTCATTGCTGTTCCCTCCCTGGGAGTTATGTAAGCGCTTACTATGCGCTGTAGCGTGTACGAACTACCTACTATAATAAGATACCTGTGCAAAAAAAGCAAGTCCCGCAGGCCAAAACCTGTTAAAAAATTGAACATCTTTTGCCCAATCCGGCAATTTTTACAAAACAAGCTGCGAAAGTTTAGCTAAACCGCGCGGCGCAACCATGCTATAATGAGGAAAAGAAGCTGCACCCGCAGCTTGCAAAGGAGGAATCCCCATGAAGAAATCTGCCCAGACTGTCATCCGCCCGGATGCCTGCTATACCATCGCTGCTGCCAACGGCCGCGTGCTGGAGGTGGCCGATTTCAACACCGAGAACGGCGCTTCGGTGCGCCTGTGGAGTTACGAGGGCCAGCCCTGGCAGCAATGGTTTTTTGTGGAAGCCGGGGAGAATGAATACCGCATCAAAAACCGTTTTACCGGCAAGGTCATGGACCTGGCGCTTTCCGGCGTGGAGAACGGCACCTGGGTACACCAGTGGTCGGCCACTTCCGGCGCGGGCCAGCGCTGGGAGATCGTGGATGCCGGCGGCGGCAAGGTAAAGCTGCGCAACGTGCTGGCCGACAAGGTCATCGACCTGGTGGGCATGCGCGTGGAAAACGGCACCCAGGCCCAGATCTGGCAGGATGTCTACGGCGAGAACCAGCTGTGGAAGATCGACCCTGTGCCGGACCGCCTGTTGGAGCGCACCGCCGAGCCGCCGAAACCGACCCGCGCCGCCCCCAAGAAGGCTGCCGCCAAGACCACCCGCACCCAAACCGGCAAAAAGACTGCCGGCAAGAGCGCAAGACGCGGGAGTAAGAATAAGTAATGTCTGGCCCCCTCGCAGAGGGGGCTTCAGCTTGTCGAAAAAGGTCACCGTAAGGTGGCCTTTTTCTCGTAATATTCAAAAAAATATGATATAATAAGTACGGGTGATGAACGTGCTTACGAAAAAT